>NZ_LPWF01000028.1 GCF_001723305.1 Methyloceanibacter superfactus
GTCGTCGTCGCATGACCCCCACCCGCCGCTGCACCTTGTGCAGCGACTCCCTCCCCCTTGCAGGGGGAGGGATGATTGTCGTCCGGCAGCGCGATGAAGATCAGGCCTTCGGCATGGTCGGCAATGTCGTCGAGATAAAGCGTGCATTGGCCTTTCTCGGCCCGGCGCTGACCGAGGGTGAGGAGGCGACAGAGCCGTCCGTAAGCCGCGCGGTCCGTTGGGTAAGCCAAGAGGCGAGGGGCATCCTGCGGGACAAGACGCGCGCCGACGAGCATTGGATGCCGACCTCCTTGGCGGCGAGATGGGCGCGCACCACGCCGGCCAGCGTGTTCGCGTCGGTGACGGCGATGGCCGCATGTCCCAGCGCCTTCGCCGAGGCCACCAGTTCCTCGGCATGAGAGCCGCCGTGCAGGAAGGTGAAGTTCGAGGTGACGTCGAGCTCGGCATAGCTTGGCGGGCCGCTCATGCGAACACCCCGTGCAGGAACCAATCGGGGGCCTCGTCCTCCCCGTCGCCGTAGAGGCCCTCGCGGAACACCCAATAGCGGCAGCCGTCCTCGTCCTCGAGGCGGTAATAGTCGCGCGTCCTTAAGCTGGTCCCGGCGAGGAGGTTCAGCGCGCGCCACCATTCCGGCGCGATCCGCTCAGGACCTTGCGCCTTGACCACGCGGCGGCTCACGCGCCGCCAGGTGAAGCGCGCCGGCGGTCCTTCCGGAATTTCGGCAAGGACCGTCACAGGTTCCGGCCGGCTGAGCAGACACAACGGCCGTGGCGGCTTGGCGGAAGCCTCATGCGGCCAGATTGGCACGCCGGCAAACGCGCCGCGCGTGCTTTGCGCGCGCTCGGGAATGTAGCTCGACCGGGGAAAGAGGCGGCGCACCGCGCGGATGCCGAGACGGTTGGCCAAGGCGTCGATCAGGATTTCGGGCGCGAGGATTTCTCCGGTCTCGGTGAGACTCGTTTGGGTCGGGTGCAGCGGCTCGGTGATCAACGCGGCCAGCGCCATGAGATCGACACCGAAACCCATGTCGATATCCTCGAGCTTGTCCTGCAACAGGCGCACGAGATGCGCTGCTGCGTGAGACGGTGCGCTCAAACCGGCGGCGATCTCGGTCGCGGAGCCGTCGGTGCGGGCGACCCACAGCGCCACGCGCCGGGCGCCGAGGTTCGCGCGTGCCAGGATCCGGCCCAGCTCACCCGCGAGGTAGCCGAGACCGGCGATGACACCGTCATGGGTGATGAGCGGCTCGGGAAAGGCCAGCCGGGCCACAAAGTCAGATGCCGGCAGGAGAGGTTTCAGTGTCTCGGCGCGTTGGCCGAGCGCCTGATCGAGACGGTGCAAGACGGCTTGCGCCATATCCCGTGAATGGAAGCGGCGTTCGAGGCTCGCCCGCGGCACCTCGATGAGTTGGCCGACACGCTTCAGCCCGAGCCGCCGCAACAGGTGCGCTGTCTCAGGCTGAAGACGCAAGGCCTCGATGGGGAAACTTGCCAATGTGGCGCGGAGCGTGCCGGCGGGCGCGATGCACGGCGAGCGCGCGCGAAGCGGGCCAGCGCGTGCGCCCCGCCGAGGGTTTCGGCTGCCCCGAGCCGCACGGTGAGGCCGGCGCCCGCCAGCCGCTTCTCGAGGTCGGCGAGGAGGGCGCTCTCGCCGCCGAAAAGATGGGAGACGCCGGTGATATCGAGCCACAGACCATCGTCGCCGTCCACGTTGAGGGTCGGGCTGTAGCGGGACGACCAGCGGGCGAGAGCCAGCAGCGCGTCGGCATCTTCGTTGGGCGCGGCCTGTGCGGTGAGAAGCCGCGGGCAGATGGCGCGGGCGCGGCGAGGCCCAAGCCGGGGGCCAGACCTTCTTTCAGAGCCCGTGCATTGACGGCGGTGAGGGTCAGCCCATGCGAATTGCTGCCGACGAGAGCGAAAGGCCGGTCATCCGGCGGAGGCGTGCCACCGCTTGCCGCGTTCTCCCGCCGCCGCTCGATCGGAAGATGCGGCAGCCACACGGAGAGGATCCGGCTCATGGCTGGCCTCCATGTGAAAGTCCGCGCCCGGCGCCGCGCCCCGGCAACGCTCGAGGGAGAGGCGCCAACAGGCGGTGCCGGGGGCGCTCGTGTCGAAAGGGACATGGGCGCTGGCCTCCGTGGCAATGCGCCAGCGGGAGCGCGTGCCGGGCACCTCGGCCGCCCCGTGGGGGGAGAGGAGAAGACACGGGGTGCCGGCGGCTTGCGCGGCAAGGCCGAGGCGGCGGGCGGTAAGCGGGGTCTTGATCGCCAGTTGGGCGACGCAGCCGGCGAGCGCGCCGCTCTTCAGGCCTTCCTCCAGGGCCCAGGCACTCTCCTGGTCGGTGCGCGTTTCGACAATGAGGAAGCGTGCGGGGTCGAGACCGGCGCGCAGAAGGCCCGGCCCATAGGGGTGGCCCCATTCCTGGCCTGCGGCCCGGGTCAGACACCACAGCACGGGCCCGCGACAATTTGTCAGAGCCTGGGCGATGACCGACAGGATGAAGCCGAGGCCTGCGGGCGTGTCGCGGTAAGCGTGCGGCTTGATCTCGTGGAGCCCTCCTTGGCACAGGGCGGCCAAGGGATTGTCCCGATTGTCGTTGGAGGGATGAGAGGCCGATAAAGAGCAGGCGGGGCGGGAAAGGGCCGCGCCCGGTGCGGGGGGTGAGGCCAGGGACACGGGAACTGCTCGAGAGCACGAATCGAAGCCCGTAGCTGCTCAATCAGGACCCTTCCCGGAGACCCGCCTGCTCTTTCTTCAACGCCAGCCGGCGGAACGAGATCACCACTATCGCCGTCTGGAACGCTGTTACGCACGACTTACTCTCCACACTTACCGGTACGCTCGTTCTTGTTTTGTTCTAAGCAGAGTCGAAGCGGGAGTCAAGGAGGCCTGCTCACCTCGAGGATTTCAGGCAGATCGCCTTGCCTCCCGACGAGACAGGCATTTGCATTTCGCTAACCAGAATCACCCGACAAAGGGGGGACAGTAAAACGGGGGTTTTGTTATGCGTATCCTCGGTCCCCGGTCCGCGGCACCCGCCATGGCCGTAGCAGCCATGCTTCTTTCCCTTCTGCCAGGCCAAGCCGCGGCAGGTCTCTTCGATGCCTTCGGGGATTCCTACCAGCCGCAGCGGGTGGCCGGCCGCCACCTCGTGGCGATGCCCGCCGGCTACGAGCCGGGCACCATCCTTGTCCAGTTCAGCCAGCGCCGACTCTATTTCGTGCTGCCCGAGCAACGGGCGATCAGCTACCCGATCGGCGCGCCCAAAGGCGACGCCCGGTGGTCCGGAACGACCTATGTCAGCGAAAAACGGGTCAATCCCGGCTGGACCCCAACGGCCGACATGCGGCGGGAAAATCCGAATCTGCCGGCTTATGTCCCCGGCGGCCATCCGCGGAACCCGCTAGGGGTGCGGGCCATGTATCTCGGGCAGACCACCTACCGAATCCACGGCACCGACGCGCCCTGGACGGTGGGGCAGGAGGTCAGCCATGGCTGCATCCGGATGCTCAATCAGGACGTCGCCGACCTCTACCAGCGGGTCCCTATTGGAACCCGCGTTGTTGTGATGTGGTAAAGGCGCGGTAAAGACAAGACAAAGCTTCTGTAAACTTGAAGCAAAAATTGGCGAATTTGCGTGATTTCTGAGTTTTCCTATTTTCGATTTGTTTACCCTGAGCAGCCCGAGTCTGTTGGATCAATTTAACCTGTATCTAACTGGTGGCCGCTACCTTGTGCGTCAGGTTCCACCGACGAACATGGTGACGCGGTGCGGGGCCATTTGTGAGTTCTGATCCAAAGGGAGTGTCGAAATGAGGACTTCTATTGCACGCTTCGTCAAGGACGAGTCGGGCGCCACGGCCATCGAGTATGGCCTTATCGCTGCCGGTATCGCCACGGCTATCATCACGGCCATGGCCTCGCTGTCCGGCGGCCTGACCAGCCTCTTCTCGGACCTCGCCGGCAAGCTGAAGGTCAGCTAAGCCAAGCGGCGTTTAGACGTCTACTAAGCGGATCCAGCTCCTGCCGGAGCTGGATCCCGCTGTTTTTGGGCTTCCGCCGTTTGCCCGGCGTTGCAGGCCTAGCCCCCAATCCTCCATAATTCGCGCTTAAGCACGGGCTCACCTTTGAGGGAGCTTAGCCTTGCCGCGACGGGGTCTTAAAGGCCGCCAGCTTCTCTTGTCTGCCATCATCGCCGCCGCAGCCTTCGCCGGCTCTGCGCCGCGCAGCGATGCGCATCCGCATGTCTGGGCCACCGTGCGCTCGGAGATCGTCTTCGGGCCCGACCACACGATCATCGGTATTCGACACGCCTGGACGTTCGATGAGTTCTATACCGCGATGGCGGTGCAGGGCCTCGATGCCGACGGGGATGGCGTCTACTCGAAGGAAGAGCTCGAGCCGTTGGCCAAGGTCAATGTCGATTCGTTGCAGGAGTTCGATTACTTCACCTTCGTCCGACTCCACGGCGAGGACAATTTTCTGCCTCTCAAGCCGCCGGTGGACTATTGGGTCGAGTACGACAACACCGTGTTGACCCTGCATTTCACCTTGCCTATCGAAACGCCGATCGACCCCCGACCCAAGGATGTCGACATCGACGTTTACGATCCGTCCTTCTTCGTCGCTTTCGGCTTCGCCGAGAAGGCGCCGGTCAAGATCGCGGGCACGCCCGCCTCGGGCTGCACGGCCGAGGTGGATCAGCCCGACCCCGAGAGCGCCGAAGCGGCGAAGGCGCTGAGCGAAGCCTTCTTCAGCCAGCTCGGCCCCAATTCGAGCTATGGCTCGCAATTCGCACAAACCATGCGTGTGAAGTGCGTTTCCCAATGATAAGTTTTGTTGCGGTCACGCGTTTTGGCGCCGGCTTGAGCTTGGTACTTGGCTTGGCGATTGTCGGGGTTGCGATGCTCATACTCGCCGCGGCGCCGGCGTCGGCCCAAACGCCGCCGCCTTCGGCGTTCGGAGCGCCGGCACAGCAACAATCACCGCCGCCGGCGTTTGGCGGGAAGGCCGCAGCAGCACCGAAGGCGGCACCCCTCCGTGCCAAAGGCCCCTTGGGCAGCGTGCTGAGCTGGGTGGCGCAGACCCAACAGACAATGCAGCGTCAGCTCGCGACGGCCGTGAAGAATCTCAAGAGCGGCAATGCCATCGGCGCGGCGCTCTTTCTCGCGGGGTTGAGCTTCGTTTATGGCGTCGTGCATGCGGTCGGTCCGGGGCACGGCAAGGCCATTATCTCGTCCTACGTCGTGGCCAACGAGGAGACGGTGCGGCGGGGCATCTTGATTTCCTTCCTTGCCGCGGGGCTCCAAGCGCTGACGGCGGTGGCGCTCGTCAGCCTGTTGCTTGTCGCGCTGAACGCCACGGGCTTTCAGGTCAATGCCTGGACGAACCAGCTCGAGACGGTGAGCTACGCAATGATCGCGCTGGTCGGTCTCTATCTTCTGTTGACCGAGCTCATCCGTCTGTGGCGGCGCCGGCAGACACCGCAAGAGGCCGCGCATGCGCGCCACGATCACGACAACCATGATCACACGCACGGCCATGACCATCATCATGATGCGGATGGCGAGGCGTGCAATCACATGGTGGACGTTGCCGACATTGCCGGGCCGCTGTCATGGCGGAAGGTTCTCGCGGTGGTGGTCTCGGTCGGCATCAGGCCGTGCTCGGGGGCTATCCTCGTGCTCGTCTTTGCCCTCACGCAAGGACTGTTCTGGGCCGGAGTCGCCGCCACATTCGCCATGGCGCTCGGCACCGCGATTACGGTGGCGGTTCTGGCGACGCTGGCGCTCGGCTCGCGTGAGCTTGTGTTGAAGCTTGGCGGCGGGAACGAACGCTGGGCGGAGGCCGTATGGACCACATGCGCCATCGGCGGCGCCTTGGTGGTGCTCACCGCGGGCCTCTTCTGTTTGCCGCGTCGCTGGGTCCGGCTAGACCCTTCTAATTCCGACTGATTTTCCGGCTTCCGAAACATTCTGGGGGCTTGGCGCGTTGACCGTCAAAGCCACACCCAAAAGTATAGGAGCCCCCCATGGCTGACATCAGCGACAAAAGAATCATGATCCTGGCGGCAACCGGCTTCGAGCAGTCGGAGCTGATGGTGCCGAAAGAGAAGCTCGAAGAAGCTGGCGCCAAGGTCGATATCGTATCCCTCAAGGTCGGCCAGATCCGTGGCTGGAAGGATGGCGATTGGGGCGAGTCCATCGATGTCGACCGGACGATCGATGCGGTCATTGTCGATGAGTATGACGCGCTCGTCATTCCGGGCGGGCAGATCAATCCCGATCTGCTGCGCGCCGATCAGGATGCCGTCGCCTTCGTGCGCGAGTTCTTCGAGAGCAAGAAGCCGATTGCGGCCATCTGCCATGCACCTTGGGTGCTGGTGGAAGCCGGCATCGCCAAAGGACGCCAGATGACGTCTTATTACTCGATGGCGACGGACGTGAATAACGCCGGCGCGCACTGGGTCGACAAGAAGGTCGTCGTCGACGAGGGACTTATCACCAGCCGCAACCCGGACGATCTCGACGCCTTCTGTGCCAAGATCATCGGAGAAGTGCAGGAGGGCCCCCATCAAGCCCGCAAGGTCGCCTGATCACGCCTTCATTCGACTGCGGACATTTGGGCTGGAACACGCGTTCCGGCCCAAATTTTGTTTCCGCGAGGCGACTCTGGGCAAGCCGGTTGCCAACGACTTGCGGCGCCGAGAATGGTATTTCTTATTGTCGCAGTGGAATTGCGGGAGTGGCGTAAGACGCCCTAAATTTGAGGTCTCAGACGCTTGTTCCCAGAAGCAGGAGAGTCGTCATGGCGCTGCAACTTGGTGATACCGCCCCGGATTTCGAGGCCGAGACCACGGAAGGTCCGATCCGGTTCCATGAGTGGCTCGGTGGTTCCTGGGCCGTCATGTTCTCTCATCCAAAGGACTTCACCCCGGTCTGCACCACCGAGCTAGGCTATATGGCCAAGATCAAGCCCGAGTTCGACAAGCGGGGCGTGAAGCTCATCGGCTTGAGCGTCGATCCGGTCGAGACGCACAAGAAGTGGGTGGCGGACATCAAGGACACGCAAGGGAGCGCGGTCAACTATCCCATGATCGGGGACCCGGACCTGACGATCGCCAAGCTCTACGGCATGCTGCCGGCGGGCACCACCGGGACGTCGGACGGCCGCACCGCCGCCGACAACCAGACCGTCCGCAACGTGTTCATCATCGGACCGGACAAGAAGATCAAACTGATCCTGATCTACCCGATGTCCACGGGGCGCAATTTCGACGAGGTGCTGCGGGTCATCGATTCGATGCAACTCACCGCCAAGCATCGTGTGGCGACGCCCGTGAATTGGACGCAAGGCGACGACGTCATCATCGCCGGTTCGGTCTCCGATGATGAGGCAAAGACGATCTACCCCGACGGGTGGACGGCGCCGAAGCCTTATATCCGGATCGTGCCGCAGCCTAAGGATTGAGGACATCGCTGCCCTCACATGTCGGTTCGGACGCCGGCCACAGATGCCGGTGGAACACGGACAATTTCAATTGGATGGGCTCGGCAGCTTCGTGCTAGAAGCGAGGGCCTACAAATCATACCGGTTCGTGGCCAAATGGAACGCTGAGTCGGTGCCTTCGGGGCCGGCCAGAACACCGGGCAGAAATAATGTCTGATCCAAGCAGTCCGGTTTTATCCGGAGGCGGGGAAGACCCGCGCGAGTGCGCCAAGCAGATCGCTGAACAAATCGCGCCCCTGATGAAGGTCGCGAAGTCCAGGCGGTTCGACTTTCTGGCCTACCTCCTGGCCATGGCACTTAGGGAGGCCCGGCGGCTGTCGCAGGACGATCGCTGAACCTCCGCGGCTCGGCTCAACTTGCTAGACTGGCTCCATGGGACTGCCGAAGACCCCAGCGCTCACAGTCGATTGCGTCATCCACGACCCTGACGGGCGCGTCCTCCTCATTCGCCGCAAGAACGAGCCGTTCAAGGGCGCCTTCGCGCTGCCTGGCGGGTTCGTCGATATCGGCGAGACGGTCGAAGCCGGCTGCCGCCGCGAGGTGCGCGAGGAGACCGGCTTGGAGGTCGCGGAGCTCACGCTCGTCGGCGTCTATTCCGATCCCGGGCGCGACCCGCGCGGGCATACGGTGAGCGCGGCTTTCCTGGCCCGGCTGCCCGCAGCGATGCCCCCAAGGGCCGGCGACGACGCCGAGGCTGCCGAATGGGTGGCCGACTGGCGGGGGGAGGCCCTGGCTTTCGATCACGCGCAAATCCTTGAGGATGCGGAGCGTTTGGCCTCGCTTGCGGCTGAAGACTAGGCGCGTCGGGTTCGATACCTTATCTAGGGGCTGAGCCTGAGGAGTTGGCCGGAATGAACGAAACGCCGCGAACGGATGCTTTCGCTGAGCCCTTTGATTGCCGTGCGGGTGTCTTTGGCAAGATCGGGGTGCTTCTGGTCAACCTCGGCACGCCGGACGACACCGACTATTGGTCGATGCGGCGCTATCTCAAGGAGTTCCTCTCCGACCGCCGCGTGATCGAAGTGAACCGGGTTATTTGGTGGCTGATCCTGAACGGCATCGTGCTCACCACGCGGCCGTCGAAAAGCGGCGAGGCCTACCGTTCGATCTGGAACGAAGAGCTCGACGAGTCGCCCTTGCGCACCATCACCCGGGCGCAGGCCGAGAAGATCGCGGACAAGCTCGGACACCGCGAGGAGCTCGTCATCGATTGGGCCATGCGCTACGGCAATCCGAGCATTGCTTCCGGGGTCGAGGCTCTGATCAAGCAGGGCTGTGAGAAGCTCCTGGTGTTTCCGCTCTATCCCCAATATGCGGCGGCGACCACCGCGACCGTGAACGACACGGTGTTCGACAAGCTCAAGACGATGCGCTGGCAGCCGGCGCTCCGGACCGTGCCGCCCTATCCGACGGACCCGGTCTATATCGAGGCGCTGGCGGATTCCATCCGCGCGCATCTGGCAACGCTCGACTTCGAGCCGGAAGTGATCATCGCTTCGTTCCACGGACTGCCGAAGGCGTATGTGGACAAGGGCGACCCGTATCAGTGCCAGTGTATGGAGACGGTGGATGCCCTGCGCGCGGCGCTCGGGCCCCTCGGCGAAAAACTGAAACTCACCTTCCAGTCCCGTTTCGGCCGCGCCGAATGGTTACAGCCTTATACGGACAAGACGGTGGAGGCGCTGGCGCGTGATGGGGTGAAGCGGATCGCCATCCTCACGCCCGGCTTTGCCGCCGATTGCGTCGAGACGCTTGAGGAAATCTCGGGCGAGGCCAAAGACATCTTCCTGGAGCATGGCGGCGAGAGGTTCAGCTTCATCCCGTGCCTCAACGACAGTGAAGGCGGTATTCGCGTGCTCGTCCATCTCATCGAGCAGGAGCTCAAGGGCTGGCTGTAAGACGCACTGCGGGGGGATGGGGGTCATGCACAGAGGACTACCGGCCTATTGCCTGAGTCTTCTCCTCGCCGGGTGCGCCACGCCCATGACCATGCGCGAGATCGACGCGGTGCAGCCCAATTGCGCCCGCATCGACAAGCAGATCGCCACGCTCGAGCAGGAAAAAGCTCAGAACGATCAGCGGGTTCTCGCCGGTGTGCAATCCGTGGCGCCGGCGCTTGCCGCTCTCAACATCATTGGCGGCACCTATGGCACGAATGTTTCCATCGCCACGGGCAATTGGGCGCGCGCCATCGACCGTAAGCTTGCGGCGCTGCGGCGGGCGAAAAAGCGGTGCTAAGTCGCACGCCTGCCAAATGCCGCCCCTAAGGGTTGGAGAGGCGCCAGCGGACGCGTATCTTGCGGCCGGATTTTGCGCGAGGAGGGGACGATGCGACGCGCGGCCATCTTGGGTTTTGGCTTGTTTTTGCTGCTGGCGCCGGCGTGGGGCGCCGACGGACCCGCTGCATTCATCGATGTCGCCGGCGCGCCCGGCGACGGCGAGCAGGCGCTGGAACGCGCCCTGTCCAACCGCTTTCTCAACGAGGGGTTTACCGTCACCGGCACACCCCAGGTCAACGCCTATGAAATCCAAGGCACCGTGAGACTCTCGCCGGCGGAGCGCGGCAAGGAAAACATCCGCATCGATTGGACCATTTTCGGCCCGGAAGGCACGCGGATCGGCAATGTCACCCAGGTCAAGGTCATCCGCAAAGGCTCGCTCGACCGGCACTGGGGCACGGCGGCGGAAGCCGCGGCGGATGCGGCGGCGCAAGACATCCTCAAGCTCTTGCCGCAGTGAGTGATGCACCGCACAAAGCGGGCATCTGGGCCGGCCCGGCCCCTTATACGCCGTTGGGTCTCCACCATTTAATGGACTGCCGTTATCAAGGCGCGTGCGATACGCTTAAGCTCAACTGGCAGCGGCGCCGGTCACCTGGGGAGAGTGCCATATGTTCGGCTTCGACATCTTCGTCCTTGTTCTGCTCGTCCTATTCGTCGTTCTTGTCATCTCGGCGGTCAAGATCGTGCCGCAGGGCTACAATTACACGGTCGAGCGCTTCGGCCGGTACACGCGGACCCTCACTCCCGGCCTCACCCTGATCATCCCGTTCATCGATCGCGTCGGGCGCAAACTCAACATGATGGAACAAGTGGTCGAGGTGCCGAGCCAGGAAGTCATCACCAAGGACAACGCCATGGTGCGGGTCGATGGCGTCGCCTTCTTCCAGGTTCTCGATGCCGCCCGGGCGAGCTATGAGGTGACCAATCTCGAGGTTGCCATCCTCAACCTCACCATGACCAATATCCGTACGGTGATGGGGTCGATGGATTTGGACAAGCTTCTGTCCGAGCGCGACGAGATCAATCATCGCCTGCTCAAGGTGGTCGACGACGCCACTCATAGTTGGGGCGTCAAGGTCACCCGCATCGAGATCAAGGATATCGAGCCGCCACGCGACCTGGTCGACTCCATGGCGCGGCAGATGAAGGCCGAGCGCGACAAGCGTGCGGCGATCCTCGTGGCCGAGGGCGAGCGCCAAGCGGCGATCCTCTCTGCGGAGGGCGAGAAGCAGGCGCAAATCCTGGCGGCGGAAGGGCGCCGCGAGGCGGCTTATCGCGATGCCGAGGCTCGCGAGCGCGAGGCCGAAGCCGAGGCCAAAGCAACCGCCATGGTTAGCGAGGCCATCAATAGAGGCAGCGCGCAAGCGATCAATTATTTCGTGGCCAACAATTATATCGGCGCGCTCAAGGCGCTGGCCGAGGCGGACAATCAGAAGGTGCTGATCCTGCCGCTCGAGTCGTCGTCGGTGATCGGGGCCATCGCCGGCGTCAGCGAGATCGCGCGAGAGGCTTTCGGCGATAAGGGCGATGCGTCCGGGGCGAAGCCGCAGGGCAGCCAGCGCGGACGCGGGTCCGTGCCAAGCGTCTAGCGGGGACCGGTGATGGAAGCGATCCTCGAGCTTGGCGCCTGGAGTTGGATGATTCTCGCCGCCGCCCTGTTTGTCCTCGAACTGGTGGCACCCGGCATATTCTTCATGTGGTTCGGGCTCGCAGCCTTGGTGACCGGCCTCATCATGTTCCGCTACGACCTCGGCTGGCAGTGGCAGCTCATCTGGTTTTGCGGGCTGTCGCTCGCTGCGGTGCTGATCGCCAATCGATATCTGCGCCAGCATCCGCTGGAGTCCGATCAGCCGCTCTTGAACCAGCGCGCCGCCCAGCTCGTCGGCCACTCATTCGACCTCGTCGATCCGATCGTGAATGGGCGCGGCAGCATCCATTCCGGCGATACGATCTGGCGGGTGGAGGGGCCGGCGCTGCCCAAGGGCACGCGGATCAAGGTGGTCGGCGTGGACGGGTCGGTGCTTAAAGTCGAGCCGGCCGACGGGCCGGCTTAGGACGGCTCAGACCTCGATCTGGCCGATCTCGTGAATCTCTTTGATCTCGTCTGGAATGTTTGCCGACTTCTCCGCGTGCGGCCAGGAGCCCATGGCCAACCGCGTGCGGCCCGATCCGGTGACGACGACGTCGGTGAAGCCGACTTCGCGGAACTTGTCGGCGACCATCTCGTTGGAGGCCGCGCTTGGAAGAGGCCTAGGGCGATTGTGGCCTTGTAGCGGAGGCCCGGGCGGACGGTGTAGCGCGACATGGTTTCTCTCTTTTCAGGTTGTGCGTGATCAAGTCCGGGCAGCGAACCATGTCCCTACCGCCTCGCGTCCCACCTCGTCGAGGAGGAGGTGTAGCTTGGTGCGGCGTAGGAGATAATCGTCAGCCGTCATGGCGTCCTCGGTCTCGACGACATGGTCGAGTTCGGCGCGAGGTACGCCTGGCGCAATCTCCGTAGCAGCCCCCGCGTCGGCGCCGATGCGGGCGAAGAGATCTTCGATCTTATCGCCATAGGTGAGGGTCCAGCGCCGGCGCGTCGCCAAGGGAATTTCCTCAGGGCCTTCCTCGGCGTGGGCGAGAAGCATCTCGCGGTTCAGGCTGCCGCCGTAAAGCGGCACGTCCTTGGTCCACGGGCCGCTCATCTCCAAACCAAACGTGTTGAGCATGAAGAGCGTGTCCTCGGCGAGGGCGCGGTGCGTGGTGAGCTTGCCGCCATAGAGTGTGATGAAGCCGCCAGTGCCTTGTGCGCAGGCCGCCAGCGAGGGACTGCGGCTGATGCGGCTCGGCTTCTCCTCCGAGCCGCCATGGAGCGCGCGCACGCCCGACCAGGTGAAGACGATGTCCCGTTCGGTGACCGTCCTGCCCGGATAGGTGAAATAGCGATTATAGGCTTGGACCAGATAGGCCTTCTCGTCGGCAGAGCAGTGGGCCGAGCCGGGATCGCCTTCATGGGGGACGTCGGTGGTGCCGATGACCAGGAAGCGCGCGTCCAGCCATGGCATGACGAACACGATGCGCTCGCCGTCGTCTTGCAGCGTATAGGCGCACGGTGCGGGCGGGTCCGGCATCGGCAGCACGATATGGCTGCCGCGCACGAGCCGCAGCGGTTGCGGACTCGGGTGCGGCCTCCGTCAGGGCATCGACCTGGGGGGCATACGGCCCGGCGGCGTTGACGATGAAACGGGTCTCAATCCGCCGCTTTTGTCCGCGCTCATCGAGTTCGACGGCATAGCCGTTCTCCAGGGCCGCGATGGCGATGACGGCACGCCGATTGAGAATGTCGGCGCCACGGGCGCGCGCATCGAGCGCCACGGCCAAGGTCAGGCGCGCGTCATCGGTCTGGCAGTCGTGATAATGCAGCACGGCGCTCAGGTGGTCCTGGCGCAGATAGGGGAGGCTTTCCGCCTCCGCCGACGAGACCCGACCACTCGCCGGCAAGCCGTCGCCCATGGACAGCAGGTCGTAGAGCGTGAGGCCGGCGTGGACGAGCCAAGCACTGCGCGTCTGCCAGTCGTAGATGGGAAGGAGGAATTTCAACGGAGTCACGAGATGGGGAGCGGCGCGGAGCAGCTCGGCGCGCTCGACCAGGGATTCGCGCACGAGCTTCAGCTCGAGATGTTCCAGATAGCGCAGGCCGCCATGGATGAGCTTCGAGGAGTTGGAGGAGGTGGCGCAGGCATAGTCGCCCTTCTCGGCCAGCAGCACTTTCAGGCCGCGACCGGCGGCGTCGCGGGCGACCGCGGCGCCATGAATGCCGCCGCCGATGATGACAAGGTCGAACGTTTCCGTGGTCACGACGTTCTGATCCTAGAGTTGCCCCAGGCGCGCGGGCGGGGACGAAGGATTAACTGCCTTTAACGAGGCTTTTGGCGTCTTCCGGCCTGCTATCGCCATGTTGTCATGCCTACTCTACACTGACTGCTGTGCTCAACGGCCACCCGGAAGGAACTATGGCAGATATCGTCATCATCAATCCGCGCTTCGACATTTCCTTCTGGGGGTTGGAGCATTGCATGCCCCTGTTCGGCAAGCGCGCCAATCTGCCGGTGTCCTGTCTTGCGTTGCTCGCGGCGCTCGTTCCCGACCATCACCAGGTGACGTTGATCGACGAGAATGTCGAGGAAATCGACTTCGACCGTCTCGGCCGCGCCGATCTCGTCTGTCTGACGGGCATGAGCATTCAGGGCACGCGTCTCCTGGAAATTCTCGACGAGGTCAAGTCCCGCGGCGTCATGGTCGTGGTGGGCGGCCCCATGGCCACGGTCGAGCCGGAGATCTTGGACGGCGCTGCCGACGTCATTTTCCTCGGCGAGGCGGACGAGACATGGCCCCGCTTCTTGCGGGAATGGGAGCAAGGCACCCACCAGGACCGCTACGAGCAGACCGAGAAAACCGACATGGCGAGCCTGCCTCTGCCGCGAGTCGATCTGCTGAAGGCCGATCGCTATATGTTTGGTAGCCTGCAGATCTCCCGGGGCTGCCCCTTCACTTGCGAATTCTGCGACATCATCGTCACCTTCGGCCGGCGCCCCCGTCTCAAGTCGAGCGCGCAGGTGTTGGCCGAGCTCGAATCTTTCGAGCGCGCCGGGCTTACGGTTGTTTTCGTCGTCGATGACAACCTCATCGGCAACAAGAAGGCGATCAAGGAGGTGCTGCGCGACATCATCGCCTGGCAGCAAGAGCGCGCCTATCCATTGACGCTGTTCACCGAGGCGTCGCTCGATCTCGCCGAGGACGACGAGCTTATGGAGCTGATGGGACTCGCCAATTTCCAGAGCGTGTTCATCGGCATCGAGACACCGAACGAAGAATCCCTGAAAGAGACCAAGAAACTGCAGAATGTGCGGCCCAATGCCGGCTCGCTGCTGGAGCGGGTGCATCGCATCCAGGCGCGCGGTCTCGATGTGTGGTGCGGCATGATCGTCGGTTTCGATAACGACGATGAGTCGATCTTTCAGGTGATGCCACGGTTTCTTGCCGATGCGCGCATCTCGGCGGCGCTCATCGGTCTACTGCACGCCATCCCGACCACGCCCCTTTACGATCGGCTCAAGCAAGCCGGGCGGCTGAACGACGACGAGGCGGCCGAGCGATACGGCACCAATGTCGTGCCCCTCGGCATGTCTCCCGAGGCGCTGCGCGACGGATTCATACAGGTGATGCAGGACTGTTACGATCCCGATGCCTATTTCGGCCGGCTGGACGGACAGTTCATCGACGATGACTTCAAATTCGTCCTGCATCATTTGCCCTATTGGAAGAGCCATCCCGTGGCCTGGCTCAAGCGGAGCTTCTTCAACTACGTAAAGTTCGGCGCCGTGGCCTCGAGGCTCTTGTCGGTGGTGAAAGACGACGCCTTGCGGGCGCGCTACAAGCAGCAGCTGTCGCGCGTGGTGCGCCAGCGCTGGCGCGAGCCGCATATCCTGTTCATCTACACGATCAAGGTGGCCATGCATTATCACTACGCCGCGCTGGCGCATGCGATGGCGCAGGTCGATGACGGGAGCGGCGCCATGCCCGACGCGGGCCGGTCCTTCTCGCGGGCCAAGCGGCCGGTGGAAGAGCGCGCGGTTGCCTGATCGGGCGACGGCCTAAGCGACGCCGGCGCGCAGCAGATCGTGAACGTGAATGATGCCCACGGGGCGACCGTCCTCGACGACGAAGAGGGTGGTGATGGCCGAGGCGTTGATCACCTCGAGCGCCGCGCTGGCTAGGAGATCGGGCGCGACCGTCTTCGGCGCCGGCGTCATGATCTCCGCGGTGCGCTTGCCCAGGAGCGACGAGCCCATATGGCGGCGCAAGTCACCGTCGGTGATGATGCCCTGAAGCATTCCGTCGCCATCGACGACGCCGAGACAAGCCAGGGCCTTCTCGGTCATGACCACGATGGCTTCCGACATGACGAGGCTCGCATCAGCGAGCGGCAGCCGATCCCCCTTATGCATCAAGTCGCCGACGAATTTCAGGCGCGCGCCGAGCTGACCGCCGGGGTGCAGCGCCTTGAAGTCGATCGCCGTGAAGCCCTTGCTTTCGAGCAGGGCGATGGCGAGGCAGTCGCCGAGAGCCAGTTGCATGACCGTCGAGGTCGTCGGCGCGAGCCCGTGGGGGCAGGCTTCCTTCGCCTGCGGTAGGGCCAGCACGATCTCCGCAGCCTGGCCGAGGGTCGAGTCGGGGTTCGAGGTCACCGCGATGAGCGGCACGGCAAAGCGCCGTGAATAAGAGACGATATTGCCGAGCTCCACGGTTTCACCCGACCAGGAGAAGGCAAGGATCGCGTCATCGCGGGTGATCATGCCGAGGTCGCCGTGGCTCGCCGCTCGGATGGACGAAGTAGGCGGGGGTGCCCGTGGAGGAGAGGGTCGCGGCCACCTGCGACATGGCCGCTCTTGCCATCCCGGTGACAATGACCCGGCCGCGGCACACGCGGAGCATGTCCAGGGCCTCGGCGAAGCGTCGGCCAAATGCGCGCCGAGCGCGGCTTGCAGCGCGCTCAGGCCTTCGGTCTCCAATTGGAGGGTCCGCGTTGCAGAGGCAACCGCCTCGTTACGGTCCTCTTGTGGCGATGGATCCCGCTTCAGGCCGAGCGACATTGGTGTTCCCCCTTTGTGACAGTTCGGATTTTAGCACGGATTAAGGCGGCGGAAGGTCCAAGACGGGGCCATTTCGAAACAGCCCTAAACGGCTCGTTAACCCTCTTGCTCCTAGGCTTGAGCTGTCAAACGGGCCTGGGATCAGGAGCCACAATATCGTGGATTCCGAGGGTTCTCCCAGCGCCGATCGAGGGTGCGTCCTTGCCGCGTCGCCACACGTCCAGCGCAGCGGGCGCGCTCGCTGCCGCCCTAACCGCCGCCATCCTGGCGCCGGCCGCCGCTCAAGATGCGGCGGGCCCGCCTTTGCGCGGCAGTATCGGCGCGCAAGAGGGCGGCAATCCGGCTTCCTCCATCCTGCGGAAACAGCGTCAATCCACCGGCAGCCAGCAAGGGGGCGCCGATACCGGGGCCGCGGCGTCTGACAACCTCGCCGACGACAGCTCTCTGTTGCCGGCACCGCCCGCGCCGCCGCCGCCCTTGGGTGGGCTTGGCGATGAGCGGGCCGAGCCAATCCCTCCGGTTCCCGAATTCGGCATCACCAATGCCGCCGGCGAGCCTTTGCTCGCGCCGCCCAGCGTCGACGACGACCTGGAGCAGATTCCGCTGCCGCCAAAGGGCCACGAACTCGATCCCTACGTGCCGACCGGCATGAGAATCGGCAGCTTCCTGCTGTTCACCGAGGCGGAGATCGGCACCATCCTCACCGACAACGTGCTCGGCACGCGCACCGACCCGCGCTCGGACGTGGCCCTCGAGGTCGCCCCCAATGTCCGGCTCGAGTCGAACTGGAGCCGGCATTTCTTCAGCGCCTCGTTCGACGCCGACCGGAGCTGGTACAACGACTTCAGCGTCGAGGACGACAAGACGTATTTCGCCCAACTCAGAGGCCGTCTCGATGTGACCCGGCGCACCCATCTCGAGCTCGCGCTCGGCAAGTCGCAGACCCAGGAAGGGCGCAACTCGATCAGCCTCACCGACATCGCCGGCGTTCAGACCAACGTCCAGGAAGAGCACATCACCGCGGGCGCCGATCACACCTTCAACCGGCTCACGCTTGATCTCGAAGGCACCGTTGCCACTTACGATTACAGCGACCTGGGCGGCGGGGTATTCGGTGTCATCGATCCCACGCCCACTGTCATCCCCACGCAGGACGTCCGCGACTATCGTGAGGACGAGTTGACGCTGCGCGGCACCTATGAGCTCAAGCCCCAAATGGGGGTTTTCGTCCAGGGCGGAATCAGCCAGGAGGTCTACAAGCAGCCGGTCAGCGTCAGCGGCGTCACGCGCGATTCGTCCGGCTATGAGCTGCTATCCGGCATGACCTTCGCGGTCAGCAGCACGCTGACCGGCGAGTTCAGCCTCGGCTGGGGCGAGCAGACGTCCATCGACGAATCCGTGTCGCCGATCGAAGGGATGCTGATCAACGCCGACGTCATCTGGATGCCGACGCCGATGACCATGGTCGAGTTCCTGGCGCGCTCGCAGGTAAGCACCTCGACGCTCGTGGACTCGCTCGGCGCCATCGACCGCTTCTACGAGCTCTCGTTGCAGCATGCTTTCTGGCGCTATCTCGTGGTGCGCGGCTTCGGGTCCTATGAGATCGCCGACTATGCCGGCAGCACGCTCGTCGACGAGCGGCTCAAGGGCGGCGCATCGGCCGAGTATTATTTCAACCCGACGTTGTCGGTCTATGCCCGCTACGAGTATACGGACTTCTTCTCCACCGATCGCTTGAGCGACTTCGACCAAAACGAAGTGCGGATCGGCATGCGCATCCGGCACTGAGGCTGTCCGCTCAGATCAGCTTCTTGATCTCGGCGAGGACCGCGTCGCGCAGCTCCGGCCGCTCCAATGCATAGGCTATATTGGCAGCGAGGAAGCCGGGCTTGGAGCCGCAGTCGAAGGCGCGGCCCTCATATTCCACCGCGTAGAATGGCTGCTTGGCGAGCAGCGCCAGCATCGAGTCGGTGAGCTGGATCTCGTCGCCGGCGCCCTTCTCTTGCTCCGATAGAAGACCGAATATCTCAGGCTGCAGGATGTAGCGGCCGAGAATGGTGAGGTTGGACGGCTCGGTGCCCGGCGCCGGCTTCTCCACCATGCCCGTGATGGGGAACACGTTGCCGTCGGCCTCGCCGACCGCGGCGACGCCGTAATTCTTCACCTGATCGTCGGGCACGGGCTCCACGGCGATGATGTTGCCGCCGTGCTTGTCATAGACATCGAGCATCTGGGCGAGGCAGCCTTTGCCGGGCGTCTGCACCAGCACGTCGGGCAGGAGCAGCGCGAAGGGCTCGTCGCCGATGATGTCGCGCGCGCACCACACCGCGTGGCCGAGCCCCAAGGGCTCCTGCTGGCGCACGAAGCTGACGCAGCCTGCTTCGGGGAGATCGGCGGCGAGCGCTTCGAGCTCCGCGGTCTTGCCGCGGGCGGCGAGCGTCTCCTCGAGCTCGGGCTGCTTGTCGAAATGGTCCTCGATGGCGCCCTTGTTGCGGCCGGTGACGAAGACGAAATGCTCGATCCCGGCGGCGCGCGCCTCGTCGACCACGTGCTGGATCAGCGGCCGGTCGACCACGGTCAGCATCTCTTTCGGCATGGCCTTGGTGGCCGGCAGGAATCGGGTTCCGAGCCCCGCGACGGGGAACACGGCCTTGCGGACGCGAGCAGGCATTCAGTCCTCGTTAGGCTTAACGGTTGGTTGCGAGGCGGTCTGCCCGCCCCGGTGCTTAGAAGTCCCTCAACCTCTTTGCGATAGCTAGCAGTGAATTGCAAATCGGATTGCGGGGAACAAAGATCGTGAGCGTTCTGGTCACCGGCGGGGCCGGCTTCATCGGCAGTCACATGGCGCTCGAGCTGCTCGAGGCCGGCGAGGACGTACTCGTCCTCGACAATCTGTCCACCGGTTTCCGCTGGGCGGTCCCCGACGGCGCCAAGTTCGTCGAGGGCAATGTCGGCAACCACAATCTGGTGCGCCGGCTTCTGCTGCGGAACTCCGTCGACGCGATCCTTCACTTCGCCGGCTCCATCGTCGTGCCAGATTCGGTCGCCGATCCGCTCGGCTATTATCTCAACAACACTTGCAATTCGCGGTCGCTGATCGCTTGCGCGGTGGAGACCAAGATCCCGAACTTCATCTTCTCGTCGACCGCCGCGGTTTACGGAATTCCGAAAATCAATCCGGTCACCGAGGACGCGGTGCTTCAGCCGATCTCGCCTTACGGTAGCTCCAAGCTGATGACCGAGACCATGTTGGGCGATACGGCCAAGGCGCATCCCTTACGCTTCGTGGCCTTGCGCTATTTCAATGTCGCCGGCGCCGACCCGCAAGGGCGCAGCGGACAGTCGAGCCCGCGGGCGACGCATCTGATCAAGGTGGCGTCCGAGGCGGCACTCGGTATGCGGCCCTATCTCGAAGTTTTCGGCACCGACTATGAGACGCCGGACGGCACCTGCATCCGCGACTACATTCATGTGAGCGATCTTGTCCGCGCCCATCTCGACGCGCTTCGTTATCTTCGCGCGGGCGGAGAAAGCATCGTGC
Source organism: Methyloceanibacter superfactus (assembly GCF_001723305.1). GTDB lineage: Bacteria > Pseudomonadota > Alphaproteobacteria > Rhizobiales > Methyloligellaceae > Methyloceanibacter > Methyloceanibacter superfactus. The sequence continues at coordinate 19,964 of NZ_LPWF01000028.1, forward strand.
TGAACTGCGGCTATGGCGAGGGCTACTCGGTGCTCGATGTGGTCGAGGCGGTGAAGCGGGCTTCGCACACGGATTTCGCGGTTCGCACCGCCGAGCGCCGGCCGGGCGATCCGGCCGCATTGGTGGCGGGCGCCGATCGTATCCGCGATGTGCTGGGCTGGGAGCCCCGGCGCAACAATCTCGACACGATCGTCGAGGATGCGCTGTCCTGGGAGAAGCGGTTGAGGGACCATCGCGCCGGCTCCCGCGCCGCGTCCTAGAGTTTCACGGTTTTCGCCTTTTCAGCGTCCAATACGCTCTGCACAATCAGGGTCCTTGTGTCGAATCGCTTGGATCGCTGAGGGGACGCATGAATTTGCGCAAATGCGCGTTTTTTTCCCGCCGGACTCGCCGTGGCACTGGCCGTGAGCCTTACCGCGCTTTTCCCGCCGTCGCCGGCCCGGGCCGCCGATGCGGTGGCCACCTATAAGAAGGCCGTCGAAGCGCAGTTCGCGCAATGGCTGCAAGGCCTTTGGCCTGAGGCAGAAGCGGCGGGCGTATCGCGCAAGACCTTCGAGACGCAATTGAAAGGGCTCAAGCTCGACTGGTCCTTGCCGCAACTCGAGCCCCCCGATCCGGCTTACCCCGGTGGCCCGGCCATGCCACAAGCGATGAAGCCCAAGCCGAAACCGCAAGCCGAGTTCGGCGTGCCGGAAAACTACTTCAAGAGCCGCAGCCTGAACGCGCTGGCGGCGGGCGGGCGGGTTAAATACAAGCAGCTCGCGCCACAGCTGACGGCGATCCAGAAACAGTATGGCGTGCCGGCGAGCATCATCCTTGCCATCTGGGGCCGGGAAACGGGTTTCGGCCAGGCCGCGCTTCCCTATGACGCCATCACGGCTATCGCGACGCAGGCCTTCATGGGGCGGCGGGCGGAAGAATTCCGGCCGCAGCTCATCGGCGCCCTCAAGATCATCCAGCTCGGACATGCCACGCGGGCTGAGATGAAGAGCTCCTGGGCCGGCGCGATGGGTCACACCCAGTTCCTGCCCGGCGACTTCGAGGACTACGCGGTCGACTTCGACGGCGACGGGGATCGCGATATCTGGAGCTCGGTGCCGGATGCGCTCGCCTCGGCCGGCAACTCGCTGCACAGCCAGGGCTGGGACGGCAAACAGCCTTGGGCCTATGAAATCGAGCTGCCCAAGGGCTTCGACTGCACGCTGCAAGGCCCGGATCAGGCGCTGCCAATCCGTGAGTGGATAGATCTTGGTGTGCGGCGGGTGCGCGACCGGCCCTTCCCGGAGGAGCGGCTAGGCGATTGGACTTTCCTCGTCCTTCCGGCCGGAATGAAGGGGCCGGCCTTTCTCGCCACCACCAACTTCTCGGTGCTCAAGCTCTATAACAACTCCGACGTCTACGCGATCTTCGTCGGCCATGTGGCCGACATGATCGCCTACAACGCGCCGGCCGAGTTCGTCGGCGAATGGCAGCCGGTCGAGCGCTTTACCCGCGATCGGATGTTGCGATTCCAGGAGGTGCTGGTGGCGCAGGGGCACGACGTCGGCAAGGTCGATGGTCTTGTGGGCTTCAAGACACGGCAGAGCATTGGCGAGCAGGAGAAGAAGTTCAAGCTGCCGCTCACCTGCTACCCGAGCGAGGCTTTGGTCGGCCAGGTGCTCAAGGCGGCAAGCGCCCAATAAGGCCGGTGAAATATTGTCGGGCTCGGAGTTGGCTGCCTAGGTTTTGCCCGGTCCGGTTGCTAGATTTGCCTTATGCGAATCGCTGCCCCCCCTAAGACATTGATGTTCGGCGCTGTCTCGGCCTTTTTGTGCGGCCTGGTGCCGTCCGCTCCGGCCCAGGCGGACAAATTTCAGACCTGCGTGAAGAGCTTCTGGCCGGCGGCCAAGCGTGCCGGCGTGAGCTGGGACACCTTCGAGCAGGCTACGGCGGGAATCACGCTCGATAAGGAAGTGATCGAATCCGCCAATTACCAGCCCGAATACAAGAAGCCGGTTGGCGAATATGTGGACCGTGCGGTCTCGCCGAAGCGGCTCGAGAAGGGCAAGGAGAAGCTCGTCGAGTACAAGGCGTTGCTCGATCAGCTCGAGGCCAAATACGGCGTCGACCGGCACATCATCGTGGCCATCTGGGGTGTCGAGTCCAACTATGGCGACAATCCCGGCGACAAGAATGTCATCCAGTCGCTGATGACGCTGGCCTGCTCCGGCACCAAGGCGAAATTCGCGCGTGGGCAGATCGTATCCGCCCTGAAGATCCTTCAACGCGGCGACGTCACTCATCAGGCGATGAACGGCTCCTGGGCCGGCGCCATGGGCCACACGCAATTCATTCCCACGACCTATTCGGCTTACGCCGTCGATCAGGACGGCGATGGGCGGCGCGACATCTGGGGCACCATCCCCGACGCGCTCGGCTCGACGGCGGCCTATCTCAAGGTCTCCAAGTGGATTCCCGGCCAGACCTGGGGCTATGAGGTCCGGCTGCCCAAGGGCCTCAATCCCAAACGGATCAGCGAGAGCACCTATAAATCGCTGGGGCAGTGGGAGAAGCTCGGGATCGTGCGGATCAACGGTAGGCCCTTCCCCCGCCCGGGCGACAAGGCGACCTTGTTCGCACCCGAAGGGACCGACGGGCCGGTCTTCCTCGTGCTCAACAATTTCCGCTCGATCCTCCGCTACAACCAGGCAAAGTCCTATGCGCTTGCCGTGGGCCATCTGGCCGACCGTCTTGCCGGCTATGGGCCTTTCGTCGTGCCATGGCCCACGGGCGAGAACCGGTTGTCGCTCGAACAGCGCATGGAGCTGCAGCAGGACCTGATCACGCTGGGGCATCTGGAGGGCGAGGTGGACGGGATCATCGGCAGCGGCACGCTGGAGGGCATCCGGTCCTATCAGCGCGCCAAGGGCCTGCCGGTCGACGGCTATCCGACGCTGACCATTCTGAAGAGGCTGAGGGCGGAGGCACCGCCGCCGGCCCGCCGCCTCCCGCGGCGCCTGCGCCCGCAAAGGCTGAAAATCAGGTGGTACCGGCAGCGCCCCCGGCGGCGCCTGCCAGTGGGGCGACCCAGGTGGCGCCGGCCACGACCGCCGTGCCCAAGAGGGCGCCTCCGCCGAATTAATGCTATAGGGGTTCTCTCCTTGGCCCAGGCGAGCTAAGGGACGACCCGATCTATAGGGGTTAGCCAATCGATGTCTCGTACCGCGTCCTGTCACTGCTCCAACCGCAGCGTGCCGGCCTTGCGTGCCAGCTTGCGAAGCCTGGCGCTTGCCGTGGCGGCGATTCTGCCGGCATTGGTGATGGCTCTGGCGCCCCAGCCGGTGGCCGCGCAGGACACCCCATCGCATCGCAGCTATATCAATCCGTTCCCCAACGGCGATCGCTATCGCATCGTGGTGCTTGGCGATTCCCTCGGCGATGGGCTCTGGGAAGGGCTCTACCGAGCCTTCGACGACGACGCCACGCTCGAGTTCATCCAGCGCTCGCAGAAGTCCACCGGCTTCGTGGATACGGGCCGCTACGACTGGAACGGCGAGATCGATCAGATCTTGAAGGACGACAAGTTTCAGGTCGCCGTGGTGATGTTCGGCGCCAATGACGACAAGCCGATCAAGAAGGACGGGAAGTGGTTCAAGGTCGGCACAGAGGAGTGGCGCGAGGCCTATGGCGCGCAGGTGGAGACTTTCATCAAGAAGCTGCGCGCCGCCAACATCGCCACCTATTGGGTGGGGTTGCCGGTCATGCGTGCGCCGGGGCAGACCAGTGACGCCGAGAAGCTGAACGACGTGTTCCGCGAAAAGGCCTTCATCAACGGCGCCAAATATATCGATACGTGGAGCGGCTTCGTCGACGAGCAGGGCCGGTACAGCGCCTACGGGCCGGACATGTCGGGACAGGTGAAGCGGCTCCGGTCCGATGACGGCGTGCATTTCACCATGCGCGGCTATCTCAACTGGCTCATTTCGTCGAGAAAGAGCTGCGCAAGGATTTGGGGCTGGCCAAGGCCGAGCGGAATATTCCGCTTGCGGGCAATGAGCAGGAACAAGCGAAGGTGGTGAATCGGTTCACGCCGTCGCGCCCGGCGCCCGCGCCGCAAGAAGCTGCCGAGGTGGACGAACTCGATGCCGCGTCCGAGGACGAAGAAGAGGTGGACGGCGAGCAGGCTGCCTTGCAGGAAAGTCAAGTCGGCGAGGTCAGTGTGGTCCGGCCGACGATTCCCGATGCAACACTCCAGGCCGACAGGCTGGCATCCCAGCCGGCGATTGTCGCCACGACCGAGCCCGAAGTGATTACCGCGGAGCTTCCCGGAGGCTTTACCGCCGTGGCCACGATCTCGGCGGTCACCGATCTGTCGCTCGCCTCGTCGCGTCCCCGCTTGCCGTTGTCTCAACGGCCGTATTACCGGGTGTTGATTAGGGGCGAGCAGCTCGAGCCCAAGTCGGGCCGCGCCGACGATTTCGCCTGGCCGCCCAGCTAGCCGGCGATTGAGCCGACCCGCTGCTAGCGCGGCAGGTCGGTCTTTCCCATCAGGAACTTATCGATCGAATGGGCCGCCTGGCGGCCTTCGCGGATGGCCCAGACCACCAGCGACTGACCGCGGCGCATATCGCCGGCGGCGAACACTTTGGTCCGCGAGGTGCGGTACTCGATCTCATTCGCCTTGACGTTGCCGCGGGGGTCGAGCTCGAGCCCGAGCGCCTTGATCATGCCGTCCTGCACCGGGTGCAGGAAGCCCATGGCGAGGAACACCAGATCGGCGGGGATCGTGAACTCGCTGTCCGGGATCGGCTTCATCTGCTCATCGAGGCGGATGCATTCGAGCTGCTCCACCTTGCCGTTTACCGAGGAAGCGGCTCGTGGCCACGCTGAAGTCGCGGGCGGCGCCCTCGCCTGGCTCGACGAGGTGCGGAATTTCAATGGCCAATGGGGCCAGGTGAGCGCCTTGTTCTCCTGCTGCGGCGGCTGCGGCATGATCTCAAGTTGGGTCACGGAGGTGGCGCCTTGGCGGAAAGCGGTGCCGATGCAGTCTGAGCCCGTATCGCCGCCGCCGATGACGACGACCTGCTTGCCCTCGGCCAGGATCGGCTCGACGTCGCCAAGCGGCTCGCCGGAGACGCGGCGGTTCTGCTGCGGCAGATAGTTCATGGCGAAATGGATGCCCGCCAGTTCCCGGCCCGGCACGTTGAGGTCGCGCGGATGCTCGGCACCACCGCTCAACAGAACCGCGTCGTAATCGCGCTCGAGCTTCTGGATGCCTACGTCGTGGCCGACATTGACGTTGTAGTGGAAGGTCACGCCCTCGGCTTCCATCTGCGCCACGCGGCGTTCGACGATGTACTTCTCCATCTTGAAGTCGGGGATGCCGTAGCGGAGCAAGCCGCCCGCGTGGGCATGCTTCTCGTAGACATGCACGTCGTGGCCGGCGCGGGCGAGTTGCTGCGCCGCGGCCAGCCCGGCGGGGCCAGAACCGACGATGGCGACGCGCTTGCCGGTCTTTTTGCTTGGCGGCTGCGGCTGGGTCCAACCTTCCTCAAACGCCTTGTCGGCGATGGAGCACTCGATGGTCTTGATGGTGACCGGCTCCTCGATGATGTTGAGCGTGCAAGCGGCTTCGCAAGGCGCCGGGCAAATGCGGCCCGTCACTTCGGGGAAGTTGTTGGTCGAATGGAGATTCCGCGCGGCCTCCGCCCAGTCGGCCTGGTAGACGAGGTCGTTCCAGTCGGGGATCTGGTTATTCACCGGGCAGCCGGTGTGGCAATAGGGAATGCCGCAATCCATGCAGCGGGCGGCCTGGCGCACGACCTCGGCGTCGCTCGCGGGGATCACGAACTCCTTGTAATGGCGCACGCGATCGGAGGCCGGCTCGTAAGCCCGGTCCTGTCGATCAATCTCAAGAAAGCCCGTGATCTTGCCCATCAGACTCACGAATCTCCGCCCATCTTCATCTCAACAACCTCGGGATTGGCTCGCCAAGTCCAAGGATCCTCGTCAGCGTATCGCAATTCCGCGTGGCAGGACCACAGCCTGGGATCAAAGCCCAGGACGTAGCCGCTATCCTGCCTGATTATTTGCCGTTTCCGCGCAGACCGATCTCGATTTCCCCGAGGCCAGTCGTGTCGGCGACCTGCTGCCGCGCCATCTCTTCCAAGGCGCGCCGGTACTCGACCGGCATGACCTTGATGAATTTCGGCAGATATTCCGTCCAATTGTCGAGAATGTCCCGGGCGCGCTTTGAGCCCGTGTAGTGGAGATGGTTCTCGATCAGCTGGTGTAGCCGCTCCTCGTCGAAGCGCGTCATGTCGGACAGATCCACGAGGCCGTGGCTCTCGAGATCGTTGCCCTGGTGGCGCCTATGTTCCATGGCCTGGTTCTCGCTCGGGATCGGCTCGAGATCGACCATGGCCATGTTGCAGCGCTGCTCGAAATCGCCGTCCTCGTCGAGCACGTAGGCAATGCCGCCGGACATGCCGGCCGCGAAGTTGCGCCCGGTCGGGCCGATGACGGCGATCACGCCGCCGGTCATGTACTCGCAGCCATGATCGCCGGTACCCTCGACCACGGCGATGGCGCCTGAATTGCGCACGCCGAAGCGCTCGCCGCCGACGCCATGGAAATAGCATTCGCCGCCGATGGCGCCATAGAGCACCGTGTTGCCGACGATGATGGACTTCTCCGGCACGATGCCCGACTCCGCCGGAGGACGGACAATGATACGGCCGCCGGAAAGGCCCTTGCCCACATAGTCGTTGCCTTCGCCGACGAGATCGAGCGTGACGCCATGCGCCAGCCATGCGCCGAAGCTCTGACCGGCGGAGCCCTTGAAGCGAATCCAAATGGTGTCGTCGGGGAGGCCGGCAATGCCGTAGCGCTTGGCGATCGCCCCGGACAGCATGGCGCCGGCGGTGCGGTCGACGTTGCGGATCGGCAGGTCGAGCTTGACCGGCTTCTTGTCCTCGATCGCCTCGCGGCAAAGCTCGATGAGCTTGGTGTCGAGCACCTCCTCGAGACCGTGATCCTGGCGCTCGGTATTGCGGATGGCGGTGCCGGCCGGCACCTCGGGCTTGTGGAACAGCTTGGTGAAATCGAGCCCGCGCGCCTTCCAGTGGTCGATCGCCTGGCTCTTATCGAGAACCTCGGTCCGGCCGATCATCTCGGCAAAGGAGCGGAAGCCGAGCGCGGCCATGTGCTCGCGCACTTCCTCGGCAACGTAGAAGAAATAGTTGATGACATGCTCGGGCGTGCCGTTGAACCGGGCGCGCAGCACCGGGTCCTGCGTGGCGATGCCCACCGGGCAGGTGTTCAAGTGGCACTTCCGCATCATGATGCAGCCGGCGGCGATCAAGGGCGCGGTGGAGAAGCCGAACTCCGTCGCGCCGAGCAGCGCGCCGACAACCACATCGCGGCCCGTGCGCAAGCCGCCGTCGACCTGCACGGCGATGCGGCCGCGCAGGTGGTTCAGCACCAGCGTCTGCTGCGTCTCGGCGAGACCGATCTCCCAGGGCGAGCCGGCATGCTTGATGGAGGTGAGGGGGGAGGCACCGGTGCCGCCCTCGAAGCCGGCGATGGTGACGTGGTCGGCCATGGCCTTGGCCACGCCTGCCGCCACGGTGCCGACGCCGATCTCGGAAACGAGCTTCACCGATACGTCGCCTGTGGGGTTGACGTTCTTGAGGTCGAAGATCAGCTGCTTCAGATCCTCGATCGAATAGATGTCGTGATGCGGCGGCGGCGAGATGAGACCTACCGCCGGGCGCGAGTGGCGCACCTTGGCGATGGTGGCGTCGACCTTGTGGCCGGGAAGCTGACCGCCTTCGCCGGGCTTGGCGCCCTGCGCCATCTTGATCTGCATCATGTCGGAGTTGACGAGATATTCCGTCGTCACGCCGAAGCGGCCCGAAGCCACTTGCTTGATGGCCGAGCGCATGGAGTCGCCGTTCGGCAGTGGTGTGAAGCGGTCCACTTCCTCGCCGCCTTCGCCGGTGTTGGAGCGTCCGCCGATGCGGTTCATGGCGATGGCGAGCGTGGTATGCGCCTCGCGGCTGATGGAGCCGAAAGACATGGCGCCGGTGGCGAAGCGCTTGACGATTTCCTCCGCCGGTTCGACCTCGTCGAGCGGAACGGGCGCACGGCCCATCTCCTCGGCATCCCTGAGGCGGAACATGCCGCGCAAGGTGAGGAGCTCTTCCGACTGCTCGTTGATCGCTTGCGCGAACGCGCGGTATTTCTCGGGCAGCTGGCCGCGCACGGCATGCTGCAAATCGGCGACGACTTGCGGCCGCCAGGCATGGGTCTCGCCGCGCACGCGGAAGGCATATTCGCCGCCGACTTCCAGGGCGTTCTTCAGCACCGGCGCCTCGCCGAAGGCCAAACGGTGACGCTCGACCGTCTCGCGCGCGACCTCCTCGAGGCCGATGCCCTCGACCTGCGTGTGCGTGCCGGTGAAATATTTGGCGAGGAAATCGGTCCGCAAAGCCACGGCGTCGAAGATCTGCGCGCCGCAATAGGACTGATAGGTCGAGATGCCCATCTTGGACATGACCTTGAGCATGCCCTTGTCGGTCGCCTTCATGTAGCGCTTGATGGCTTCTTCGGCGGTCAGCTCCTCGTCGAGTTCCGGCAGCATCGCCTCGATGGTCTCGAAAGCGAGATAGGGGTTGATGGCCTCGGCCCCGTAGCCCGCCAGCGTGCAGAACTGGTTGACCTCGCAGGCCTCTCCGGTCTCGACCACGAGGCCGACCGAGGTCCGCAAGCCGCAACGGATCAGATGATGATGCACGGCGCTGGTGGCGAGCAACGAGGGGATCGGGATTCGATCAGGGCCCGTCGCCCGGTCCGACAGGACAATGATGTTCTCGCCCGCGCGCACGGCCGCCTCGGCCCGCTGGCAGAGCTTCTCAAGCGCGCGGCCCATGCCGCCCGCGCCTTGGTCGGCCGGGTAGGTGATATCGAGGGTCACCGTGCGAAACTGGTTGTCGGCGACCTCGCCGATGGCACGGATGCGCTCCAGGTTCTCGTTGGTAAGGATGGGATGCGCCGCCTCGAGCCGCTTTTGCTTCGAGGTGCCTTCGAGGTCGAGCAGGTTGGGCCTGGGACCGATAAAGGTCACCAGCGACATCACCAGTTCCTCGCGGATCGGGTCGATCGGCGGGTTCGTCACCTGCGCGAAGTTCTGCTTGAAGTAGGTGTGCAGCAGCTTGGGCCGGTCGGACAGCGCCGAGATCGGCGTGTCCGTACCCATGGAGCCGATTGCCTCCTGGCCCGTCTGGGCCATGGGGACCATCAGGAACTTGATGACCTCTTGGGTGTAGCCGAAGGCCTGCTGGCGATCGAGCAGGCTCACATTCGTGCCCGATGAAGTCGCCGGTCCACCGGGCAGCTCATGCACGCGGATCTGCGTGCGGTCGAGCCATTGCTGATAGGGATGCGCCGCGGCGAGCTCCGCCTTGATCTCCTCGTCGGAGACGATGCAGCCCTTCTCGAGATCGATGAGCAGCATCTTGCCCGGCTGCAGCCGCCACTTCTCGACGATCCGCTCCTCGGGGAAGGGCAGCACGCCGGTCTCCGAGGCCATGACCACGAGACCTTCGTCGGTGACGAAATAGCGGGCCGGCCTAAGGCCGTTGCGATCGAGCGTGGCGCCGATCTGGCGCCCGTCGGTGAAGGCCATGGCGGCGGGACCGTCCCACGGCTCCATGAGGCAGGCGTGATACTCGTAGAACGCGCGGCGCTGGGCATCCATCAACGGGTTGCCGGCCCAGGCTTCCGGGATCAGCATCATAGCGGCATGGGCGAGGCTGTAGCCGCCCTGCACCAGGAATTCGAGCGCGTTGTCGAAGCAGGCGGTATCGGACTGGCCTTCGTAGGAGATCGGCCACAGCTTCTCGATGTCCGGGCCGAACAGCGGCGAGGATACGCTCGCCTGACGGGCCGCCATCCAGTTGACGTTACCGCGCAGCGTATTGATCTCGCCGTTATGGGCGACCATGCGATACGGATGCGACAGCTTCCAAGACGGGAAGGTGTTGGTCGAGAAGCGCTGATGCACCAGCGCGAGCGCCGAGGCGAAAGCCGGGTGATGCAGGTCCTGGTAGTAGGCGCCGAGCTGGTAGGCGAGGAACATGCCCTTGTAGACCAGCGTGCGGCAGGACAGCGACACGGTGTAGAAGCCGATGTCGCGGCCGCCGGTCTCGCCGTTGATCGTGTTGGAGATGACCTTGCGCAGCAAATAGAGCCGGCGCTCGAAATCAGCCTCGTCCTCGATACCCGGGCCGCGGCCGATAAACACCTGGCGATGGGTGGGCTCGGTGGCGACCACCATTGGTGACAGGCACGCGTTGTGGGTCGGCACGGTGCGCCAGCCGAGCATCTTCAAGCCCTCGGCCTCGACGACGCGCTCGACCACGGATTCGCAATAGATGCGCTGCGCCTGATTGGACGGCATGAACATGTGGCCGACCGCGTAGTGACCGGGCTCGGGCAGCTTGATGTTCAGCGGCGGGCAGACCTCGCGGAAAAACGCGTGAGGGATCTGCACCAGAATGCCGGCGCCGTCGCCGTCGCGCGGGGTCGCGCCCGCGGCGCCGCGATGGGTCAGGTTCTCGAGGATCTGCAAGCCATGCTTGATGATCGTATGGCTCTTGCGCCCCTTCAGGTCGGCGACAAAGCCGACGCCGCAAGCGTCGTGCTCGAAGGCGGGATCATAGAGTCCTTGCGCCTGCGGCGGGGAGGGCCTCGCCACAGTCAGGGGTCCGGGAATGAGCGCACGGGGTGCCATCGTTTTTCATGGAACCTCGGCCCTCGCCATAAGCACGAGGCGGGGCCTGTTAGGAGTTTGGCGAACAGCCAGCCTCTTCACCAAAATAAGCCACCAGCATAGAGCCTATGGGGCTAGAGCAAAGAACCGGCCTTTAGGCGGCTAGCGCCCCTTGCGCTAGCGGATGCGATGCAAAGACCGATTTTGCCTCTCCAAGAGAAGCCCTTAGCCTTGCGCCGCAGCCCCCAATACAAAGGTCAGCAAGCCTGTCCTATCTAGTGTCAAAATGACAGATTTCCAATGGGTGCACAAGCAGGATTCGGCGCATTTGGCCCCCGGGATACAGCGCGCCGTTCACCGTGTTCTGGCGGAGCCGTGATTTGACGTGAGCACGTCGGCGCTGGCCTACTCAGGGCCCAATTAAGCCTGCCGGGACGCTCCATGTTCCGGCCCTATCGCTTGACCCACGAGGAGCTGACATGACTCGCGAAACGAAGAAAATATCGGGTGTGGCCGTAGCATCCGCCTTTGCCGCCGCCCTTGGGATTGCCGCCTCCAGCCAGGGCGCTGTGGCCGCGGACGAGAAGGAGAAATGCTATGGCGTGGCCAAGGCGGCCGAGAATGACTGCGCCGCCGGTGAGGGCACCTCTTGTGCCGGCACGTCCAAGATCGACTATCAGGCAATTCCTGGAAGCTGGTCCCTGCGGGCACCTGCACCACCATGGAACTGCCGGGCGACCGTAAAGGCAGCCTCGAGCCGCTCGACCGCGACCTGCCGCCCGCGTAGTAGCGATGGCGCAACGCCAGACCGGTCCGATCCCGCCACGCGCCGGGGTCGGGCTGAAGCCCCAGCATTATCGCGACATCCTCGACGCCGAGCCCGATATCGGCTGGTTCGAGATCCATGCCGAGAACTACATGGGCGAGGGTGGGCCGCCGCACGCCTACCTCACGGCCGTGCGCGAGCGGTATCCGTTGTCGCTGCACGGCGTCGGGCTATCGATTGGCGGCAGCGGGCCGCTCGACAAGGATCATCTCGCGCGGCTGAAGGCGTTGGCCGACCGTTATGAGCCGGCGCTGTTCTCCGAGCATTTGGCCTGGTCGAGCCACGACACCGTTTATCTCAACGATCTCCTGCCGCTGCCCTACACGGAAGCGACGCTCGCCACGGTCTGCGGCCATATCGACGAGGTGCAAGAGGCGCTTGGGCGCCAGATGCTGCTCGAGAACCCGTCCACCTATGTGGCCTTCGCCGCGACCTCCATGAGCGAGGTCGAATTCCTGCGCGAGATCGTGCGGCGCACCGGCTGCGGGCTTTTGCTCGACGTCAACAATGTCTTCGTCCAGGCGGCCAATCACGGGTTCGACGCGGCCGCCTATGTCGACGGCTTCCCGGCCGAGCATGTGGGCGAAATCCATCTCGGCGGTCATGCCGAGGACGCCGACGACGACGGCTCGGCGCTGCTCATCGACGATCACGGACGCGAAGTGGCCGATCCGGTCTGGGCGCTCTACGCCCGAGCGCTCGCGCGAACGGGGCCGACGCCGACCCTGATCGAATGGGACAACGATGTGCCCGCATGGGCCACGCTGTTCGCCGAGGCGCGGCGGGCCGATGCGGTGATCGCCGATACGGTCTGGTCTGATGCTCTCTCGGCCGACCAGCACGGCAGTTGCGTGGCAGTGTGATGCCGGGGCCCTCGGAACTTGAGGCCGATTTCGCCCGCGCCGTGCTCGATGCCAAGGCCGATGTGCCGGCGCCGCTTGTTCGGGAAGCGCCCGGGGTGCCGGCGCGTCGCTTCGGCGTCTACCGGAACAATGTCTATGCGAGTCTGATCGACGCGCTCGCGGCGCGTTTCCCCGTCACCGCGCGGCTGGTGGGCGATGCGTTCTTCCGCGCCATGGCGCGCGCCTATGCGGAGACGGCGCCGCCCAACTCGCCCGTGCTGCTGCGCTACGGCATGGGCTTTGCCGATTTCATCGCAAGCTTTCCGCCGGCCGGACCGGTCCCCTATCTCGCCGACGTCGCCCGGCTCGAATGGGCTTGGCATGCGGCGTATCACGCGGCGGATGCCGCGCCGCTGCCGCTCGAGGCTCTGGCCGAAGCCGTCGGAGATGCCGCATCCGCGACCCTGACGCTGCATCCGACGCTTCACGTCGTGCGCTCGGTCTATCCGGTCATCACCATCTGGCACCTCGCGGCGCGAGAGGGTGAGGATGAGCCGGCGCGGATCCCGGCCGACGGCGAGGACGCCCTTGTCGTCAGGCCCAAGCTCGACGTGGAGGTGCGCCGCTTGCCGGCAGGCGGTGCGGCGTTTGTCCTCGCGCTGAAAAGCGGTGCTTGCCTTGAGCAGGCGGCGGAACAGGCGGCGCAAGAGGTGGCGGGGTTCGACCTTGAGGCCAATTTGGCTGGGCTCGTGGTCAGCGGCGCCATTGTCGGCGTCGGCGCAGAACCTTAACGAAACCTTTCACCAATAGATGAATCTCGTTAAGCCGCGCGTAAGTTGTGAGGCGTAGACTCTATCTCAGCCGCCGACACAGTTTTGCGTATTGCGCGGCACTCCTGGCAGGTTCTCTCCCATTGGCACCTGCGAACTGAGAAGGGCGCCCTCGCTCACGGAGGACGCCCTTCTTGTTAGCGTAACAATGCTGATCGGACGGTCGCTAGGCGGCGGCCTTGCTGTCGATCACCTTGGGCTTGTCGGCTTCCGTCTTCGTGGTGATGGCGATGGTGCGGGGCTTCATGGCCTCGGGCAGTTCGCGCACCAGATCCACATGCAGCAAGCCGTTCTCGAGGCTGGCGCTCTTCACCACGACATAGTCGGCAAGCTGGAAGCGCCGCTCGAAGCTGCGCGAAGCGATGCCGCGATGCAGGAAGGTGGCGTTCTCCTGCTCTTGCTCGGTGCGCTTCTCGCCACGAATCGAGAGCGTGTTCTCCTTCACCTCGATGTCGAGGTCGCTCTCGCCGAAACCGGCGACGGCCATGGAGATGCGATAGGCGTTCTCGGCGACCCGCTCGATATTGTAGGGCGGATAGCTCGGGGTCTCGCCCTCGAACGAACTCAACGTGTCGAGCAGGGAGCCGACGCGGTCGAAGCCGATGGTGGAGCGATAAAGGGGGGTCAGATCGAAGTGTCTCATGTCACATCCTCCGCAAAGAAGCGATATGGTCTTGCCCGCTCTCGTACCGAGCCGGGCGGTTCTCAAAAACGCAAGCCTGACGGCCTTGCGCAGCGAGGGATATGGGAACGCCGCATATTCTCGTCAAGAGGGCTACCGTGCTGAAAATAAAGGCAAATAGTTGAGGATGCCGCGGCGCTGCCGTGCAGAGGCACGTTCCCGCGCGCCACGCGGCAAGGCTGTGGCCATGAGGCCTGGCGCTGCTATAAGACTTTTGCGCCCCGGCGCGCGTTCGCACCGGGACTAGGGGCCGTTCAGGTATGGATCTCGTCTCGACACCGAAGAACCCGATTCCGCTTGGGGCATCGTCGGGCTATCTCGACATCCGCAAGGGAGTCCGGGTTCGCTATGCAAGCTGGCAGTCGGCGTTGCGCGAGCGGTCCGGCACCGTGTGCATATTCCCCGGCCGCAACGAGTTCATCGAGAAATATTTCGAAGTGGTGGGCGAATTGCGCCGCCGCGGGTTCGCCGTTGCCGTGCTCGATTGGCGCGGGCAGGGGTCGAGCCGGCTGACGCGAAGCCTCATGAAGGGCCATGTCCAAAACTTCAGCGACTATGAAGAAGACGTCGCTCATTTCATGAAGTCGGTGGTGCTGCCGGACTGCCCGGCACCCTATTACGCGCTGGCCCACTCCATGGCCGCGACAGTGATGTTCAAGGCCGCGACCAAGCGAGGCTGCTGGTTCAGCCGCATGGTCATGACGGCGCCCATGGTGAAGCTCGAGGGGTTGCCCATGGCCCAAGGGCTGTGCGGGCGGCTCGCCGACGGCCTCACGTTGTTGGGCTTCGGCAAGCGCATGGTGCCGGGCGGCGAGAAGGACTACTGGAATAGCGAGGTCTTCGAGGGAAACCCGCTGACCTCCGACCGGGAGCGCTTTTTCCGCAATATCTCCGTGCTGCACGCGGCGCCCGGGCTGGCGGTGGGGCCGCCGACGATCGGCTGGCTGAATGCCGCTTGCGAGGCGATGTCAGAACTGGCCGATGAGAAATTCGCGCCGCGCATCCGCATCCCGGCCCTCATGGTCGCGGCGGGCGACGACAAGGTGGTGTCGAGCGAGGCCATCGAGGATCTTGCCTCGCGGCTCAGAGCCGGCTCTCAGCTCGTGCTCAGAGGCGCGCGCCACGAGATCCTGCAAGAGCGGGATTCGATCCGCGAGCAGTTCTGGGCGGCCTTCGACGCCTTCGTGCCGGGCGTTGCCTTGAGCAAGGCCGGTTAGCCCGCCAGCATCTCCATGGCGAGAGCGTGCAAACGCGGATCGCCGGCGGCGATGATGCGGCCGCCCTCCCTCGGATCGTTGCCTTCCCAGGTCGAGACAACGCCACCGGCTCGCTCGACGATGGGGACGAGGGGCAGGATGTCGAATGGCTTCAAGCCGCATTCGACCACGAGATCGATGTGACCCAGCGCCAGCAGGCAATAATTGTAGCAGTCGCCGCCGAAGCGCCTGAGGCGCACGGCGCGGCTTAACCGTTCGAAAGGTTCGGCATCGCCGCCCTCGAACATATCCGGCGTGGTGGAGGCGAGAACGGCATCGGCCAGCGTGGCGCAGGGGCGCACATGCATGGTCGTGGTTTGCCCATCACGACGGAAGAACGCGTCCCGCTCGCCGCTCCAGAAGCGCTCGCGGGTATAGGGCTGGTCCATCAGGCCGAGAAGCGGCGCGCCGCCGGACGTGAGCCCGATCAGCGTGCCCCAGAGCGGCTGGCCGATGATGAAAGCGCGCGTGCCGTCGATCGGATCGATGATCCAGCAATAGGAGGAGCTGCCGCGGCTTTCGCCGAACTCCTCGCCGATGATGCCGTGGGACGGGCAGGCCTCGGCCAGCGCCTGCCTGATGGCGGTTTCCGCGTCCCGGTCCGCTGCGGTGACGGGATCGAAGGCAGCGCCTCCTTTATGGTCAACGGCCAGGCCTGTCCGAAAATGCGGCAATATGACCGCGCCCGCCTTATCGGCAAGCGCATGCGCAAGGGCCATATAGGCCTCGAAATCGGCTTGTTCGGGCTTGGTCACGGATCAGGCTTGGCGGCGTTTGCCCTTAGGAGTCAAGGCTTCAGGGGTGAATGACGGGCCGAAGGGCCAAAGGTCAGGACTTCCCGGCAATCACGTGACAGTTCTGCACCAGTGTCTCAAGAATGCCGCGGCCAGGGTAGAGCTATCTTGATTTTTGTGCGCCGCAATGACATATTGTTGCAATGCGGCATGGCTCTCCAGGCTGTGCCGCTGCCCTCCTTGGGCGTTTCCTCCCTAGACTTGGGCCGTTCGTTCAATCGGACGGCCCATTTTTTTTTGAATTGCTGCGTCCCCGGCTATTCGGCAGCGGCGCGTGGAATAGCTAGGCCCGGGATGCCGGGCACGAGGCCGCGCACCATGGTCTCTAGACTGGCGCGCAGCCGCTCGAAGCCGGCCGATTTCTCGAATCGCGTCTCGTCCATATAGAGCGCCCGATTGATTTCAATTTGAAGTACGTGCTGCGCCTTGTGTGGACGGCCGTAATGCTCGGTGATGTAGCCGCCGGCATAAGGCTTGTTGAGCGCCACGGCATAGCCTTGCGCTTCGAGCTGGCTCGCCGCGAGCCGGGTGAGCTCGCCGCTGCATGACGTGCCGAAGCGGTCGCCGAGCACGAAGTCCGGCCGACCCATGCTCTGCGCCGCGACCGGGTTGGACGGCATTGAGTGGCAATCGATCAGCACGCAGAGCCCAAATTCCCTTTTTGCTTCAAGGAGAAGCGTGGAGAGCGTCTCGTGATAGGGCGTGTAGAGTCGGTTGATGCGCTCCAACGCGGCTTCCACCGATAGGGGCTCGCGGTAGATCTCGTCGGACTCCGAGACGATGCGGGCGATAGTGCCGAGCCCGCCGACCACGCGCACCGACTGGGTGTTGGCATAGTGGGGAAGGCCGTCGCGGAACAGCACCGGATCGAGTTCGTAGGGCTCCCGGTTCACGTCGAGATAGGCGCGGGGAAAATGCGCGTGGAGCAGGGGCGCGCCGAGATCGGGGACGAAGCCGAACAGTTCCTCGACGAAGGAATCCTCGGAGCGGCGCAGGGTGTGCGGGTCGAGCCGCGAGGCGGCCAGAAAGGTGCTGGGGTAGATGCGCCCGCTATGGGGTGAGTTGAATACGAGGGGAACTTTCAGTTCCCCCGGCCGCGCCACGAAAAACGGCGGGTTGAGCTCCGTTTCGATCGCCTCGGCCTCGCTTAGGCTCATGGCCAATCCTTGCGCTGGGCCGTGATGCGGGGTCCGCCGGCCTTGAGAATCCTAGCCTGTAAACTCTGCCAACGAGAGTTGAACCTGTCTAGGCGTGTTCTGCCTTGTGCCCGGCCCAAATAGAAGCAATGATTTGGAGTTCAGTAAGGGGGCGATCCAATTGGTCTTTTTGGCCAAGGGCAAGCGGTCGTTTACCAAAGTCGTGTACGCCCTATCAGGCGAGAGTTGAGGGGGACGGGGAATATGGAGGCGAACGATCCACGGGCACGCAGCGTGCAGCGTATTCTGCTTGCCGAGGATGACGAGGATATGCGCCGCTTTTTGGTCAAGGCGCTCGAGAAGGCCGGCTACGACGTGGTGTCGTTCGGCAATGGGCTCGACGCCTATGAGCGGCTGAAGGAAGAGCCCTTCATGCTCCTCCTCACGGATATCGTGATGCCGGAGATGGACGGCATCGAACTGGCGCGCAAGGCCACGGAACTCGATCCCGATCTCAAGATCATGTTCATCACCGGTTTCGCCGCCGTGGCGCTCAATCCAGACAATAACGCGCCGAAAGACGCCAAGATCCTGTCGAAGCCATTCCACCTGCGCGATCTAGTGGATCAGGTGGAGCGGATGCTCGCGGCGTAAGGTCGAGGGGCGAAACGGCGGGTTGCCTTCGCCCATCACCACCCATATAGAAGTCGCCTTGCCTCGAGGCAGCGGGCGGTTAGCTCAGCGGTAGAGCACTACGTTGACATCGTAGGGGTCACTGGTTCGATCCCAGTACCGCCCACCATCTTAAGGTCTTGCCCCGACTCAGTTTTCGGCAAGAGACCTGCTCCTCACAATATGACCGGAACCTCAGCTGGCACAGTTCTGTCACAGCGAGAGGTTTCCCTATGGCGACGATCCGTAAGCGAGGAGCGAAGTGGCAAGTCCAAATCCGGCGGGTGGGCTTCCCCTCTGTCACACGTTCCTTTCTGATCCGCAAAGACGCTGAAGCTTGGGCACGACAAACAGAGGTCCAGGCCGATCGCTCTGAGCTGCCGAGCGACCCGAAAATCCTGCACCGCATCACCCTTGGTCAGCTCGTCGAGCGATACCGGGACACGGTGAGTCCGAAGAAGCGAGGATACGAGGTCGAGAGGATTGTACTCACGGCCTTCCTTCGTCATCCGATCTGTCGAAAACCCCTTTCCCATATCCGCACAGAGGACTTTGCGACGTATCGAGACGAGAGGCTCAAAACGATCAGCATGACGAGCCTCAAGCGCCAGTTGTCTCCTCTGCACAATCTCTTTGAAGTGGCACGAGATGAGTGGGGCTTGCCTCTGCCCGAGAACCCCTTGGGTAAACTTCGACTCAGTGCTTCTCAACGCAGACGCGAACGTAGGCTCAATGAGGGTGAGCTCGACAGGCTTATGGCTGCAGCTGGGTCATGTCGCAATCCGCTGATCGTTCCTATCATCCTGTTTGCCGTGGCCACTGGTATGAGACGCGGAGAAATACTGAACGTGAGATGGGACCACATCGATAGGGAGGGACGTTCGCTGCTGATCCCGCACACGAAGAACGGTCACTCTCGGACACTTCCACTGATGAGAGAGACCACCGAGGTCTTAGACACGCTAAGCGAGATGGGAGATTGGGTATTCCCAATGTCGGGCAATGCCTTTCGGTTGGCATGGGACCGGCTCAGGGCACGAGCAGGCCTAGCTGACCTGCACTTCCATGACCTCAGGCACGAAGCGATTAGCCGGTTCTTTGAGCGCGGTCTTACAGTTCCAGAAGTAGCGCTCATCAGCGGTCATCGAGACCCTAGGATGCTGTTTCGGTACGCACACCCCATGCGCTGTAAAATTATTGAAAAGCTCGACTGTTGATGAAGTCGATGCTCGCAGAAAGCGCTATAATTAGGATTTGGGGGGGTGGTGATGAATGCAATTAAAGTGATCGGTGCAGTTTATGTCGTTATGGGATTCGTGAGCGCTCTTATTATTTGGGCCACTGTTAGCCGCAATGACTGCATTGATGCGACCGGGGTATTAGGCATTTATTGCAACACCGGCATTGGCATTTCGCATGCTGTATCGATACTCTTATGGCCGTTTTTCTGGCTGTAAGCTGCGTGGGGTAATCCTATGGGCACATCGCAGCGAGTAAGCCGTGGCATAGCTCTCCCTCCGTAGTGAACCCCAAGCCCTAAACAGATAAGAAGAACGAGAAGTGGTTCGTCGAGGAAGGGACGAAAGGCTGAAATCGCATGCCACAACTCCGGCTCAATAACGTTCGCTGGATGTCACTGCGAGAGATTGCCGAGTTGTGGGCGCCTGAGCTCGGCTTGCCTAGCGGCCTCATTCTGCGTGAGCTCCAGTTAGCCATCATAAACTTCCAACGGTGGGAGGAAGGTAAGGACCAACTCGCGGAACTGCCTCTTGACCATGATTTGCCTGACCCTGATGAGCATGTTGATAAACCGTGGCTCGAAAAGTTTTGCGAAAAGCAGGGGTGGGAGGAACCGGAGTTTTGGTTCCGAAAATACGAGCAAGCGCAACGCTTTCCCGGTAGGCCGGGCTACCTCCATAGGCCAGCCTTAGAACGAGAACTGAGGCGCAGAGGGCAAACGGGTGAGCTGCATGACAAGCTAGCAGCTGAGATACGATCGCTGAGAGAGTGGGCTATGGCGACGTTTCCAGACCAGTATCCTCCTACGGAACGCACTCTCGAAAACATCTTCAGGCACCTTTATTGGGACCTAAAGAAGCCTGCACAGCACGACTGACAGGCTGCAGTACTACCGTCCCCACGAAACTATCCGTCCAAAGACAATTAAGTGTATCTATTACGTGGCGTTTTTTTTTGATATAATATTTGTACAGTGAACGAAAAACATTTCGCATCACACCTGAATATTCTAATCATTAGGGGATCACTATATGAATGGCATTGTACATGAATTCTCGAAATCTGATCATGAGTTCTTTGAAAGTGAAAATATACTAAATAAATTAGATAAGTCAATAAGAGAGCAAGGTTATTCAGGTTGCACAGATCTTGTTAAACTAGCATTTGCGTGCTTCTACACGCGATTCCTCGATAAACCAGCATCATTGGTTATCAAGGGGCCGTCGGGAAGTGGGAAGTCTTATGCTCTCAACACGGCGCTTAAGTTTATCCCGAGCGAAGCGTATGAGTATTTCTCAGGCATGTCAGAAAAGGCTCTGCTCTATAATAAGGGCCTAAACCTCAAGCACAGATACCTCGTGATCGGCGAGGCAGCCGGTCTTTCGGAAGGCTCAGGGAGGGCATTCCTGCGCCAGCTTCTCACTGAAGGAAAGGTCCGCTACGCAACCGTACAAAGCACGTCTGAGGGTAACGTCGGACAAGAGCTACAACCTCTTGAAGGTCCCACAGGCCTAATTCTGACGACCACGGCCAATGCTCTTCATCCAGAGGATGAGAGCCGCATGCTTTCCTATCATCTCGACGAATCCCCTGAAAGGATCCGCGAGGCGTTACTGAAACAGGCGGCAGGGGTCAAATCGAAACCGAAAGACTTAGATACCGGGCCCTGGTTTGCCTTGCATCGCTTTGTAGGCTCTCGTCCGCTCTCGGTAGCGATACCCTATGCCGATAAGCTCGCCAAAGCGCTGCCTGATACTCACTTCAGAGTGCTGCGAGACTTCCCTCACATCCTCTCATTGATCTCTGCTCATGCACTATTGCACCAATGCACCAGGGACAGAGATCAGGATGGGTCTGTAATCGCAAAGTTTGCCGACTATGAAGCTGTGTACGCTTTCGTCGCCGAGCCGCTGGCTTATGGCCTAGACAACGCGGTCCCAGAACAGGTTCGCTTTGTTGTGGAGGGCGTTCAAGAGCTGCAGGGTCAGCGGGGCGCCTCTATGGATGGGGTTAGCCAAGTGAAGCTTGCAGAGATGCTCGGTAGGGATCCTAGTGTCATAAGCCGGAACGTCGCAAAGGCGGTCAACCAGGGCTACCTCAAGAATCTAACACCGGGTCAAGGCCGGTTGGCCACTTTGTTGCCTGGGGACCGACAGCTTCCGAGAGGATCAGTGCTGCCCCATCCAGATGAGCTGAAGGGCCTCAACGAGATGCAGCGCACAAGCGCTATTTCAAGAGAATCGCTGCTGCCGGAAATTCCCTTCTAAAACTAGCCTCGCATCGTGTGATGTTCAGCGAGAAGGGCAGCGTCAGCAAACAAGTTGCCCTTCTTTGCACTTGCGCTAGCCTGAAATCGGCAGTTCAGGCGGCCTTCAGTCGCTCCATCTCCGCTTCGAACTCGAAGCGCAACTGCGCGCCTTCTTCCTCGGGCAGGCAAAGCGTCATCTGCGGAAAAATCGTGCGATAAAGGCTCGCGCGGCCCCACGGCAGCTCGTCAGCTGCGCGGGTCTCTGCCAGAATTTTGTGGAGCCGTGCCCTCACCTTGTCGGGATCTGGCCGGTAAGTGGGCGCAGCCTCCGCGCCGAACAGATCAGACTGAGCGTCTGCTGCGAAAAGGTCCGTTTCACTGGAGCGCGACATTGGTCCACTCGTGTTCCGAAGAATCGAATCACTAGAATGATGCGCAAAAACTTGGAATGGCGCGAGGGCTTCGAGCAAGTTATCCCTACTCGGGAAAAGCCGACCGGTATGCCTCGTCGATTTTTCCCATCCGGTCACAGGTGAAAGCAACGCTGTCGGCGATGGCGCGAACCTGGTTTAGCTCATCTAGTGATAGCGCCCGGCCCCTTCGCGACTTGAGATACTTCTCAAGCGCTTGATATCCACCAATCTCAAATTTCCACACGGCTTCGGGCACTGGCTTAAAGCATTGAGTGTCGTTGATGCTTATGGCCTGATCCTCGTAAGAGTAGCGGACGTCTTCGACCAGATGATCTCCATTGCCATGGTAGGATGCAAGCTCCTGCCGCGGGAACTCGCGCAACAAATGCGCTTGCACAAGCTCCCACCCGAGCTCCGATAGCTCTTCAAAAATCTTCCTAGACTCAGGAAATGGTACGCGCGGGAAATCTATGCGCAGAGATTCCGCGTAGCGGGTCCGATATGTTGGCGCGTGCAGCACCGCATAAATGTAGCCGAGGATCTCTTCCGGCGAGAAGTGATGCTCGAAGCGCGAGTCAACGAAGGCTTGAAATACATCGGAAATATTTGGGACAAGCCCGGATTGAGCGTTAGACTCTAGATACAGTGGAAAGGCATATGCCCTTTCCCGAGAGGCGCTGGAGATATAGCAATTGTCGATTATTCCGTCCGTAACTAGCGCGTGAGCCCAAGTCTCACTGCTCAGCAGGCGGCACGTGACTAGGCTAGGAAATCCGGACCGCAGATGTTTCATAACCTCATAGCCGGGTCGGCTGATAAATCCATTTGATTTGCCCGTATAATATGTGGTGCGGCTATCAAACGGTCGGTAGTTCAGTTTCTGAATGTAACGCTTGTCCGCATTCGTATTCCTGATGTCCTCTTGGGCACCCGTTACGGACCAGGCTTGAGCATCTCGGCGTAGATCAAAAACGCTACGAGCTTCCTCAGCCGGAAGACCCGCAAACGTCTTAATTCGAGCGGCAAGCTCGTCGGCACTAAAGGCCGTCGTTAGGGCGTCTCGTGCGGTGTACACACCCACGCCGAAAACGCGAAAAACATCTCTTAAGCTAAAGACGGAATCCAGCTCGGTGCCGATAACCGAATGGGGCATGAAAAAGTAGTTCGGAGTCGTTGGATGCACGTCTACGGCGTCGTCGCTTACGACCGATTCCCGACTGAGATATTGGTATTTATCAGTTCGTTTGCCTCCTATCCGAAGGTAGCGCAGCCGCGGCTCGCCCCCGGTTTTAGCGAAGATGGTGATAGCGACCCCTAAAGTTATGTCGAATACGTTTTCGTCGGGGCCTCCCTCGTAGGTGGAACCAGAGGCGCCGCCCAGATCAAGAACATAGATTTGATCAAAGGTGGCCATAAGCGATTGCCTCATGCCACGAAAAGTGACGTTTTCGAGAAAGCGGCGGTTCGTAATTACCCCGACCACACCTCGCTCAACCTCATCTATTTTTATTTGAGCAAACCGAAGAAACTTAACGTAATCGTCTCCCAGAGAATGCTTGCGCTCTCCCAGGTCGTGTCCATCCACTTTTTTGTATGCCTCGATTTGCGCTGAAATCCATTTGCCTGTGTTCTTGCTTTCGACCGAATAGGGCGGGTTGCCGATTATAACGAGAAGCCGCATGTCCTTAACTGACTGGGCTCCTTCAACTTCCTGACTAAGTGCCGGCAGAAGTAGGTTTCGCTGCGGATCTACCGGCTCTAGGGTGTTCGTGAGAAAAACTTGGAGCCGTTCTCTTTCGCGCAGTGGATGACCCTGGTCGCGCAGATATTGCGAGAGTTTCAGGTGTGCGATCGTGTAGGGAGCAATTAGGTATTCAAACCCGAACAAGTTTTTGAGCAAATGCTCGCGCACGATTGGTTCGGCCCGCCCAGCCTCCGGCCCGCCTATGTTGTGGAGGATGCGCTGAAACACCTCCAACAGAAATGTGCCGGTGCCGCATGCAAAGTCGAGCAATTTTACAAGTCGGTGATCGGCAAGGCCTTCATCAATTTCAAAAGTCTTCCTCAGAACATCGTCAACCGCACGCACGATGAAATTCACGACAGGTGGGGGCGTGTAATAGACACCGCGGCTCTTCCGCATAGCCGGGGCGTAGGCACTTAGGTAATCTTCGTAGAAGTAGATGAACGGGTCGCGTTCGAACAACCGATGCTCTTCCTCGTCGGCCGCCCGAACGTTCCGGCTGATTGCGTCTCGATGCCGAAACGACAAATCCTCGTTAATTGCCGGTAAGTTCAGTCCATTGATGATAGATAGCACCTCCTCTACTACCCAGCGAACATCGCGATATTCACGCCTCTCAAGCTCAGTGAGGAAGTCGACCAGCTCACGGATTAGCCGAAAAGATCCAGGGACATGTTCTCGCGCGTTGTGCAGCGTGATGATCTCGGTACCGGAATTCAGGCGTGCTAGAAACAAGCCGTAAGCCAACATCTGAGCGAAGGCATCTGCGAATTCCTCAAGCGTCAGCTCGTGAAACACTTGATCGCGGAAAACCTGAAAGAGTCCGTAAAGTCGGCCCTCACCCTGATCCTGCTCCTGGCGTAGGAGCTCGTCCTTCAGATAGTCGCGGAGTAACTTGCTACGCGTCGCTAACGCGAGCGCAAGTTGTTGCGCACGCCCGATGCCTTCGGGTGCGGTCGAAAGAAAGCCTTCGAGTAGCTTGGCGACTGCTCCAACTCGATCCGCTCGCAATCGGAAGTTCGGATTTTCAAAATCCGTTTGATCGCAAAGCCTCTCACTTTGCGGTGGTCCATATCTGTTGATCCAAATGAAGTGGAGATAGTCGGTCAGGACAATATTGTCCGAGAGAGTTTTGTATTTTACGATCTGATCGGACCTAAGAATTTTGGTCAAATTCTCGCCGATCAACTTGTTCTCCACGTAGCCCAGGATCATGCCTTGGCTGGAGACCTGGAAATCCGGTGCGCCCTTCTCGGCTACGCGCTTGGGCTCATGCTGGACGCTCGCAGGAGGGTTTTGTTCCGCGGCAAATGCATCGAGAAGCTCCTGGAGCGCAGGACGTCCGGACTGCTCCGTGCCTCCATCGGCATAAGCCTTCCTGAGCTCTAAGATATATTTTTCGAAGACGTCCTTCACGCCGAATCCCCCAAGCCTCATACTGTCCCGGGCGGCGTGGAAGAGGCAAGTTCCCCGGGCCTACTGCAATACTGCAATACTGCAATACACGATCAAAAAGCCCGCCCGGACGGAAAACCATCGGCCACTGGCCAAACTAAATGGCTGAAAAACCTTACAATAGTGCAAGCGATACGACCGAGGGGTATGTCAAAACTGACCCCCTAAAACACCCCCAAACGTACCCTAAATACACCCCCAATTTACCCCTCTCAGTTACCCCTCAATACCTTGGCGCGTAATGCGAGGGTGGTATGCTCGTCGGCTGGGAGGAACAGCTTCCTCAGACGTGAAGAGAAGGGACCGCACATGAAAACGCTCGCGACCATAGCGACGTTCATTGCGCTCACAACAGCAGCTCACGCTGCCGACGTATCAGGAGAGGACCTCCTTGATGCCTGCGACTCTGATCTGCATACCGGCGAGCTCGGAGCGATGAAGGAGGGCATGTGTCTTGGGTACACAATGGCCTCTGGCCAGATACTCACTGTGCTCGGTATCAGTTGTGCGCCGTCATCGGTGTCGGTGGGAGCGATGAGAGCTCTCGTCATAGAGCAGATGCGCACCGCGAAGAAAGGCGGGTTTCCACTCTCGAAGACATCCGCCAGCCAGATTTTCTATCTCGCGCTCAAGTACAAGGGATGGGTCTGTAAAGACAGACAAGCTGATGCTGATGCACGCTTCCTTCCCACGGGAAGGTAACTTGCGGTTATCAGACTGGCCACCTGCTTGTCATTCCAAACATGCCCAACAGCGACGCCTTCATAGACGATTTTGAGTCGTACAGCGGCACCGTCTCCTCGGGGGTTTCAACTGAGCATAGAGCTATCGATCACCTTTTGCGATCGACGAAGATTGGCTGACCTGGCTCAAGGTTCTCTTCCGTTTTCAAACTGAGGAATTTCTCTTCGATATTCTCGAGGCTGCATCCAATAATGCGCAGAGGCCCCCTGTCCCCCTCCGTACCCCCTTCTGTCACAGCTACGTCACAGCGAAGGTTACAAGGACGGGCGGTTTGCGTAGCTCAACGAAAGATCGTAAACTGCGTAAGCAGCTGATCTTACGATCTTTTGTGAGGAGCCCGCAGGGCGACGGACGGTAGAGCACTACGTTGACATCGTAGGGGTCACTGGTTCGATCCCAGTACCGCCCACCATTTCTTCCATCCCATCAGGCCAATCGGATCGCGGCGAGACCGGGCAGAGGCTTCTGGATCGGTGGCACGCGTGGCGCGATGCGGGGCCCTGGCTTTCGGCCAAGCCGCTCGGCCGGTTCATCTGAACCCGGACCGGTCTGACGCTGTAACGCACATGGGTGGCGCCTGAGCGCGCGTTGAGCTCGTCACTCTCGGCGCGGGCCTTTTCCTCGCTGTCGAAGCAGAGGAACCCGCCATTCAGCATGACCGGGTTGGACGCGGGACCGAAAATGCTACGGGCGCTGCGTTGAGCCCAAACCACAAAGATATAGGTGTCGGTTTGCATGGGAGACCCCCGTCTCTAGCGGACACCACAGCCCAACGCGCCGCGGCCCTTTCGGTTCCACCGGGACGGCCGCTTTGGAAATTGGCTTACATCTTCTGCCGTGAGGTCCTGGGCTTCAGGTTTTCCGCGCGCGATTGTTGGTCTAGGCTTGCTATCTCCGTGTTACCCCGCGAAGCCTTCAGGTGAAGCCACTGATGCGCCCTTCGTCTCCCATCCGGCTCATTGTCCGGCTGGTCTTTATCGCCGTCTTGGTGTTTTCGGTGCCGGCCGCGGCGCTGGCCGTCCTCTATCTGAAGTCGTTCGAACCGCTACGGCGGAGCAATATCGAACATCTCCTCAGCGATGCCATCGATATCGAGGTGGAGGTCAGAGGGCCGATCCAGATCAGCTATGACTGGGAACCGACGATAACGATCGCCGATCTCGTGGCGGTCGAATCCGAGCTGCCCTCCGACCTCAAGGCGATGTCGGCCAAGTCGCTCAGCCTCAAGCTGCCGCTCGTGCCGCTCCTTGCCGGTCAGGTGCAGCTCAACACGCTTGTGGTCGATGGGCTCAAAGTCGCCATCGAGATTCCCGAGGGCGGCGCGCCCGAGGACGTGGACGGTGTCGACGTATCCGAGGTTATCGGCGATTTCCTCCGGTCGCGGTTCGCCGACGACCTCACCCTGCACGACGCCGCGCTCGACTACGTCAATATGGATAGCGGGTTCCGTCTTCGCTATGCGTTCGACGAGATCGTCACGACACCCGCCGGCGATGGCGGGGTCACGGCGGCGAGCGCCGGCAGTCTCAACGGCGAGCCGTGGAAGCTCGAGGGTAAGGTGGAGCCGCCGGGCGACGACGAGGATGAGCGCAAATTCACGCTGTCGGTGATCCACGCCGGCCTGAGCAACACGCTTGCCGGTACCTATAGCTTCGGTATGTGGGGCGACACGGTCGACATGACCTTGGCGTCCTCGACGCCGGACCTGAAGCGCTTTCTCGACATTTACGGCATCAGCGGCGACATGGCGGGCCGGGGCAAAGTCCGGGCGCGACTAGCCGGGTCGCTCGACGCGTTGAAGGTTTCGGACCTTGCGCTCACGCTCGCATTCGAGAGCGGCGGTAAATATCAGCTCACCGGCGGGATCGGCGACATCGCCGCAGGAACCGGGCTCGACCTTTCGCTCACGGGCTCGTTCGCGCAGAAGCCGTTGGCCGAAGGCGAACAGGCGCCGA
The DNA here is from genome assembly GCF_001723305.1 of Methyloceanibacter superfactus. Classification (GTDB taxonomy): domain Bacteria; phylum Pseudomonadota; class Alphaproteobacteria; order Rhizobiales; family Methyloligellaceae; genus Methyloceanibacter; species Methyloceanibacter superfactus. The sequence continues at coordinate 47,553 of NZ_LPWF01000028.1, forward strand.
TCTACGATCTCGGCATTACCGGATTCAACGGCCGGATCGAAGGACCGCTCAACGGCGCGTCGGTGCGTGACTTCCATGTGTTCACCAGCTCGGTCACGGCAAATCTTCGCGACATTGGGCCGATCACCGCCGAGCGGCTCTTTAAGGACAAGCAAGGCCGGCTCGGCATCTACGATGTGCTGGTGCTGGCCGGCGATCCGCAGCGCCCGAGCGTGCGCGTGGCCGGTACCGTCAAGGACATTCTGGCGTTCCAAGGGGTTGACCTCAAAGGCGAGATCGATTTTCTCGCCGCCGACTTCCTCGACTTAGCGGCTGAAGAGCATGCGGGGGAGCTCGGCCATCTGTCGGGCCATATCGCGCTGTCCGACGCGGATGGCTCGCTGGGCATCGAGTCGCTGACGGCCAACGTGACCGACAGCTCGCTGATCAAGCTCGCCATCGATCTGGTGTTCGACGACATCCCTGAAGTGAAGGAGCTGAAATTCGCCGCCCATCTCGACATCCCCCGGTTCAAGCCGTTCGCCGCGGCGCTCGGCAGTCAGGTGGATGAGGTGGGCGCGGTCAAGTTCGACGGCTCCATCACGGGAAGCGACGAGCGGATCGTCATGGCCGGCACCACGCTGGTCGGCCAAACGACGCTGAAGGGCTCGCTGGCGGGGGCGCTGTCGCAAGGCAAGCCGGTGCTGTCCGGCGATATCTCCACCGCCCTGCTGCATCTCGCGGACCTGCTGAAGCTGGCCTCGATCAACGCGGTCTACCAGGAGAATGTCGACGAGGCGGACGCAGACGTCTTCGACTATTCGAAGGTCTGGGAGTCCTTGTTCGTCGACCTCAAGATCAAGGTCGCCAAGATCGCCGGCGGCGGCGACGGTGCAAGCAATATTGACGGCCGGGTGACCTATCTCGCGGGCGTCATCGGCTTGGAGCCGCTGACCCTGAGCTATCTCGGCGGCAAGGCGTCGGCGAACGGCAAGATCGACACGAACCCGGCGCAGAACAACTTCGCGCTCAAGGGTGGCGTCAACAATCTGCAGATCGGCGCGGTGCTGAAAGAAATGCAGGTCAGCTATCCGGTGAGCGGCGCGCTGAACGTCACCTACGACCTTTCGGGGGCCGGGAACACCAAGGCGCAGATTCCGCGCTCGCTGAACGGCTCGCTCTCGGTCTCGCTGCGCAATGGCTGGATCGGCACAGGCCTGCTCGATCTTACCGGCATGAGCCTGCCGGCGTGGCTCCTGACGCGCGGGGAGCGCGGCGGTCAGGCGACGCTGGTCTGCGCGGTCGCGCCGTTCTCGTTCAAACAGGGGCGGGGCAGCACGCGCGGGCTGGTCCTGGAGACGCGCAACGTGCAGGTCGTCGGTGTTGGCTATATCGATTATCGCTCCGACCGGGTCGATCTCCATTTCAAGCCGCAAGCGCTACAGAGCCAATTCATCAAGATCGCGCAGCCCTTCGCCATCCAAGGCAAGCTCGGCAGTCCGAGCGTGAGGCTGACCGGCGCGCCGGTGGCGGGCGCCGTGGTCGGCACGCTCGCTTCGCCGCTCAACCTGCTCGCCACGATCGTCCAGCCCAAGGCGGGGACGCCGGGGCGCGTGCCTTGCCGCGTGGTGCAGACGGCGCAACGCGCCCGCGGCGGCAACGCACCCGCCGCCAATCAGCCGCGCTCGCGAGGCCCGCTCGGCTTGGGCATTCTGGGCGGCCAGGGCCGATAGGGCTTGCTCGCTAAATGTCGACGGTCACCTTGAACCCGCCATAAATCAAACGTTTGCCGTCGAACGGCATATCCTTCCCGGACATCATGCCGGCGAGGCGGGGATCCTTTATCACCTTGGCGTTGACGCGGTCGCGATCTTTTCGCGACTTGTAGACGATGTAGGAGAAGAACACGGTCTCGCTGGGCTTCATCTGCACGGCTCGCGGGAAGGAGGTGAGCTTGCCCTTCTTCACGTCGTCGGCGATGCACTCACGAAACTCGAGCGCGCCGTGCTCCTTCCAGATCTTGCCGGCCTTGCGCGCCAGACGCTTGTAGGCATCGACGTTCTTCTTCGGCACAGCGACGATGAATCCATCGACATAGGGCATTGCTCTGTTCCTATTCCTTCGGTTTCTCGCAGTTCACCATCCACTGGGTGCCGAAGCGGTCGACGAGCACGCCGAACTTGTGCGCCCAGAATGTCTCTTCCAGAGGCATGATCTTCATGCCGCCCTCGACGAGGGCGCTGAAGACGCGCTCCGCTTCGGCGGGTTCCGAAATGTTGAGGGTGACCGACACACCTTGCATCGGCTTGTAGTGCTCTGGCCCCGCGTCCGAAGCCATGAGGACCTGGTCGCCGACGATCAAGCGCGCGTGGGCGATCTTCTTGCGCATGTCGTCGGGGATGGGGTTTTCGCCCGGCATGTCGCCATAGGCCAGCATGGCGACGATCTCGCCGCCAAGAACCTTCGCATAGGTCGTCATCGCCTCCTCGCAGGTGCCGGCAAAATTTAGATACGGATTGAGTTTCATTCAGGCGCTCCTCGGAAATAACAGCTAGGCATCGGCGAGATGGTTCTCGAGCTTGTCGAAGGTTCCGGTCCAACCGGCCTGCATGGAGTCGCGACCCTCGTCGAAGGTCTCGCACTCGGTGTCGCTCGCCTCGTAAGGGAGCCATTCGATTGTGACGGTGGTCTTCTCGTCTTTCTCGGCGAAGCTGATCGTGGTGTGCATCAGGAGCGGCCAGTCAGGGGCCATCGGGTGCCGTGTGACTCCGCCTTCCGGGTCAGAGAAGGAATTGATGAACACGAGCTTTTCCTTGGGCACGATCTCGCGGAAGAGCATTCGGCCCCACATTTCCTGACCTTGCGGTGACACGAGAAGGTAGTGGAACTTCCCACCGGGCCTGAGGTCGAGCATTTTCACGTCGGCCTTGAAGCCTTTCGGGCCCCACCACTGGGCCATCTGCTCCGGCTCGGTCCAGGCCTTCCAGACACGATCCAATGGGGCATTGAAGGTCCGGGAGATGACAAACTTCTGGGTGGTTGCGGTGCTCACACGCTTTCTCCTTCGAAGGCGCGCTCGAGCGCCGCGATGTCGAATTTCTTCATTTGCAGAAATGCCTTCGTGACGCGCTGCGAGGCGGCGTGGTCGTCGCCCGTCAGCATGTCGTAGAGCGCGGTCGGCACCACCTGCCAGGAAAGGCCGAATTTGTCCTTGAGCCAGCCGCAAGGACCTTCCTCACCGCCATCGGCGGTGAGCTCGGCCCAGTAGTCGTCGACTTCAGCCTGGTCCTGGCAGCGGATCTGAAACGAGATCGCCTCGCTGAACTTGAACAGAGGGCCGCCGTTCAGCGCGGAGAATAACTGCCCGTCCAGTTCGAACTCCACGGCCATCACCGAGCCCGCCGGCATGCCGTGAATGTCGTGGCCCTCTTCGCCGTAGCGGCTGACGGTCCTAATGCGTGAATTGTCGAAGACGGCGCAATAGAACTTGGCGGCGTCCTCGGCTTGCGTGTCGAACCACAGGCACGGCGTGATCTTTTGCTGGATAATGGGCATGGCGGTTTCCTGAGTTACGCGGCGACAAAACGTTCGAGCTTGTCGAGGCAGCCGGTCCAGCCCTCGCGATGGCGGTCGCGCGCGGGCGCATCGAAGAACTGCTCGTGGATCAAGGTGAGGAGCGAGCCGTCGCCGTCGGGCTTGATGAGAACAGTGACCAGGCTTTCGCGCTCGGGCATGGTGCGCCATGACCAGGTGAACACCAGCTTCTCGTTCGGCACCACCTCGCGGTAGACGCCGCTGACGTGGTGCTGCTCGCCGTCCTCGGTGTCGAAGGCCACGGCGTAACGGCCGCCGGTGCGCACATCGGTCTCGGCGTGCTTCACGGGTCCGGCATCGGGGCCGAACCACCTCACGATTTTTTCGGGGTCGGTCCAGGCGGCGAAGACTTTTTCCGGTGTGGCATTGAGACGACGTTTGAGGGTGAGGCTTGGCTTGGTTGCGAGATTGGCTTGGGCGGGCATGACTTGGGGGGGCATGGGTCGTCCTCCACAAAGGCCGCGAGCCGGTCGAGCTGCTCGGACCAAAAGCGCTGATAGTGGTTGAGCCAGTCCATGGCTTGCTCCATGGGCTCGGCGGTCAAGCGGCAGGTGACGGTCCGGCCGGTCTTCTTGCGGGTAATCAGCCCCGCGTCCGACAGCACGTTGAGGTGCTTCAGGACCGCCGGCAGCGACATGGCGAAGGGCTCGGCAAGCTCGCTGACCGAGAGCGCCTTTTGCGTTTCGAGCTGCGCCAGCAGCGCCCGCCGCGTGGGATCGGCCAGAGCGGCGAAGGTGCGGTCGAGCGCTGCGTCTTGATACTTAACCATTAGGTTAAGTTATGAGCCCGGGAAGGATTTGTCAACCTCCGTGGCATTCAGCGTCATCTGCAAGCTATGCGCGCATGAAATGTTTAGGAAATGGCGGTCTAAACGCTCCAAGCGGATAGTCCGCTTTCCCCCCTTTCGCGGGGGCTAAGTCTTTGGACAAGTCTATGGAGAAGACACTCATGCGGATCTTTGCAGCAGCTCTCGCTCTCACCTTTGTCACCGGTGCGTCCGCCTATGCGATGGACGAAGCGCTCACCGAGCAGCAAATGGAGGGCGTGCAGGAGACGATCAGAGGTATGGGGTGCACCGTCGAGGACACCAATATCGAGATGGAAGACGGTGGCTACGAGGCAGACGACGTGGTCTGCAAGGACGACGGCAAGTACGACGTCTATCTCGACAAGGACTTCAAGGTCACCAAGAAGGTCAAGGAAGACTAGTCGGCCGAAGTCTCCGAGAATTCACGCCCCGGGGCATGCCCACAGCATGCCGCGGGGCGTTTTTTTGTCCGGTGTCCATCGTGTTGACAGAACCGGCCGGCCTCACCTATGGTCCGGCCAACTCGCGGGCGGCCTTCACCAAAGGGCCGCCTTGCCTCGTTTTTAGCCGAATGGATGGCTTTGCCATGAAGATCAAGAATTCACTGAGGTCCTTGCGCGCGCGCCATCGGAACTGCCGGGTGGTGCGCCGCCGCGGGCGGCTTTACGTCATCAACAAGACCAACCGCCGTTTCAAAGCCCGCCAGGGCTAAGCCTCGGTACGACCCCAGGTCTTTTTCATCTGGGGTCTTCTTACCTGGGGTCTTGGCGTGGAATTGCTTTGACGCATCCTGCGCCGCGCTCGTACCTTTCCAGCATGATCAAGGATCCGAACTCCGGAAGCATTGCGCTCGCGGCCGGCGCGCTGCTGTGGTTGGGCCTATGGAGCGCGCCCGCGCTCGCGGCCCCGCCTGTGGTGCTGGCGCAGATCTATCTCGACACGCTGGGTGACGAGCCCGAAGACGGCGAAGACCCTGCTCTGGACGAGCCGCAGCTCGATTTGCCGGGCCTTGACGGCGACTTGGACCTTCCCGGTCTGGATGGGGGACCCCAATCGGCCGTGCCGCAAGGGGCCCAGCCGCACGAGGCCGCCCCCGTGCTGCGCCCGGATCTCAAGGAGAATGCCGACGAGTCCGCACCGCCGCAGTCAGCGGAGGAGACCAAGGACAACAAGCTCGACCTTGAGCTCGGGGATTTGCCGGTCATCGCACCGCTGGACCGGCCGAAACTGCTGGCGCAGCTTTACGATCAGCTCGGCGCGGCGCGGAATAGCACGGCTGCGGAGCCGATCATGCAGGCCATCGAGGAGTTGTGGACGGTCTCGGGCAGCGACACGGTCGATTTGCTGATGAGCCGGGCCACGCAATTTGCCAACGAGGCCGAAGTCGACCTCTCACTCTCCATTCTCGATGCTATTGTCGACATCGCGCCGCAGGAGGCCGAGGTCTGGTATTTGCGGGCAAAGGTGAACCTGCTCAAAGGCAAGCCCGAGCGCGCGCTGGCCGACCTGCGCCGGGCCCTCAGTCTCGATCCCAAGCACTACCGCGCCATCAGCGATCTCGGCTTGGTGCTCGAACGGATGGGCGCCAAGAAGGAAGCGCTGGAAGCGTATCGCCGGGCGCTGGCCGTCAATCCGTTCCTGGAGGACGCGCAAGCGGGCGCGAGGCGCTCAAGCGCGAAGTCGAAGGCCAGGACATCTAGGCGCCATCAGACGCCGCGCCTGTCCCAATTTCCAGCGAAATAGGGCTGCTACTCGTCCGAGCCGTCGCCGACAGTGGCGATGCGCAGCAGGTTGGTGGCGCCTTGGGTGCCGAGCGGAACGCCAGCCGAGATGATGACCTGCTCGCCGGGGAGGGCGAACCCCTCCTGGTAGGCGATGCGGCAGGCCTTCTCCACCATGTCGTCGAGATCGCGCGGATCGTCGGTCAACACGCAATGCAGCCCCCATACCAGCGCGAGCTTGCGGCCGGTGGAGGGGATCGGCGTCAGCGCCAGGATCGGCTGCTGGGGCCGCTCGCGGGCGGCGCGCAACGAGGTGGCGCCGGTGGCGGTGTAGCAGACGATCGCCGCCAGTTTCAGGGTCTCGGCCACCGTGCGGGCCGCGGCCGAGATGGCGTCGGACTCGGTGGCTTGCGGGTCGATGCGCTGGGCGTGGATGATCGCGGCGTAAAGCGGGTCGCGCTCAACTTCCTTGGCGACGCGGTCCATGGTGGCCACGGCCTCGACCGGATATTTGCCGACCGCCGACTCCGCCGAAAGCATGACCGCGTCTGCGCCCTCGAACACGGCGGTGGCGACGTCGGACACTTCCGCCCGGGTGGGGACGGGTGCATAGATCATCGATTCCAGCATCTGGGTGGCGACGACCACGGGCTTGCCGGCGTTGCGCGCGGCGCGGCTGATCTGCTTCTGGAGGCCGGGGACCTTCTCCACCGGCATCTCGACGCCTAGATCGCCGCGCGCCACCATGATCCCGTCGGCGAGATCGATGATCTCTCTGAGATGGTTCACAGCGGACGGCTTCTCGATCTTGGCCATGATGGCGGAGCGGCCGCGCGCGATCTTGCGCGCCTCGGCGACATCCTCGGCGCGCTGAACGAAGGACAACGCGACCCAGGCCACGCCGAGAGACATGGCGCATTCGAGATCGGCGCGGTCCTTGTCGGTCAGCGCGCCCATCGGAATGACGGTGTCAGGCAGGCTGATGCCCTTGCGGCTGCCGAGTACGCCGCTCGTCATTACCTCGGCGTCGATGCGGACATCGCTCGCCTCGACGACGCGCAGCTTGAGCTTGCCGTCATCGAGCAGAAGCACATGGCCCTGCTCGACGGCCTCGAAGATTTCCGGGTGCGGCAGCTGCACGCGGCCCAAGCCGCCAATCGCCTCACGGCGGACGAAACTCAGGATGTCGCCTTGGGTGAGCCGGATGGCGCCGGACTCGATCTTGCCGACGCGCAGCTTGGGGCCCTGCAAGTCCACCAGGAGGCCGATCGGACGGGAGAACTCGGTCTCGAGCTTGCGGGTGATGGCGTGCACCTCGCGCAACCCGTCATGGGTGGCGTGGCTCATGTTCACGCGGAATACGTCGCGCCCGCCTCGAACAGGCGCCGCATCGTCTCTTCGTTGGTGGAGGCAGGACCGAGCGTTGCGACGATCTTGACCCGGCGGTTACGCCTCATTGGGACTTTGCTTCACCATCCGGATCGGTAAGACGGACGGTCCAGTCCCGCTCCTCGCCGGTATCAACTTCGAAGAATCCGGTACGTTTGTGGCCACGCTTTTCACAGTCAGCGGTGTCTCGGATGGTGAAGGATTTGTCGTCGGTGCACATGAAGAGCCTGCCGGCCCATTCGCCGCCGCGATCGTAGTCGACCGCGTGGATGTAGTAGAAGCGGCCAATCAGCACGCCCTTAAGCAGGGTCTCGCACGTATGGGAGGCGATGTTCCACCACCCCTCGCTGGCCCAGCCTTCCATGTCCTTGTAGCCGATCGACACGCCGACGCGGCTCGCGGTGGTGTTGCACAACTTGAGATCGGCATGCGCGGGCGTGGCGCCGAGCCACATGGCCAGGCCGAACAGCAGGGGTCCGCAGAGCCGGAGCAGCGAGCGCCCGGGAGCAGTCCTGGGCGGCGTCGCCAATTCGTGGGTTGAAGTCACCATCAGTCTCTCAAGTCTGAAATTCGGTTAACGAACTCCGAAAGGTAGCATCGAATTGGTTGCATTTCTCTGACCGGCCGGAGTCGATTATAAAGCCTGTTGGGCTTCGTCAATCACCGCGGAAAATCGTGGGTAAATGCGTCGCAACGTGGGCTTTTTAGCGTTACTTGTTGCCGCGGTGCGGGGCGGAAGCAGTTGGAAAAGTGCGACGATGATCGCGGGGAGTTGAGCCTGGACACTCTTGTACAAGAAAAATCGGGCGAAAAGCCATACCGGAACATCGAAGGGGATCTGAGCCTCGGCCTTCTCATCCTTTGCGATCATGCGGAAAACCGGATTCCTGAGGAATATGGGACACTTGGCCTCAGGCCGGAGGACCTTCACCGGCATATCGCCTTCGATCTCGGGGCCGCCGAGGTGGCGGCGCGGCTTGCCGAGGCGCTGGGCGCCCCCGCGGTACTCAGCCGCTTCTCCCGCCTCCTGATCGACCCGAATCGGGGGCCGGACGATCCGACCCTCGTCATGCAACTGTCCGATGGGCTCGTGGTCCCCGGCAATGTGGGTTTGAGCCCTGGCGAGATCGAGGCGCGGATCGAGCGCTTCCACAGGCCCTATGATGAGGCCGTCGGCCGGGCGGTCGAGGCGGGCATCGCCGCTGGCAAGCCGCCGGTGATCGTCTCCATTCACAGCTTCACCCAAGCCTGGAAGGGCGTGCCGCGGCCCTGGGCCGCCTCGGTGCTGTGGGACAAGGACCCGCGCTTCGCGCTGCCTCTGCTCGATGCCTTGCGGACCATTCCCGATGTGGAGGTGGGTGACAACGTGCCGTATTCCGGCCAGCTCAAGGGCGATACGCTGTACCGGCACGCCACGGAGCGCGGTCTGGCGCATGCGCTGATCGAGCTGCGCCAGGATCTGATCTTCGGGGCAGAGGGCCAGGCCGAATGGGCCGGACATCTCGCCCGGGTCTTGCCGATGGCGCTCAGCGCCGGCGAACGGCTTCACGAGATCGAGTATCACGGCTCCAACACCGGCGCATCGATGCAGCGAAGGGATGCGGACATCATGGATGACAAGACGAGGACGGAACTCGAAGCCGCGGCTTTCCGGCGGCTCGTCGAGCATTTGCGCGAGCGCACCGACGTACAGAATATCGATCTGATGGAGCTCGCCGGCTTCTGCCGCAACTGCCTGTCGACCTGGTATCTCGAGGCGGCCGACGAACGCGGTATCGCGCTCGGCAAGGACGCTGCGAGGGAGATGGTCTACGGCATGCCGTATGACGAATGGAAAGCGAAGTACCAGACCTAGCGGTCGTGAGACGTATGTCAGGCAGGCGTAAAAAACTGCAATAAATCATTATCTTACTGGTTTCCTGCGCCATTCTGGGTGCCGTCGCGGGTCACGCATGCCGGGGCTCTGGATAACCGGGAAAAGCGCCGCTGCCAGCTTGCTGCGGTCGGCGATCGGGACCACTCTCGCCTTTCATCGAATCATCACAAACGTGCGAGGGGCCTAACGTGTCGCTACAGTCATCAGCCAAAGATCAGCTTCGTACCATCGTGGCCCGCATCGAGCGGCTGGAGGAGGAGAAGGCGGCGCTCTCCGTGGATTTGCGCGAGGTCTACGCTGAGGCCAAAGGCAACGGCTTCGATGTCAAGGCGCTGCGCACGGTGATCCGCTTGCGCAAGTTGGACGAGACCAAGCGGCGCGAGGAAGAGTTGATCCTCGACACATATCTCCATGCGCTCGGCATGACGCAGGCCGACGCCGATGCGGAGTCCGAGGCGGCCTAGCCTTTGACTGAGAACCCGGCATCCTTCGACATCGTCGACATCGCACTGCGACTCGGGGCGGCCGTCGTCGTCGGCATGCTGATTGGACTCAACCGGGATCTCGCCGACAAGCCGATCGGCATGCGGACCCTGGGTCTCGTATCGCTCGGCGCGGCGATGGTGCCGATCTCAACGATCCACTTTCAGGGTCTCGCGGACAGCCCGGAATCGCTTGCGCGTGTGATCCAAGGTGTCATCCAGGGCATCATGGCCGGCATCGGCTTCATCGGCGCCGGCGTGATCCTGCGCGATTCCGAATCGCAAACGGTCAAAGGGCTGACCACCGCTGCCACCGTGTGGGTGACGGCCGCGCTCGGTATCGCCTGTGGCCTTGCGGCGTGGCAGATCGTCGGCCTGTCGCTGGTGCTGGCCGTGTTTCTGCTGATCGGGGTGGCGTGGATCGAGGACGCCTTCGAGAAGGCGCGGAAGGCCAAGTAGCGGCGCCAGGTCTCTCGCTTAGCGCCGGGCGAGGCGGGTGGGAGCAGGCGCTTCCAGCTCGGCGTACAGGCTCTTCACCGCATCACCGGAGAATTTCTGGGCGCTTGCCAGGCCGCGATAGCCTGAGGTGCTGCGCAGCGTGAACGCCGTCGGCCGGTCCATATCGTCGAACAGATAATCAAGGTTGCCCTGCTCGGGATGGACGAGGGGGGCGATCTCGCGATTGTTCGCAATCGAGGTGTCCGTCATCAGGCTCGCGGTCTCGAAGGGCACGTAGCTCAGCTCGTCGGGATGGTCGTCGTCGACGTCAGGCGCACCGACACTTGCGCGCTCTGGTAGGCCGGGATCTTGGCCTCATGCGCTTTCGGCAGAAGGCTCGGCGCTTGCGGGAAGGGGAAGCCACCGGCGTTGGCATAAGTGAAGCGCGGGGCTGCGGGAGGCTCGGCCTCGGGTGGGGCAAGGGCCATCGGGGCGGCGGGTTGGTTTGGCGTGTAAGAGGCAAGAATGGGCTGCGGTGTCTCGAGCGGCGATGTGGTGCGCGGCTTCGGCGTCGGCAGCGGGGTCGGCGTCGCCGAGGCGACCATGGTCTTGCTCACGAGGCCTTTAGCCAGCGCGAGCTGGTAGTCCTTCTTGGTGATGCGCCCGCCGTCCCGCGGCAGGTAATCGGTCTGCCCGTCGGGAAACAGCGCGGCAAGCTCGAGACGCGGGATGCGCGGCCACATGCGCACGCGGCCGGTATCGACATGGACAAACGGCAGACCCGAGGTGGGATAATAGCCGACGCCGCCGACTTCCTGCACCAGCGCCGAGTTGCGGAGTGTCTTCACCGGCACGTCGGGGAAATGAAGATCCGACGCCTTGCCCAGCATGTGCTGGCTCTTCCTGGCTTGGCCGCCGCCTGCTCTGCGCATCTTCTCGTTGGTGGCGGGGCTGCGATAGGCGGAGACGAGGTGAATGGGCTGCTTGGAACCGAGCGTCTCGTGGAGCGTCCAGATGAGATCGATGAGCTCGCGATCCATCTGGGTCTCTTTGTCGGCCCGCCAATCGCGCATGAAGTGGTTGAGCTTCTTGAGAGCCTCCTCGTCGAATCGACCGTTCCGCTTATAAGTGACGGTCAGGCTCTCTTTGGTGTGGATTTCGTAGAGGGAAAGGGTGCGGGTCTCGCCGGTGGCGCCGGCTTTGGGGGCCCATGGCCATGCCGACGGCCAAAAGCACGGCTCCTGCGCCAAGCATGGCGCGACGTGCACTACTCCCCCGAATGCGCATCCCCGACTTTCCGTAACTTCCCTCGCCGGCGTTCGCAGACCGGCTTTTTCCCCGTGACTTCAGGCCTTTAAGGGCCCGTCGCCCTCGGCCACCACCATTCCCGTCGTGACCGTTAAGCAACAGTATTCGGTAAATTGGGCGAAAAACAAGGCAAACACATTAACCTTGGCCCAGCAGTTCTGGGCATAGTTAACGCGCGCTGAGCGGCAGTTAGAGCCGGGGACACGCCACGGCCCGGCGCCCCGCTTGGTTAAGCGGGGCGGGGCCTAGTTTTCAAGGATTTCTGGAGCTTAGAAGCTCGAGACGGCGTCCGAGATGGGATCGGACCGGCGGCGCGACGTGGGCGGCTGCGAGATTGACTGGGTCAGCAACTCATCGTCGGCCGGTGTGGAAAACACCGAGCGGCCGTCGAACAGGGCGGCCGCCATGCGGCGATCGTGGCCATAGAGGTCCTGGAAGGTCGTGATCGAGCCGTCGTCGTTCACCCGCAAGGTGAAGTAGGTGATGTAGACCGGCACCTTGCGATGGAGCCCTACATGCTGGTCGTAGCCGGTATCCATCGCCGACATGACGCGGGCGTGGCTCCAGTTCTGGTCGTGCTTGAGGATGACCGCGGCAAACTCGCCGGGGTTCTGCACCCGCATGCAGCCATGGCTCTCGGCGCGCACTTGCTTGGCGAACAGATGCTTCTGCGGCGTGTCGTGCATGTAGACGTCGTGCTTGTTGGGGAACACGAACTTGACGTTGCCGAGAACGTTGCCGGGGCCCGGCGGCTGATAGAGGTGAAGGCTGCGGATATCGATCCTGTTCCAATCCAGTGAACCGGGATCGACTTCGCGTCCGCCGTATTTGATGCGGAGGTTGTGGCGCTGGAAGACCGAGGTGTTCCAGCCGCTGCCGCCGCTGAACCAGCCGCCGCCGGTCTGGCGCACATACGGCCTGATCTCACCGGTCTTGATGGAGTTCGGCACGTTCCAGAACGGGCCGAACACGACCGTCTGCATTTCGTTGGAGAATACCGGCGTCTGCGTGTTCGGCTTGCCGACAACCACACGCGTGCTGTGGATCGTCTCGTCGTCGCTGACGACCCGCAACGTGAATTCCGGGATGTTGACGGTGACGTAGAAGCTGCCCTGATCGTGGGGGAGCCAGCGCCAGCGCTCCATGTTGAGGAGGATGGCCTTGATCTGCGCCGGCGAACCCATGTGGCGCAGATGCGGCTGATTGAGGAGCCGGCGCGTGCCGGAGCCGACAACGCCGTCGGCGGCGGTGTGGTGCTCCACCTGGAATTTCTTCACGGCCGCGAGGACGTCCTCGTCGTACAGCTCCGGGTTCTGCCCTTCCGGCACATCAAGCCGGGTCCTGAGCAACGCGACCTGGGGATCGGCGACGCCGAATTTGAGCAGCGGGCCGTTCGGAATCTTCACCGTGGCTTTTCCGCGTCGACCGGCTTGTCGCCGCCGCGAAGCTCGATCAGCTTCTTGCGAAGCAGCTCAAACTGCGGCTGGTCGGGCTGGAAGCTGCGCAAATACGCCGCGGGATCGGAGCGGAAGGCGATCGACTCGATCACTTCCAAAGAATTGGGAAGCGCGAGCGTCGGGTCGAGATTGCGCGAGATGCGCGAGGGCGTGATCCTGCCGCCGCGGGCATCGTGCGCGTAGTCGAGAACCGCATGGCTGATCTTGATCTCGGCATCGGCGAGCTGCTCCGTGGCGCTCGTGGAGTCGGCATCGAAGCCGGACAGGCTCGGCAGCTCATAGTCCGCGGCGCTCAAGCCGTAATCGTCGGCCCGCATGATCTCGGCGATCACGGCCTTGCCGCGATCGGTCAGGCCGTCGGCGTCCACCCAGAGAAGTTTTTGGTCGGGGATGGAGTAATACTCCACCAGGCGCCCTTCTCGTCCTTCTTCTGCTCGGTGGTGGCGGAGAATTTCTCCGAGAGCCGGTTCTGCACCGCCATGCGGATGGCCTCGGGCCTGGTAATCAGGGCTCCGGGCGCATCGGGCTCGGCGGCATAGGCCGGTGCGCTGAAAGAGGTGGCCAACAACAAGGTCAGCGCAAAACTGTGGATAGGCCTCATGGAATTCTTGCTCCCTCTGGCCGAATCAGCCGGTGTCGCGCCCGGACGGTAGTCCGGCCTTTCCTTTAATGGCCATAACGCGGCTCTGCTTAAAGGTTGCCGGACCCACTTTTCCTTCCCACTGTTGCATTCCTGCCGATCGCAGGTTTGCCCCCGGCTGACCGGTCGTCTCGATCAGCGTTTTGCTAATTGGCTCTCGCTTCGAGACCGATCTCCCGCATCTTGCGATAGAGAGTCGACCGGCCGATGCCGAGCCGCTTGGCAATCTCCGTCATCCGCCCGCGATAGCGGCCGAAGGCGAGCCGGATCATGTCGGCCTCGACGGCTTCCAGCGAACGGATGTCGCCTGTGTCGCTAAGGGCCGCGATGCCCACGGCGTCCTTGCCGTTGGTGGACGGGACATGGATCGTGGCGGGCGTGTCGGCGGACTGACCCAGCATGACCGGGCCTTCGAAGCGCGGCGTCAGATCTTTCGGCGCCGGCGCCGGCGGCACCGTGACCGCGTAGCCTTCGACGTGCGCCGCCACTTGCGGGAACTCGTTCACCGTCAGCATGGGCGTGTCGGCGAGGACGACGGCGCGGAACACCGCGTTCTCGAGCTGGCGGATATTGCCGGGCCAGGAATAGCGCTGGAGCATGGCGGTCGCCTCGGCGTCGATGCCGTCGATGCGCTTGCCTTCCTCGGCGGCGAAGCGGGCAGTGAAATGACGGACGAGCTCCGGCACGTCTTCGAGGCGCTCGCGGAAGGGCGGCACCCAGATGGGGAAGACGTTGAGCCGATAGTACAGGTCCTCGCGGAAGCGGCCTTCCTGCACGAGATTGATCAGGTTCTGGTTGGTCGCCGAGATGAGACGGATGTCGACCTTGACCGGCTGCTTGCCGCCGACCGGGTCTATCTCGCCCTCTTGCAGCGCGCGCAGCAGCTTCACTTGGGCATCGAGGGGCAGTTCGCCGATCTCGTCGAGGAACAGCGTGCCGCTGTCGGCCTCGACGAATTTGCCGATCCGCTTCTCGGAGGCGCCGGTGAAGGAGCCCTTCTCATGGCCGAACAGGATGCTTTCGACCAGGTTCTCGGGGATCGCGCCGCAATTGACGGTGATGAACGGCTTCGACCTCCGGGCGCTCTCGCCCTGGATGGCGCGGGCGATCATCTCCTTGCCGACGCCCGATTCGCCCTCGATGAGGACGGGAATGCTCGAGCTGGCGGCGCGCTTGCCAAGGTCGATGACCCGCTTCATGGCCTCGCTGCCGGCGATGAGATCGGCAAAGCCGAGATTGCCGCTGGCGGTGGCCTTCATGCGGGTGATCTCGCCGGCGAGCGCCTCGATCTTGAGCGCGTTCTTGACGGAGACCTCCAGCCGCTCCGGGCTGACCGGCTTGACCACGAAGTCGACGGCGCCGGCACGCATCGCCCCGATCGCGGCATCGATGCTGCCATTGGCAGTCTGGACGATGGCGGGAGGCTTGCGCGGCAGGGACCGCATGGCGGACAGGACGGCCATGCCGTCGGTGCCGGGCATGACGAGATCGAGAAGGATCAAGCAAATATCGCCGGCGTTGTCGGCCTTCAGCGCGGCAAGAGCTTGGTCGCCGCCTTCGGCTGTTTCGACAAGGTAGCCGAACCGCTTGATGGTCTCTTCGAGAATACGACGTTGTGCTGGGTCGTCATCGACGACCAGGACGCGCTTGGGCATGACGCAAAACTCACTAAAGTTACGCAAATACTAACGAGGCAGAGGCGCCCCCCACGGCAACAACTTCACCCTGAGCGGGCCCCTGCTGTGCCAAAACTGTGCAGTGGAAGGGTAAACATCTTCTTTAACTCGGTTCGATTTTGGTGAAGTCGTTGCCGCAGCGCCCTCCGAAACGCCCGTGCCGTGGGCAAAAATGCATGAGACAGCGTCAGTTTGGGCCTTGCGGCTGCGCGCGAGCCTTCCCACACTAGGCGTTGGCCACCGCTAACGAGGATTCCCCATACCGATGCCGTCCATTCTTGCGACTCCGTTCCCGCGTCCCGTCTTCGCCGCCACGCATGCCGCCAAAACCAAGGCGAAGCATGACGACAAGCCGGAGCTTGGCGACCTGCCGGAATGGAATCTCGGCGATCTCTACGACGCCCCCGAATCACCGGTGCTGAAAGCCGACCTCGACAAGGCGACGAAGGCCGCCGAAGCCATGCATGAGCGTTACGCCGGCAAGCTCGTGAGTCTTCTCGACGAAGGGCGGGGCGGCGCGGCGATGGCCCAGGCCTTGCGCGAGTTCGAGGCGCTGAACGACGTGATGGGCCGCATCGTCTCCTATGCCAGCCTGCTTTATGCGGCCGACACCGCCGACCCGCGGCGGCAGAAATTCTATGGCGACATCCAGGAGAAGATCACCGCCATCTCGTCCAAGCTCCTGTTCTTCCCGCTGGAGCTCAACCGGCTCGACGACGCCGCGCTCGAGAGCGCCATGTCGGGCTCGGAGCTCGGCCATTTTCGGCCGTGGATCGAAGATCTGCGCAAAGAGAAACCGTATCAGCTCGAGGACAAGCTCGAGCAGCTGTTCCACGAGAAGGCGGTGACCTCGCGCGGCGCCTGGGACCGCCTGTTCAACGAGACCATGACGTCTCTGCGGTTCAAGGTCGACGGCGAGAAGCTCAGTCTTGAGCCGACCCTGAACCTGCTCCTCGATCCGAACGAGAAGAAGCGCAAAGAGGCGGCGGAAGCCTTGGCCAAGGTGTTCAAGGACAATGTGCGGCTATTCACGCTGATCACCAACACGCTCGCCAAGGACAAGGAGATCTCCGACCGCTGGCGCGGTTTCGCCGAGGTCGCCGATTCCCGGCACCTCGCCAACCGGGTCGAGAAGGAGGTGGTGGACGCGCTGGTCGCCGCCGTGCGCGATGCGTATCCGCGCCTGTCGCACCGCTACTACGCCATGAAGGCCAAGTGGCTCGGCAAGAACAAGCTCATGTATTGGGACCGCAACGCGCCTCTGCCGGAGGAACCCAAGAGGGTGATCGGCTGGGACGACGCGCAAGCGACCGTGCTCACGGCCTACGGCGATTTCTCACCGCGCATGGCCGACATCGCCGGCAAGTTCTTCGCCGAGAACTGGATCGACGCGGCGATGCGGGAAGGGAAGTCGCAAGGCGCCTTCTCCCATCCCACGGTGCCGAGCGCGCATCCGTATATTCTGCTCAACTATCAGGGTAAGCCGCGAGACGTGATGACACTCGCGCATGAGCTGGGCCACGGCGTGCATCAGGTGCTGGCCAATGTGCAAGGGCCGCTGATGGCGCCGACGCCGCTGACGCTCGCCGAGACCGCGAGCGTGTTCGGCGAGATGCTGACCTTCAAGAAGCTGCTCGATCAGGCGCCGAGCAAGCGCGAGAGGAAAGCCCTGCTGGCGGCCAAGGTCGAGGACATGCTGAACACGGTTGTCCGGCAAATCGCCTTCTACAGCTTCGAGCGCAAGGTGCATGAGGAGCGGCGCGAGGGCGAGCTGACGTCGGAGCGCCTCGGCGAGATTTGGCTCGACGTTCAGCGCGAGAGCCTCGGGCCGGCGATCGAGCTCCGGCCCGAATATGAGACCTTCTGGTGCTACATCCCGCACTTCATCCACGCGCCGTTTTATGTCTACGCCTATGCCTTCGGCGACTGCCTGGTGAACTCGCTCTACGCCGTTTACGAGAAGGCCGACGAGGGCTTCGCCGAGCGCTATCTCGCCATGCTGGCGGCGGGCGGGACCAAGCACCATAAGGAACTGTTGGCGCCGTTCGGTCTGGATGCGACCGAGCCGCATTTCTGGTCCATGGGTCTCAAGGTGATCGAAGGCTTGATCGACGAGCTCGAAGCCATGGACGAGACGAGCTAAGCCGAGGCCGAGACGCCATGTCCCAGGTATCGCTGGTCCCGATCCTCGTATGGATGGCCGCGATTGCATGCTGGGGCATCGCGGTGTGGCGGGGCCCGCGGCCGATCCTCCAGGCCTTCGTCACCGACCGGCTGCTGCGCTACCTGTTCATCTTTCCGCTCGGCATCGCCAGCCTTTGGGCCTTTGTCGGCCACGTGATTTTTCCCGAGCGCGCCGCGGCCGCCATCGGCTGGGAGGTGAGCCCGTTCCAATTCGAGGTGGGCTACGCCAATCTCGGTATCGGACTCGCCAGCCTCTACGCGGCGTTCACCGGGTTCTACCCGCGGGTCGCCGTCGCCATCGCTGCGTCGTGCTTTCTGGTCGGCGCCGGTATCGGCCACGTCCATGACATCCTGGCCTACGGCAATCTCAACCAGGGCAATGCGGGGCCGATCCTGGTCAGCGATTTCCTCACGCCAATGGCGGTGCTGGCGTTGTTGCTGGTGGCGGCCCGCCGGCCGCGGCCGAAATCGCCCGACACGCTGGCGTTGGAAGCCGAGCTCGAAATCGCCAGCCGCGCCATGCGCGACTATCGGCAGGCGCTCGAGAAATTCATCAAGGAGTGACGAGGGCTTTGCGCGTTGCCGCTCAGTGACGGGCGAACACTTCGAGGCTGCCGTCCTTTTTCACCAGCAGCACGTCATACGGTTCGGTCTCGCCGCCCGGCTGCTCCATGCCCGGCGAGCCGATCGGCATGTTCGGCACGGTCAGGCCGACCGCGTCGGGATGCTCTTTGAGGAGACGCTTGATGTCTTCGGCGGGGACGTGGCCCTCGATAGCATAGCCGTCGATCAGCCCGGTATGGCAGGAGGCGAGCTTCTCCGTGATGCCCGCCTGCCGCTTGATGCGGTCGAGCATCGCCGACGACGTGTTCTTGGCCGTCACCGTGAAGCCGTTGGCCTCGAGATGCTCCACCCACTTGCCGCAGCAGCCGCAGGTCGGCGACTTCCAGACCTCGATGGACGGCTGACTTTCCGTCGCCGCGAGGGCCGGGCCCGACAGTGCGAGTGCGAGACAGAAGGCGAGGGCGGTTCGCAAAATCATGGGTCTTCTCCGGCTTAAGGACGTCGAGGGCGATCTTATTCGCTGAGCGCAATGTCGGCGATCACAGGCCGGTGATCGGAGCCCAGACGCGGGCCGACCATGGTGGCGATCTTGCTGAACTGCGCCGAGGCGAACACGTGGTCAATAGGGATGATCGGCAGCAGCGGCACACCCTGCCATTGCATCGGCCACGTGGGATGGACCGTGTTGTAGCGGCCAAGTCCCGTCGCGCGGGTGAAGCTCTTCAGCTTCCATGTCCAGGGCGCCAGGTTGAAGTCGCCGGCCAGGATGAGCGGACCGGAGCGGCTTTGCACGAACGCGGTCAGCGCGAGAATGTCTTCCTGCTGGAGTTCCGGGTAGAACGGGCGCGCCAAGTGAACGCCGGCAAGCTCGACCTCGGTGCCGTTCACGTCGAGCCGCGCCCAGCGGATGATGAGCGACATCCAGGGCGGGAAGCCGGCGCGGTCGACGCGACCATCGGCCAGGATCGGATATTTCGACAGAATGACGAGGCCGTCCTCGCCGGCGCGATGCGGGTAGCGCCGGCCGAGCCCGTCGAGAAACGCGCGATGATGCTGTCGCACCTCTTCGAGAACGAGGGCGTCGGGATCGGTGTCGGCGAGGAACTTCTCGATGCGGTCGGCGTGATCGTTCGGCCCCCACAGATTGAAGGTCGCCACACGCAGGAAGCGCTTGCTGCCCTCCGGCGCCTCGGGCGCGGCGCCGCTCACGCCGGAAACGAGCAAGGCGAAGTTGATTGCTACGAGAAGTGCCGCGGCGCCGATCAGCGTCCGCTTGCCGTCGGCGAAGGCGAGGCCAAGCAGGGCCAGGCAGCCAACGGTGAGGACAGGAAGGCCGTTATTGACGATATCGAGCGCGGGGCGCCAATAGGCCAGGATGCCGACCGCCGTCAGCGCCGCGCTGGCAAGGAGGCCAGCAACGACCACCGCTCTTAAGAGTCTCGACATCAAGGGGAGGTCTTTCACGTTGAATGAGGCAGGGGATGGGCGCGGGCCCAACGGTTCCTATATGGGGAAGACTCGACCTTGCGTGAAAGCCCTAAGTGACATGACCGACGGCCCTTCCGACCGCGAAAAAAACCGGTTCACCGCCCGCGCCGCCCGCTATGCGTCCGTCGGCGCCAATGTCGGCGGCGTCGCCGCGCGCATCGCCGGGCGCCGGCTGTTTGGGCTCGATCCCGCCCGCGACAAGGATGCCGCGTCGCTGGCCGCCGCGCTCGGCGGCTTGAAGGGGCCGATCATGAAGGTGGCGCAGCTCCTCGCCACCATCCCCGAAGCGCTGCCGGCGGAATATGTGGCCGAGCTCGGTCAGCTGCAAAGCCAGGCCCCGCCCATGGGCTGGTCCTTCGTGCGGCGGCGTATGGCGGCGGAGCTCGGTCCCGACTGGGAGACGAAGTTCGCGAGTTTCGGCCATGAGGCCGCGGCGTCCGCCTCGCTCGGCCAAGTGCATCGCGCCACCGCTCATGACGGGCGCCAGCTCGCGGTCAAGCTGCAATATCCGGACATGCAGTCGGCGGTCGAGGCGGACCTCGCCCAACTCGGTGTCCTGTTCTCCATCCATCGCCGCATGACGCCCGCCATCGAGACGTCGGAAATGCTGAAGGAGATCACCGCGCGCTTGCGCGAGGAGCTCGACTACGAGTTGGAGGCCAAGCACACCCGGCTCTACAGTCTCATCTTCCAAGACGATCCGCTCATCCGCGTGCCGGAGATCGTGCCGGAGCTGTCGACCCGGCGCCTGCTCTCCATGACGTGGCTCGATGGCAAGCGGCTGCTCGACTACACGGACCGCCCGCTCGAAGAGCGCAACCAGATCGCCCGCGCCATGTTCCGGGCTGGTGGTACCCGTTCAGCCAATACGGCATCATTCACGGCGATCCCCATCTCGGCAATTACACGGTGTTCGAGGATGAAAGCGGTAAGGCCACCGGGCATCAACCTGCTGGACTATGGCTGCATGCGGACCTTCGCGCCGAAGTTCATTCAGGGCGTGGTCGATCTCTATCACGGGCTGTTGCGCGGCGACCGCGCGCTGATCGTCCACGCCTACGAGACCTGGGGCTTCACCGGGCTCTCGAACGAGCTGATCGACCTCCTCAATATCTGGGCGGGCTTCATCTACGGGCCCATGCTCGAGGACCGTGTGCGCACCATCGCCGAGGATGTGCGGCCGGGCGCCTATGGGCGGCAGGAAGCCTTCCGGGTGCATCAGGGCTTGCGCGAGAAGGGGCCGGTGACGGTGCCGCGGGAGTTCGTGTTCATGGACCGCGCGGCGATCGGGCTCGGCGGCGTGTTCCTGCATCTCGACGCCAAGCTCAACTATCACCAGCTGTTCGAGGATGCGATCGCCGGCTCCGATATGGCCGATGTGGCGCGCCGGCAGCGCGATGCCTTCGTTAAAGCGGGCGTACCGTTACCCGAGGGAACCGTGCCGTAAGGGTTGTGATCCAGGCCCACTTCGCCGAGTCTTCCATATCGATGCGAATCTATCGAGAGGAGGCTGACGATGGATTGGCTAATCAACGACGCCTTGCCGGTGCTGGCGCGGATCTTCATCGTCTGGATCTTCCCGTTCAGCTTTCTCGACAAGGTGTTCAACTGGGACAACGCCCTGAAGCAGGCGAATTCCGGCGTGCTGCCAGGCGGTCCGGTGCTCCTGGTGCTGGCCATGGCCGTCGAGCTGCTGACCCCGCCGATGATCGTGTTCGGCTTCTATGACGGCATCGCGGCATTCATTCTCGCCGGTTATTGCGCCGTCACGGCCGTCCTCTACCACAATTTCTGGAGCTATCCGCGCTTTTGGTCGCCCTCGAGCGAGGGCTATCCGCATGTCTGGGACTTCTTCAAGAATTTCGGTCTCGTCGGCGGGCTGATCTTCGTGATGTTTGCCAGCGGCTTCATCCAGACGGTCGGCAAGGACATCGAGGACATTTCGGCGCTGACACAGCCGAAGATCACGCTGGCCGGCAGCGCCGGAGAGTAGTGGAGAGTCGTCATGACCGATGCGCCGCCGAAGCTCGATTACTGGCATGTGTGGACGGACGACGACGGCGTGACCCATCAGACGCGCTGCGCGCTGACGGACTTTAAGCTCAAGAGTATGGGCGGCAAGGCCGCGCCTCAGTGGAACGATCATCTCCTGACGTCGGAGGCGAGCATCTTGTTCTGCGTCCTGCCGGTCGGCTGGATAGGCGATTGGCACGAGAACCCGAAGCCGCAATGGATCGTGCCCGTGTCGGGCCGCTGGTTCGTGGAGACGATGGACGGCACGCGGGTCGAGATGGGCCCGGGAGAGCCGTCTTTCGGCGGCGACCAGGAGTCCAAGCCTGATCCGGAAGGAAGGGTCGGGCATCGCTCCGGCACGGTGGGCGACGAGCCCGCCTCGCTGATGGTGGTGCAACTCGACCCCAAGACATGGTCCGGCGTCCGTCCAGGCGGCTTCAAGTAGGAGGGCGGCGGATGCCCGTCACGCAGCTCATCAGGGTCAGCATCACGGTGGCGGATTTGCCGGCAACGGCCGCCTTCTACCGCGACGCGCTCGGCCTCGATGTCGGGCCGGAGCAGGGATTGGGCGATCCCGCGTGGAACAGGCTTCTCGGGCTCGACGCGGGTACCACGGCGCGGGCCATCGATGTCACCGTCGGTCAGCACGTCATCCGGCTGGTGGCATTCGATCCGCCGGGCCGGCCCTATCCCCCGCAGCCCGCCTCGAACGATCAATGGTTCGAGCATGTCGCCCTCGTGGCCGGCGATATCGACGCGGTGTGGAAGCGGCTCGAAGGCGGCTCGCCGGGCGTGGTCACAAAGGGTGCGCCCGTGCTTCTGCCGCCCAATACCGGCGCGGTCACCGCCTTCAAGTTCCGCGATCCGGAAGGTCACCCGCTGGAGCTGATCTTCTTCCCGCAAGGCGTCGGCGCCCCCGTCTGGCACCAAGCCGCGGGCTCGGGGATCTTGGGCTACGATCACACGGCGATTTCGATCATGGATGTGGATCGGAGCGTCGCCTTCTACGAAGGCCTGCTCGGCTTCCGAATCGCTGGCCGGTCGCTCAATCAGGGGCCCGGGCAGGACCGGTTGGATGGGCTAAGCGACTGCCTCGTGGATGTGGTGGCGCTGGCGCCCGCCGAGGTGGCGACGCCCCATGTGGAGCTTCTGCATTACCGGACCCCGCCTGGCCGCACCCTGACCGCCGCGGTCAGGGCCGATGACGTGGCCTCGGCGCGCCAGATCCACGCGGTCGATGACCTGTTTGCGCTCGTGAGAAAGTTGGAGGCGGCGGATGCGCCTTTCGTCTCGCCGGGGATCGTCACCCTGAAGAATGGCCGGAAAGCCGCGTCGGTTCGGGGTCCGGACGGGCATATGATCATACTAATGGGCTAGGAGCCGTGCCCCGCAATTATTGCGGGACCGGCCGGATTTTGCTATCTGGCTTCGGAAAGCAGGAAACGACTGGGGGTTAGTCAAAATGCATATCGATCCCAAAGAGGGCAGTCCGGAGATGGACTATGCGGAGCACATGCGGACTTACAGCCTGTTCTGTAAGATGACGTTGTGGACCGTGATCAGCGTCGCCGTGCTTATGGCGCTCATGGGCTATTTCCTGACATAGTCAGAGCTTGAGCTCTCGACACTTCAGCTCATCCTAACCGCAGACATAATTCACGCCGGCTACTGACCGCGCTGTGGTCTGGTCGTCGGCCTACGGAGCCACGATGATTGCGATTGGCGTACCCGCCGAGGGCAACGACGAGCCGCGGATCGGGCTAACTCCCGAGACGGTCAAGAAGCTCGTCAAAGCCGGGGCTACGGTCACCGTGCGTTCCGGCGCGGGGCTCAGGTCCCATTTCTCCGATCAGGACTACACCGACGCCGGCGCCAAGATCGCCAAGACGGACGCTGACTCCGTTTCGGGCGCCGATGTCGTCTTCACGGTGCGGCGGCCGCCGCTCAGCATCGCCAAATCCATGAAGAAGGGCGCGGCGCTGATCGGCATGCTCGATCCGTTTGCCGATGCCGAGGGTCTCGACGCGCTGGCAAAGACGGGCGTCGCGCTGTTCGCCATGGAGCTGATGCCGCGCATTACCCGCGCGCAGAGCATGGACGTGCTGTCGTCGCAATCGAACCTCGCCGGCTACAAGGCCGTGGTCGACGCCGCCGCGGCGTTCGAGCGGGCGCTGCCGATGATGATGACGGCGGCCGGCACTGTGCCCGCCGCGCGCGTGTTCGTCATGGGCGTCGGCGTTGCCGGGCTTCAGGCCATCGCCACCGCGCGGCGGCTCGGGCCATCGTGACGGCGACGGACGTGCGACCGGCCGTGAAGGAGCAAGTGGCTTCGCTCGGCGCCAAATTCATCGCCGTGGAAGACGAAGAGTTCAAGCAGGCGGAGACGCCGGCGGCTATGCGAAAGAGATGTCGGCCGAATATAAGAAGAAGCAAGCCGACCTGGTCGCCGAGCATGTGAAGAACCAGGACATCGTCATCACCACGGCGCTGATCCCGGGCCGTCCCGCGCCACAGCTCATCTCCAAGACGATGATCGAGAGCATGCGTCCCGGGTCCATCATCATGGATCTCGCCGCCGAGCGCGGCGGCAATGCCGAGTTGACCAAGCCCGGCGAGGTGGCCGAGCACAAGGGCGTGCGCATTTTCGGCCCGCTCAATCTTGCGGGCCAAGTGCCGGTCAACGCGTCGAGCCTTTACGCACGCAACCTCCAGGCTTTCATCGATCCCTTCATCGACAAGGAGTCGAAAGCGCTGGCCATCGATTGGGACGACGAGTTGGCCAAGGGGACGGCGATCGCCCGGGACGGCGCCATCGTCAACGCCATGGTTGCCGAACGCCTGGGCGGCAAGCCGGCCGGCGCCACGACGGCGGCTGCGAAGCCCGAGGCCAACGGCGCTGCCAAGGCTCCGGCTAAGAAGGCGGCTGCGAAGCGCCAGCCCAAGGGAGGCAAGACGACATGACGAGACGGACCCTTTATGCGGGCCTCACGCTCCTCGCCGTGGGCATGCTGGCCGGAGTGACCTGGGCCGGAAGCGCCTACGCGGCGGAAGCTGGCGCGGCGGAAGGCGGGCACGATTTCCTCTCGCAGTTCTCCATCTTCGTGCTTGCCGTATTCGTCGGCTATTACGTGGTGTGGAGCGTTACGCCGGCGCTGCATACGCCGCTGATGTCGGTGACCAACGCGATCTCCTCGGTCATCGTGGTCGGTGCGCTGCTTGCCGTGTCCGTGGAGGCCGCCGACGCGGTAGGCTCCTCCGGCCACCTCATTGCCAAGCTGCTGGGACTCGCGGCGCTGATCCTGGCGTGCGTGAACATTTTCGGCGGCTTCCTCGTCACCCAACGCATGCTCGCCATGTACCGGCGCAAGGATCGCTAAGATGTCGAGCGAACTCGTCACGCTGCTCTATCTCATCGCCGGTGTTCTCTTCATCCTGGCGCTACGCGGTCTGTCCTCGCCGGAGACTTCGCGGCAGGGCAATTATCTGGGCATGGCCGGCATGGCCATCGCCGTGGTCACCACGCTGGCCGTGGCCCAGCCGCAAGAACCGCTGACGTGGGCGATGATTGCCGGCGGTATCGCCATCGGCGGCGGCATCGGCGCGGTCATCGCGCGCCGCATCCCCATGACGGCGATGCCCGAGCTTGTTGCCGCGTTCCATTCGCTGGTCGGTCTCGCGGCCGTGCTGGTGGCAGCCGCGGCGTATTACGCGCCCGAGGCTTTCGGCATCGGCGTGCCGGGTGCGATCCGCGTGTCGAGCCTGATCGAGATGTCGCTTGGCGCGGCCATCGGCGCCATTACGTTCACCGGCTCGATCATCGCCTTCTTGAAGCTGTCGGGCCGTATGTCGGGCAAGCCGATCATGTTGCCCGCGCGCCATATCATCAACATCGCGCTCGCCATCGGCCTGGTGGTCTGCGTCGTGCTGTTCTGTCAGGAGCAAACGCCGGTCTATTTCTGGGCGATCGTCGGGCTATCGCTGCTGCTCGGCGTGCTCATCATCATCCCCATCGGCGCGGACATGCCGGTCGTCATCTCGATGCTGAACTCCTATTCGGGATGGGCGGCCGCCGGTATCGGCTTCACCCTCGGCAACACGGCGCTGATCATTACCGGCGCGCTGGTCGGCTCGTCGGGCGCGATCCTGTCCTACATCATGTGCAAGGGCATGAACCGCTCCTTCATCAGCGTCATTCTCGGCGGCTTCGGCGGCGAGGTGGCTGGCCCCGCCGGCGGCGGCGAGCAGAAGCCGGTCAAGCTCGGCTCGGCCGAGGACGCGGCCTTCCTGATGAAGAACGCGGAGAAGGTCATCATCGTGCCGGGCTACGGCATGGCCGTCGCGCAGGCGCAGCATGCGTTGCGCGAGATGGCCGATGGGCTGAAAGAGGCGGGCGTCGAGGTGAAATACGCCATTCACCCGGTGGCCGGCCGCATGCCTGGCCATATGAACGTGCTGCTCGCGGAAGCCAACGTGCCGTATGATGAGGTCTTCGAGCTTGAGGATATCAACTCGGAGTTTCCGCAGGCCGACGTGGTCTACGTGATCGGCGCCAACGACGTGGTCAATCCGGCCGCCGAGGACGATCCGTCCTCGCCGATTTACGGCATGCCGGTGCTGCAGGTGTGGAAGGCGGGCACGGTGTTGTTCAACAAGCGGTCGCTGGCGTCCGGCTATGCCGGCATCGACAATCCCGTGTTCTATCGCGACAACACCATGATGGTGCTGGGCGACGCCAAGAAGATGACGGAAGAGATCGCCAAGTCGCTCTAGGCCACATCCGTCAGATCGCCGCCAATGCGGCGATGTGGTTAACAGTCTCAAAGATAACGAAGAATGGACAAAGTTGGGCTGAGAATAGCCAAACTCCGGCTGGAATCTGTCCGTAGAGCGCGTGCCGTGCGAGCTGGACTCGCATGCGCGTTGCATTGATTCTGACGCCAGCCCCCCCATTTAGGCTAGAGTTAAGCTTCGTCAGGTTTGGATTTGCGCTGATATAGTGAGCTTTGCCTAGCGGGCTAGCTGTCGTGGAACGCGCTGGGGCGTCCCATCAGTTATTGCTGGATGAACGGGCCGTTCAACCAGCGTTCATTCCCGTCAGGTAAGGTGGAGACGACGAACAAAGACAATAATAGAGAGGCGTTGCCTGATCCATGTTGAACCTTCTCCTATCGCTCGTGGGAATCTTTGCGCTGTTCTGCGTCGTTGCGCGACTGCTGCATCGGTATTTCGTCTATGTACCGGATCGGAAGCGGGTCGCGCCGCGCGATGCCGGTCTCCCAGGCGTCGAGGAGATCGTGTTCAAGGCGACAGACGGTACGCGGCTCATCGCGTGGTACCGGCAGGCGCAAGCCGGCAAGCCGACGCTGCTCTATTTCGGCGGCAATAGCGGCAGTGCCGCTTACCGCGCCAACAAGATCAAGGCGATCGGCGGCGATGGCTACGGCGTGTTCATGCTCAACTACCGTGGCTATGGCGGCTCGGGCGGGCGTCCCACCGAGGCGAGAATCACGGCGGATGCGGTCAGCGCCTACGACTATCTGCGCGGCCTCGGCGTGGCGCCGCACGATATCGTCACTTACGGCGAGTCGCTCGGCACGGCTGTCGCAACGCGTCTGTCGTTGCAACGTGAGGTGAAGGCTCTCGTGCTGGAAGCTCCCTTCACCTCGGTGGTGGATGTGGGGCTGCTGATGTGGCCGTATTTGCCGCTGAAATACATCATGGTCGATCAGTACCGGACCATCGACCGTATCGGTCAAGTCACCGCGCCGCTCTTCATCATCCATGGCGGCCGGGACAACGTCATTCCCCTGGATCAGGCGCGGCGCGTGCTGCATGCCGCCAACGAGCCGAAGACCCTCAGCCTGGTGCCTCGGGCGGGGCATAACGATCTGTTCGAGCAAGGGGCGTGGGGTCGCGTGCGCGACTTCATCGCCAGCCTCGCACCGGAGCCTGCCGTGGAGGCGCCCGTCGCGCGGGCTGGGCGTCCGGTCGAACTCGTGGCGGCGGCCGACGCCGAGCGTAGACGCGCGCCACACGCAACAAAGCCGGGAACACGATTCCCGGCTCGAGCAGCCTAAATCTGAAGATAAATGCCTAGCGGCGCGGGGTGCGTGGCTTGGCGGCGACGCCGCTCTCGCGCTGAGCCTTCTTGCGCGCGAGCTTGCGGGCACGGCGGATGGCCTCGGCCTTCTCGCGGGCACGCTTCTCCGAAGGCTTCTCGTAATAATTACGGAGCTTCATCTCGCGGAAGATGCCTTCGCGCTGCATTTTCTTCTTCAGCGCCCGGAGGGCCTGATCGACATTGTTATCGCGAACGACGACTTGCACGCGCCTTAGATCTCCGATTGGCCGTTGGTTTTGGGATTGGAGCGGGGCCAAAGATGACCCTGGCCAGAACGCCAAGGTCCCGCATCCGATGGCCCATGTACCAAAACGGGGACTGGTTGTCCAGACCGCCTATTCCCCGTTTCAGCTCTCGGGAAACAGCCTCGTCACATGGCCCATCTTGCGTCCGGGGCGCGGCTCCGCCTTGCCGTAGAGGTGGACGGCGGTATTGGGCTCGGCGGCCAGCGTCTCCCAGGCCTCGACGTCGGCCCCGATCAGGTTGGTCATCACCGCATCGCTGTGGCGGCCGACCTCGCCGAGCGGCCAGCCGCAAATGGCCCGCACATGGTTCTCGAATTGGCTGACGGGACAGGCATCGATGGTCCAATGACCGGAGTTATGCACTCGCGGCGCGATCTCGTTGACCAGGAGGCGGGGCTCATCGCCCTCGCGCTGGAACATCTCGACGCAGAGCACGCCCACATGCTGAAGCGCCTCGGCGATCTTGCCGGCGATCTGGCGCGCCTCGAACACGGTTGAGGCGGCGATGCGGGCCGGTGCGCGGCTGGTGGCGAGGATGCCGCCCTCATGGACGTTCTCGACCACGTCATAGAAGCGCGTCTCGCCGTCCTGGCCCCGCACGGCGATCACCGAAACCTCGCGCTCGAAGCGCACCACGCCCTCCAGCACGGACGGCGTCTCGCCGATCGCCTCCCAGGCGCTTCCGGCCTCGCACAGCGTGTGGATCATGACTTGGCCCTTGCCGTCATAACCGAAGCGGCGGGTCTTGAGCAGGGCCGGGATCTTTACGCGCGCCAGGCCCTCGTTGAGATCGCCCAGGCTGCCCACGGCGGCGTAAGGGGCGAGCGCGATGCCGAGCCCGGCGATGAAATCCTTCTCCACCAGCCGGTCCTGCGCGGTAGCGAAGGACTTGGCCGGCGGAAACACTGGGGCCTTCCGGCCGGCGATCTCCAGCGCCTTGGCCGGCACGTTCTCGAACTCGCAGGTGACGACGCCGACGCTTCCCGCAAAGCGGGCGAGCGCGGCTTCGTCGTCATAGGCCGCCACCGTAGTTTCAGCGGCGACATCGAAGGCAGGCGCGTTCGGCTCGTCGCTATAAATATGGGTCTTGAGCCCCAGCCGGCTGGCGGCGACGGAGAGCATGCGGCCGAGTTGGCCGCCCCCGAGAATGCCGATGGTGCTGCCGGGCGGCAGCCTGACCTCAGGCATTATCCTCTAACGTCTCGGCGATGGAGGCGGTTTGCGCCGCGCGCCAGGCCGCCAGGCGTGCGGCGAGGCCGGTATCGGAGAGCGCGAGGATGCCGGCGGCAAGTAGGCCGGCATTGGTCGCGCCGGCTTGGCCGATGGCGAGCGTGCCGACCGGGACGCCCGCGGGCATCTGGGCGATGGACAGGAGACTGTCGAGGCCTTTCAGGGCGCGGCTCTCCACAGGCA
The DNA here is from genome assembly GCF_001723305.1 of Methyloceanibacter superfactus. Lineage (GTDB taxonomy): Bacteria > Pseudomonadota > Alphaproteobacteria > Rhizobiales > Methyloligellaceae > Methyloceanibacter > Methyloceanibacter superfactus. Next base: position 76,949 of record NZ_LPWF01000028.1, read on the forward strand.
CGCCGAGGACCGGCAGCATCGTCATGGAGGCGGTCATGCCGGGAAGATGCGCCGCGCCGCCGGCGCCGGCGATGATGACCTTGAGGCCGCGGTCTTGCGCGGTCGCGGCATAGTCGTAAAGGCGTTTTGGCGTGCGGTGGGCCGAGACCACCTTCGTCTCATAGGGCACGTTCAGCGCATCGAGAACATCGGCCGTCGCCTTCAGCGTGGGCCAGTCCGAGCGGCTGCCCATGATGATGCCGACGGCTGGTTTCGCATCGCTGATGGTGCTGGTCATGGGAAGGATTCTGGCCGGAGGGCCGCTTTCGGAAAGCGCGCGATTATAGGGGTGGGGCCTTGCTTGGCAAGGCACGTCTCGCGCCTGCTCCCGTTATGGTGTCTTACGTAAAAAGAATGGATTAATCTCGCCGGCGATTGAGGAGAGGGAGACGAGATGCCTGAGCAACTCTTGGCGGGCCCGCGGAACAGCAAGTTGATGCGGCTCTATCTCTTGCTGGTCGTCGCCTTGATCATACCCATCGCACTGAGCTACGGGGTCCAGCCTCAGTCCGTGCTGCCCAAGGCTCTCGACATCACCGTGACCGGAACCGACCAGATCCACATCTTTCGCGCCATGATGTGCCTCTATCTCGGCTCGGCCCTGTTCTGGGCGATCGCCGCCTTCACGCCCGCTTGGCAGCGCACGGCGGTGATTTGGGCAATCTTCTTCGCGCTGTCGCTGGCGGCCGGCCGGTTGATCAGCCTCATCGTGGACGGTCGCCCCAGCCTACTGCTCGACATCTACCTGGCGGTGGAAGTCCTGGGCGGGCTGCTCGGGCTGGCGATCCTGATCACCGAGGACCGCAAGCTCAAGCGATGATGTCGGGGAGCAGCTGATCCTCGACGCGGGAAATCTCGTCCCGGAGGGAGAGCTTCTTCTTCTTCAGGCGCTTGAGCTGTAGTGCGTCGGCTCGGCCGGAATCCTCCAGCGCGTTGATGGCGCTGTCGAGGTCTCGGTGCTCTTGCTTGAGCCTCGCCAACATCGCCCGAAGCTCGCGAATTTCCTCGCTCTCCATCGGGCGTGCCCGCTCCTTTGCCTCTCCGCTTTGAGTCGAAGTATCGGGGCGAACGGGAGTGGGCGCAAGAGCCAGCCCCGTGAAACCCGCCCACCGAGCGACGAGGCGCTTGCGCGGGACGTGTGCCGTGACGCCGCGTCGAGCGCGGGGCGTTAGACAAGTCCTCGCCGGTTTGGCAGTATGGATGCCGTAGACAATCGACATTGGAGGTCCGATATGGCGCTAGACGCAAACCTCGTGAAGTTGTCTGAAAAACACCGCGCATTGGATCGCAAGATCGTGGAAGAGCAGGGGCGGCCCACCGCCGACCCGCTCAAGATCGCGGAGTGGAAGCGTCAAAAACTGCGTCTGAAAGATGAGCTGGAGCGGCTGAATCCGGAGCCGCACCACTAGGCTTTTCCACAGCCTGGTCGACACCGACGGACTAGGATTGGCGCGCCCGCTTGCTGCGCAGGGGGCGCGAACGGAGCTTGTTTTATTGGCCGCGAGGTTCGCGAAACCTCCTCGCGGCCATTGTCTTTTTGGCTCGGTTTGCCTTTTTGGCTCGGTTGTCTTCGAGGCTCGGCTTTTGAGCCCAAAGTTCCTTCAGGTCGCCATGCGCGCGGGCCGAGATTGACTTAGGTCAGACTGTGGGTTGGAGAGACGCTTATGATCCCATCACCTATCGATTCGTCAGGAGTGGAGGCACGCGGCGCTATGCACGGCTGGTCATCGGGTAAGACAGCGATATTCGCATTGGCGATGGTGGCGCTGCTGGGAGCCACGCTCTCGTCTGCAGTCTCATCCGTGGCCCTGGCGGCGGAGAAGGATCTCACCGACAAAGGCGAGGTGCTCGTGCGGGAGAAGTGCTCACGCTGCCACGCGGTCGGCATCGAAGGCGCGAGCCCGAACCCGGACGCGCCGCCCTTCCGTACGCTCTCCAGCCGCTATCCGATTGAAGATCTGGCCGAGTCCCTGGCGGAAGGCATCGTCTCCGGCCATCCGGATATGCCGATCTTCGTGTTCGGCCCGCATGACGTTGACGCCATCATCGCCTATCTGGAGTCGATCCAGGAGGCGCCGGCCGAAACGGACGAGACTTCGCCAGCCGACGAGTAAGCGCCCGCTTCAGACGTCGGCGGCCCCTTCCGGCCACATCAGCCAATCGCGGGCCGCGTCGATCTCGTCGGGTGCGAAATGCTCCACCTCGCAGTCCATGAAGGGCGATACCAGGCTCGACCAGAGATTATGCGTGCCGGGGCTCGCCACTACGGCGATGCGGTTGAAGTCCTTGAGGTGCTGCAGGCTGAATTTCACGTCATGCCACAAGGCGGCGGCGTCCATGCCCTCGAAATCGGTGATCACCTCGAGCACGCGCACTTGACCGTGGCGCTTGATGAAGGCTTCGAGCTTGCGCGCCACTCGGTCGAACTCATCGGTCGAGACGCGGCCGCTCAAGGCGATCTCGACGGCCTGGGCGTTATCGTGTTCCGTGTAAGAGAGCATGGGGTCCGTCCGGCAAGCGCGATTCGGAAAAGCGTTTTCAGCGCCGGCATCCTAGCCGAGGAGGCAAGCGCGCGCCTAGACGTCCCCGCGGCAGCAATGCGTCGGCGTGTCGCCGCTCCGCGCTAGGCTTTTGGTGCGCTTTGGCTTTTCCCCGCCACGTTGACGCACCTTGCGCGGTTCACCGGAAATTAAGCTTAACGAGACCATAATCCCGGCGTAAGGACACGCTGTTGCCGCCTTTTCTCCACCTAATGGGGTGAGAAAAACGGGAGAATCGCGATCAAAAAGCTGATCTTTTCCCTAGTGGTCATCTGCGCCATCGCCGTTGGCGCGGTTTGGATGGTCCTTAGCTCTTCACCGATTGCCAAGCCGACGACCGAGGAGCGGGCGGCGCGTCCGCTCGCTTACCAGCAGGCGATCGCCGAGCGGAATGCCGCCGAGGCCGAGGCCGAGCCCAAAGCCAAAGCCGATGAGACTAAGAACGCGGACATCCCGCCGTTCGAGACGGTCACCAGCGAGCCGGAGCCCGCAGCCGGCGTGGACGCCGCAGAGACTCCCGAACAAGACATGACATCGCTGCCGGATGAGAGCGCGGACGCGCAGGACGGCTTGGACGACTGGCCGGGCGAGGGCACCGACTCGTCGCAGGACCTAGCCGCGCTGCCGCCCGGCCAGGCTGCACCTTATGACGCCGAGCCGCCCATGCCGGGTGCCGCCGACCAGGGCTATACGGACGACGCCGAGCAATGGGCGACGAGCGGCGCCCGCCATGGGCCTACGGTCAGCCGCCGGGACAAGGTGATCCCTATGCGGCCCACCGCCAGCCCGGCGATCCTTACGCGCCTCCTGCGCAAGGTGGCCCTTCCGCCCAAGGCGATCCTTACGGACCACCGCAAGACCCTCAATGGGACGGCCGGGAATCCACGGAGTGGGCGGATCAGAACACCGAGGAATGGGTTGAGGTTGTGATCTCCGGCGCGGCGATGCGCGCCACGGCGTCAGAAGATGCGCCGATGCTGTTCGCCTTCCCCTATGGCCGCAATCTCAAAGTCGTGTCCCGCTATGAAGGCTGGGTCGAGGTGACCGATCCGCAGAGCGCGGCGACCGGGTGGATGCAGGCGCATGTGGTGGCTCCGTCCGGCGTCAATCGTCGCAATCTCGGACAGAGCGAAGCCTATTACGACGACGAGCCGCAGCGGGGCCGCAGAGCCGGTTGGTTCAAGCGCAATGGCGGCGGTCTCGGCGACATGATCAACCGGGCGCTCGGCGGCAACTAACCGGGTCTTCGACGCTCAGCCTTTCCGGCCAACCCCAAGCGATATTGTGAGCAGACCGCACGGCTCGGCATGCGGATTGTGCCAGGCATGGCGCGGGCCGTGCTGCACGATGACGTCGCCTGCCGCGAGGGCGATCTCGGTCCCACCGTCGAGTGCGAGCACGCAGGCGCCACATGTCACATAGATGAGGTCGATGCTGTCGGTCTGGTGCATGCCGGGATGGGCGGGATCCATCTTGCCGATCAGCCCAGGCAGCACCTTCTCGGTTTCGGCCAGCGCCTGTTTCATGTCGAGGCCGGGTTGAGGCAGCTTGCCGTCGGGTGGCAGCACGATCAACTCGAAGCGGAAGCCGCCATCGGGCGGAAACCAGGTGTGGAAGTCCGGCTCGGCACCGTCATTGGGCAGGCTCACCGGCGCGTCCGCGCCCCACAGGCTATAGAACTCGGCGCCCGGCATGAGCGCGGTCTCGACCGGGGAGACGGCCGTGTCGCTCGCCAGCACCGATGCGCCGTCCGTCGCCTGTCCCGTCACCACGCGGCGAATCCGTGGTCTCTCGTTCATGCTCATTCGGTGTCTCTCCAGTGTTCTCAGGGGGCGACATCACGGTGTTCTTGGCGTGCACAGGATAAGGCGGGTATGGCGCTTGGGGAACGAGTGGCCGGGCATCGGCGTTTTGTCTCTCGAAAGGGGGAAGAGACGGAGGATGATCATGGCGAACACTCTCAGGATTGCGACCCTTGCGTGTGCCGGTCTCACTGCCGGAGCGCTGGCCGCCGGCGGCTTGGTGATGTCCGACAGCGATTCCACGCGGACCGCCTCCGTGACCGTCGCCGTAGCGCTCCCGCATGCGGTGCCGAGCACGAATCCGGCCGTCGACCTCGCGCCGTCCCTGCCAAACACACCGCCGCTGCCGCAGCGGTCACCGAGTGTCGCGCCGATGAACATCGCCAACGCCAAGACAGACTCCCAGCCGAAGACGCTGGCCGAGGCCGCGGCAATCCAGGTTGCCGCCAAGCCGGCCGCCGTGCGGGCCGGTCCGTCCGCGGACGCTCCCCTGCTGTATGGCTTCCCCGCCGGACGCGAGTTGCGTGAGATCGGCCGCGACGGCGACTTCGTTCGGGTCGCCGACGTCGAGAGCGGCGCCCAAGGTTGGGTTGCGCGGAGCGCGCTCTCCTCGAGCATGTTGACCGCGTCGATCGCGCAGGAGAGCAAGCCGGTGAAGCGGGTGAAGCAGGCTTCGGTCGAGATCGATACGCCCAAGCCCGTGACCGGCATTCCCAGCAAGCAGTATCGTCCGATGATGCTCGGCGGCGGGTCCGACGAGCAGGCCCGCAGCAGCGGCAGCAAGACCAACTTCGCGGCTTTCCTGAATCGCGCGTTCCGCTAAGCCCGGCGCGTCGCCGCGCGCTTGCGTGACGGCTTGATCTTGGCGGCTTTGGTCTTGCCGAGGCGGGCGATGCGGTGTGCCTCGGCCGCCCATTGGGCCAACTCGCCGGGCTCCTCCAAAAGTCGCGGGGGCACTTCCCAGTAGGACATGGCGACCGGCGCCCTGCCGTCCGGCTCATAGGTGAAGGGGCCCATGCCCTCGGCGGCGAAGGCGCGGGACGATGTCTCGTCGGCCTTGAGGTAGAGGACGTCGTCGGCGAGTAGCCCGAACATCACACCATCGGCATAGATGCCGGCCCCGCCAAACATGTTGCGGATGGTGACTGGCCCGAAGCCGGCCAGTTGGTCCGTGATGAAGTCCTTGAAGCCTTCGCTCGGCGCCATGGCTTGGGGGGAACGGCGTTACGCCGGCGGCGATGCAGGTTCCGAGACGCGCTTGTCCTTGTCCGGACGGTCGGCCGCGCCGTGTTCGCCGGCGACATGACCGTTGCCGTTCGACTTGACCGCCAAGACAGGCTGGCCCGCGCCGTTGGCTTTCGGCTTCACGCCGGCGACGCGATGCTCGCGCTCCACCGCCACGCGGGCCGCTTCGTTCTGGTTGTAGAGACCCATATGCTCGGAGTCCTCGTCGGCCACGGCCGTGAGCGCCTGATCCATATGGTCCTTGGCTTTCGGGTCGGCTTCGATCTTCTTCACGATGCTCTTGAGATCGCGCCAGCTCTTGGCGAGCAGCGTGGCCTTGCGCGCGATCTCGGCGGCGTATTTGGCGTAGAAGCTGATCGGGTTTTCGATCGGCAGCCCCGAGCGCCGGTCGGTGCGGTGCTTGATGCGGAAGATGCCCCATTGCAGGGGATGCAGGCCTTCCACCGGCACGGCGTTGGAGAACCAGAACAGCACGGGCATCAGCGAGCGGATGTTGATGCCGCAAGCGTAAGCGCGGCGCAGCACCGTCTCCATATGCTCCTTGGTGTAGAAGATGCCCCAAGCGGTGCGATACGCCTCCTGCCATTCTTCCTTCGACATCTTCGGGTGGCCGGTGACGACGTGCTCCAGCTCGTATTTGTTCATGTCGGGATCCATCCAGATCCCCTTTTTCGAGAGCACCTGGTGATCCTCGGAGCCGGGCAGCGGCGTCAGGATGAAGAACTCGAGCATATCGAGCGGCAGCTCTTGCTTGATGATCTCGAGGTCCTGCTTGATCGACTCCGGCGTATCGGCGGGGAAGCCGAGGATGTAGCCGGCAAAGGTCATGATGCCGACGCGCTTCCACTCGAGGAGCATCTTTCGATACTCGGTGATCTTGTTCTGGCGCTTCTTGGCGGCGATCAGGTTCGCCGGGTTGATGTTCTCAAGCCCGATGAACACGCGGGTGACGCCGGCACGCTTCGATTTCTCGATGAAGTTCGGGATTTTGTGGCACAGCGTATCGACCTGGATCATGAAGCGGATGTCGAGGCCGTCTTCCTCGCGCAGCTTGATGATGCGGTCGTAGATCGCCTCCCAATCCTTGTTGCGGGCGAAATTGTCGTCGGTGATGAAGAAGCGGTTCACGCCCTGCTCGTAGTTCATGCGCAGGATGTGCTCGACGCTGTCGGGCGTGCGGTAGCGCGACTTGCGGCCTTGCACGTTGATGATGGTGCAGAACGAGCATTGGAACGGGCAGCCGCGGCCGGCGTCGAAGCTCGTCACGTTGCCGACGGTGCGGTCCACGAAATCGTGCGGCAGGAAGGGCGGCGAGGGCACGGCGGCGAGGCACGGCAGGTGCTTCATATGGTTGTAGAGTGGCTGGAGCTCGCCGCGGGCGGCGTCGCGCAGCACGTCGTCCATATGCTCTTCCGCCTCGCCGGCGAAGATCGAGATGCCGAGGCTTTGCGCTTCCTTGATGTCGTCGGGGACCTCCGGAAGCATCGACAGGCAGCCGGAGACATGGAACCCGCCGATCATCACTTGCACGCCGGCTTTGCGGAACTCCCGCGAGATGTCGAGCGCGCGGGGAAATTCGTTGGACTGAACCCCGACGATGCCGACCAGGCCCAAGCCGCCATTGTCCTCGATGAGGCGGATGATGTCCTTCGTCTTGACCCGCTTGTTGGTCTCGTCGATGGCCGTCACGTCGATGGGCAGGTCGGGGCCGAGGATGTCGCGGTCGGCGGCGCCCTGCGCCAGGCCGAACACGGAGGCCAGCGAGTTCGACGGCATGGTCGAACGCATCCACTGCACCACATACCCGTCCTTGTCGTAGTGCGACGGCTTGATGAGGATGAATTGGAATCGCGGCTTTGCCGTCGGTGTTCTCTTGAGCATCCCTCAATCCCGTGAAGAGGCGCTTCCCGCGCAGTGAAGCGGGTCTCGCGCTAGCGTGTCGCCTCTGAGTTGGACGCTCCGGCCCGTCGCGCCCAAATATCCCCTGTAGGTGCCAATCGGCGCCGACGCGGACAGTTTTTGCGCTGCACCAAAAGACCTTGGCTGACTCTACACAGAATCCGGCAGCGGTCCAACGGATTAGGGCCGGACCGGCCCTAGGAGGAGACCGGCTTGGCGGGGGGGCCTGGGACCGCGTCCTGGGCCTCGAAGGCGGCGATATCCTTGGCCAGGAAGTAGTTGAGCATGGTCCGGATGGTGGCGATCACCGCCAGCTTCCAGATATCCTCCCAGGTGGGGGCCACGGCGGTGCGCAGGATATCGGCGGCGAGGGCGAATTCCAGGGCCAGCAGGATCCAGGTGGCGAATTTCAGCCATATCTGGCGTCCGCGGAGCTCGGTGGCCTGACCGGTGAAAACGGCGCCGAGCACGCCCCACAGCGCCTGGGTTCCGCCGATGATCACGACAATGACGGCACCGATCTCGATGACGAGCGCCACATAGCTGGCCAGGACGTTGAAGTGCTCTTCGAGTGGAATGGGCCCGTCTCCCCTGCAAGCCTCCGGGGATGGTAAGCCGATTCGGCCCTAGCCGGAATTGGGGGCCTAGAGTTCGCCGGTGAGGAACTGGCCGCGCCCGAGGCCGAAGGACCAGTCCTCGTCCGAATTCTCCACGATCGACACCACCACGTCGGAGGGGGCGATGCCGCAAGATGTCTCCAGCTCCTCGCATAAGATGCGATAGAAGGCCTCTTTCTGCTCGCGCTTCCGGGGCCGCGACGTCACTTGCAGGAACACCACCTTGTCGGTGCGCGGGATGCCGAGGCCTGTATCCTCGACGATCATGTGCCCCGGCTTGTGCTCATGCACGATCTGATAGCGGTCGCGTACCGGCACCTTGAAGGCTTCGAGCATGGCGCGGTGGGCCGCGTCGAGCAGCGTCTGCATCTCGTCGTCGGTGCGGCCTTCGATCAGGTCAAAGCGGAGGAGGGGCATGTTGAGCCTCTAGCATGCTGAAGCGCCTCGGGCCGGTCACACGTCCCGGGCGATGTCGCGGAGCTTGAATTTCTGGATCTTGCCGGTCGAGGTCTTGGGCAGGTCGACGAAGACCACGTGGCGCGGGCATTTGAAGCGGGCGAGCTTCTCGCGGCACCAGGCGATGATCTCTCTTCCGTCACTTCCGCCTCGGCCGGAGCTCGACGAGGCGCACGGGGTCTCGCCCCATTTCGGATCGGGCTTGGCCACCACCGCGACGCCGGTCACGTCCGGGTGGCGATAGATGACATCCTCGACCTCAATGGAGGAGATGTTCTCGCCGCCCGAGATGATGATGTCCTTGGAGCGGTCCTTGAGCTGGATATAGCCGTCCGGATGCATGACGCCGAGATCGCCGGAATGGAACCAGCCGCCGGCGAAGGCCTCGCCGGTCGCCGTAGCGTTCTTGAGATAGCCCTTCATCACGATATTGCCGCGGAACATGACCTCGCCGATGGTCTCGCCGTCGCGCGGCGTCTTCTCCATGGTGGCGGGGTCCATGACCGTCAAATCTTCGAGCGCGTGATAGCGCACGCCCTGGCGGATGCGCTTTTGCAGCCGCTCCTCGAAGGGCAGCTCGTCCCAGGCCGCGTGCCACTCGTTCAAGGTGGCGGGTCCGTATGTCTCGGTCAGCCCGTAGAGATGGGTCAGCTCGAGCCCGCCTCGTCCATCTTGGCGAGCACGGCGGCGGGCGGCGGCGCGGCCGCATGGTTGAAGGCCACGCGGTGGTCGAAGTCGCGCTTCTCCTCTGGCGTGGCGCCGAGCAGCGCCGCCATGACGAACGGCGCGCCTGATAGATGGGTCACCTTGTGGTCGGCGATGGCGTCGAACATCGGCTTGGCGCGCACCGCGCGCAGGCACACATGCGTGCCGGCGACGAGACTGATCGACCAGGGGAAGCACCAGCCGTTGCAGTGGAACATCGGCAGCGTCCACAGATAGACCGGGTGCTGGCCCATGCCGGTGGCGATGGTGTTGGCGTAGCACATGAGCGCCGCGCCGCGGTGATGATAGACGACGCCCTTGGGATTGCCGGTGGTGCCGCTCGTATAGTTGAGCGAAAGCGCGTTCCATTCGTCGTCCGGCATCTGCCAGGCGAATTCGGGATCGCCGTCGGCGATGAATTCCTCGTAGTCGAGATTGCTCAAGCGTTCGCCCTCTACGCCGCATTCTAGATCGCGATAGTCGATCACGAGCGGTTTCACCTCGGCGAGGTCGAGCGCCTCTTTCAACACGGAACCGTACTCGGTGTCGCCGATCACCACCTTGGTCTCGGCGTGGTCGAGCATGAAGGCGATGGCGCCCGCGTCGAGGCGCGTATTGATGGAGTGGAGCACGGCCCCCAACATGGGCACGCCGTAATGGGCTTCGAGCATGGCGGGCGTGTTGGCGAGCATCACCGAGACGGTGTCGCCCGCGCCGATGCCGCGTCCTTGCAGCGCCGAAGCGAGTTGCCGGCTGCGCCGATAGAAGGTGGCGTAGTCGATGGTCGCGCCGCCATGGACGATTGCCGCATGGTCCGGATGCACGGCGGCGGCGCGCTCGAGAAATACGAGCGGCGTCAGCGGCTGGTAGTTCGCCGGATTTTTGTCGAGGCCAGTGTCGTAAGGGTTGGCCATGACCCTCCGCCATGGATGTGGGGTGCGCTTCCTCGCGGCACCCTAGCCAAGGCGGCTGCCTCTAATCAAACCTTCTTCCGCGTCTCCTGCCGATTTATCGGGCGGGAGGCGGAGATCAGCTATGCGAATAGTACGCAAGAGCAGCGGCGAAGCCGGCGAAGGCGACCAGCACCAATGCGAGATAAAGAATGTCGACTTGGCTCATGACAGCTCCCCCTTGTTGAGCGGTTTAGGGGGGAAGGCTTGCACGCAGCCGCGACCTGCGGCCTTGATCGAGGTCAAAATCCCGGATGTGCTCCAGGCGCACCGCACGCGGCCCGCGCATCGGCGCGCGTCCGCGATACGCCTTAAGCCGTTGCGGTCGTTCGGTGATTTTTAGGCATAAGGGCCGCGAGCTGCCCCGGAGCGGACTACTCCGAAGAGGATTCCTCGTGGGAGGCCTCGTCATCGGACGGCTCGTCGCGCTTCAGGTCCTTCAGCTTGGCGAAGACCGACTCGCGTCCGCGCATCCTCGACCACGTCGGGGGCGGCCATGGCATCGCGCGCTTCTTGCGCCAGGGCAGACGCCATCGGGGCCTCGGCCGCAGGCTGGGCGGCCGCAATGGTCTCCTCGGTCGGCAGCAGGGACTCAGGCACCGGCGCCTCGTCGGGGATGCCGGCCTTCTTGCGTTCGCGCTCGAGCCGCGCCGCGGCCTTCTTCACGTCGGCGTCGAGGTCGATCTGCGAGCACAGTCCCAGCGTCACCGGGTCCTGGGCCACGAGATTGGGCGAGTTCCAATGGGACCGGTCGCGAATGGCGATGATGGTCGGCTTGGTGGTGCCGACCAGGCGCATGATCTGGCTGTCCTTGAGCTCGGGGTGATTGCGCAGCAGCCAGAGGATGGCGTTGGGCCGGTCCTGGCGGCGCGACACCGGCGTATAGCGCGGCCCGCGCTTGGTCTTCACCTCGGGCACCTCGACCTTGGGCTCGAGCAGATGCAGGCGGTGCTTGGGATCTTCCTCGGCGATATGGATCTCGTCGCGCGAAAGCTGGCCGGAGGAGATCGGGTCCATGCCCTTGATGCCGTGGGCCACGTCGCCGTCGGCAATACCCTTCACCTCGAGCACGTGCAGGCCGCAAAACTCGGCGATCTGCTCGAAGGTCAGCGAGGTGTTGTCGACCAGCCAAACGGCGGTCGCCTTGGGCATCAATGGGGTGCGGGTCATAAGCGTTTCAAGCCTCAAAGGGGTGGCGGCGCCTCTCTCGCCCCCTCCAGGCGAAAGAGCCAATCCGACAAAATGAAGGGAATAGCCTCCTATATAGGGGCTGATGGGCAGCTAAGCAATTGGTTCTCTGTGGGCGTTTTTACGCCGTCTTGAGCATGATCTTGCCGACATGGTCGGGCGCGTCGATGCGTCTGTGCGCGTCGGCCGCCTCGAGAAGCGGAAACGTGGAATCGATCACCGGCTTGAACTTGCCGGCGGTGACCAGCGGCCAGACACGCTCCTCGATGGCTTGCGCCATGCGCGCCTTGGCCTCGGGCGTTTGGGCGCGCAAGGTCGAGCCGGTGAGGGTGAGCCGCCGCATCATCAGCCGCATCAGGTCGATCTCGACCTTGGATGTCTTGAGGAAGGCGATCTGCACGATGGTGCCTTCCAGCGCCGCGGCCTTGAGATTGCGCTCGATATAGTCGCCGCCGACCATGTCGAGGATGACGTCGCAGCCGTGCTTGCCGGTCACCTCGCGCACGACCTCGACGAAATCTTCTTGCGTGTAGTTGATGGCGCGGACGGCGCCCAGCGCCTCGCACGCTTTCGCCTTGTCGGCGCTGCCCACTGTGACGATCACCTTGGCGCCAAGTGCGGTGGCGAGCTGGATGGCGGTGGTGCCGATGCCGCTCGCGCCGCCATGCACCAGGAGCCAGTCTCCCGCCTGCAATCCGCCGCGCTCGAACACATTGTGCCAGACGGTGAAGATCGTCTCCGGGAGTGCCGCGGCCTGCACCGCGTCGAGCCCATCGGGGGCGAGCAGGGTGGTGGCTTCCGGCGCCACGGCGAACTCGGCATAGCCACCGCCATTGACCAGGGCGCAGACGAAGTCGCCTTCCTTGAAGCGGGTGACGTCCTCGCCCACGGCCACGACGGCGCCGGCCACTTCGAGCCCGAGCAGGTCTGAGGCACCCTTGGGCGCCGGATAGAGTCCCTGGCGCTGGAGCACGTCGGGCCGGTTGATGCCGGCCGCCTCGACCACGATCAGCACCTCGTCGGCGGCGGGTAACGGTACGGGGCGCTCGCCGGGCACCAGCACCTCCGGTCCACCGCTCTCGCGTGCTTCGATGACAGTCATGGTCTGTGGCAGCATGCGTCCCTCGGTCTTGAAAGCCGTCGTTCTGAGGCGCGCGGGCCGAAGGCGCGGCCACCTCAGGATGAGATGGGCTCCCTTTCGAGCACAATATGGCGTGCGGTGCTATGATCAAGCTGAGGAACTGAGCCCATGGACCTTAACGATCTCGAACCGAAGAAGGTTAAGAGCCACGAGCTCGGCCAGGATCTCAGCAAGCACTCGGTCGCCGAGCTTTCGGAGCTGATCGAAACGCTGAAGGCCGAGATCGACAGGGTGGAGCAGGTGCTCGCCACCAAGCAATCGTCGAAGAGCGCCGCGGAAGCCGCATTCAAGCGCTGAGAATCTTGCCGCGCGATTCATTTAGGTAAATCCCGGCTTAGTCTTAACTGCTTGTTAGGAGTTGAGCGGTAAGTTTGCGTTATCCAGTCCTCTGGATCTGAGTGGCCTGTTCCACTCTGTTTGACGCCTCCCTGTTAACTTCCTGAGCCGCCTTTGGCGGCTCTTTTTTTTTTGGCCGAATTCGCGCGTTAACCTTTGTTACTCGTACGCGACGACAGAGCTTCCGCATGGCATACTATGCCGCCGGCTCAGGGTGACGGAGTGGGGGCGATGGCGGGAACATCAAAAAGCGATAACTATGACGGCGTGACGGTCTCGTTCGGCGCGAAGTTCGCGCGTTCGGATCAGTTCAAAACCGTATTCCGTGAAGGCATGGCGCTGGTCGAGGCGGCAGCGGCTTATCTCGACGGCGATGGCCGCAAGGAGGCCCGGAAACTCCGGCCGCCGCATTCGCTGGCCTACGCCACGGAGAGCATGCGCCTCACCACACGGTTAATGCAGCTGGCGTCATGGCTGCTGATCCGCCGCGCGGTCAGCGAAGGTGAGTTACGCCGGAGCAGGCCGTCGAGGAGCAGCGCAAGATCAAGCTGCCGGCGACGGGGGCCGATCAGCCGACCCGGGACCTCAACGCCCTGCCCGAGCGCCTGCGCGATCTCATCGACCAGAGCGTCAAGCTCCAGGAGCGGGTCGTCCGTCTCGATCAAATGCTCGATTTGAATCAGCCGCGCCGGCGGGCGACGTCAGCCACCCGCTCAGCTCGCAGCTGTCCCGCTTGCGGGAAGCCTTCGGCCCGGAGGCCGAATAGCACCGGCTATTTGAGGAAGCCTTCGTATTTCTTATTGAAGCGGCTGACGCGACCGCCGCGGTCGATCAGGTGCTGCCCGCCGCCGGTCCAGGCCGGGTGGGTCTTGGGATCGATATCGAGCTTCAGCGTGTCACCTTCGGCCCCATAGGTCGAATAGGTGATGAACTCGGTGCCGTCGGTCATCACCACCTTGATCTGGTGGTAATCCGGATGAATGTCGTTCTTCATGGCGTTAGCCTTGCAAATCCGCAGGTTTTCAATTGAGCCGAGCCTATACTGGAACTTGGCGGCCGATACAAGACTGCGCCGGAAAGGCGCGGCTCTGGCCCTTCCCGCCAGGGCCTTCCGCCCCTAAAGTCGGCCAACCGAAAGAATGACTGGGCATTTCTTGTGCAACTCGTAACACCGAATACCGGCGGAGAGTCAAAAGCTGGCGGTCCGCTTCCGTCCGCTAGCGCCGATGGGCCGGAAACGCTTCCCGGCGAGCCGTTGGAGAAGGGCAGGCGCGTCTCGCTGCGTCCTTTGCTCGGGCTCAAGCCCTATCTTTTCCGTCACAAGACGATGCTCGCCGCGGCCTTCCTGGCGCTGGTCGTCTCGGCCGCCGCCACGCTGGCGGTGCCGCTGGCCATCCGGCGGATGATCGATCTCGGCTTCTCCGGCATCGAGCCTGACCTGATCGACACCTATTTCGGCACGCTGCTCGGCGTCGGTATCGTCCTCGCGGTGGCCAGCGCCGCCAGGTTCTATTGCGTGAATTGGCTCGGCGAGCGCGTGGTGGCCGATATTCGCAGCGATGTGTTCCGGCATCTGACGGGCTTGAGTCCTGCTTTCTACGAGGTGTCGCATTCCGGCGAGATGATGTCGCGGCTCACCGCCGACACCACCCAGGTCAAGGCCGCCGCCAGCACCGCCATCTCGCAGGCGATCCGCAATGCGCTGATGCTCGTGGGCGCCGCCATTATGATGGTGGTGACCAGCCCGAAATTGTCGCTGGCCGTGCTCCTTGCCATCCCCTTCATCGTGCTGCCGCTCGTGGCTTACGGACGCTCGGTGCGGGCGCTGTCGCGCCAGGCGCAAGATACGCTGGCGCATGCGTCGGCTTTCGCGAGCGAGAGCTTGGCGCAGGTGCGGGTGCTCCAGCTCTTCACCCATGAGGATGCGACGGCGGCGCGATTTGGCGCGGCGGTGGACCGGTCCTTCGAGGCCGCCAAGGCACGGGCGAAGGCGCGCGCCGGTCTGACGGCCATTGCCATCTTCCTCGTCTTCGCCTCCGTCGTCGGCGTGTTGTGGTATGGCGCCCAGGACGTGCTGTCCGGCGCCATGACCGGCGGCACGCTCGGCCAGTTCGTTCTCTATGCGGTGTTGGCGGCCGCCGGCGTCGCAGCCTCAGCGAGGTGTGGGGCGAGGTGGCGCAGGCCACGGGCGCGGCCGAGCGGCTGGGCGAACTGCTTTCGGTTTCCTCGGCGATCCAATCTCCGGCAAACCCGAAGGCGCTGCCCGAGCCGCCGCGCGGCGAGATCGCCTTCCGCGACGTGTCCTTCACCTATCCCTTGCGTCCCGAAACGAGCGCGCTCGACCATGTCGACTTCACGGTGAAGCCCGGCGAGCGCGTGGCGCTGGTGGGTCCGTCCGGCGCCGGCAAGACCACGGTCTTCGCCATGCTGCTGCGCTTCTACGACGCGGACTCCGGCAAGCTGGAGATCGACGGCGTGCCGGTGAACGAGGCCGATCTTCATGCGCTCCGGTCCCGCTTCGCCGTGGTGCCGCAAGAGACCGCGCTCTTCGCCGATACCGTCGCCGCCAATATCGCCTATGGCGCGGAAGAGGCGAGCCGGGCGGAGATCGAGGAGGCGGCCAAGGCAGCCTTCGCCCACGACTTCATCGTGGCGCTACCGCAAGGCTACGACACGGTGCTCGGCGAGGGCGGCGTCACGCTGTCCGGCGGGTCAGCGCCAGCGCATCGCCATCGCGCGGCGGTATTGCGCAACGCGCCGATCCTGCTGCTCGACGAGGCGACGAGCGCGCTCGACGCCAGCAGCGAGACGCTGGTGCAGAAAGCGCTCGACAAGGTGATGGAGGGGCGCACGACGCTCGTCATCGCTCACCGGCTGTCCACCGTCGTCGGCGCCGACCGCATCCTGGTGTTCGATCACGGACATCTGGCGGAGGAGGGGACGCATCAGACGTTGCTGCGCAAAGGCGGCATCTATGCGCGTCTCGCCGAACTTCAGTTCGCCCCCGACGCGGCAGAGTAGCGCTAGCGTTCCGTCAGCTTCAGTTCGATGCGGCGGTTCCTGGCCATCGCGGCGTCGGTGGTCGCCGCATCGATGGGCTGGAACTCGCCGAAGCCCGCGGCCACGAGATGCTCGGGCGCAATGCCCTGGCTCATCAGATAACGCACCACCGAGATGGCCCGCGCGCTCGACAGCTCCCAGTTCGACGGAAACTCCACCGTGGCGATCGGCGTGATGTCGGTGTGGCCGTCGACGCGCATCACCCAGGGGATATCGGCGGGGATGTTGCCTTCGATCTCGTGTAGCGCATTGGCGAGCTTGTCGAGCTGGAAGGTGGCCTCCGGCTTGAGATCGGCGGAGCCGCGATCGAACAGCACGTCGGAGGGAAACACGAAGCGGTCGCCGACGATCTTGAAGTCCTGCCGGCTGCCCAGTGCCGCGCGCAGTTTGCCGAAGAAATCGGAGCGGTACTGGGCGAGCTCCTTGACCTTCTTGGCCAGCGCCACGTTCAGCCTTTGGCCGAGATCGGCGATCTTCGCCTGACTCTCCTTGTCCTTGGCCTCGGTGGCCTCCAGCGCTTCATTGAGGGCGGCAAGCTGAAGCCGCAAGGCGGCAAGCTGCTGGTTGAGGAGCTCGACCTTGGCCAGAGCGTCATTGGTGATCTTGCGTTGGTTGTCCAGCTTGGTGCCGAGCGCCGCGGCGCGATCCTCGGCACTGTCGGTCTGGCCGGTGGCGGCGCCGAGCAGGCCGGTGAGGCGCTCCGTCTCCTTGGTCTTGTCGAGCAGGGTGGCTTGCAGCGCGGCGAGGTTGTCTTCCGCCGAGGACTTCTGCGAGCGCTCCAGCGCCAACAGCTCGGTCAGTTCCGAAAGCTGGCGGTTGAGCCGCGACAGCATGGTGTCCTTGCCGCTGGCGGCCTGGGTGATGATGTAGTTGGTGACCATGAACATGGCCATGAGGAAGATCACCACCAGAAGCAAGGTGGAGAGCATGTCGACGAAGCCCGGCCAGTAATTCGGCTCGTAACGCCGCCGCCGGGCGCGTGCCAAGGCCATGGCTAGCTCCGCTCTCCGCCGGCGGGCACTTTAGGCTTGCCGGTGATCTGGCGCAGCACCGCGGCGAGTTCCTGCTGCTGCTGGGACTGCTCGTCGGCCCATTCGCGCACGACCTTCTGCTCGGCGCGCATCTGCCGGATCAGCTTGTCGACGCCTTGGGCGAGATCCTTTACCGCGTCGCCGGTGTTGTCGTTGAGGATGCGCAGCTCGACCTTCTCGTTGAGGTCGGTGAGCGAGCGCTGCATGTCGAGCAGGGCGAAGCGCAGCTGCGGCGATACGTTGGCGGCGCCGGCTGTATCGGCCGATTGCAACTCGGTGATGTTGGAGAGCCAGTCCTCGAGCTCGTTATAGAAGCGGCTCTGGGCGTGGCCCGCTTGCAGATCGAGAAAGCCCAAGATCAGCGAGCCGGCCAAACCGAACAGGGAGCTTGAGAAGGCGATACCCATGCCGCTCAAGGGGCCGGCGAGGCCTTCCTTCAGCTGATCGAACAGCATCACGTTCTCGCCACCGGTGGTGTCCAGCGCCGCGATCGTGTTGCCGACGGAGCTCACGGTCTGGAGCAAGCCCCAGAAGGTGCCGAGCAGACCGAGGAAGACGAGAAGGCCGACGAGGTAGCGCGTCGTCTCGCGCTGCTCGTCGAGGCGCGAGGCCACCGAATCCAGTAGGGTCCGGGTAGAGCCTGTCGCCAGGGATAGATGGCCGGTGCGGTCGCGCAGCATGGTGGCCATGGGCGCCAGCAGAACCGGCTGCTTGTCGACGGTGAGGCCGGGGTCGGAGATGCGGAAATTATTGACCCAGTGAATTTCCGGATAGAGCCGCAGCACCTGGCGGAAGGCATAGACGACGCCGACCAGGAGCACGCCGATGATCAGCGCGTTCAGGCCCGGATTGGCCATGAAGCTGCGCCGGAGCTGTGCGGTCTGCCCGTCGAGGATGATGGCCAGCAACACCGCCAGCACCAGGAACAGCGTCATGCGCCAGAGAAAGACCTGCGGGCGCGTGAGCTTCGTCTTGTACTGCTTGGGTGCCATCTTGTGCCGCTGTTCGATCGAGGGTCTTCGCGCGAAAGATTAGCCGATTAGTTTGACGGGCAAAACGGCAACCTCAGGGCGGACAAGTTCTTATTTGCACGCTGGATTGTTTGTTTTGCGACGGTGCAGCCTACTGCGTCCGCGCGTCTATTTGGTCAGCGCCGGCTTGGCCGCGGCCGTGGGCGGGGCGTCGCTCGCCCCAGCAGCCTTCAACAGTTTCAACAGCTTGGCCTGAATCGTCTCGTTGCCGGCGATGATGCCACCCTGCGCCAGCATGTTCTCCTTGCCGTCGCCGTCGCACACATAAGCGCCCGCCTCCCGCAGGATGACGATGCCGGCGGCGATGTCCCAGGCGCGCAGACCGCGCTCCCAGAAGCCGTCGAAGCGGCCGGCCGCGGTCCAGGCGAGGTCGAGAGCGGCCGAGCCCGTGCGCCTGATGCCGGCCGAAGCCGCCATGACCGCGCGCAGTTCCTTGAGAAACAGATCGTGGCCCGGCCTGCCGGTATGGGGAATGCCGGTGCCGATCACGGACGTGGCGAGCTCGGAGCGCGCCGCCACGCGCAGACGGCGGGCGGTCGTTGAGATAGCGCCCTTGCCCTTCTCGGCGGTGAAGGTTTCGTCGGTGGCGGGGTTATAGACGAGGCCCGCCACCATCTCGCCGTCGCGCTCCAGGCCGATGGACACGGCGAAGAGGGGAATGCCATGCAGAAAGTTGGTGGTGCCGTCGAGCGGATCGACGATCCAGCGATGGGTCGCGTCGTCGCCTTTGATCTCGCCGCGCTCTTCCATGAGCAGCCCGTAGCCGGGACGGGCGCGGCTGAGCTCGGCGTAGAGGATCTCCTCGGCGCGGTGGTCGGCGGCGCTGACGAAATTGGCCGGCCCCTTGAGCGAGACCTGCAAGGCTTCCACCTCGCCGAAGTCGCGCGCGAGGCTGCGTCCCGCCTTGCGGGCGGCGGTGACCATGACGTTCATCAGCGCTGATGCGGGCATCGGCTACTCGGCGCGCTTGACGTAAGTGACCTCGTTGGTGTCGACCACGATCCGCTCGCCGGACTCGACAAAGGGCGGCACCATGACGCGAACGCCGTTCTCGAGCATGGCGGGCTTGTAGGACGAGGCCGCGGTCTGCCCCTTCACCACGGGATCGGCTTCGACCACTTTGAGCGTGACCTGGTCGGGCAATGCCACGCCGAGCGGGACGCCTTCGTAGCTCTCCACCGTCACCATCATGCCGTCCTGGAGGAAAGCCGAGCGGTCTTCCAGCAGATCGCGCGCGATCTGGATCTGGTCGTAGGTCTCGGTGTCCATGAAGGTGAGCATGTCGCCCTCGGCAAAGAGGAACTGATAGTCGTTCTGCTCGAGCCGCACGCGCTCAACGGTCTCCGAGGACCGGAAGCGCTCATTGAGCTTGGTGCCGTCGATGACGTTTTTCAGCTCCACCTGGGCGTAAGCGGGCCCTTTGCCTGGCTTCACGGCTTGCGTCTTCACCGCGAGCCAAAGGCTGCCCTTATGCTCGACCACGTTGCCGGGCCTGATCTCGTTGCCGTTGATCTTCATGGAATTCCTTGGGGTGAAATGGGTCGCAGCCTTTAAGACGTGGCCCCAAGCCCCTGTCAAGGCGAACCGCAAGAGAAGCGGGATGCGGAACCCGCTATTCGGTGAGCCGTCCGGCGGACCACGCGTCCACGGCCCGCTCGGCCTCGATGCGCTGCTCCTTGGTGAGCTTGGCCAGCATGATGTCCAGCGAGAAGTCGCTGACGCCGGCGTCACGGGCGAGAAGATGCCATTTGGCGGCCTGGACGAGGTCGGTATCGAAGACCACGCCGTTGGCATAAAGGCGCGCCAGCCGGTTCTGCGCCACGGGGTTGCCTTGCTCGGCGGCCAGCCGGAAGAGCTGGGCGGCGCGCTTCGGGTCCGGCTCCACGCCGGTGCCCTTGAACAGCATCACGCCGTATTCGACCTGGGCCGCGGACAAGCCGGCATCCGCCGCCTTGCCGGTCCATTCGGCCGCTTTCGCCTTGTCGATGGGGACGCCGCGGCCGAACTGATAAAAGGCGCCGAGATCGTATTGCGCCTGCGCGTTGCCTTGGGCCGCCGCCTTCTGCATCCACTCGGCCGCCTTGGCCTCGTCCATGGGCCGGCCCCGGCCATTGACGTAGAGCAGGGCGAGATTGTATTGCGCCGCGGCATTGCCGGCCTCCGCGGCATGGGTGAACAGATCGCCGGCGATGCGAAGGTCTTTCCTCACGCCGCGGCCTTCGGCGACCAAAAGTCCAAGCGAGAACTGTGCGTTGGTGTCGCCGAGATCGGCCGCCTTGGCATAGGCGTCTGCCGCCTTGGCGTAATCCTGCGGCACGCCGAGACCTTCCAAATAGATCTCGCCCATGAGGGTGTAGGCTTCTTTCGAGCCGTCCTGCGCCTCTTTCTCGGCGAGCTTCAGCGCGGTCAGATATTTGCCCTCGGCATAGGCCGCGTAGACTCGTTTTCCTTGGCAAGCGCATCGGTGCCGGCGGCAAACAGCCCGGCCCCGGCTAGCAACGCCAGCACTACGGCCAGACCCTTCACGCGGCGCTCCTGACGCGGCCGATGGCGCTGTCGATGTCGGCGAGCTGAGCGGCGCGGTCGTCCTGCCAAATGGCCTTGGACGGCGCCACGAAATCCGCGCCGAGGGCGGCAAACCGGGCGGCCAGCTCGGGATCGTCCACATTCCAGGCGATGCAGGGCACCACGAAAATCTCCGACCACCAGGACATAAGCTCCGCACACTGATCGACGGCGTCGGCCTCCGTGCTCTCCGCTGCGAAGGCGACATAGTCGGCGCCGAGCTCGGCAAGGCGCATGGCCTCGTCCCGGTTCGGGCCGCAAGCCACTCCAATATTTGCGCTTTCGCCGAGGCGGGCGCGGGCGGCGGCATAGACGTCGGTGTCGGCGGCGAGATGAACGCCGTCGGCGCCAAGGCGCTCGGCCATGGCGATATCGCCGTCGATGAGGCAGGCGATGCCCGCCGCCTGCACGAGATCGATGACGCGGTCGGCCTCAAGATCGTCCGACGGCTGATCGTCGTGGCAAAGCAAGACGCAGGCCGTCGAGGTGTTCGCCATGGCTTGCGCGAGCTGGGTTTCGAGCTTCGCGGTCAAGGGCGCTGGAACTTGTAGGTACAGGCGGCAGTTAGGCTTGGCGTCAGCCATGATCGGGGGGTTCCCACGGCGACTTCGTATTGACGGGACGTTAACAAGGTCCCGTCTCAAATCACACGCCTCGCGCCGCTGTCAATCATCGGGGACATGCCCCGAGAAGAGGGTTGTCGAGAGGTCGTTGAAGGTCGAACATGGGGTCACCACATTGTCGCCAGGCTGCTGATTCCAACGGCGAGTGAGTGCCTGTGAAAATGAAATGGCGGCGCTAGGCGGGGAGGGGCGAGCGCAATGACTCAACCGAAGGCTCTGCAACAGGCAACCGAGCGGCTCGATGCGGCGGTTGAGGCGCTTGATAGCCGTTTGCAGCATGTGTTTGCGGAAAGCGATGGCGACGTTTCCGTCGCGGCCCTTAAAGAGGAAATCCGATTTCTGACCGATGAGCGTGACCAGCTCCTCATCGATCTCGAGGCCGAGCGCAGTCGCGTGAGGCGCTTGAAGGCTGCTAATGATGAGGTCTCCGGCCGGCTCGACACCGTGCTCGGAACGCTCAAGGACATGATGCCGGCGATGCCGGGCTAAATCCGCCACGCGGGGAATTGTTGTCATGGGACAGGTTAGTGTCGCTCTAAATGGACGCAACTATCGGCTGGAATGCAGCGAGGGCGAAGAAGCCCACCTGATCGAGCTCGCCGAATATCTCGGTTCTCATGTCGACACGATGAGGCGGAAATTCGGCCAAGTGGGCGATGATCGGCTGATCTTGATGGCGTCGCTGGTAATGGGCGATGAGTTATGGGAGTTGCGTGGCCAGATCGAAGAGCTGAAGACGTCGCTCGCCGAGGCGCGCCGGGACAGGTCGGCGGCCGAGGAAGCCACCAGGATGCTCCAGGACGAATTGGCCGAGCGGGTCAGTGCCACCGCCGACCGGATTGAACGGCTCAATGCCCAGATCATGCGGGGCGCGCGCCGGAGGATGCGGCCAACCGCCGCTAGTCGTTCTATAAATTACTTTCGTTATAGTCCGCCGTTGGTGGGCTGCGAGGTGCGTTAGGAGCATTTATCCCAGGGCCCTATAAGATCCTATGGGAGCTGACCCTGGCGGGGACTGTGGTCTCCGTCACTTGGCGCCCACCTACATTACGTAGGGAGACCGGGATCTAAGCTCCGACGGCCATCGCGGCCCTACCACGCCCCCAAAAATCGCGTCCGCTGGCGACCCCGCGCCTTTATTGCTGTATTGAGCCCAGAATGATGAACCATCGTCAGCGGATCTGCGGCACGCCATGCGCATTCTGTTTCTAGGCGACGTGGTCGGCCGGTCGGGCCGCGCGGCCGTGCTCGAAACCTTGCCGAAACTGCGGACGCGCTACGCGGCCGATTTCGTCGTGGTGAACGGCGAGAACGCGGCCGGCGGCTTCGGCATCTCCGAGCAGATCCTCACCGAGCTGCTCGATGCCGGCGCCGACGTGGTCACCACGGGCAATCACGTCTGGGATCAGCGTGAGACGCTGGTCTATATCGAGCGCCACGACCGGCTGTTGCGGCCCCTCAACTTCCCGCCCGGCACGCCCGGCAAGGGCGCGGGCCTGTTCAAGGCGGCGAACGGCGCCGAGGTGCTGGTGGTCAACGCCATGGGCCGGGTGTTCATGGGCGATCTCGACGACCCGTTTCCGGCGATCGAGCGCGAGTTGGACGCTTGCGGGCTGAAGTCCGGTGCCGATGCGATCCTGATCGACTTTCACGCCGAGGCCACGTCGGAGAAGCAGGCGCTGGCGCATTTCGTCGACGGGCGCGCCACCGCCGTGATCGGCACGCATACCCATGTGCCGACGGCGGACGAGCAGATCCTGAACGGCGGCACCGCCTATATCAGCGATGCGGGCATGTGCGGCGATTTCGATTCGGTGCTTGGCATGGACAAGGAGGAGCCAATCAACCGCTTCCTCACCAAGATCACACGCGGCGCTTTGCGCCGTCCAAGGGCGAGGCGACGGTTTGCGGCGTTGTTATCGAGGTCGACGATTCGACCGGGCTGGCGCGCGCCATAGCGCCGGTCAGGCTCGGCGGACGACTGTCGCAGACCGAGCCGGCCTCTTGGCTCGCTTGAGACTTAAAGTCCAAAAAGCCTAGGCTGTGCGCAGCCCGGAATGGGATCCGTTGCCATCCAAGGTTCGGCCATGGGCCAAGAGGCGCTTCAGGCAAGCGATGGCGTCGTCGAGATGCAGCAGGGCCTGATCGGCATCCAGCGTTTCGTCGTAAAGCACAACGCGGGCACGGGCCACGTGGTCGGCGGCATCGGAGCAGAGCTGCGGGAGGCTCAGGATCGGCGCTTGCGTTTGGTCGTCGGCTGATTTCCGTTTCGGCGTCATCGTCCCCGTTCCCCCTCGTTACGCGGCCCCAAGTCTTTGGTTATCGCGGGATTAGGGTTAAAGCTTCGCTAAATCGCGGAAAGGTTGGGCGCGGGACACTTCCAGCCCCGGTCTTGACCGCAAAGGCCGCAAACGACTAGGGATCAGGCCATGGCTGGCCATTCGAAATTCAAGAACATCCAATTCCGCAAGGGCGCGCAGGACAAGAGGCGCGCCAAGCTGTTCTCCAAGCTCGGCCGCGAGATCACCGCGGCGGCGAAAATGGGGCTGCCCGATCCGACCCATGACGCGCGCCTCAGGACGGCGGTCGCCGCCGCGCGCGTCCAGAACATGCCCAAGGACAATATCGAGCGGGCCATCAAGAAGAGCCAGGAAGCCGGCGGCGCCAATTACGAAGAGGTGCGCTACGAGGGCTTTGCCTTGGGCGGCGTCGGCGTCATCGTCGAGGCACTGACCGACAACCGCAACCGCACCGCCAGCGAGGTGCGTTCGATCTTCTCCAAGTTCGGCGGCAATCTGGGTGAGACCGGCGCGGTATCGTTCAATTTCGACCGGCTTGGCGCGATCGAGTTCGAGGCTGACAAGGCCACCGCCGACGAGATGCTGGAAGCGGCCATCGAGGCCGGCGGCGACGACGTCGAATCGGGGGAGGAGGGCCATACGGTCTACTGCAACCCCGAGGAGCTGCACGAGGTGGCCAAGGCGCTGGAGGAGCGCTTCGGCGAGCCGCGGGCCATTCAGATTTTGTGGCGGTCGAAGGTCGACGTGCCGATCGACGAGGAAGCGGGCGAGAAACTCCTGCGCATGATCGATGCGCTGGAGGAGTCCGACGACGTGCAGCAGGTCTACGCCAATTTCGACATGGACGAGGATGTGTTCCAGAAGCTGTCCGCCGCGTGAGCCGGAAACGACCCATGGATACAAGACCCTCGCAGGACACCGAGTACAAGCATTTGCGGGCGCAGCCGGCGCTGCCGGGTAAAGGCGGGCTGGCGCGCATCGGTGCGGCGTTCTGGAACACGGTCGGGGGCTTCCGCGAGGGGCTGAAGACCGAGGCGGCCATCAAGCAAGAGGTGGCGATCGCCGTCATCGCCTTGCCGATGTCGTTCCTCATCGCCACCAATGTGTGGATCTGGGTGGCGATGATGGGCAGCTTGATCCTGCTACTCGCGGTCGAGTTCCTCAACACCGCCATCGAGCGCCTGTGCAATCATCTGCACCCCGGCAAGCACGACGCCATCAAGGTCACCAAGGATCTCGCCTCGGCCGGCGTGTTCTGCGTCATCGCCATCGCCGGCCTGATCTGGCTCGCGGCGATCGTCTCGCGGTTCTGGGTGTGACCAGCGCTGCAAACTGGCAGCTCCGCGACTCCGAGGAGATCATCACCGGCAACGACGCGTTGCTCGGACAGACGCATTGTCTCGTCGCTATGACGCGCATGCGCAATGAGGCGCTGATCCTGCCCGACACGCTCGATCATCTGAGCAGCCAAGTGGATGCTATCGTCGCTTACGACGATGCGAGCACCGACGATACGGTGGCAATCCTGCGCGCGCACCCGAAGGTCGCACTGATCGTCGCCAATCGGTCGTGGGAGGAAGATGTGGTGGCGCGCAAAGCCGCCGAAGCGCGTCATCGCGGTCTGCTGCTCGACATGGCGCGGCGCCAACTGCCGCATGACTGGATGCTATGCTTCGACCCCGACGAGCGGGTGACGTGCCACTTGCGTGATTATGTGGCGGGCTTGAGCGATGCGGATTGCGACGCGGTGCGGGTGCAACTCTTCGACGCCTATCTGACGCCCGAGGATCACGCGCCTTACACGCCGGATCGCGAACTGCTTCACTTCCGCCGCTTCTACGGTCCGGAGCAGCGGGACATTCTCATGCTGTGGCGCAACCGCCAGGAGATCGGTTTTGCCGAAGGGCATGGCCGCACGCCTCAAGGCACGACGGTCGTCAAGACCGACCTCTATTGCCAGCACTACGGCAAATCGCTGTCCGTCGCCCATTGGGAAGAGACCTGCGACTATTACATCCGCCATTTTCCCTATGAAACCTACGGAAAGAAATGGGAGGCGCGGAAGGGCCAGGGCATCCACACCGAGTCCGATTTCGAGCGTCCACTTTACGAATGGGGCGAAGCCCTGTTCGCCAACGCGGTGCCGATGGCGGGCGCCAAATAGGGCCGTGGCGCGCTTCCAAGCTGGCTGACCTATGCCAGACCATTTGCCAAGTGTTCTTGGGGTGGTGCCAAAGTTGCCGTAATCGCCGGTTAGGCCAGGGGATTATCGATCCGAGGGAAACGGATGCTGCCGCGCAAGATCATCGTACGCTCGTTGTTGTTCGTTGTCGCCGTGAGCGGGGTTTATGCCCTGTACATGGTCGCCACGGGCAACTTCCACACGGTCATCGCCGGGGAGCTTTACCGGTCGGCGCGTCCTTCTGCGGAACAGATTGCCAGCTGGCACGAGCGATACGGAATCAAGACCATCCTGAATCTGCAAGGCGCCCATCCGGAGGCCGACTGGTATCGCGAGGAAGAGGCGGCGGCCAAGGCCCACGGCATCAAGCTCATCAACTACAAGCTGTCGGCCAAGCGGGATGTGTCGGCCGCGCAGCTGGAGGACTTGCTCGCTCTCATGTCGAATGCCGAGCGCCCCCTCCTCATCCATTGCCGCAGCGGGGCGGATCGCACGGGCCTGGTTTCGGCTTTCTATGTGGCAGGCATCGCCGGCGGCTCCGAACTCTACGCCGAGTTTCAGCTGACTCCCTATTTCGGCCACTTCCCGTTCGAGTTCATGCAATTCTACGCGATGGATCGGTCCTTCGAGGCGCTCGAGGCGCGTCTCGGCTTCCCGGACTCCTGAGCCGGTCTTGCAAGAGACCTTGCCTTCGAAATGAAAAGAGGCGGGAGCGTTTGGCTCCCGCCTCTTTCGCTTCTAGCCGCGGAGAGTATCGGCTAGCGCTTAGAGCGAATCGTCGTTGTCATCGCCATCGTCGTCATCGCCACCGGGGGGCTCCGGCGCTGCGGACGGGGCCGCATCGGGAGCGGGCTTGCCGGCATTCGGTCCGCCGTCGCGGGGGCCCTGACCGTGGTGGCCCTTGCCATGAGGTCCGCGTTGCCAGCCATGAGCCTGGGCCATCTTTGCGCGCAGGCGGGCTTCGATCGCCTTGACCTTGTCGAGTTGCTCGGGCGTCAGCGTGGTGCGGAGCTTGGCGATCGCGGTCTTCAACGCCTCGGCGCTCTTGGCCCGCTCGATGGTGTTGTCGGCGAGACGTTCGGCCATCGCGAAGGGCTCGGCATCCGGCGCCATCATGCGGGGACCCGGACCGCCCGGGCCGCCAGGGCCCATGCCCATCATCGGCCGCTTCATGGTGGCTTGCAGGGCATCGGTGAAGTCGCGCCAGTCATCGAGCTGATTGGCGCGAATGCCGATCTCCGTCTCCATGACGCTCAGCTTCTTGGCGAGGCCGTCGGGGCCGCGCATGCCATGCTTGCCGCCGTGTCGATTGCACATCTTCTTGCCGCCATGGTGCTTGCCCATGCCGGGCTTGCTCCATTCGCTACGGTTATCGCTGTCGGCGAATGCCGTGGTCACCGCGGTCAACCCGGCGACGCCGAGCACGGCGACGACGGCGAGAGCGGCAAACTTCGGGGGGTACTTCATTGAGCCAGCATCCTCAGTTGTTGGTGTCTGACGATTTTTCTACGGGCGGATCGTTGCGATTATTGGTCTTCGCATGTCCGAACGTTGCCGCCCTGGCGAGTTTTGTTGCGAAACATTGCTGGTCCGGGCGGCGTGCGTTTCGGTTACAAAAATCTTCTTCTCGCCAGAGCCCAAGAGGCTAGAAGGAAGCCGATCAGATGACCGCGACCACACCCCGCATACTCGTCTCGACGACGACCCGGAGATCCGCAAGCTTTTGGCGCGCTATGTGGAGAGCCAGGGATTTCGCGTGCTGCTCGCCGCGAATTGCCGCGAGCTGCGCGATCAACTGGCGACCCACCACGTCGACCTCATCGTGCTCGACGTGATGCTGCCTGACGGGTCCGGCCTCGACATGTGCCGGGACTTGCGGGCGCAGCGATCGAACGTGCCCATCATTCTGCTGACGGCGCTCAAAGAGGATGTGGACCGCATTATCGGCCTGGAGATCGGTGCCGACGACTATCTCGGCAAGCCGTTCAATCCGCGCGAGCTCATCGCCCGGGTTCGGGCGGTACTGCGCCGGCGGGCCGATCTGCCGCCGGAGCCGAGCGAGGTGAAGGTCTACCGCTTTGAGGGATTCACGGCGGACCCGCAGACAAGACGGGTGATCGCGCCGGGCCGCGGCGATATCGAGCTGACCGGCGCGGAGTTCGATCTGCTCAAGACATTTCTCGACCGGCCCGGCCGCGTCCTGTCGCGCGATCAATTGCTCGATCTGACGCGCGGCCGCGACGGCGACGGCTTCGACCGGTCGATCGACGTTCTGGTCAGCCGGCTGCGCCGCAAGCTGGGCGGGGACGATGTCCCGCAATTGCTCAAGACGGTGCGCAATGGCGGCTATCAGCTTGCGGTGAAAGTCGACACCGAGGACGACCAACAGTGAATACGCTCCGCGTAAAATTTGCCTTGTTGCTTGTTATCGCGATCGTCTCGGTCGTGGGCCTGCTGACGGTCGTGCTGTTCTATCTGCTCGGGCCCCCGACGCGCTCGGAGCGCGCGATCGAGGGTGTCGTGCGGCAGGTGGAGATGGTGCTCAAGCTCACGAGCAGCGGTCTCGACGGCGTGACGCTGGCGGACGGGCCGGCAGGCGGGCGCTTGTATGAGCGCACGACGGAGGCCTTGCGTGAGACTCTGAAGAAGCGCGGGATCGATCTTCCGGTGACGATCTCGCGGCAGGGCCACCACGCCCCGCTCATCGTGTCCGTGCCCATCGGCGATAAGGGCTGGCTCTGGATGCCGACCTCAGGCATGCCGCCGCCAGGCCCCCCCTGGAAGGCACTGTTTCGCTGGCTCATGCTGATCGCGCTCGGTGCGACCGTAATCGCCGTGTTCGTCGCCAATCGCATGGTGCGGCCGCTGGTCTTCCTTGAGAACGCCGTGGCCTCCGTCGGTGCCGACGGAATGCTGCCGGAATTGCCCGAGCGCGGGCCGGCCGAGGTGCGGGCGACGGCCAAGGCGCTCAACTCGCTGTCGACCCGTCTCAAGCGCGCCATGGAAAGCCGGATGCGCTTGGTGGCGGCCGCCGGGCACGACATGCGCACGCCGATCACGCGCATGCGGCTCCGGGCCGAGTTCGTCACCGACGAGGACGAGCGCGGGAAGTGGCTCAACGATCTCGACGAGCTCGAGCGCATCGCCGACAGCGCGATCATGCTGGTGCGCGAGGAGACGGGGGCCGCCGCGCCCGAGCTGGTGCGGCTCGATGAGCTGGTCAGCGATATCGGCGCGGATCTGAGAGAGCAGAATCTCGACGTGACGATCGAGGACGTGCAGCCGGTGACGGTGCGGGTCAGCCGCTTCAAGCTCAATCGCGCGCTGCGCAATCTCATCATCAACGCGGCCACGCACGGCGTTCGCGCGCGGGTCAGCGTCAATGCGCCCAACGGGCCGATGGCGCGCATCGTCATCGCGGATGGCGGGCCCGGCATTCCACCCGCCGTGATCGATCAGGTGTTCGAGCCGTTCTTCCGCGCCGATCCGGCGCGCCGGCAGGACATTCCGGGCGCGGGGCTCGGCCTCACCATCGCGCGGGAGCTCGTGCAACGCGCCGGCGGCAACATTAGTATTGCCAACGGTCCTGGCGGCGGCTTGGTGCAGGTGGTGGAATTGCCCAAGGCCGTGGAAACCGAGCCTGCCTAGGGAACGCTTTCGCCGACGACGAATTGATCTCGCTCAGGGCACAAAAGTGGCCCAGCATGGAGGTTAAGGCGTTCGAAGAGGAGGACGTTCCCTATGGATATGAACGAAATCCACGATTACGCGCGGCGCTTCATCGGCACCCATGGTGACAAGGCGGAAGTCGAGGCCGCGCAGAAAGTCGCCGAATGCGAAAAGCTGGGTGAAAAGCATCACGCTGAAGATTGGCGCCGGATCCAGGCCGCGATCAAAGAGATGCGCGGGCCTCATGCCAGTTGAGGGGCTTGACCTCTAGGCGCTGGCAGCAAACGGGCTGACGTCTTCGTCGAGCGCGGCGGCGTCAATCATGGCGGACTCGCTGCTTCGCGGCCAGCGGGCGAGACCGTGATGGGGATCGCCGCAGATCAGCCCCATCATCTCGTCCGCCGGGATCGGGCGTCCGAACAGATAGCCTTGGGCGCTCTCGCAGCCGAGCTCGCGCAGCCGTTTGCGCTGTTCCTCCTTCTCGACCCCTTCCGCCGTGACCTCGAGGCTGAAGCTCTCGGCGAGATAGGCGATGGCGCGCACCACGGCTGCGTCCTCGGAATCGGCGCAGAGATTGTGAACGAAGCTCTGATCGATCTTGAGCCGGCTCAAGGGGAAGCGCTTCAACAGGCTGAGCGAGGCGAAGCCGGTCCCGTAATCGTCGAAGGCAATACCCACGCCCAGATCGCGCAGCTCCCGCAACGGAGCGACCATGGTGTCGCCTTGCTGGAGGAAGATGTTCTCGGTGATCTCGAGCTCGAGGGCCGCCGGCGGCAGGGCGTTCTCTTCCAGGGCGCGGACGACGGCCGAACGAAGCTGGCCGCGGCGCAGCTGGGCGCCGAAGAGATTGACGCTCACCCGGAAGTGGTCCGGCCCCAAGTCGTGGATTTTGCGCGCCTGGGCCGCCGCCGCTTGAATCGCCCAGTCGCCGACGATTGGGGCAAGCGCGCCGCGCTCGAGGACATTGAGGAAAGCGCCCGGCGCGAGAAGTCCGTGCTGCGGTGCCGCCAGCGCAGCAGCGCCTCCACGCCGACGACGCGATAGTCGGCGAGCCTCACCTGGGGCTGGTAGAAAAGTTCCAACTGGTCCGTGGCCACAGCATGGCGCAGCTCTTGATCGCAATGACGCCGCGCGAGCGCCGCCTGCCTGAGCATCGGCTGGAACACGCAATAGCCTTTGCGCGGCTCCGCCTTGGCTTGATACAGAGCCAGATCGGCGCTGGAGAGGAGGTCCTCGGCGTCTTGGCCGTGGCTGGGGCTGAGCGCGATGCCGATGCTGAGGCCGAGAAAGGACTCTTGTCCCTCCCAGACGAGCGGTAGGCGAAACGCGCGGAGCAGCCGGTCGCAGAGTTCCGCCGCCCGGACCGGATCGGCGACATCGGAAATGATCACGGCGAACTCGTCGCCGCCGAGCCGGCCGACCATGCCCTCATCGCCCACGCAACTCTTGATGCGCTCGCCGGCCGCCCTGAGGATGCTGTCGCCGGCCGCATGACCCAAGCTGTCGTTGACCTCCTTGAAGCCGTCTAGGTCGAGCATGAGCACGGTGAGCGGCGTTTGCGAGCCGGTGGCTTCGGTGAGGTGGTTGCGCAGCGTGATGCGATTTGGGAGTCCGGTCAGGCTGTCGTAGTGCGCGAGCCTCTCTAGGTTCTCTTGCGACTTGCGGCGCTCGCTGATGTCGCGGGTGATCTTGGCGAAGCCGATCAGCTCGCCCGTCTCATCGCGAATGGTGTCCACCACCACATGGGCCCAGAAGCGCGTGCCGTCCTTGCGGGCGCGCCAGCCCTCTGATTCGAAGCGGCCTTCTGCGGCGGCCGTTGCCAGGATCTTCTCCGGCAAGCCGTTTTGGCGATCCTCGTCGACGAAGAACCGGCGGAAGTGCTGGCCGATGATTTCCGCGGGCTTGTAACCCTTGAACCGCTGCGCGCCGAGGTTCCAATTGGTCACGATTCCTTGCGGATCGAGCATGTAGATGGCGTAGTCGGTGATGTTCTCGACGAGGAGTTGAAACGGGTTCCTGGTCGCGCCGAAAGGACCGGTGCCCTGCCCGACAGGGGCCTTGCCATGCCCGACAGGGGTCTTGCCCAGATCGCCAGCGGCCATCTTGGGTTTGCTTTTTCCTCTTTTCGCCATGGGCCGATATCAGCCCATACGACCTTTCGGCTAAGTTGACGGCATGGCGACAAGTCTCACGATCTCGCGATTTTCGGCAAGGCATTTGGCCGCTGTCGCGGCCGGCAGCGCCTTCATCGCGAACCCTGGGTCGGCTTGCGCTTGGCGCCGGCTTCCGGCGTGAAGCCACCCTCCTTGATATGAAGATCCCGCTGCGGAAACGGAATGGAGATTCCGGCGTCCCGGAGCGCCGCCAGGATGGTGAAGCGCAGATCGCTGCTGGAGCGGATGCGTTCGCCGACATCGCGCAAGAACACCCGCAGCTCGAAGTCGAGCGCGCTGTCGCCAAAGCCGGCGAAGTGGACGACCGGGGGCGGGCTCTTGAGAACGCCGCGATGTTGCTGGGCGACATCTAGAAGAGTCGTCCGCAACAGCTCGACATCCGTGCCGTAGTCGACGCCGACGGCGATGTCGAGGCGGCAACTCTTGTCGAGATGCATCCAGTTGGTCACCGGATCGGTGATGAGGTTGGCATTGGGGATGATCACCGATTGCCGGTAGATGGTCTCGATCTCGGTGGAGCGCACGCTGATCTTCTTCACCGTGCCTTCGAGCCCCGCGACCTGGATGTAGTCGCCGATCTTGATCGGGCGCTCGACCAGGAGGATGAGTCCCGAGACGAAATTGTTGAAGATGCTCTGGAGCCCGAAGCCGATGCCGACGGACAGCGCGCCGGCGACGATGGCGAGGTTCGAGAAGTCGACGCCGAGATAGGAGATGCCGGCCAAGGCCGCGAGCACGAAGCCGAGATAGCCGATGCCGATGCGCACGGATTCGTGCAAGCCGGACTCGCTGTGCCGGCCGGTGAACACGCGGCCGGTGAGCCAGCGTTGCACGAAGCGTGTCAGCGCCAGGCCGAGGGCGAAGACGCCGAGGGCGATCAGCACGGATTGAAGCGATAGGTGAAGATTGCCGAATTGGAAGCCGAAGAACGCCGCCTGAATCCAGCCTTTGACCTCGACCCAGTCGAAGCGCCACAGAAGCAGAAGCACGGTGACGCCGACGGCGATGATGGCGATGTCGAGCAGCAGGCTGACGATGATGCGAAGGGTCAGCAAGGACGGCGCGCCCATGTCCTCCTCTTCATCGAGATCGTCGTCGATGGTTCGGCCGGAGATGACGCTGACGCTCGAGATGGATTCGGCGGCGAGATGCAGCAGGTACATGATCCACAGCACGCCGGCGGTGGATACCGCGTGCATGCCCACGAAGCGGGCGAGGGATTCGTAGCCAAACAGCATGGCGATGATGATGATGCCGGCGACGGCGCCGCAGAAGGAGAACAGCCAGGCGCGCCAGCCGCTCAACGCCGCCTTGCCCATCACCGTACCGCTTTGGATCGCCAGCAGGATGGCGGCGAGAATCACGCCGTAGAGGGCGGCGAAGATCGCCGAGCGCAGCACCGAGACCTGATAGGGCGTGAACACCGCCGTGTCGGTGAGATTTAAGACCAGATCGACCCACCAGACCGCGGTAATGGCCCATAGCAAACCGGCGACGCGCCGAGCCACCGCGTCGGTGGACGGGATGATCTTCCAGGCGCTGTCGTCGGGCAGGAGGGAATAGGTGATGAGGGCGATGAGGAAGATCGCCCAGCCGGTGGCGAGAATTGCCCTGAGCAGGAATCCGTTGAGGGTGGGGTCGGCAAGGCCCGCCGCGGACACGATGAGATAGAAGACCAAGAGCCCGAGCCACAGCGGCAGCGTGCTGCGCACCGTCTTGCGCAAGGCCCAAACGCCGCATTGCTGTACCGTGGGCTCGGCCGGCTTGTTGGCGCGCTGCTTGGCGTCGACGCGCCCGGCCATGTTGCGGACGAAGCTTCGTCCGGCCACGGCGGCTCCGACCGGCACGAGGAAGATCAGCAGAAATACGACGATGCCCTTGGCCCAGGCGCGGGAGATCCATTCGGCGCCGGCATCGAACAGGCGCTTCAGTTGCAGCGGCACGCGCTCGAATGCCGCCGGCAGCACGCTGGAATAGAAATTCGGGACCGGTCCGAACAGGGATTCGGTGAAGCGCTCGCGGCGCTTGTCGTTGGCGGCGTCGATCAGCTGGTCCGCGCGGACGAACAGGATGTCGGCCTGCTTCAGCTTGCCGTCGATGGCGGCGACATTCGCCTCTAGGCGCTTTCGCTGCGCGGCAATCTCGGGGCTCTCCTTGGGCCCATCCTTCTCCGGCGCGGGGCCCAGCTTGGCCAAACGTTCCCGCATGTCTTGGAGCTTGGGTTCGAGCTTGCCTTCTGCTCGCGGATGGCCTCGCGCAGTGTCTCGAGAAATTCGGGGATGGCCCTCAGTTCCTCGTCGGTCGTCGCGCCGTCGGCGATGGCCTGTTCCAGGGCCTTGATCTGGTTGGTCCACAGCTTCAGGGAGTCGGTGAACGCCGTGACCAACCTATCCTTGGTGGCGTCGGCTTCCTGCTCCGGCCCGGATTCCGCGTCCGGCGCCGGCTCGGCTGCTGGCTGCTCGGCGCTGGCGGGCGGCTCTTCGGCAACTGGTGGCTCTTCGGCAGCTGGCGGTGCCGCGGGTGCGGGCGCCTCGCTTGGTGCGGGCTGCGCCTCGACGGGGGCCGGGGCTGCGCCTGCCGCGCCCTGGCCGGAATCTTGAGCGGACTCCTGAGCGGCGTCTTGAGGGGCGTCTTGCGCGAGCTCTTGAGCATGGCCCGGCGGCACAAGCGCCAGCATGAGCGCGAGGGTTGCGGTGACAGCAAGCAGGTTTCGCCTCAACCAAAACGGCATTGTCAGTCGGCCTCCTTTGCCGGTTTGGGTGGGCCGGACCCGGCAAGTCCCTAGAGTTTCCAATGATTTATCGTATGGGGCGAGACATTGGGCATGACAATGAGGAAGATTGACGGCAGGCCGGGTGGCAAATCGGCCCGGGGAGGTGCGATGACCGATCAAACGCGACGGCCGACGGTGGAGCGCCCGGCGCCCGGGCGGGTCTGGTATGTGGCGGCCGTCCTCGTGGCCTTGGCCGGGTTCGCGCTTGCGGGCTACCGGGTTTATTCCAACATCGGCGATCTGATGAGCGGGCTCGACCAGGTGGTGGTGCCGGGCCAAGCGGATCTCGCGCTCGAGCCGGGCCGATACACCATCTTTCACGAATATCAGAGCACGGTCGACGGCCGCATCTACTCCGGCACCGACGTCTCCGGCCTCTTGGTGCGTATCGTGCCCGCCGGCGGCGGCGAGCCCCTCACCCTAGACCAGCCCGGCGCG
Organism: Methyloceanibacter superfactus; assembly: GCF_001723305.1. GTDB lineage: Bacteria > Pseudomonadota > Alphaproteobacteria > Rhizobiales > Methyloligellaceae > Methyloceanibacter > Methyloceanibacter superfactus. The sequence continues at coordinate 111,713 of NZ_LPWF01000028.1, forward strand.
ACCTCGAGCTATGAGCTGGGCGGGCGCGCCGGCCGCTCGGTGCTCGCCTTCGAGGTGCCCAAGGCGGGAGAGTACAAGCTGGTGGCCGTCTACCCGGAAGGCGAAGAGAAGCCGCAAGCCGTGCTCGCCGTGGGCCGCGGCATGACGGGGCGCATCCTGACGCTCGTGTTCAGTGCGCTCGTCATCGTGTTCCTGAGCGTCGCCGCCGCGGCGCTCATTGCGGTCATCACCTATCGGCGCCGGCGCGCGGCCATCGCGCCACGTTAAACTGGAGACACATGATGAGGCTCGGCATCACCGGCATGGCTTGCGTGACACTGGCATGGCTCGGCCTGTGCGCCACGGCGGCACTCGCGGCAGAGGCCGATCCGTGCGCGGACGCCGTCACCACCCTCGCGATGCGGGAGTGCCTGGGCAAGGCCTATAAGACGGCCGACGCGGACCTGAACGCGGTGTGGAAACAGGTCATGGCCAGTGTCGGCACCGCCGACTATTTGCCGGCGAAGGAGCGCAAGGCCTGGAACGACGAGCTGCTCGAGTCACAGCGGGCTTGGATAAAATTCAAGGAGCACGATTGCGAAGCCGTCGGCTATGAGTGGTGGGGTGGGTCTGGCGCGAGCGGCGCCATTATGAGCTGCCTGCTCGAGCACACCGAAGCCCGTACCAAGGACCTCAGGGCGCGCTATCTCGACCGGTAGTCCCTCAGCTTCCGAGGAGGGCGGGCAGCCGGGGGCGCCACGGCTCGCGCGCAACCAAGGCGGTGCAGCGCCTGACCACCAAGGCCCGATGCGCCGGGTCATGCGGCTTCAGGGAGTCGAAAGCCCGCGATAGGCGCGAGCCCTGCGCTTCAACCCAGGAACGACATCTGGACCAGCCGCCTGACGCCGTCTTGGCGGCGATGGCCGCGAAGCTCCGGGATCTGGTGCGAGCCCAAACGGCGCCGGCAGTCCCGTGGCTTTGCAGCGCCCGGGAGAGCGTGGCGCTTTCCGCGACCATCCGGCCCTTTGCGTGTCGCGCGAGGATGGGCGTGCGCCTTCGCACCCTGGACCAATCGGCGGCAAGGCGATCCTGCGTGGTGCTGGCCAAGCGCCGTGACCGCAGCTGGGTCCGCATCCACGCAGCCGAGGCCCGCTTCCGCATCGGGTGCGTGAGCACCGCTGTTTGGGCCGAGGCTTGCGCGTAACCGGCAGCGAGGCGCTTGCGGAAGACGATGCCGAGGCGCTCGGAGGTTTGGACCGTCCAGGCAAAGCCGATCGATGCATAGGCGAAGCCGCGCGGGCGAGCCACAGGGCGGTCCGCAGGAACCACGACCAACCCACCGCCATGGACCGCCCGAGCAGGGCGGCGAGCGCTTTGGCCCGCGGTGCTGTCCAGGCGGCGGCGCGCAGGCTGAATCTCCGCGCCGCGCGAAGACAGGCGAGGGTGGTGCGCGACAGGAAGATCGCGGCCGACCGCATCGCGGCGAGAGAGGTGACGGTGAAGCGCCGCAGGCGCCAGGCGGCGCGCTGCCGCTTGAGCGCCAGCCGGTCCAGCGCCTCTTGGCGCCGCAGGCGCTCTGCACGGCGCCTTTCGTCGCGATGGTAGCTTTCGAGCCAGCTATGATGGCGTGAGAGTTCGTCGAGGGTCGAGGCGATGAGATGCTTCGACCGGTCGATGTCGTCCTGGGCGGCCCCGACTGGGTCGAGGATATTGCTGGCACCAGACACGAGGATGCTCCCCCTAGAGATCCTTCTCGGGCGTTGGAGTGTCCCGGCTTCCCTCGGAGCTCCACGCAGCTTACGCCCGAACTCCTAACGCCGGGTGAGCGAGATCCGTTCCCGCGATCCGGGGCTAAAATCCGGTTCCCGGCCAGCCGACCGGCGGCTTGCCCAGGCGTGGCCTGTGCTACGATTCGCCCATGAGGGCTGCGATTCGCATTGTCGGCATCGACCCGGGGCTGAGGCGCACCGGCTGGGGCGTCATCGACACTGACGGCGTCAAGCTCAGCTATGTGGCTTGCGGCTCGGTGACCTCGGATTCGGACGAGCATCTCGGCCACCGGCTGCGGCAGCTCTTCGACGGACTGTCCGAGGTCTTGGCCTCGCTGTCGCCGGTAGAGGCCGCCGTCGAGCAGACCTTCGTCAATCGCGACGCGACCGCCACCCTGAAGCTCGGCCAGGCCCGGGGCATCGCCATGCTGGTGCCCGCGCTTGCCGGGCTCACGATCGCCGAATACGCGCCGAACGCGGTGAAGAAGACCGTGGTGGGCGCAGGGCATGGCGACAAGACGCAGATCCGCGCCATGGTGAAATGCCTGCTGCCGCGCGCCGTGCCCGACAGCGCCGATGCGGCGGATGCGCTCGCCATCGCCATCACCCATGCCCATACGCGGGCGTGGACCAAGCTCGAAGCCCGGGTCACGCAAGCCGAGAGGGCCGCGTCATGATCGGCAAGCTCACGGGCAAGGTCGACACGGTCTCGCTGTCCACGGCGATCATCGACGTGGGGGGCGTCGGCTACGAGGTGACGCTCGGCACGCGCACGCTGTCGACGCTGCCGCCGATCGGCGAGGTGGTGACGCTCGCCATCGACACGCATCTCAAAGAGGACGGCGTGCGGCTTTACGGCTTCACCAGCGAGCACGACCGCGCTTGGTTCCGGGCGTGCAATTCGGTGCAAGGCGTCGGCGCCAAGGTGGCGCTGGCGGTGCTCGGCACGCTGTCGGCCAACGATCTCGCCAATGCCGTAGCGCTCCAGGACAAGAACCAGGTGCGCGCGCGCCTGGCGTCGGCCCCAAGGTCGCCGCGCGGATCGTCGCCGAGTAAGACAAGATGCCGGCGCTGGCGCCCGCCTCGGACCGGGCGGCGGCGGCATCCAGGTGGCGGCGTTGCCGGAAGGTCTCGCGCGCGCGATGCGGTTTCGGCGCTGACCAATCTCGGCTATGCCCACGGCGAGGCGGCGGCGGCCGTCAGCGCGGCCATCGCCAAGATGGGCAACGAGGCCCGCGCCGAGGAGTTGATCCGCGTCGGGCTCAAGGAGCTCGCCCAATGAGTGAGCGCATGCTAGCGGCGGCGAAACGCGACGAGGACCAGCCGGATGCGGCGCTCCGCCCACAGACGCTTGGTGAGTTCATCGGCCAAGCCAAGATCCGCTCCAATCTCAAAGTGTTCATCGATGCCGCCGCGGGCCGCCGCGAGCGCTCGACCATGTGCTGTTCGCCGGGCCGCCGGGTCTCGGCAAGACGACGCTGGCGCAGATCGTGGCGCGGGAGCTCGGCGTCAGCTTCCGGGCGACCTCGGGCCCGGTGATCGCCAAGGCGGGCGATCTCGCCGCACTCCTCACCAATCTCGAGGACCGCGACGTGCTGTTCATCGACGAGATTCACCGGCTCTCGCCCGCGGTGGAGGAGATCCTCTATCCGGCCATGGAGGACTTCCAGCTCGACCTCATCATCGGCGAGGGACCGGCGGCGCGCTCGGTACGCATCGATGTCGCCCGCTTCACGCTGATCGGCGCCACCACGCGCACCGGACTGCTCACGACGCCTTTGCGCGAACGCTTCGGCATTCCCATCCGGCTCCAGTTCTACACGGTGGAGGAGTTGGAAGAGATCGTGCGACGGGGCGCGCGGCTGCTCGGACTGCCGCTGACGCAGGAAGGCGTGCATGAGATCGCCCCGCCGGCGCGCGCGGCACCCCGCGTGTGGCGGGGCGGCTGTTGCGCCGGGTGCGGGACTTCGCCGCCGTCGAGGGCAATGGCGCGGTCGACGCCAAGCTCGCCGATAGTGCCTTGTCGCAGCTCGAGGTGGACTCGCGCGGGCTCGACGCGCTCGACCACCGCTATTTGCGGCTGATCGCCATGAACTATGGCGGCGGGCCGGTCGGCATCGAGACCATCGCCGCGGGGATGTCGGAGCCGCGCGACGCTATCGAGGAGATCATCGACCTTATCTGCTGCAGCAGGGCTTCATCGCCCGCACGCCACGCGGCCGGGTGCTGACGGCGCTGGCTTACGGTCATCTCGGCGTGGCGCCGCCGGCGCAACCGGCGCAGTTCCCGCTGTTCAACGGCGGCGAAGACTAGTGGGCACCTGGCCGGACCTTGCCGGGCGCATCGAGGGCGAGACCCATGTCTTGCCGGTGCGCGTCTATTTCGAGGACACCGACGCCGGCGGCGTCGTCTATCACACCAACTTTCTGAAATTCTGCGAGCGCGGCCGTTCCGACTTCGTCCGCCTGCTCGGCATCAGTCACCAAGATCTCGCCAACCCGAAAGAGGGCGAGCCCACGATCTTCGTCGTGCGCCATATCGACATCGATTTTCTGAGACCGGGCCGTCTCGACGATGTGCTGGAAGTGGTGACCTCTTGCGCCCAGATCGGCGGCGCCAGCCTGGTGCTCGCGCAGGAGGTGCGGCGCGACGGGGTGGCGCTTGCCCGCGCCAAGGTGACCGTCGTGCTGGTGTCGGCGTCGGGCAAACCCCAACGGATAGGTCAAATGGTCCGGGGCGCGCTTCAACGATTCGTTAACCGGTCGCGTGAAACGTAGCTAAGACCGGTAAAGCATAAAATTGCGCCGGGTAGAGTCGCGTGCCGCGGCTCGGGCGGTAGAGCCCAAGTTTAGTCACAATCGCTCGCGAAAGGTCGGGGTTTAGCGAGCGAAATGCGGCTCCCTCCGGCGACGTCGAACTCCCCTGCGGGTCTTTGAACCCTCGCGGGATCCAAGTGGCCGTCCGTGGGTTGACGCCTAGGGGCATGCGCTTGGAGCTCATGCCATGAGGCCGTGAATGAATCCGTCGGATGTCGCCGTCGATCTGTCGATCTTCCACCTGTTTATGAATGCCCACTTCGTCGTGAAGCTCGTGATCATCGGGCTGATCCTGGCGTCGGTGTGGAGTTGGGCGATCATCTTCGAGAAGTTCTTCCTGTTCGCCAAGACGCGGAAGGAGGCGGACAAGTTCGAGCAGGTGTTCTGGTCCGGCCAGTCGCTCGACGAGCTCTACCAACTTGGCGCAGCGGCGGAACACCGGCATGGCGGCGCTGTTCGTGGCGGCGATGCGCGAGTGGAAGCGCTCGACCGACGGGAGAGCGGCGACCGTGCGCTGAAGCCCATGCCGGGCGTGCAGCACCGGGTCGAGAAGGTGATGGACGTCACCATCGGCCGCGAGGTGGAGCGGCTCGAGCGGCGGCTGACCTTCCTCGCCACGGTCGGCTCGACCGCGCCCTTCGTCGGGCTGTTCGGCACGGTCTGGGGCATCATGACCAGCTTCCAGGCGATCGCCACGAGCAAGAACACCAGCCTCGCGGTGGTGGCGCCGGGCATCGCCGAGGCCTTGTTCGCCACCGCGCTCGGCCTGCTCGCGGCCATTCCGGCGGTCATTTTCTACAATAAATTCAACAGCGAAGTGGCGCGGCACGCGGCCCGTCTCGAAGGCTTCGCCGACGAGTTCTCAGCCATCCTGTCGCGGCAAATCGACAAGACCACGTGAGGCCCGATCATGGGAGCAGGACTTCAACCAGGCGGTGCCTTGTCCAACCGCCGCGCCAGACGGCGCTCCGGCCTACCGATGAGCGAGATCAACGTCACGCCCATGGTGGACGTGATGCTCGTACTCCTGATCATCTTCATGGTCACGGCGCCGCTGCTCACCGTCGGCGTCGACATCGACGCCAACGCGACCTTGCCCGAGGTGGAATTGCCGGCGACCGAGGCGGGGCCGGTGAACCCGGAGCAGGCGCCGCTTAGCATCACCGTCGATGCTGACGGAAAAATCTTCCTGCAGAACACCGAGATCGGCTTTGACGAACTTATGCCCAAACTTACTGCTATCCGGGATGCCGGTGGCGGAACGCAAGTGTGGGTTCGCGGCGACAAGGGAACGCCTTACGGCAACGTCGCGAAGGTGCTGGTCCGGATCAAGGAAGCCGGCCTGCCCGTGACCCTCGTCACCGATCAAGTGGATCAACCCTGACGGGGAACTCTTCCAGGACCATGGGCCCGAGTACCTTCATCTCTGCCGCACTGCATGTGGCGATCGTGCTGTTCGCCATCGTCGGCCTCTCGTCGTCGCATATGTCCGCGCCGCTCGTCGCCGTTCCCGTCGATCTGTCGACGACGGCGGACATCACCAAGATCAAAGCGGGCATGAAGGACGCGAAGGACGACGCGCCGCTCGCCGCCAAGCCCGAAGAGAAGAAGCCGCAAGCGGTGAAGGAGAAGACCGCCAAGGCGCCTGAGCAGACCGCGGCGATCAAGAAGCCCGAGAAGACGGCCGAAGCGCCGAAGCCGCCCGCGCCGAAACCTGCTGCCAAGGCTCCCGAAGCGAAACCGGAGAAGACGGCAGAGGCGCCGAAGCCGCAACCGAAGCCCGCCGCGCCGGTGCGCAAGCCCGAGCCGCCGAAGCAGACGGCCAAAGCCGATACCCCGAAACCGGCGCCCAAGACGAAGGACTTCGATACCGACCGCATCTCCGCGCTGCTCAACAAGATTCCCGATGCCGTCGACGAGCCCGAGCCGCAAGACTGGGCGGCGGAGACGAAGCCGGTGCATGGACAATCGAACGGCACGGAGATGGCGATGTCGGTGAACGAGATCGACGCCTTGCGTGCGCGCATCGCCGATTGCTGGACGCCGCCGCCGGGCGGGCTCGGGGCGGACGCCATCGTCGTCAAGATCCGGCTCAAGCTGAACCAGGACGGCACGCTCGAAGGCTATCCGAGCGTCGCGAACTCCGGCTCGTCGCCCTTCTTCCAGGCGGCGGCGGATAGCGCGGTGCGCGCGGTGTTCCAGTGTCAGCCTTATGCGCTGCCGGTGGCGAAATATGCGCTGTGGCGCGACATGATCCTCAATTTCGACCCAAGCCAGATGTATCGCAGCGGCTAGGGGGACATTCACGATGCGGCGATCATCTCTCATTGTGCTTGCGGGCTTGCTCGGTGCCGTCGTGGCGCCGCTGCCGGCCTATGCGGTGGTCGAGCTCGACATCACGCAAGGCACCATCCAGCCCATGCCGATCGCCATTGCCGATTTTGGTGCGGGGCTCGGAATCGATCCCGAAGCGGCGCGTGAAATCTCGACCGTCGTGGCGGAGGATCTTCAATCCTCGGGCCTGTTCGCGCCGATCGACCAGGCGGCGTTCATCGAGCGCGATCTCGCCATGAGCAGCGTGCCGCGCTTCGAGGACTGGCAGGTCATCAACGCCCAAGCCCTTGTCGTCGGGCATATCGGCTCGACCAACGGGAAGATCCGGGCCGAGTTCCGGCTGTGGGACGTGCTGTCCGGCAAGCAGCTGGTGGGCGAGCAGGTGTTCTCGCGGCCGCAGGAAGCCCGCCGCCTCGGCCACATCATCGCCGATACAATCTATGAGCGCATTACCGGTGAGAAGGGCTATTTCGACACGCGTATCGTGTACGTCGACGAATCGGGCCCGAAGGACCGGCGCATGAAGCGCTTGGCCATCATGGATCAGGACGGCCACAACGTACGGTTGTTGACCCAAGGCCAGAGCCTGGTGCTGACGCCGCGATTCAGCCCCTCGACCCAAGAGATCACCTACATGTCCTACGAGGGGGCGGAGCCGAAGGTCTATCTGCTCAATATCGAGACCGGGCAGAAGGAGATCGTCGGCGCCTTCCCGGGGATGACTTTTGCCCCAAGGTTCTCGCCCGACGGCATGCGCATCGTCATGAGCCTCGAGCAGGGCGGGAATTCCAACCTTTTCGCCATGGATTTGCGCAGCCGGCGGACCTTGCAGCTCACCAATACGGACGCGATCGACACCGGGCCCTGCTACGCGCCGGATGGCCGCCAGATCACCTTCGAGACCGATCGGGACGGCTCCAGGCAGATCTATGTCATGGACGCGGACGGCTCCAATCAGCGCCGCATCAGCCAGGGGGAGGGCAGCTACTCGACCCCGGTATGGTCGCCCAGGGGCGATCTCATCGCCTTCACCAAGATGCTCGGCGGGCGATTCCTGATCGGTGTGATGAAGCCCGACGGGACGGGCGAGCGCATCCTCACCGAGGGGTTCCACAACGAGGGTCCGACCTGGTCGCCCAACGGCCGGGTGCTCATGTTCTTCCGGGAATCCCCCGGTGCCGGCGGCGGTCCGCGGCTCTACACGATCGACCTCACGGGCTACAACGAGCGCCAGGTCGCGACCCCGGCCTTCGGCTCCGACCCGGCCTGGTCTCCCCTGATTAATTAGCTGTTTTCAGCCATTTTTTGGCTGGTTGTGGACTGCGCGCGGCGGTTGCGGCCTATTTGCAACAGTCGATTACGCTTTCTTAATCGGAGTGCCTCAACGTCGTTAACCACACCTTGATCGGCGTCTCCGAGCGGGATAGCTTGAGCGGGCTGGAGGATGAGATTCGGAGTGGCATTTTAGCATCAATGACCGGCAAAACGGTCCCTGGACAATAGTCCGATCTTGATCTGAAAACGTCGCCCCGGTACATGCAAAGACGGCTATTGCCGTTTTAACCAAAGGAGAGAAGACCATGCAGGGTTTGAAGGGCGTTATCGCCGCTGTCATGCTCGTGGCCGCCGCCGTTTCGCTTGGTGGCTGCTTCGGCCATCACGAGAAGGCCGTCGTCATGGAGCCGCTGAAGCTCGGCTAAATCACGACACTGATTTGCCGTGGAAGCTCCTGGCTTCCGGGCAAAACGGGACATGGATGCCGGAGCGCCGTAGCTGATGCGGCGGCGCTCCAGGCATCCTTTTCCTTTTTAGGGCCCTGATTTCGGCCCCGCCGTGTCGGGCTCCGTCTCTCGGAGCCCGGAAACCGGCCCATAAACGCCACCTTTTTCCGTCTTAACCATATCGCTGCGGAAGCCCTCGGGGGCCTCCGGAGCTAAGACATCGTTAAGGACTTCACTCCTACGATTTTCTTAAATTTAGCGGGAGTTAAGTACATGCGTTTCCGTGGTGGGGTCGGCCACGCCTGCAAGCTCGCGGGTGTGCTCTTGGCGGTCGGTTTGGCGCTCGGCGCCTGTTCGAAGAGCCAGCAGCCGAAGGAATACGGTCTCGGGGGCGAGGGGCCGGCCACGCCGGGCAGCACCAGGGATTTCTCGAGCAATGTGGGCGACGTGGTCCACTTCCAGGTGGACAGCGCCCGGCTGACGGGCGAGGCGCAGAACATCCTGCGCAAACAGGTCCGCTGGCTCAACCAATACGGGCAATACACCGTGACCATCGAAGGTCATGCGGACGAGCGGGCAACGCGCGAATACAATCTCGCGCTCGGCGCTCAGCGGGCCATGGCGGTGAAAGGCTTCCTGCTCAGCAACGGCCTCAGCGCCCGGCGGGTCAAGACCATCTCCTACGGCAAGGAGCGGCCGATCGCGGTGTGCGACGACATCTCCTGCTGGTCTCAGAACCGTCGTGCTCAGACGATCCTGAATGCGGGCGCGGTGGCCCGCTACTAGACCTTGTCGCTGGACGGTTTGTGGGCCAAACACACCTAAGTTTGGCCCCAAAGGGCCCGGCAAATGGACGCGTTCCGGCGGATTCGCCGCGGCTCGTGTCCATCGCCGCGTGAAGCTCCGCGCCGGTCCTGCTGACAAGGTCGCAAATCGTGCTCCCATCGCTTCACATTTGGGGTCCCACACGGGGGACCCGCGTCCATCTCGCCGCGCTGGCGGTCTGTGTCCTGCTGGGTCTCGCGCCGGGCCGGGCGCTGGCGCAAGACGGCGGCGATCTCGATGCCCGCGTCGGCAAGCTTGAGACGGAGATCGCCGATCTCAAGGCCATGGTGGGGCGTCTGGAGGCGCTGGTCCGCGCCAAACCGAGCCTGGCGCCAGGGGTGTCGGGCGCCGCTCCAGCGGGCGATGGCGATCTCGACTCCCGCGTGAGCGTGATCGAGACGCAGATCGGGGCGCTCACCAATCAGATGGCCATGATGGGCGGCCAGATGGGTGGTCAGGCCGGCGGGGCCGATGCCACGCCACCGCCGCCGGCCGATGTCGCTGCGGCGGAGGAGACGATGCCCCCGGCGCCCAAGTCTGACACCAGCAAGCCCGATATCGCGCCCGACGTCATGGAGGCTCTACGGGACGAGCCGGCACCGGCCGAGGCCGCGCCCAAATCAGCGCCCCTTGCGCCTCAGGCCGCGATTCCGCCGCAGGCCGACGACAGCGATCCGTCGAAGCCGCGCTGGTATGGGCCAAGGGCCGGCGGACAACAGCCCGATGGACAACAGCCCGGCCAGGCGGAAGCCGACGATAACGCCCCCCAATCGATCCTGCCACCGTCCGCCACCGGCGCTGTGCCGGACGACGCGGCCCAAAGAGACGACTTGGCCAAGAGCCTTGCCGCGCTCCCCGACGGCGACGCCCAGGCGCTTTACGAGCAAGCCTACGGCGATCTTCTGCAGCGCGATTATCCGGCGGCCGAGACGGGCTTCGCCAAGGTGGTGAAGACCTATCCGAAGGATCCGCTGGCGGGCAGCGCGCAATATTGGGTCGGCGAGACCTATTACGTGCGCAAGCAATACAAGAAGGCGGCCGACAGCTTCCTCGCCGCCTACCGCAAATACTCCTCCAGCGACAAGGCGCCCGACAGCCTGCTCAAGCTCGGCATGTCGCTCGCGGCTCTCGGCCAGAAGGATGCCGCCTGTTCCACCTTTGCGGAGCTCAACGACAAATTCCCCGACATGCACGATCATCTGCGCAATCAAGCCAAGGGCGAGGCAGACAAGGCTGGCTGCAAATGCGCGCGGCGGACCGGTCTCGCGCCAAGAAGCGGACATGCTGTTTCAGCCGCTGTTGCGTTATGCCCGCGTGGCGCTCGCGGTGTCCGGCGGTCCGGACAGTCTGGCGTTGATGCATCTCGCGGCGCGCTGGCGTGCCGCGCGGAAGGACGGTCCGGCGCTCTCCGTGTTCACGGTTGATCACGGCTTGCGTCCCGGCGCGCGTGACGAGGCGCTGATGGTCGGCCATGCCGCCGCGCTGTCGCTGCCGCATACGATCCTCGCCTGGAAAAACCAAGGCGACGTCACCACGGGCGTGCAGGCCAGCGCGGACGGCGCGCTACGACCTGATGACGGCGGAGGCGGTCGCGCACGACATCGGCGCGCTCGTCACCGCCCATCATCTGGACGATCAGGCCGAGACCTTCTTGATGCGGCTGAAGCGCGGCAGCGGCCTCGATGGTCTCGCCGCCATGGCCGAGACGGGGGCCTGGGCCCGCTCCCCTTGCTCCGGCCGCTGCTCGACGTGCCGAAGGCGCGGCTCGTCGCCAGCGCCGAGGTGGCGGGGCTCGCCTTCGCCGTCGATCCGAGCAACGCGGACCCTCGATTCGAACGCGCGCGTCTGCGCGGCGCCAACGATGCCTACGCCAAGCTCGGTCTGACGCCGGAAGCCCTGGCGCTGTCGGCGCGGCGCCTGCGGCGGGCCCGCGCGGCGCTCGACGAGGCGGCGCAAGAGCTTCTCTCCCGCCATGCCGAGACCAGCGATGCCGGCTATGCGGTCGTCGATTGGACGGCGCTCGCAACTTGCCCGGAGGAAATCGCCCTGCGGTCGCTGTCGCGCCTTCTGGCGTCGGTCGGCGGCAGCGAGGACCCGGTGCGCTTGGCCAAGCTCGAGGCGCTGTTCGCCGCGCTCCGCGAGCATCCCGACAAGGCTCATACGCTCGGCCGCTGCCGCATCGCGCCGCACGGCGAGGGGCGGCTCGGGATCTTCCGCGAGATGCGGCGGGACGGGCTACCGGTGCTCGAGCTCCATCCGGGCGAGGGGGCTCTATGGGACAATCGCTTCCGGGTCACGCTTGGGACCGCCGCGCCGCGGACCCTTACGGTGCGGGCGCTTGGCGAGAGCGGCTGGCGTCAGCTCCGCGAGGCCGAGGCCCTGCCGGACTCGCTGCCGCGGCTCGCGGCCCGGGCGCTGCCGGCCTGCTGGCGCGGCGAAAGCCTATTGGGGCTGGCTGACTTCCGTCAGGCGCCTCAGTGCTCCACGCCTTGCTCGCGCCACGAAGCGCGCCTTGACTGCCAAGCAACGTTCCTGCGGGGGCCGATCCGAGAGCCGAGGCGGGACGCCGCAGCGATCCTAAGCCGTTGAGGAAGCATGCACCTCTTTGCGTTAGCTTTACTTGGCAAAAGTCGTGCAGGTTCCTATGTTAACTGGGCTTACTGGCCATTCTGAGCCAGTTTTTCGGGGGCAACGCTCTTAACGCCGCGCGCCTCTCAGCCAAGCCGTCAGGTCAGGTCAGTTCATGAATTCGAACTTCCGTAATTTCGTGATTTGGGTGTTCATCGCCCTTCTTCTGGTTGCTCTTTTCAACCTGTTCCAGACGCCCGGCGTCCAGGTCCGCGGCAACGAGGTGAGCTTCTCGCAGATGCTGTCCGAGGTCGAAGGCGGCAACGTCCAAGACGTGACCATCGCCGGCAATCAGATCACCGGGCATTACACCGACGGCCGGAGCTTCCAGACCTACGCGCCGAACGACCCCAACCTGGTCGACAAGCTGAACAGCAAGGGCGTGAAGATCACCGCCAAGCCGTCGGAGGAAGACGTGCCGTCTCTGTTCGGCGTGCTGATCTCCTGGTTCCCCATGCTGCTCCTGATCGCCGTGTGGATCTTCTTCATGCGCCAGATGCAGTCGGGCGGCGGCCGCGCCATGGGCTTCGGCAAGTCCAAGGCGAAGCTGCTCACCGAGCGCCACGGCCGCGTGACCTTCGACGACGTCGCCGGCGTCAACGAGGCGAAGGACGATTTGCAGGAGATCGTCGAGTTCCTGCGCGACCGCCAGAAGTTCCAGAAGCTCGGCGGGCGCATTCCGCGCGGCGCGCTTTTGGTCGGGCCTCCCGGTACCGGCAAGACGCTGCTGGCGCGGGCCATCGCCGGCGAAGCCAATGTGCCCTTCTTCACCATCTCGGGCTCCGACTTCGTCGAGATGTTCGTCGGCGTGGGTGCGTCCCGCGTGCGCGACATGTTCGATCAGGCGAAGAAGAACGCGCCCTGCATCATCTTCATCGACGAGATCGACGCGGTCGGCCGTCATCGCGGCGCCGGTCTCGGCGGCGGCAATGACGAGCGCGAGCAGACGTTGAACCAGTTGCTCGTCGAGATGGACGGCTTCGAGGCCAATGAGGGCATCATCCTCATCGCCGCGACCAACCGCCCCGACGTGCTCGATCCGGCGCTTCTGCGTCCGGGCCGTTTCGACCGCCAGGTCGTGGTGCCGCGTCCCGACATCATCGGCCGCGAGAAGATCCTCAAGGTGCATGTGCGGAAGGTGCCGCTGGCGCCGGATGTCGACTTGCGCGTCATCGCGCGCGGCACGCCGGGCTTCTCCGGCGCCGATCTCGCCAACCTCGTCAACGAGGCGGCGCTGCTCGCCGCGCGCCGTTCCAAGCGCCTCGTCACGCAGCACGAGTTCGAGGACGCCAAGGACAAGGTGATGATGGGCGCCGAGCGCCGCTCCATGGTCATGACCGAGGAGGAGAAGACGCTGACGGCTTACCACGAAGGCGGACACGCGCTCGTGGCGCTGCATCAGCCGGCGTCCGATCCGGTGCACAAGGCCACCATCATTCCGCGCGGCCGCGCGCTCGGCATGGTCATGCGCCTGCCCGACGGGGACATGCTGTCCCACACCCGCGCCAAGCTGAAGGCAGACATCGCCGTCGCCATGGGTGGCCGCGTGGCCGAGGAGATCGTGTTCGGCCACGACAAGGTCACTTCCGGCGCCTCGTCCGACATCAAGATGGCGACGCAGCTCGCGCGCGCCATGGTCACCCAGTTCGGCATGTCCGATAAGCTCGGCCCGCTGGCCTATGGCGACAACGAGGAGGAAGTGTTCCTCGGCCATTCGGTGGCGCGGCAGCAGAACCTGTCCGACGAGACCCAGAGCATCGTCGACGAGGAGATCCACCGCATCGTCGATGAGGGGCTGGAAGGCGCGCGCAAGATCCTGTCGGAGAATATCGACGATCTGCACATCGTCGCCCGCGGCCTGCTCGAATACGAGACGCTGTCGGGTCAGGAGATCAAGGACCTCCTCAACGGCAAGCCGCCGGTGCGCGATGTGCCGGAGGAGGATACGGTGCGCCCCGGTCCCGCCTCCGCTGTGCCGACCGCCGGCCGGGGCAAGAAGCCGCCGGAGCCGGACGCTGGCGGCATGGAGCCGCAGCCGACCTAGACACGGCTCTCCAAAGCATTTGATTTGCGCATGCCCGGCCTTGTGCCGGGCATGTTGCTTTGTGCTAAGGCTCCCCCATGGCTGAAAAGAATACGGCAGATGGGAAGCTCTATCTCCGGCCCATCGGGTTTCTCTACGGACCGCCGGCCGACGCCGGCATCGAGGATGGCTTGGCGCTGCCTTTGGCGGGCGGGCCGATCGCCTTCACGTCCGCGGTCCTGATCGAGGGCGATCCGACCAATTCGCGGCGGCGGCTGTTTCCCGTGAGCGCGCTGAAAGAGGTGCGCGACGCCGATCTCGGCGCGGCGCTTTCGCGCGTCACCGCGCAGCGGGCGCCCTTCGCCGGCTTAGACCTTAAACGCCCGGCGCTCATGGGCATCGTCAACGTCACCCCGGACAGCTTCTCCGACGGCGGTCTCTACGACACCACCGAGGGCGCCATCACCCATGCGGCGGAGCTGGTGGAGGCGGGAGCCGACATCGTCGATGTCGGCGGCGAGTCGACGCGGCCGGGTTCCGACAGGGTCGAGGACGAGGCGGAGCGCGACCGGGTGGTGCCAGTGCTGGACGGGCTCAAGGGCATCCACGCCGTCATCTCCATCGATACGCGGAAAGCGCCTGTGGCACGGGCGGCGGCGGAAGCCGGCGCCAAGATCCTCAATGACGTGTCGGCGCTCACCCACGACCCGGCCTGTCTGGACGTGGCCGTGGAGGCGGGACTCGATCTGGTGCTGATGCATGCCCAAGGCGAGCCCAAGACGATGCAGGACGACCCCACTTACGACGACGTGGTGCTCGAGGTGTTCGACTATCTAGAGGCGCGCATCGAAGCTTGCGTGGCCGCCGGCATCGACCGCTCCCGCATCGCCGCCGATCCGGGTCTCGGCTTCGGCAAGACGCTCGCCCACAATCTCGCTTTGCTCGCCAATCTCAGCGTGTTCCACGGCCTGGGCGTGCCGCTCCTGGTCGGCGCCTCGCGCAAACGCTTCATCGGCGGGGTGGGCCAGGGCCGCGATCCCCGGTCGCGGGAGCCGGGTAGCCAGGCGGCGGCGATCGCGTCGGCCGCGCAAGGGGTGCAGATGTTGCGGGTCCATGACGTGGCGGGCAGCCGCCAGGCGCTGGATGTTTGGCGCGCGAGCATGTTCGGCACTGAAAATTAAGGCAAATTTCACGCCGCGCTTAGACTGGCCGTGTAATTTTTGCTTACATTTTTTGAACGCAAGCAGGCTATGAGGAGGCGCATAATCCGATGTCGCGCCAGGCAAATCCAAAAACGGGGAATGCGCCGTCTGGCGGCGTAGACGGGGGAAGTACCGGGATGGCTCGCAAGTTTTTTGGCACGGATGGTATCCGTGGCAGCGCCAATTCCTATCCGATGACCTCGGAGGTGGCGCTGAAGGTCGGCATGGCCGCCGGCAAGGTTTTCACCAATGGCTCGTACCGCCACCGCGTGGTGATCGGCAAGGACACGCGTCTGTCCGGCTACATGATCGAGTCCGCGCTGGTGTCCGGCTTCACCGCCATGGGCATGGACGTGTTCCAGCTCGGCCCGATGCCGACGCCCGCCGTCGCCATGCTGACCCGCTCGCTTCGCGCCGATCTCGGCGTGATGATCTCCGCCTCGCACAATCCTTTCATCGACAACGGCATCAAGCTGTTCGGACCGGACGGCTACAAGCTTTCCGACGAGACCGAGGAAGAGATCGAGAAGCTGATGGAGGGCGACCTCACCGAGTTGCTCGCCCCGCCGGAGAAGATCGGCCGCGCGACCCGCATCGACAGCGCGCGGGAGCGCTATATCGAATTCGCCAAGCGCACCCTGCCCAAGAATCTGCGCTTCGACGGCATCCGGGTGGTGATCGATTGCGCCAACGGCGCCGGTTACAAGGTGGCGCCGGAAGCCCTATGGGAGCTCGGCGCGAGGGTGATCAAGATCGGCGTCGATCCGAACGGTCTCAACATCAATAAGGATTGCGGGTCGACGGCGCCGCATGCCCTGATCCGCAAGGTCCAAGAAGTGCGCGCCGATATCGGCATCGCGCTCGACGGCGACGCGGACCGCGTGGTCATCGTCGACGAGAAGGGCTGCATCATCGACGGCGACCAGTTGATGGCGGTCATCGCCGAGTTCTGGCTCAGGCGCGGACGGCTCGCCGGCGGCGGCGTGGTCGCCACGGTGATGTCCAATCTCGGACTGGAGCGCTATCTTGAGGATCTCGGCCTCGGCCTGACCCGCACGCCGGTCGGCGACCGCTACGTGGTCGAGCATATGCGCCAGCACGGCTACAATGTCGGCGGCGAGCAGTCCGGCCATATCGTGCTGTCGGACTTCTCCACCACCGGCGATGGCCTGGTCACGGCCTTGCAGATCCTGGCCGTGGTCGCCCAGAGCGGCAAGCCGGTGAGCGAGGTGTGCAACCGCTTCGAGCCGCTGCCGCAGATCCTGGAGAATGTCCGCTACAAGAATGGCCAGCCCCTCGACAATGTGGGGGTGCAGCGGGCGATCAACGACGGCAAGTCCAAGCTCGGCAAGGCCGGACGCCTGGTCATCCGTCCTTCGGGCACGGAGCCGGTGATTCGGGTCATGGCCGAGGGCGACGACGCGGGGCTGGTGAAGACCGTGGTTTCGGACATCGTCCACGCCCTGTCGGATGCCGCCGCGGCCTAGGCTGCGGTTTCCTGGCAATCTAAAAGACTAACGTTTTCAGGAAGTTGCCGCTCGCCAGAGCCACGCGCCCGGCGTCTTGTGGCTGGCACGCCACAGCTGTCCCGTCCTGGGACCGCGCTTAGGAGTCCATTAACCAATCCCGCCGATAGTCGCCCTCATGAGACAGCCAGCGTGACCTGAGCCGCAGGTCATTGGATCGCCAGGCTGCAGTCAGAAGGGGTAATCAGATGGGACAGACTCGCTCATTCATTCTCGGCGTTGCCGCGCTGGTCCTAGGCCAGACGGCGAGCGCCTATGCCGCCGATCTCGGTCTTCCGCCGCCGCCGCCGCTCGAATATCCCGCGCCTTGCGTGGGCTGCACGGGGCCGGTCTACCTGAAGGGCTTTATCGGCGGCGCCAACCCCAATGTCGGCGACATCAGCACGGAGCTTTTCCAGTTCAATGACTTCGAAGTCTTCCACGAAGACATCAAGAGCTCGCCGTTCTTCGGCGTCGGCATCGGCTACGAGTTCAACACTTGGCTCCGCTTCGATGTCACCGGTGAATATCGCGGCAAGTCGCTGTTCATCGCTCAGGATCGCTATCCGGGCGGCAACGGCACCTTCAGCCGAGCCAGCAACGACGCCGACGGCACCTTCCTGCCGGGCACCAACGAATATACCGCCGACATCGAGAGCTGGGTCGGCCTGGCCAACGCCTATATCGACCTCGGCACCTATATGTGCATCACGCCTTATGTCGGCGGCGGTATCGGTATGGCTTCGGTCTCCGTGCTCGGCCTCAAGGACGTCAACGTGCCGAATGGTGGTGTCGCCTATGGCGCCGATCACACCGAGACGAATTTCGCCTGGGCCGTCTACGGCGGTCTCGCCTATGACGTGAACCCGTCCGTCACGCTCGACCTGTCCTACCGCTACACCGATCTCGGCAACGCGCGGTCGGGGACGGTGACGTCCTACGACAACACCAGCTCCTACGCCGGCGTGGACATCGACGACATCACGTCTCACGACGTCATGCTCGGCGTGCGCTGGAAGCTCGGACATCAGCCGGCAGCGCCGATGCCGGTGGCCTTCAAGTAGACCCATCCACCACAGCCGACTGCTAGCCTTAACCGCCCGTCTTCCCGACGGGCGGTTTTTTCTTGAGCGGCGGACCGGCGGCGCGCTCTTGACGGGCATATGCGCCGCTCGTATGGGCATCTCCACATGCGAGCCTCGTCTCGTTCCTTCAGGAGACTGCCGTGACCCTGCCGCCAAAGCCGGCGCTACGCCCCGCCAATCCGCGCTTTTCCTCCGGCCCTTGCACCAAACGGCCGGGCTGGACGCCGGAGGCGCTGAACGGCGCGCTGCTCGGGCGCAATCATCGCCAGCCGGAGACCAAGGCGCGCATCGAGGCGGCGCTGCTCAAGACCCGCGACTTGCTCGAATTGCCTGACGACTATCGCGTGGCGCTGGTGCCGGCTTCGGACACGGGCGCGGTGGAGATGGCGCTGTGGTCGTTGCTGGGGCCGCGCGGCGTCGACGTGCTCGCCTGGGAGGCCTTCAGCCGCGACTGGGTGACCGATATCCTCGACGAGTTGAGGCTCACCGACGTCCGTCCGCTGCTGGCGGCCTATGGCAGTCTGCCCGACCTTTCCGAAGTGGATTTCGACCGCGACGTGGTGTTCGCCTGGAACGGCACCACCTCCGGCGTGCGCGTGCCGAACGCCGACTGGATCGCGGCCGACCGCAAGGGTCTCACCATCTGCGACGCCACCTCCGCCGTGTTCGCCCAAGACCTCGATTGGCGGAAGCTCGATGCGACCACCTATTCCTGGCAAAAAGTGCTGGGCGGCGAGGCGCAGCACGGCATGCTGATCCTGTCTCCGCGCGCGATCGAGCGGCTCGAGAGCTACGCGCCGCCCTGGCCGCTGCCGAAGCTGTTCCGCCTGACCAAGAACGGCAAGGTGATGGACGATCTGTTCGAGGGCTCGACCATCAACACGCCGTCCATGCTGTGCCTCGAGGACTATATGGACGCGCTCGCCTTTGTCGAAAGCGTGGGCGGGCTCAAGGGCACCATGGCCCGGGCCGACGCCAACGCGGCGGTGATCGCCGACTGGGTCGCCAAGACGCCTTGGGTGGAGTTCATGGCGCGGGCGCCCGAGACCCGCTCGAACACGTCCGTCTGCCTCAGGATCGCCGATTCCGAGATCGCGGCGCTGCCGCCGGAGGCGCGCGATGCCTTCCCGCGGTCCATGGCGGCGCGGCTCAGCCGGGAGGACGTAGCCAAGGACATCGCGTCCTATCGCGATGCGCCGGCGGGCTTGCGCATCTGGACCGGGGCCACGGTGGAGAGATCGGACGTCGAGGCGCTAATGCCCTGGCTCGACTGGGCCTTCGCTTGCGAGAAAGCGGCGTTAGCCAAGGCGGCCTAAGCCGCCAGGGAAGGCTCGCATCGGGCGGGCGGCCACGCTATAACGGGACACGGCCCCGCGCTCTTTCGGGGCCGTTTCTGCGTCTAACTCCAGGATTTAGAGGATTTCATAGTGGCCAATGTCGTGGTCGTCGGTTCCCAATGGGGCGACGAAGGCAAGGGCAAGATCGTCGACTGGCTGTCGGAGCGCGCCGATGTGGTGGTGCGCTTCCAGGGCGGCCACAATGCCGGCCATACGCTGGTGGTCGACGGCACGACCTATAAATTGTCGCTGCTGCCCTCCGGCGTGGTGCGCAAGAACAAGCTCGCGGTGATCGGCAACGGCGTCGTCGTCGATCCTTGGGCTTTGGCGGAAGAGATCGCCCGCATCGAGGCGCTCGGGGTCGCGATCAGCCGCGACAACCTGCGCATCGCCGAGAACGCCACGCTGATCCTGCCGCTCCACCGCGAGCTCGACGCGCTGCGCGAGGCCGCCGCGGGCGCCGGCAAGATCGGCACGACCAAGCGCGGCATCGGCCCCGCCTACGAGGATAAGGTCGGCCGCCGCGCCGTGCGCGTCATGGACTTGGCCGACTTGCAGAGCCTGAAGCCCAAGATCGAGCGCATCCTGGCGCATCACAATCCCTTGCGGCGCGGCTTGGGCGAGCCGGAGATCAGCGCCGATCAGCTTTGCGGCGAGCTCACGGCGATCGCGCCCAAGGTGCTGCCATACGTGGATACGGTGTGGTCGTTGCTCGACGCCAAGCGGCGGGAAGGCAAGCGTATCCTGTTCGAAGGGGCGCAAGGCGCGCTGCTCGACATCGACCACGGCACCTATCCCTTCGTCACCTCGTCGAACACCGTGGCGGCGCAGGCGGCGACGGGCTCGGGCGTCGGGCCCGGCGCGCTCCATTACGTGCTCGGCATCACCAAGGCCTACACCACGCGGGTGGGCGAGGGACCGTTCCCCACCGAGCTCACCGACGCGGTGGGCAAGGAGCTCGGCGAGCGCGGGCAAGAATTCGGCACGGTGACGGGCCGCGCCCGCCGCTGCGGCTGGTTCGACGCCTGCCTCGTGCGCCAGACCTGCACCGTGGCCGGCATCAACGGCATCGCGCTGACCAAGCTCGACGTGCTCGACACGCTGCCCGAGCTCAAGATCTGCACCGGCTATACGCTCGACGGCAAGGAGATCGAATATCTGCCGGCGGCGCAGATCCAGCAGGCGCGGGTCGAGCCGGTCTACGAGATCATGGAAGGCTGGAAGCAATCGACGCGCGGCGCGCGCTCTTGGGCGGATTTGCCGGCGCAATGCATCAAATATGTGCGCCGGCTCGAAGAGCTGGTCGGCGTGCCGGTGGCGCTCCTTTCCACCAGTCCGAAGCGCGAGGACACCATCCTCGTGCACGACCCCTTCGTGGGTTAGGCTTCGTCATGGCTGACGCGAAATATCCCTGGAAATTGGTGTGGATCACCGGCGCCTCCGGGGCCATCTGCGGCGAGATCGCCCGGCGGTTGGCCGCCGCCGGCGTGACTGTGGCCGCCACGGCGCGGCCGAGCGACCGGCTCGACAAGCTCGGCCGCTTCGGAGAACATCAAAGCCTTCCCGGCGGACGTGCTTGACGCCGATGCGCTGAAAGCGTGCGCCGCCAAGGTCGAGGCCGACCTCGGCCCCATCGACATGGTGCTGCTGGGGGCGGGCATGTATGTGCCGTTCGACATCCGCAATATCGATGTCGACGGCTTCCACAAGACGATGGCGCTCAACGTGGACGGTGTGATCAACGGCGTGGCCGCCGTGCTGCCGTCGATGCTGGCGCGCCGCCAAGGCCATGTCGCCATCATGGGCTCGCTGTTCGGCTATGCGGGCTGGCCGGGGAACGGCAGCTACGGGGCGAGCAAGGCGGCGGTGATCAATCTCGCCGAGAGCCTGAAACTCGAGCTCAAAGGCACCGGCGTCGACGTGACCATTATCAATCCGGGCTTCGTCGATACGCCGCTCAACGCCGCTTACGACCCGAAGAAGAAGCTGTTCGTCATGAAGACGGAGCGCTGCGCGCGGAAGATCCTCGAGAAGCTGCCGAACCGCCCTTACGAGATCGCCTTCCCGCCGCAGGTCGAGGGCTTCCTGAAGACGGTGCGCAACATGCCGCGCAGCCTGTCCTTCCCGCTGGTGCGCTGGTTCATCAAGTCCATGGGTGCTTAGGCCAAATTGTACCCATTCGCTTGAAGCCTCCTTCATCTGGCTAGGAAACGATCGTCGTCCCCGCGCAACCGTGAAGTCGGCCGCGCGTTTTTCGGCTTCTCAAGACGTAGGAGATCCTGGCGATGAAATATCTTGGTAGTGCCGTTCTGGCGTTGGGCGTCGTGGCTTTTGCGACCACGGCCTCGGCCGCGGTGGTGTGCAACGGCGACGGCGATTGCTGGCGGGTCAAGCGGACCCATGAGTATCCCGCAGGCGTGAACCTCAACATCTATGGTGACGAGTGGGAGCCGGGCGCCGGCTATCGCTGGCGCGAGCCGGGCGAGGGCCGCGGTTATTACCGTGGTGGCGTCTGGATCGGCTTCTAGACCTCAAAGAACATCGAGACCATCATGAGAGGCGCCGGGACCGTACGGCGCCTCTTTTGCTGTGCGGGTATGGACGACTAGGCTGCCTTGGTACGCGCCGGCGCCATGAATTCTGGGCCGACAGGCTCCTTCACCGTCTCATCGAGAATCTTGTCGATCTCTTTCATGGTGGCATTGTCGATGTGCCAGCCCATGACGTCGCCGATGGCGTCGAGCTGCGATGGCTTGCGCGCGCCCCAGAGCGCGATGGTGTCGCCGCGATCGAGAAGCCAGCGCACGGCAAGCGCCAGCACCGATTTGCCGAACTTGTCCTTGGCCAGCGCATCGAGCTTGGCGACGGCGGCGAGATATTGCGCGCGGCGCGGCGCCTTGAACTTCGGGTCGTTGTTGCGCAGATCGTCCCCGTCGAATGTCGTCTTGGCCGTGATCTTGCCGCTGAGCAGACCGCGGCACAGGGCGCCATAGGCGAGCACGACGATGTCATGCTTCTTGGCGTACGGCAGCACGTCGTCCTCGATGCCGCGCTCGAACAGATTGTAGGGCGGCTGGATGGTGGCGAGCGGCGCTTCCTTCAAAAAGCGGTCCATGTGCTCCGGCGCGAAATTGCTGACGCCGATGGCGCGGATCTTCCCGTCGCGCCGAAAGCCCTCGAGCGTCTTCGCCGTCTGCTCGAAGGCCGTCGCTTCGTCGGGCCAGTGGATTTGATAGATGTCGATGACATCGGTCTTGAGCCGCCGGAGCGAGTCTTCGAGCTCTTTCTCAAGCCGCGCCGGCTTCGAATTGCGGACGATCCCTTCGCCGCTCCAATCGAGTCCGGCCTTGGTGGCGATCAGGACTTTGTCGCGCCGGCCTTCCAGGGCTCGGCCCACGATCTCCTCGGACTGCCCGAAGCCATAGACGGGCGCGGTGTCGATGAGATTGATGCCGCGATCGAGGGCGTGATGAATGGTGGCGATCGCATCTTTTTCCTCGGTGCCGCCCCACATCCAGCCGCCAATGGCCCAGGTGCCGAGCGCGATGCGCGAGCTCGAAGGGCAAGCCGGCGATTTTCAAGCGTTCCATGTCTGGCCCCTTTCGCGTGCTTCTCCGGGGAGAACTCTTCAGGTGGAAAAGGGTGCCGCGGACGGCAACCGGGTGGGACGAATTGCCCGGCGGCGCCTTACGACAACAGCTCGCGGAAATAGGAATCGAGCAGGCGGTCCTGGGGATCGATCTCTTTCCGGCGGGCGGCGAATTGCTGGAGCCGCGTGCCGAAGGCCCGGCGCACCTGGTCGCGGGTCAGGAACGGCGTCTGGTTGAACAGCGGCACGCCCCGCCGCTCGCTACAGAAATCGTTATAGGCGAGCAGGAACTCCTCCCATTCGGGGCCGCCGGTGGAGGCCGGATCGATGCTCAAGGTCGGGCCCTCCCAGCTATAGGAGAACAGCGCCTCGCAATCGCGCACGATGGCGTAGCCGACGCTCGGCAGGTTGCAGCGATAGCCGGTGTGCTGCTCGTAGGCGATGCAGAAGTCGCAATATTCCTCGAGCGTGTCGAAGAAGCCGCCCTCGCGGAACGACCACATGCTGAAGAGATATTTGTTCTCGCCGGGATCGCGCGGGTAATTGATGATCTGCGCGTGCGGCCAGGTGCGGTCGGAGCGCACGAACCAAACCATCAACTGCCGCAGCAGATAGAAGAAGGCGTCCTCGGCCCGCGCCCGCCATTTCGGGTTCGAGATGTTCTTCTTCATCCAGAGGACCGTCGCCGGCGCGTATTTGCGCCAGAAGCGGTTGCGATAGGCCCAGCGGAGTCGCGACTTGGGCTCGACCTCGGGATTGTCCTTGCGCAGCTCGACGACGACGCGCTTCGCATAGGGGAAGATGTAATACATCACGGCGTAGCCGCGCGCCTTGTAGATGGGGAAGTATTTGCGGAAATTCTCCAGGCTCAGCGAGTAGTGGCGCACCGACAGCGCCGTGGTCTTCCGGACCTTGATGGTCACCTCGAAGATGATGCCGAACAGCCCGTAGCTCGAGCGGATGAGCTGCATCTCCTTCGGATTGTCGGCCTCGTTGATCTCGCGGATCTCGCCTTGCGGCGTCACCAGCCGCACGGCGGTGACATAGGAGCTCACCTGGCCGAAGCCGCCGGGGAAGGACGAGTCCTTGGTGGCGGCGCAGGCCATGGCGGCCATGGTCGTGTTGCCGATCTCGGTGGTGATGTAAGGCTGCAGGCCGCGCTCTTTCAGGGCGTAAGCGAGCGTCATGTGCGAGACGCCGGCCTCGACCGTCACCGTGTCGTCGGTGAAGTGCAGGATGCGATTCATGGCCTTCATGTCGACCATGGTGCCGTCGTCGCCGTTCATGCGGGCGGTGGAATGCATGGAGCCGGCCGGGCGCACGGGCGAGGGAAAGCGCACGTGGTCGACCATGATCTCGACCAGATCCTCGACGCTCTCCGGCGTTACCTTCACCTTCGGGTGATAGGTCCAGGTGCCGTCCCAGCTCTTGACGGTGACGTCCTGCTGGCTGTCCATGTCCTCCCCCCAAACTTCGTCGCGGCGCAAGACCATAACGGAATGTGCCGCCGAATCCAGGCTCCACGCATTTGAGCCGCAGGGCGCATTGAGCGGGCCCCAAGCCTCAAAGGATTTGACGCAGATCAATGAGGCGCGAGGAGGATCGTATGGGTTGAAGGGACCTGAGGGGAGTGCTTAGGTCTGCCGCTGTCATGGCCCAATCTTGGGCAAAATGTCACCGGCGCATGGTGCGCCAGAGCTTGTGAGGGGACGTGAAGCGTTTCTGTATCATCGGGGCCGGCGCCTGCGGCCTGGCCGTCGCCAAAACCTTTGCCGAGCGGGGAATTCCCTTCGATTGCTTCGAGGCGGAGGGCGACGTGGGGGGCATCTGGAACCCGGATAGCCCGCATGTGGTCTATGGTTCCACCCACCTCAATTCGTCCAAGAAGCTGTCGCGCTACCCCGATTTCAAGTTCCCGGACGAGATGCCGTACTATGTCAGCGCGGCCCAAGCCGAAGAGTATTTGCGCGCTTATGCCGCGGAATACGGAATCTACGATCGGATCACTTTCAACAGCCGGGTGACGTCGGCCGAGCGCACGGACCGGGGCTGGCGCATCGCCATCGAGGGTGAGGCGGAGCCGCGGATCTATGACGGGCTCGTGGTGGCCAACGGCCATCATTGGCAGGCGAAGATGCCGGACTACGCCGGCACGTTCGACGGGGAGATGCTGCACTCGCACGACGTGAAGTCGCGGGCGCAGCTCAAGGACAAGCGCGTGCTTGTGGTCGGCGCCGGCAACTCAGCCGTCGACATTCTGTCCGACGCCGCGCTCGACGGGAAGGCGGCGGTGCACTCCATGCGCCGGTCCTATTATTTCTTCCCGAAGATGCTGTTCGGCAAGCCGACCGACGCGGTGATCGACCGGTTGAGCCATTTGCCGCTGCCGCGCCGCTTCATGTACGGGCTCTACAAGCTCGGCATGCGCATTCTCGTGGGCGCGCATCGCCATTACGGCCTGGAGGCGCCGGACCACAATTTGTTCGAGGCGCATCCGACCGCCTGCACGACGTATCTCGATCACATCGTGCATGGGCGGATCGTCGCCAAGCCCGGCATCGAGCGGTTCGAGGGCAAGCGCGTCTATTTCGTCGACGACACGTTCGAAGACGTCGACATGGTGATCTGGGCCACGGGCTACAGCATCAGCTTCCCGTTCATGGACGATTCCTACATTCTCGACGAGAAGGGACGTTCCAAGCTGTTCATCCACACGTTCGACCGCGAGCACGACGACTTCTTCGTGTGCGGGCTGTTCGAGCCGGCGGAAGGCGGCGTGTGGCAGATCGCCGATTACCAGGCGCGGCTGATCGCGGCCTTCATCGTGGCCTGCGAGACGGATCAGAAGCGCGCGGACTGGTTCCGCAAGCTGCGCGCGCATGCCAATCCCGATATCGGTCACGGCATCAAGTGGCAGGACACGCCTTGGCACAAATTCGAGATACAGCACTTACGCTTCCGCCGCTACATGGCGCGGCTGCTCAAGAAGTTCGGGCCGTGCGCCGGCGAGGAGCAAGAGATGCGGACCATGGGCGAGAGCGCCGAGGACGCGGACGAGAAGCTCAAGCTCGCGTCGTGATCTGAGCGCGGCCGCAAAACGCCACAAAAAAACCCGGGGCTTTCACCCCGGGTCTTTTTTTGCCGAATCGCTCGATCGCGTTACGCGGTCGGCGTGAAGGACGGCGGCGTGGTCTTGGCCACAGCCTGCTCAACCGGCTTATAGGCGTCACGGCTGACGGTGGCGAACTTCTCGCCGATCTTCGTGCCTCGGCGACCCAATTGTCGAAGGCCGTCTTGGCATACTGCGACTGGATCTCGATCACGTGCTCGAGCGACTTGGCGCCGACGAGCTTCTCGAAAGTGCGGGTCGCTTCGGCGAATGCCTGCTTCGAATAGCCGGTGATCTGGGCGCCGATATCCTGGAAGCCGCGATTGAGCTCGCCATAAGAGCGGACCATCGCGTCGTAGTTGTCCTTGCCCAGCTTCTGAAATTCGTTGCTGGCCTTGCTGTAGTCGAACATCTCGGAACTCCTTTATCTCCGCGGGGTGTTTCACGGTGCAGCCTAGAGATATTGCAGTGCACAATAGATTTCAAGGGGAAATTGCTGCGCTGCACAAAAAAAGTTCCGGGGCCGCCTAAGGGGCTTTAGCCGCCGCTGCCTTCAGCGCGCGCCGCCTAGCAGCGGTTGCCGAGGGTAAAGATGCATTTCAGGCCCTTGCCGGTCTTCTTGACCACGGTGCCCGTGCCTTGGACGACGCCCTTGCCGGCCTGACCGGCCCCTTGAACGACGCCCTTGCCGACCTCTGCGGTGCCTTTCACGGCGCCTTTGACCGGCTCGACGGCCTGGGCCGACAGCGTCGCTGCGGCCAGGATGAGGCTTGCGAGAAGTGAAGTGCGGATCATCGGTCCCTCCCTCGTGTGGATGCGATTGTTGCGTGCCGTTGGCCGTTGCGGCCAGGGCGGAACACAAGATTAATAGTTGGGCCCTGGATTGGGTTCCAACAAGGCGCGCGGCCTCAATATCGATGGGCTTTCGTGCCGGCGAATGCATGAAACACGATTTGGATGTCGAATTGGCGAGCCGGCGCGCGCCGATCCCTTGCCGCTAAGGCTTGAGCAGACTCACTTGCGTCTTTAAACCCATTCTATGGCGCTGAGACGTGTGAGGCTTCTGGCCACGGCCGGACGCTGGACCATCCCCAATCTCAAGCAGTTCCAAGAGAGCCGGCAACCGGTGGTGTGGCTCTTGGCGCCGCTGATCGGATTGGCCACGGGCCTCGCGGCTATCGGCTTCCGTCTGGCGATCGGCGTCTTCCAGCTGCCTTGGCTGCACGACATGTCGGAGAACGTGGTCCAAGCCGCGCGGGCACAGCCTTGGTGGGTGATCGTGCTGGCGCCGGCCGCGGGCGGGCTTCTAGTCGGGCTGATGCTGCGCTATGTGCTCACCGCCAAGCGCACGGACGCGGTGCCTGACGTCATGGAGGCGCGGGTCAATGCCGGGCGGGGCTTGAACTTGCGTCAGGGCTGCTGAGCGCGCTGGCGAGCGCTGCTGTCGCTCGGCTCGGCGCCAGCGCCGGCCGCGAAGGCCCGATCGTCCATCTCGGCGCGACCATCGCCGCGGCGGCCTGCTCCCGGCTCAACCTGCCCAACGCCGCGCGGCGCACATTGCTCGCCTCGGGTGCCGCCGGCGCCGTGGCCGCGTCGTTCACGCGCCTATCGCCGGCGTGCTGTTCGCGCAAGAGGTGATCCTCAATCATTTCTCCATCCGCAGCTTCGTGCCGCTGGTGCTGTCCTCCGTGGTGGCGACGATCCTGTCGCAAGCCTGGTTCGGCAACGTCGCCGCGTTCGTCGTGCCGAGCTACAGCATCGCGTCCTATCTGGAAGTGCCGGCCTTCGTGCTGCTCGGCATCGTCGCCGCCGCGGTGGCGGTCATCTTCCAGCTCACGGTGCTCTCCACCGATTGGGTCGCCCGCAACATCAACATGCCACTGGTGGCGCGGCCCGCGGTGGGCGGCCTGCTGATCGGCGTCATCGCCATCTGGTTTCCGGAAGTGCTCGGCGTCGGTTACGACACCACCGATGCGGCGCTGAAAGACCAGCTCCCCATCCTCCTGATGGTGACGCTGATCTTCGCCAAGACCGGGGCGACGGCGATCGCGCTCGGCTCACGCTTCGGCGGTGGGGTGTTCTCGCCGGCGCTCTATCTCGGCGCCATGACGGGCGGCGCCTTCGGTCTCATCGCCGCCAGCGTGTTTCCCGAGATCGGCTCCAGCGAGGGCCTCTACGCCATTCTCGGCATGGGCGCGGTGACCGCGGCCGTGCTCGGCGCGCCGATCTCGACCACGGTGATGGTGTTCGAGCTCACCGGCGGCTTCGCGTTGAGCCTGGCGCTGATGCTGACGGTGGCGATCGCCAACGGCATCAGCCAGGCAATCCTCGGCCGGTCCTTCTTCCAGGCCCAACTCGAATCGCGCGGCATCGTGCTGCATGAGGGCCCGCACCGGACGGTGATGAAGGATATCCGTGTCGCCGACTTCATGCGGCCGCCGGCGGAAGGCGATCCGGTGGTGCTGCCCGAGGGCGAGCGCGAGCGCGCGTTGCAATCGGACGAGACGCTGGAAACGGCACTGCGCGCTTTCGATACCCTGGGCGCCGACCGGATGCCCGTGGTCGATCCCAAGGACAGAAGCCGGATCGTCGGCTGGGCGAGCCAAGCCCGGGCGCTGTCGTGGTTCAACAAGGCGCTGATCGACGCCAGCGTGGAAGAGCACCGCTAGGCCGGAGACTTCGCGGTCGCCTCAGGGCGCCACCTCGTTCTGCCGGTTGGACGGCGGGGCGGGATCGCCGGCGTCGTCACCCTGCCCGGGTTCGGGCGAGAAATATGTGTCGAGCTTGTCCGGCGTCCCGTCGAAGGCCGCGGCATCGGGCGGCGGCTCGCGCTTGACCGTGATGTTCGGCCAGATCTCCGCGTATTCGGCGTTGAGCGTCAGCCATTTGTCGAGACCGGGCTCCGTGTCGGCGAAGATCGCCTCGGCGGGACATTCCGGCTCGCACACGCCGCAATCGATGCATTCGTCCGGGTGGATGACGAGCATGTTCTTGCCCTCGTAGAAGCAGTCGACGGGACACACCTCCACGCAGTCCATGTATTTGCACTTGATGCAGTTGTCGGTGACGACGAAGGTCACGGCGCGCTCCTTGGGCAATCGTGCTCCGGCCGGTAGAACAGGGCGATCTGCAGGCTCGTGGCGATGCGCTTGGCCTTGTCCATGAAGGACGCGGTCAGGGCCGCGTCGAACAGCTCGCCGCATGTCTCGGCGAACAGCGAAAGCCAGCGCTCGAACAATTCCGGCGTGAGGCCCGCGAGACGGCGGTGCGCCGCCACCGGATTGCCGTGGTAGCGCCCCGAGGTCAGCATGATCGACGACCAGAAGTCGCGCATGGTGGCGAGATGCGGATCCCAGTCGGCGATGGCGCGGTCGAGACCGGCCCCAGCTCGTCGTCGGCGCGCACCTTGGCGTAGAAGCGGTCGACCAGGAGACGGATCGCCGGCTCGGTGGCCTCGGTCAGCTTGGAAGGCTCGGGCGGGCAACAGCCGCAACAGGTGCCGGCTTCCGCGCCCCCGGGCTTGGTTTGGACAGTGGATTCCATGAGGGCTCCGTACAAACATGGATATTTAATCCATCTATTCACGCCGCTTGCCAAAAAGCAATATATAAAATATATCTTTTGTGACCCGAGGAGGAGAGAGCCGTGCGGCTGACCGTCTATAGCGACTATGCGCTGCGCCTGCTCATGTATCTCGCGGTCAAGGATGACGGCCTCGCGACTATCGCCGAGATCGCCGAAAGCTACGGCATTTCCAAAAACCATTTGATGAAGGTGGCGCATGAGCTCGGCGTCGCCGGCTATGTGGAGACGGTGCGGGGCAGGGGCGGCGGCTTGCGGCTTGCGCGCCCACGCGAGGCGATCAGGCTCGGCGACGTGGTGCGGCAAACCGAGCCGGACATGATGCTCGTGCCGTGCTTCGCGCCGGGCGACGGGGATTGCGTGATCGAGCGGTGCTGCGTGCTGCGCAAGGCACTTCAGAAGGCGGGCGATGCGTTTCTCGGCGTGCTCGACGGCTACAGCCTGGCGGATCTGGCGCGGCCGCGCAGTTCCTTGCGCTCCCTGCTGGCCCTGCCGCCGGCAACGCCCGGGCGCTCGGCGCGTCCCGCCGCGTCCTAGCCCGTCTTCGCCTTTTTGGCGGCGCGGCGGAGCTGGCTGGCCACCGTCTTGGGGAACAGCGCATTCATCACGAACAACGCGCGGTAGATGGCGGGCTTGACCACGAAGGCCTTGTTCGCGGCCACGCCGTCGAAAATCGCCTTGGCGGCCTCCTCCGGCTTGAGGGTCGGCACCAGCCTGGGATCGGTCTTGGGCACGTTCTCCCGGCTGCCGGGATTATGCTGCCAATAGGGCGTCTCGACCGTGCCGAGCACGACCAGGGTGACGAACAGGCCGCGGGCTTCAGCTCGCTTTGCAGCGTCTCAGCCAGTCCCGCCAAGGCCCGCCGCGCGGCGATATAGGCGCTCGCGTTCGGCCAGGCGAGATAGGAGGCCGGCGAGGTGATGAAGGCGATATTGCCGGTCCCTCGCGCGATCATGGCCGGCGCGAAGGCGCGGGTGACGTTGAAGGCCGCGAGATACGGGACATCCATCATGGCCCGGGCGTCCTCAGGGGAGGTGTCGACGAGCGGCAGCCAGCGGCCGGCGCCGGCATTGTTGATCAGGATGTCGGGGGTGCCGTTCTCGGCCTCGACCCGGGCGGCCATGTCCTTGATGGCCTCCGAGGCGGACAGGTCGATGGGGTGCGCGGTGGCCGTGCCGCCGGCCTCGCGAATCGCATGGGCCACGCCGAACAGGCGCTCGGCGTTGCGGGCGAGCAGCAGCACATGGGCGCCGGCCGCCCCGTAACGCTTGGCCGTGGCCTCGCCGATACCGCTGGATGCCCCTGTCACCAGGACCAGTTTCGACGTCATTCCCCCGCCTTTCTGGCGTCTGCCGGCGTGGCCGGCGGCGTTTCGGGCCATGTTCGTGTCAAAATGACCCCGCACTGTGGCACAAAGGATACAGGGGTCGGCGGAACCCTTTGATGATGGCAGCAAGATGCTGGCAAGAGCGCGTGCCACCGCGATAATCTTACCACTCTGGCTCGGGTGAAGGAGACGTTTCCATGAGGTCGTATATGCGTGGGTTTGCGCTGGCACTGGCTGCGGCGGGGCTGTGCATGGTGCAAGGCGCGACAGCCCAGGCGGGCTGCGTCGGACTGTCCGGCACCGCCGACGGGTTCGATCGGCCGACGGCCGTCAGCCGGGCGCAGAACGCGCTGGCGACTGCCATCGCCGACTTCAAGGCGCAGAAGCGGCTCGGCGCCATCAGCGTCAGCGCCATGCGCGCGAAGCCTCAGCCTTATTGGCGGGACAGCGTCAGCTCGGAGCTCTACCAGAAGCCCGATGTGGTGACGTCCAAGTCCTACACGGTGTGCTGGTCCGGCGTGGTCTCGCCGTCGGTGTGCACCTCGGGCGCCAAGGTCTGCTGGTAGCCTAGACCTCGCTTTGATCGAAGAAGACGCGGGCGCCGGAGGCTTTGCTTTCCGGCGCCGTTTTTTTGCGCGCGCCTAGTGGGCCGGCACCAGCGACACTTCTTTCGGCCGCGTCATGAAGAACAGCACCGGCGTGATCGCCAGGGTGACGATGCCGATGAACCAGAACATGTCGTTGAAGGCGAGCATCTGCGCCTGGCGCGCGAGTTCTTGACCGATTAGCGGTCCGGATTCCGGCGAGAGCGGGTTCAGCCCGTGCTCCCACAGATAGGGCACGACGTTCTGGTTGTAGGGCGTGATGTGCGCGGTCAGCTCGGCGAAGTGGATATGCGCTTGCCGCACGAAGAGCGAGCTGACGATGGCGATGCCGGCTGAGCCGCCGATACCGCGCATCAGGGAATAGATGCCCGACGCCTCGTCGTATTTGCCGGATGCGACGCTGGCGAAAGCGACGGCCGTGAGCGGCACGAAGAACAGGCCGGTGCCGACGCCGGCGACCATGTTCGGCGTGGCGATGCCCCAATAGTCCACATAGAGATTGAAATGGGCCATCAGCAGCGTGCCGACCGCGGTGAGGACGAGGCCCGACGCCACGAGCCAGCGCGCGTCGAAGATGCGGATGAGCAGGCCGCCGGTGATTGCCAGCGTGATGGCGCTGACGATGCCGCGCGGAATGAACAAGGTGCCGGCAACGTCAGCCGGATAGCCGAGCAGCCGCTGGCTGAACAGCGGCATGAGCGCCATCACGCCGAACAGGCTGATGCCGTATAGGGTGATGGCGAGTGTGCCGGCGACGAAGTTGCGGTCCTTCAGCAGCGACAGGTCGATGATGTTGTCGGACTTGTTCCAGCCTCGCAGGAAGAAGGCGATGGTGGTGAACACGGTGATGATGGTGCCGACGACGATGACCTTGGAGTTGAACCAGTCGCGCATCTGACCCTGGTCGAGCACGAATTGCAGCGCGCCGACGGCGATCACGAGAAGCGCCATGCCGATCCAGTCGGTTCGGATGTCTTTGATGGCGCGCTGGGGCAGATAGCCCACCGAGAGCAGCAGCGCCACCGCGCCGATGGGGATGTTGATGTAGAACACCATCCGCCAGGAATAGGTCTCGGTCAGATAGCCGCCGAGCGCCGGGCCGATCACCGGCGCCACCATGATGCCGAGGCCGAAAATGGCAAGCGCCTGGCCGTGCTTCTCGCGTGGGAAGGCGTCGAGGAGGATGGCTTGGCTCAACGGCACGAGCGGGGCGCCGAACACGCCTTGGGCCAGGCGGAAGAAGACGATGCTCTCCAGATTCCAGGCCATGCCGCAAGCCACCGACGACAAGATGAAGCCGGTGATCGACAGCAGGAGCAGCCGTCTGCGCCCGAGCCAGTTGGAGAGATAGCCGGTGAGCGGCATCACTACGGCGGCGGCCACGATATAGGAGGTGAGCACCCAGGTGATCTGGTCGGGCGTCGCGCCGAAGGCTCCCAGCATATGGGGCATCGCCACGTTGACGATCGTGATGTCGAGGACTTCGAGGATCGCCGTCAGGACCACCGCGATGACGAGCGGGATCGGCGGGCGATCGAACTCGGGACGCGGCGGTGGCGGCGGTGGCGGCGGTTGGCGCCGCTTGGGGGGAGGCTTGCCGCCTCTGCCTTTGGTGCCTGCCTCCGTCCGGCGGCTCATTTCCCGCCTTCGGTGGTGTCGATGGTCACATCGGCGCTGGCGCCGACGCGCAACGGCTTATCGGGGTTAGGCGCGCTGGTGATCTTGATGCGTACTGGAAAGCGCTGGGTGACCTTGACCCAGTTGCCGGTCGCGTTCTCCGGCGGCAGCACGGAGAACATGGCGCCGGACCCGGCGCTGATGCTCTCGACGACGCCTCGAGGGTGACGCCGGAATACATGTCGAGGCTGATGGTGGCGGGCTGACCCGGCTTGATGCGGCCGAGGTCGGTCTCCTTGAAATTGGCATCGACCCACCAGGGACCGTCCTCGATGATGGAGAAGGCGGGCGTGCCGGCCTGGATGACGGCGCCCGGGCGCAGGCGGACATTGGACAGCCAGCCGCTGCCCGGCGCGGTGACGTGGGTCTTCACCCGATCGTTGGTCGCCTTGTCGAGCTGAGCGGAGGCGGCGCGGAGCTTCACGGTGGGGGTGGTTACCACCAGATCCTCGTCCTGGGCCTTGCTGAAGGCGGCCGCGGCGGCGTCATAGGCGTCCATGGCGTCGTGCCAGCCCTTCAGGCGTCGGTCACTTGGGACGAGGGCGGCTCGTCGGGCTTCTGCTGATCCTTGGCATCGCGATATTTGGCGATGGCGTCCCCGAGGGCGGCACGGGCCGTCTCGAGTTCGGCCGCGGCGGCCTTTAAATTGTCGGCGGCGGTGCCGGCGGCGTTGGCCGCGGCATCGAATTGAGCCCGGGCGTTGCGTAAGGCCGCCTCGTAGGGCGTCGGGTCGAGGTCGAACAGCGGATCGCCCATGGCGACCTTGTCGTCGTCCTGGACATAGACATGGGCCACGGCGCCGGAAATTTGCGGCGCCACGCGCACCACGTCGGTGCCGGTATAGGCGTTGTCGGTCGAGGGATAGAGCTCGGCATAGCGCCAATAGCCCAGCACGCCGATGACCGTGATCGTCAGCAGGACGAAGAGGGCGATCCAGCGGCCCTTGGCCGAAGCGGATTTGGCGGGCGTCTGCGCGGCAGTCGAAGCGTCCTGATTCACGTCTCTATCTACCTCGGTCGCAGCTAAGGGAAAGGGGTGGGGGAAGTCTCAACACCAGCAAATCAAGGTGAAGCACGGCAGAATAATGACGAGGCTTAAACCGCTTGGGCGCGGCCCGCAAGAAGTCCTTGGCTTTCAGCCCTGAAGCCAGTTTTCTGGCCGTCGCTAACCACGTGCGGCTCCAGCAAAAAGCGTGCTTCGACCATTAGAGCCGGCCAAATCCTTATCACGTTCCGTTTCATCTTGGCCTCCACCCGGTACGACTTGCGTTCCTGTTTGGAAGGGGCGCAGATTGGGGTTGGAGAGCGCTGGGCGAAGCTCAACAGCACGACGACACCGGCGCGGGGGGAGGGAAAATGAGCACATCGACCTATATCGCGCGGCTGATCGGCCCGCTGTTCCTGATCATGGGGCTCGGCATGGTGGTCGAAGGCGACACCGTGCGGGCGCTGTCGCAAGAGTTCCTGAGCAATCTGTCGCTGATCTATCTCGCCGGCATGCTGGCGCTGGTGGCGGGCTTGGCCATCGTCAACGCCCATAATCTCTGGGTGGCCGACTGGCGGGTCCTCATCACCCTGCTCGGCTGGCTGTCGATCGCCGGCGGCATCTTCCGGCTGCTGTTTCCCGGCAAGGTGCAAGCGCTCGGCACCGGACTGGTGGCCAGTCCGGCCGCCATGATCATGGGCGGGATCATCGTGCTGACGATGGGCGCGATCCTGTCCTTCGTCGGCTACGAGCATTTGTGGCAGAGGGATACGGCGAAAGCCCCGGCCAAAACTCCGGCCAAGAGCGCGGACAAGAGCGCGGACAAGACCGCAGCCAAGCCAGCGGCCAAGAGCGCCGGCGCGCGCAAGGCCGTGCGCAAGACGACGGCGTCGGCGCGTAAGACCGCCAGCCCGCGCAAGCGCTCGTGAGAAAAGCCCCGGCTGGGCCTTATCACCGCGCCCGCCCGGGTCTACATTGGATGTGTTCCGAGGGGAGCCCCTGGCAGGGGCTGAGAGTCCGTTGTCTCTTTTCGCGATTTTTCGCAAACGAGGCCGGTGCGGAGACCCTTCGAACCTGATCCGGGTTATGCCGGCGAAGGGACAGGAACTTCCTGAATTCCCAACGCTTGGTCATCTGGAACCAATCGGTGCGCCGTATGCGCCATGGAGGCCGAGACCATGAACATTCACGACAAGTCGCTTGGCGACAAAATCACGCCCGAGGTGACCACCGGGCCGCTTCAGGGCAGCCGGAAGATCTATTCGTCGCCGCAAGGCACGAGACGTTGCGCGTGCCGTTCCGCGCCATCGAGCTGTCGAATGGCACCCCGGCCTCAAGTAGCGAAGCGGTAGGCCATAAGACTGTCTTCCAGGTCTACGACACGAGCGGGCCCTATAGCGACGCCGACGCGAACATCGACGTGAAGCAGGGCCTCGCGCCGTTGCGCGCCCCGTGGATCGAAGTCCGCGGCGGCGTCGAAGCGTATGACGGCCGCGACGTGAAGCCCGAAGACAACGGCAATGTGGGCGCCACCCATCTCGCCCGCGCGTTCAAAGTGGAGCGCCGGCCGTTGCGCGGGCTCGTTGGCCAGCCTGTCACGCAGTTGGAGTTCGCCCGCGCCGGCATCGTCACGCAAGAGATGGTCTATGTCGCTCACCGCGAGAATGTCGGGCGCCAGCGCGCCGCAGACGAAGCGCAAGCGCGCCTCGACGACGCGAGAATTTCGGCGCCGAGATGCCCGCCTTCGTCACGCCGGAGTTCGTGCGGAGCGAGGTGGCGCGGGGACGGGCCATCATCCCGGCCAATATCAACCACCCCGAGTCCGAGCCGATGATCATCGGCCGCAACTTCCTCACCAAGATCAACGCCAATATCGGCAACTCCGCCGTGACGTCGTCGGTGGAAGAAGAAGTGGAGAAAATGGTGTGGGCGACACGCTGGGGCGCCGACACGGTCATGGATCTCTCCACGGGCCGCAACATTCATACGACCCGCGAGTGGATCATCCGCAATGCGGCGGTGCCCATCGGCACGGTGCCGATCTATCAGGCGTTGGAGAAGGTCGACGGCGATCCGGTCAAGCTCGATTGGGAGGTCTACAAGGACACGCTGATCGAGCAATGCGAGCAGGGCGTCGACTATTTCACCATCCATGCGGGCGTGCGGCTTGGCTATATCCACCTTACCGCGGACCGCGTCACCGGTATCGTCAGCCGCGGCGGCTCGATCATGGCCAAGTGGTGTCTGGCGCATCACCGCGAGAGCTTCCTCTACGAGCGCTTCGCCGACATTTGCGAGATCATGCGGAAATACGATGTGTCCTTCTCGCTGGGCGACGGATTGCGTCCAGGGTCCATTGCGGACGCGAATGATAGAGCACAGTTTGCCGAGCTTGAGACTCTCGGCGAGCTGACCAAGGTTGCCTGGGACCATGGCTGCCAGGTGATGATCGAAGGGCCGGGCCACGTGCCGCTCCACAAGATTAAGGTCAATGTGGACAAGCAGCTGAAAGAATGCGGCGAGGCGCCGTTCTACACGCTGGGTCCGCTCGTCACCGACATCGCCCCGGCCTACGACCACATCACGAGCGCGATCGGCGCCGCGATGATCGGCTGGTTCGGCACGGCGATGCTTTGCTACGTGACGCCGAAGGAGCATCTGGGGCTTCCCAACCGCGACGACGTGAAGACGGGCGTGATCACCTACAAGATCGCCGCGCATGCCGCCGATCTCGCCAAGGGGCACCCGATCGCGGTCGCGCGCGACAACGCGCTGTCGGAAGCGCGCTTTGGCTTCCGCTGGGAGGACCAGTTCAACCTGTCGCTCGATCCGGAAACCGCGCGGAGCTACCACGACGAGACGCTGCCGAAGGAGGCGCACAAGCTCGCGCATTTCTGCTCCATGTGCGGACCGAAATTCTGCTCCATGGAGATTACCCGCGAGGTGCGCGACTACGCGGCCAAGCTCAACGACAAGGACATGCTCTCAAGCCGCGAAGCGGTGGAGCAAGCCAAGAAGCAAGGCATGGCGGAGATGAGCGAGAAATTCCGCGCCATGGGCAGCGAGGTGTATGTGGCGGAGGAGTGAGCCTTGCACCGGACTTCCCGTGCTACCCATCCTCCCTTGGCAAACCCCAGGTTGCGGCGTCTCCCTACCTTACCCATAATCTGCCCCGGGGGCGGCTCTCGGCTCGAGGGCCGAGGCAGTTATGGTAGAGACCGACGCCCGCAAGTACCGGGCCTTCATCTCCTACAGCCACGCTGATACGAGCTGGGCCAAATGGCTGCACCGCCGGCTCGAAGGCTTCCGTATCGACAAGGACCTTCAGGGCCGCGAAACGCCGACAGGGTGCATCCCTCAAAGCCTTCGCCCCATCTTCCGCGACCGCGACGACTTTACGGCGGGTCACACGCTGACCGACCAGACGCTGGCCGCGCTGGATGCGTCCCATGCTCTCATCGTGATCTGCTCGCCCGCGGCGGCGAAGAGCCGCTACGTCACCGAGGAGATCCGCCTCTTCAAGTCGCGCCATCCCGACCGCCCAGTGATCCCCCTGATCGTGGACGGCAAACCGGGCGATGCCGATCTGGAATGCTTTCCGCCGTCGCTGAGGTTCAAGCTCGATGCAGATGGAGGGATTTCCGACGAGCCGCTCGAGGTGCTGGCGGCGGACGCGCGGGAGGAAGGCGACGGCAAGAACCTCGCCGTGGCCAAGGTGGTGGCCGGTCTCCTCGCCGTGTCCTCGGACGAGGTGTTCCGCCGCGCGAGCGCGAACGTCGCCGCCAGGGCCGAATTCGCAACGGCATCGCCGGGGCCATTGCCGCGCTTGTTCTCATCGGCAGCTTTTTCGGCTGGCAGGCTCAGCAAAGCCAGCAAAGGCTGAGCGAGATCGAGGCGCTGGTCGCCCGATACAGTTTCGTCGGCACCGCCGAAGCGGCCGTTCCCGGAGCCAAGCAGAGCCTGACCGATGCCATTACCTCGATCGCTGAAGGTGCTGCCCGCGATCCCCGCTACGCCAAGGCGCTCGACCTTCTGAAGGCGGGCAAGCCCGAGGAGGCCGAACCGCTTCTGGCGGCGGTCGCCGAGGACAAGAAAAAGGCGGCGGCAACGCAAAACAAGGCGGCGGCGGAGGCGTACCGAAACCTCGCGGCCATCGCGGCCATCTCAGAGACGCAAAAAGCGCGAACCTATTACGCCGAGGCCGCCGCACTCGATCCGGACAACGTCGAAGGCACTTATTACCACGGCTGGTTCCAGCTCCAGGCGGGATCTCTCAGCGATGCGGAAGCAGCCTTTCAGCGTATCGTTGGCAACGCCGAACAGGGAAACGAGATATGGCGTTTTTGGTCTCGCATTGGAATCGGCGATATCCATCAGGACCGCGGTGACCTGGCGGCGGCTTTGGACGAATACCGCGCCGCCAGCGAGATGGCCAAACCCATGGCCGAGGCGGATCCCGAATGGCAGCGCGGTCTCGCCATCGTCTATGGGGCGATCGGCGACATCCTGATGCGGCAGGGCCAGTTTGCCGATGCGCTGACCTACTACCGTGACAAGACCGAGATTGCTTACCGCATTGTCGAAGCCGACCAGGAGAGCGTGTTGGCCCAAAACGACCTTGCCGTGGCCGTTCTCCAGCTCGGAAAGGCGCTGGAGCTACAAGACAAGCGAGAGGAAGCGCTAAAGGCCTACCAGGCCAGCGTCGCCCTTTTTCAACGCTTGATCACAGTCGACCCCGAGAATGTCCATTGGCAACAAAGCCTCTCCGCGCCTCCAGCACCGTCGGCGACACGATGGCGATGCTGGGCAGGCTCGACGATGCGATGCTCGCCTACCGGCTTGACCTCGTCATCTCCGAACGTTTGGCCGAGGCCGACCCCGACAATGCCAAGCTCCGGCATAGTCTTTATGTGTCACGCCAGAAAATTGGCGAGTTGCGCATGCGGCAAGGCGATCTCGACGAGGCGCTAACCGCATTCCGAGAGGGCTTGGCTGTCGCCGAAAACTTGGCGGAAGCCGATCCGCACAACGCGGATTGGCAACGGTCGCTTTCCGACTCATTCAACTCCATAGGCGAAGCCTTGATGGCGCAAGGCAAGCTCGGCGATGCTCTCGAATATTTCCACAAGGGATTGGCCGTCTCGGATCGCTTGGCCGAGGCGCATCCAAACCATCCGGACGCGCAAGCTGGTCTGGCAACCAGCCATGCCAATATCGGGCTGGTCTTGATGCTGCGCGGTGAAGCAGCAAGCGCTCGACAGTCACTCCGGGAGGCGCGCCTGGTCGTCGTGCGGCTGAAGGA
This sequence comes from Methyloceanibacter superfactus, assembly GCF_001723305.1. Classification (GTDB taxonomy): domain Bacteria; phylum Pseudomonadota; class Alphaproteobacteria; order Rhizobiales; family Methyloligellaceae; genus Methyloceanibacter; species Methyloceanibacter superfactus. The sequence goes on from NZ_LPWF01000028.1 coordinate 151,112, forward strand.
CCAAGGGACCGATGTCACTTCCATCCTCGAGTTGTACGAAGCCGCTTTGAGCAAGCTCGAGGCGGTCGCCATGTCTCTCGAAGAGAAGGACGCGGGGGCCGCGGGCGATGCCTTGCAGCAGGCACGCGATCTCTTTGCGAAAATCAAGGAGCTGTCTCCCGGCGACGACGCGTTTCTCGCTCGGCTCGACGCCGCGATCGTGAATTTGCGGAAGACGATTGCCGCGGAACCGGATGTGGCAGATCCAACCCCGTCCGCCGATTAGCACCTGTCAGTAGCACCGTCAGGCGCTGGCTTTCCGCGGGAAGCGCATATGGCCGATGGTCTGTCTCTCGGATATTGTTGCAAGCGCTCTCGGTCGGTCAGGCGCGCCGGCCCGATGTCACGGGGGTTGGCTTTCGGGATGACGTTCAAACTGCTCGATAAGATCGATGTCGCGGATGGCGCCACGACGCGGCGCATTGCGCTCTATGAGGGCGACTTGACCGCGCTGCCTCCGGAACAGCGCGCCGACATCTTGATCGTCTCGGCCTTTCCCGACGACTACTCGCCCAAGACCACGACCCTGATCGGCGCTTTGCAGGGGCGCGGGCTCTCGGTCGCGGAGCTCGCCGCGAACAAGCTGTACGACTTGCGGGCCACGAGCGCGTTCTGGCTGTCTCGCCCGCTCGGGCCCGCCTTCGACGGCATGAATATCGGACAGGTCGCCTGCTTCGAAACGCATGAGCTCGGCGCGCCGCCGGCGGTCGTCGGCGATCTGTTTCGCGGCCTGTTTCCCTTTCTCGACGATCGCAAGAGCCAGACCGTGGCGATGCCGGTCTTGGCAACGGGAAATCAAGGCTGGCCTCCCGACGTCATGCTGCGGTCCATCTTGGATGCGGCGTCGAACTGGCTGGCGCGGGGCCTCGCCATCAGCGAGCTGAAAATCGTCGAGTCCCGGCCCGATCGTGCCGCGGAGCTGGCGGCGGCGATGGCGGACTTCAAGGCCAAGAGCGCCGCCAATGTGGTCCAGGAGCCTGAGGCGGCCTCCTTCGATGTGTTCCTCAGCTTCGCCAAGGCCGACGCCGAGGCGGCGGACTGTGCGAAGGCCGCGCTGCAAACCCGGGCCGATGCCAAGCGAGTCTTCGATTACCGCATTGCCATCGACAAGGGCAAAAGCTGGCAGGAAGAACTGGACCGCGCCATCAGCTCGTCGCGCTCCGTGGTGACCATTCTCAGTCCGAATTATTTCGCGTCGCCGGAGTGCGCGAAGAGCTGATGCAGGCGAGGCTGCGGAACAAGCGCGCCGACCGCCCGGTGCTGTTCCCGATATATTGGCGCGATTGGGGCCGGGAACTCGATCTTTGGCTGCAGCTCGTGAATTACGCGGATTGCCGGGAGAGAGACTATCAGTCGTTGACGTCGACACTGAACACGCTGGCCCTCGACTAGTTGCTCACGAGGCAGAGGCCGCCCGCTCAGAACACAAGCCAAAACAGCCAGCACGCGAGCGCGAAGAGACCAGCGAGAATCGCCAAAGCCGCGCCCAGAACAGACATGCTGATGGCGAGACCGATCGCTGCATAGAGCAAATAGACGATCACGCGCTTCGCGGTGATGAGCGGATTGGAGAACGTGTTGTGCCGGTCGACGAAGAGGCCGATGCCGTACAGGATGGCGACCCAACCCAAGGCGACGAAATAGCCGTTATAGGCATCGCCCGGCTTGTCGCCCCACACCCAGAACATCACGCCGAGCGCGCCGGACGCAAGGCTCGCGAGAATGTTGACCCAAACGCCGGCGTTCGACGCCGGTTCATCGGCCGGTTCTTGCAGTTTCGTTTGAAGGTCGTAGAGGCCACGCTTGTATGAATCGCAGAGCACGTGATGCGCTTCGTTCAATCGCTTGAACGCCTCGGCATCACCCCCCGGCAGGTCCGGATGAAGTTCCTTGGCGCGCTGGCGGTAGGCGTTGGAAATCTCCGCAGCGCCGGCGCCTTTGGCAACGCCCAAGACCTCGTAATATGTTTGCGGCATGGTCGGTGAACCGGAAGACCCTCGCAAAACAGCATAGCGATCGACGGCCGGGCTGTCAGGATCGGCGCGAGCGATTCCGGTCGCGTCCGTCATCCCCGCCCGGGGAATGCCTCTACGACGCGGCTACCCCAGGATGCGCGCCGCGCATTGCTCGGCGAAATAGGGGGGCCATGGTGAGCTTCCCCGGATCGATGGGGCGGAGAAGAGGATACGAGGAGGGGCGGCTTTAGTCCGCGCGGGGCTTCAGCCAATAGCCGAAGGCGGCGCTGGCGATCATCGGGAACAGGCCGAGGCTCCGGGCCGCCTTGTCCAGCCTGAGCTTGCTGATCATGAAGCCGACCCCGGCGGCGACGGCAACGGCAGCCAAGGGATTGCGCAGGGTGCTGGCTTCGATCTGAGACAAGGTCTCGGCGACGAAGGGCTCCGCGCCGTGGCGGCTGGCGCCGGCTCGCGGGGCATTGGGGCGTTGGGTGGCCGTCGTCATGGAAGGTCCTCACGAACATCAGCTGGCGTTATCGAAACAACGCTGCTCGTGCCCTTGCGTTCCCTGAACGGGGGCGGACTAGGACGACTGCGGCTTCGTCTTGAGCCAGGGCACGCGGCGTTTCCCGGCGATGATCTCCCAGGCCACGTTGATCTGCTTCAGCCGGCGCTCGCGCAAGAGCCGGTCTTCCTCGTCGATCGCATGGTCGGGATGGAGCGCGCGGCGGAGCCGCGTGACGGTGCTCTTGATCGTCTCGCGGCCGGCGCGGGGATCGACGCCGAGAACATCGAGCGCTTCCCTCTTGGTGGACGGCAGCCAGTCCTCGTCCCACAGGCGCATGCCCGAGCCGGCTTTGCCGCCGGTCAGACGGGCCGCGGCTTCCTTCCATTCGGAAACGATCGAGCGGCGAAGGGCGGGCAGTCCCGCCGGTGCGCGCAATCTCAGGACCTGCATCGGCATAGGCAGGGCCAGCATGCCGCGCCGCCGCAGAAGAAGGATGGCGGACAAAGCGAGGAGGGCGGTGAGCGTCAAGGCGAAGACCATACCGGCGTCACGCCACAGCGAGCCGGAGCTGTCCGGCTTCGGCAGCGATCCGGTGACGTCGCCGCTGCCGGGCTCGATCTCGATTTGCAGGGCGCGCTGCTCGGCCACCTTCGCGGGCTTCGGCTTGGCCCCGGTCTTGGCGATGGAGTCCGCCTTGCCGGCAGCCTCGGCCTTGCGGGACGGCGACGGCTTCGCCGCGACGGGCGCGGGGGCCGGTTCGACCTTGGCGACCTCAACGGGCGCGGCAGGCTTCTTGGGCGGCAGGGGGATGGGCGCGGCCGCTTCCTCCGTTCGCTCGAACCGCGCGACCTTCATGGGATTTGGCGCGAAGCCGGGCGGGAAGGCGATGCGCCCGCCGGGACCGGGCCGGTAGGGGGCCGCGGCGCGTTCGGGCGGATAGCCGGGGTCGTCGTGGGCGCCGGGATAGGGGTTCCCGCCGCTCTCCGCCAGGATTGGTGCGAGCGCGGCGACGACCGATTGCCAGCTCGTCCGCACGCCGCCGCAATCGAGATCGAAGCGATAGACGGACCAGTTGTGGCACTTCCGCGGGTCGTAAGGGGAGCAGGTGGTCATCAGCTGATGCTCCCGGCGGCCGTAGATCTGGTAGGTCTGCGGCGCGCTCGGCGCGAGCGAGACATGGCCGCCGGCGGCACGGCAGGCGAAGGGCATCACGAACTGGTCGGCCATGGCCGGGCCTGTCGCTGCCGGGCCAATCAGTGCGGCGCCAAAAGCCAAGCCGCAGAGAAGCCTTGTGAGGGTTGCGCGCAAAATCAAAATCCCCGACCGGGTGTGTTCCGGAGACCGACTTTTTCCGAGAAAACCGTGGCGGTCCTGTGATCGACGGGCCGAAAACGGCCTAAAAGGTCCCCGAATCCCGGCGCCAATGCTGCGCGCAAAACGTTTCCCGGAGCTAAAGAGCCCGAGTCCGCCGGGCGGGCCGTTCCGCCTCACTTATCCCCGCCCCCAAAACCTGCCGTAGAATGGCTTCACCTCGTCCAATGAAGGGGCGCTTTCGCGAGGCGTCGTGACGGTGGGACGGGGTGCGGCGCCCGAGGACGGCGCGGGACAGATGGGCTCATCGCGGACGGACATACCCGC
>NZ_LPWF01000029.1 GCF_001723305.1 Methyloceanibacter superfactus
GGGGTCCGGGCCGGGCGGGTATGGCCGTCCGCGATGAGCCCATCTGTCCCGCGCCGTCCTCGGGCGCCGTACCCCGTCCCACCGTCACGACGCCTCGCGAAAGCGCCCCTTCATTGGACGAGGTGATCGCATTCTACGGCAGGTTTTGGGGGCGGGGATAAGTGTGGGTGCTCAGAAAGCAAATCGCCCGGCGCTGAGGCCGGGCGATGCATTCAAGTCTTTAGGTTTGGACGGCTACTCCGCGGGCGGCGCGTCCGCCGGCGCGGTCCAGCGCCCGGGGATGACCTTCTCGGGCGGATTGGTGCCGGGCGGATTGATCGAGCGGATGAAGGAGACGATCTTCCAAAGATGGTCGGACGTCTTGATGACGTGACCCATCATCGGCATGCCGGCTTTGACGGTACCCCATTGGATGCGCTCGAAGCCCTGCTTCTGCAGATCCGCCGAGCCCAGAGCGATGAGCCTGAACAGCACGTCGTCGGTATTGCCCCAGAACCAGACGCCCTGGCTCAAGGCCGGGCAGAAGCCGCCGCCGCCGCCGCCGCCGTGACACTCGTTGCAGCCCGGAAGCCGGAACTGCTTGACGAGATAATCCTCGGGCGACTCCGCCACCAGCTTCTTCCAATCGTAGGGATTGTGCAGGCCGCCCGGAGGCACCTGCTTGATCAACTCGAGAGGCGGCGTTTGATCGCCGGCCTTGCAGCACACGGCGTCACCGCCCTCGGCCGCCGTGGCAGGCTCGCCCGCCGGCTCGTTGGCCGCATGGGAAGCCCATGGGAGGGCGGCGAATACTCCAGCCGCGAGGACCCCCGCGATAATCCACGACGTATGCTTGTAAGCTTGCTTCATCCTAATGGTCTCCCTTGACCGGCGTTTCTCCAGACCGGAATTCGATTTAGCGCCGCCACGTTAGCACGACAGGCTCGCGACCGTTTGTAGCGCCATGCGTGGCGCTTTGCCTCATGCGGCGTAGCCTCCGAAACGGCGATCGCCCGGCGCGCGGCCGGGCGATCCTGCAAGGTCAATTCCGGCAAATCCGTTAGCAGGGGCCATTGTTGAAGATGGCATTCCGCCGAACCCGATACTCGGACCAGGCCGAATCCTTGGACACGTCGCGGCACCACTGATAATGCCCATCGTACCAATTGTGCCAGCGAAAGCCGGTGCAGCCACGGCCTTGCGCCTGCATGGCGTTCGACTGGCCGACGGCTTTCCGCGCGTAGTTTTTGCAGAAATCCTTCGGCGCGGCCATCGCGCTTGGGGCCATCGCCAGTCCCAGCGCGGCGGCGATAACGATCAGGACAACTCGGTTCTGCTTCATCATGGGTCTCTCCATCTGTTTTTCGCATCCCCGAGCCCGGATCAGTCCGTTGTTTCTCGGTTGATGAATGGATCATCCCACAACCAGGCTGAATGGATATTGAACTCACGGTTGTCTGAGGTTCAGGAACCGGGAAGAGCTGGAACGATGCGGCACAGGCTGCCGCCTAACCGGTCTTTGCCACCCATTCCGCGTAGCCTTTGGCGCGGACTCGCAGGCGGGACACGCGCCGCAGCCATAGCCCCAATCGTGACGCGTGCCGCGCTCGCCTTTGTAGCAGGTGTGCGTACCCTCGATGATCAGGTCCACGAGCGCATCGCCGCCAAGCTCATCCGCCAAGACCCACGTGTCCGCCTTCGACAGCCACATCAACGGCGTGTCGATGGTGAAGGGGATCTCGGTGCCGAGCCGGATCGCCTGTGCTAGCGCGTGCAAGGTGGCGTCGCGGCAATCCGGATAACCGGAATAGTCCGTCTCGCACATGCCGCCGACCAGCGCATGCAGGCCGCGCCTGGCGCCAAGCGCCGCCGCATAGACGAAAAAGGCGAGATTGCGCCCCGGCACAAAGGTGGAGGGGAGACCGGAGTCCAGCATGACGATCTCGGCGTCCGACGTCAGCGCCGTGTCGCCGATGGCCCCGAAGCTCTTGAGGTCGAGCATGTGGTCGGGCCCGAGCCGCTCCGCCCAATGCGGGAAGTCTTGGGCCAAGCGCTCCCGCACCGTCTTACGGCATGCGAGCTCGATGCCGTGGCGCTGACCGTAATCGAAGCCACCGTCTCCACGCGCGGGTAGCGGTCGAGCGCAGAAGCGAGGCAAACGGTGGAATCCTGGCCGCCGGAGAACAGGACAAGCGCGCCAGCATCGGTCATGCGCCTAGAAGCTCTTGCCGTCGACCGGCTTGATCGTCAGCGCGCCGAGGTCGATGTCGTCCAGGCAGCGCGCATTGATGGCGACCATCTGTCCGGACTTCCCCTCGCCAGTGGCGAAGGAGCTGACCCCGCAGGTGCTGCAGAACAGGTGATGAATCACCTTCCTGTAGAACTGGTAGTCGGTCTGGTCGTTCTCGCCCGAGAGCAGGGTGAATTGCGACCGCGGCACGAAGACGAGCAGATAGCCGCGCTTCTGGCAGAGCGAGCAATTGCACGCGTTCACTTCCTTGATGTCCGCCTCGACCTCGTAGCGGACGCGGCCGCAATGGCAGCCGCCGGTATGTTTGTCGGTCATGGGGCGATCCTTGGAGCCGCTGAAACGACCGATATACACCTTCCGCTTCCGGGCCGCCTAGGCTAAGACGGCCCCAAACGCGTCAAGGGGGCTTAAATCATGACTGCCATCGCCACCATCATCGGCCGGGAGATCCTCGATAGCCGCGGCAATCCGACCGTCGAGGTCGATGTGGTTCTCGAGAACGGCCATCATGGCCGCGCCGCGGTGCCGTCCGGCGCCTCGACCGGCGCCCATGAGGCCCACGAGCTGCGCGACGGCGGCACCCGCTATGGCGGCAAGGGCGTGCAGAAGGCAGTGGAGGCGGTCAACACCGAGATCCGCAAAGCCCTCGACGGCTCGGACGCCGACGATCAGCGTGGCCTCGACAAGCTCTTGTGCGATCTCGATGGCACCGAGAACAAGAAGCGGCTCGGCGCCAACGCCATTCTCGGCGTGTCGCTGGCCAATGCCAGGGCGGCCGCCGATTCCCACGAGCAGCCGCTCTACCGCTATCTCGGCGGCGAGGAGGCGACGCTGCTGCCGGTGCCGATGATGAACATCGTCAATGGCGGCATGCATGCGGACAATCCCATCGACTTCCAGGAATTCATGATCGTGCCCGTCGGCGCGCCATCCATCGCCGAGGCCGTGCGCATGGGCGCCGAGGTGTTTCATGCGCTGAAGCATGCGCTCCACGGCGCAGGGCTCGGCACCGCGGTCGGCGACGAGGGCGGCTTCGCCCCCAATATCGCCTCGACCCGCGAGGCGCTCGATTTCGTCATGGCCGCGATCAAGACGGCCGGCTACCACCCGGGCAAGGACATCTATCTCGCCCTCGACGTGGCGGCGACGGAATTCTACGGCGAGGACCGCTATTTCCTCAAAGGCGAGAAGCGGAGCCTGACCGCCGAACAGATGGCCGCCTATTACGACGAGCTCGTCTCCAACTATCCGATCTTCTCCATCGAGGACGGCATGTCGGAGGACGATTGGGAGGGCTGGCGCCTCCTCACCGACGCGCTCGGCGACCGGGTGCAACTCGTCGGCGACGACCTCTTCGTGACCAATGTCAGCCGCTTGAAGGAAGGCATCGAGAAGCACATCGCCAATGCCATCCTGGTCAAGGTGAACCAGATCGGCACCCTGTCGGAGACGCTGGATGCCGTGGGCATGGCCCATGACGCGGGCTACACGGCGGTCATGTCGCACCGCTCCGGCGAGACCGAGGACACGACCATCGCCGATCTCGCGGTGCGACCAATTGCGGGCAGATCAAAGACGGGCTCGCTCGCCCGCTCCGACCGGGTCGCCAAATACAACCAGCTCATCCGCATCGAGGAGGATCTGGGGCCGCGCGCCCGCTATGCCGGCGCCTCGGTGCTGAAACGCGCGTAATCGCCCGCGAGGTAACCGCCGCTTAACCGCTCTCAACCCATCTTCGTGATTCGCTGCGTACGGGGAGGGGACATGCGGGTCGGGGCGTCATCTTTCCACTGCTGGCCTTGGGCGCTGGCGGCTATTTCGGCTACCACCTGCAAAACGGCGATCACGGCCTGAAGGCGCGCGCCGATCTCGAGGCCCGTAAAGAGGTGCTCGAGGGCGAGCTTGCGGGCTTGCGCGAGGTCAAGCAGCGCATCGAGCGCGACGTGGCGCTGCTCAGGCCTGAAAGCCTCGATCCCGATATGCTCGACGAGCGGGCCCGCGCCATCCTCAACCTCGCCCATCCGGACGATCTCGTGATGATGAAGCGGCGCGAGCCTGACCCCACCGGGCCGCTCACGCGCCGCTAGAGGCGTCCCCTTCCTGACCCACGGCAGGCCGCCGCCTTCCAGCCGCCTTTGAACTCGTGCTAGCTTTTCCGTGGCGCGGAGTTTTGAGTCGAAGGAGGCCAGGATTGACCAGCCCAAGCCTGACACCGGGAGCCGCAACTTCTGGTTGGATCAGGCGCGCGAGAGGCAGCACGCCGCCGCCAACTCGCCGCGCCTCACCGCCGAGGAGGAGCTCACCGCCTATCGCAACATGCTGCTGATCCGCCGCTTCGAGGAGAAGGCGGGGCAGCTTTACGGCATGGGCCATATCGCCGGATTCTGTCATCTCTATATCGGCCAGGAGGCCGTGGTCACCGGCATGATGATGGCGCTGCGCGACGGCGACCAGATCATCACCGCCTATCGCGACCACGGCCACATGCTCGCCACCGGCATGGACCCCAAAGGCGTGATGGCCGAGCTCACCGGACGCCGCAGCGGCTACTCCAAGGGCAAGGGCGGCTCCATGCACATGTTCTCGGTGGAGAAGAACTTCTATGGCGGCCACGGCATCGTCGGCACGCCGGCCCCGCTCGGCACGGGCATCGCCTTCGCCAACAAATATCGCGGCAACGACCATGTCTGCGTCAGCTTCTTCGGCGAGGGCGCGGCCAATCAGGGCCAGGTCTATGAGAGCTTCAACATGGCCTCGCTGTGGAAGCTGCCCATCGTCTACGTCATCGAGAACAACCATTATGCGCTCGGCACGTCCGTCGAACGCGCCAGCGCCGAGTGGAAGGAGCTCCATCATCGCGGACTCGCATTCGGCATTCCCGGCGAGGAGATCGACGGCATGGACGTCGCGGCGGTGAAGGCCGCCGGCGAGCGCGCGTTGGCATACGCGCGAAGCGGCAAGGGACCGATCATCCTGGAGATGCTCACCTATCGCTATCGCGGCCACTCCATGTCGGACCCCGCCAAATACCGGACCCGCGAGGAAGTGAAGGACATGCGCGAGCACCACGATCCCATCGAGCTGGTGCGCCAGCGGCTGTTGGAAGCCGGCCACGACGAGGACGAGCTGCGGGGCGTCGACCGCGATATCCGTGCGCGCGTCGCCGAGGCCGCCGAGTTCGCGCAAGACGATGCCGAGCCCGATCCGGCCGAGCTCACCACCGACGTGGTGGCGTAAAGCAGGCTTACGACCGATGCCCACCGAAATCCTGATGCCCGCTTTGTCTCCCACTATGGAGGAGGGGACCCTCGCCAAGTGGCATGTGCGCGAAGGCGACGAGGTGCATGCTGGCGACGTCATCGCCGAGATCGAGACCGACAAGGCGACCATGGAGGTCGAGGCCATCGACGACGGCACGCTCGGCAAGATCCTGGTGGCGGAAGGCACCGAGCATATTCCCGTCAACCGGCCCATCGCGCTCCTGCTGATGAACGGCGAGGGGGCACCGGACAACGCGCCGCCGGATACGTCGAATGCCGCGCCTATTCCGCAGCCGAGAGACAGCGCGCCCGCGGCGTCCGACCCGTTCCAGGCCAAGCCGCAGCAAGACGAGGAGCCGCAGCAAGACGAGGAGCCGCCGCCGGATCTGGGCGAAACGCCGCCCGCGGTCGAGGAGGCACCGGCTGGTCCGCAAGCCGCGCCCGACGAGCCCGCGGCCGAGCCCGAACTGCCATCGGGCACCGAGATGGTCACCATGACCGTGCGCGAGGCCTTGCGCGACGCCATGGCCGAGGAGATGCGGCGCGATGGCGACGTCTTTGTCATGGGCGAGGAGGTCGCCCAATATGAGGGCGCCTACAAGGTGACCCAGGGCTTGCTGGAAGAGTTCGGCGAACGCCGGGTGATCGATACGCCGATCACCGAATACGGCTTTGCCGGCGTCGGCGTCGGCGCGGCCTTCGCGGGCTTGCGGCCCATCGTCGAGTTCATGACTTGGAACTTCGCCATGCAGGCCATCGACCATATCGTCAATTCCGCCGCCAAGACTCTCTATATGTCCGGCGGGCAGATGCATTGCCCCATCGTGTTCCGCGGACGAAACGGCGCGGCGGCCCGCGTCGCCGCCCAGCACAGTCAGGATTTCTCGTCCTGGTATGCCCATGTGCCGGGGCTGACCGTCATCGCGCCGTACACCGCCGCCGACGCCAAGGGCCTGCTGAAGGCCGCCATCCGCGCCAACAGCCCGGTGATCTTCCTCGAGAACGAGATCCTCTACGGCCAGAGCTTCGAAGTGCCGAAAGCCGAGGATTTCGTGCTGCCCATCGGCAAGGCGCGCATCGCCCGCGAAGGCGCCGACGTGACGCTCGTCTCCTATTCGCGCGGCGTGGCCTATGCGCTCGACGCGGCCGAGCAACTTGCGGGAGAGGGCATCGAGGCGGAGGTTATCGATCTCAGGACCTTGCGGCCGCTCGACATCGCCACGGTCGTCGCCTCGGTGAAGAAGACGAACCGCATCGTCACCATCGAGGAGGGTTGGCCGGTCTGCTCCATCGGCTCGGAGATCTGCGCGCAGGTGACGGCCCTTGCCTTCGACGATCTCGACGCCCCGCCTACCAGGATCACCGGCGCCGACGTCCCCATGCCCTATGCGGCCAATCTCGAGACGCTGGCGCTGCCCTCGGTGGAGAAGATCGTCGCGGCGGCGAAAGCCGTCTGCTACCGGGAGTAGCCCGCGTGACCGAAACCGCCATGAGCTGGAAGAAGGGCGGCTGCCATTGCGGCGCCGTGACCTATGAAGTGCTGCTCCCCGACGAGATCGCGGCGCGGGTGTGCAATTGCTCGATCTGCACGAAGGCCGGCTATCTCCATTATCACGTCGGTGGAGATCGCTTCCGCCTGCTCACCGGCCACGACAAGATCACCACCTACAGCTTCAACACCGGCACGGCGAAGCATCATTTCTGCTCCGTCTGCGGCATCAAGAGCTTCTACGTGCCGCGCTCCAAGCCCGACGGCTTCAGCATCAATGTGCGCTGCCTCGAGCCAGGCGCGGTTCGCGTCACCGACACCAAGCCGTTCGACGGCGCCCATTGGGAAGACGCCATCGACGAGCTCCGGGCGGAGATCGGCGCGCGATGAGCACGCAGATCCTCATGCCTGCACTGTCGCCCACCATGGACGTGGGCAAGCTCGCCAAATGGCATGTGCGCGAGGGCGATGAGGTGCATGCCGGCGACGTCATCGCCGAGATCGAGACCGACAAGGCGACCATGGAGGTGGAGGCCATCGACGACGGCACCATCGGCAAGATCCTGGTGGCCGAAGGCGCCGAGAACGTGCCGGTGAACCAGCCCATCGCCGTGCTGCTGGAGGAGGGCGAGGGGACGGCGGACAGCGCGGCACCGCCCGCGGAGCGGCCCAAAGCGCCGCCCGTGCCGGACACGGCGGCAGACGCCGTTCATGACACCTCACCCGAGCATGTGATGAACCGCATCGCCGAGCAGATCCGCGCGAATGGACATGGCAATGGCCATGCGAATGGACACGGTGAGCGTCACGGACGCGTGTGGCCGCGTCGCCCTTGGCGCGGCGCCTCGCGCGCGAGCACGGCGTCGACCTTGCCGCGCTCGCCGGCTCCGGTCCCCACGGCCGCATCGTCAAGGCGGACGTGGAGCATGCCGCTGCCGAAGCGCCGGCAGCGCCCACCGAGCCCGAGTTTGCAGAGATCGCGGAAGAAGCGCCGCCGCACCGCGGCGAACTCATGCACGCGCCCGCGAAGCCGGAAGCGGGCCTATCGGACCGGCAGGTGCTCGCGCTGTACGAGCCCGGCACCTACGAGCTGGTGCCCCACGACACCATGCGCCGGTATATCGCCGAGCGGCTGACCCTGTCGAAGCAGACCATCCCGCATTTCTATCTGGCCATCGATTGCGATCTCGAGGCGCTGCTCGCCGCCCGCGCGCGGCTGAACGGCATGGCGCCCCATGACGGCCCGCGCAGCTTCAAGCTGTCCCTCAACGACTTCATCGTCAAAGCCATGGCCATGGCGTTGCAGAGCGTGCCCGGCGCCAACGCCACCTGGACGGAGGAGGGCATCTTGCGTCACCGCGCCTCCGACATCGCCGTCGCCGTGGCGCTGGAGGGGGGCGGACTGCATACGCCGGTGATCCGCAGCGCCGAGGTGAAGAGCCTGTCGGAGATCTCCAACGAGATGCGCGACCTCGCCGCGCGCGCGCGCACCAAGCGCCTGGCGCCGCACGAATATCAAGGCGGCTCGACCACCATCTCCAATCTCGGCATGTACGGCATCGACCGCTTCGATGCGGTGATCAATCCGCCGCAAGCCTCGATCATGGCCGTGGGCCGCGCCGAGAAGCGCCCGGTGGTCAAGGACGACGCGCTCAAAATCGCCACCATGATGAGCGTCACCCTGTCGGTCGATCACCGGGTCATCGACGGCGCGCTCGGCGCGGAGCTGCTCGCCGCGTTCAAGGCCTTCATCGAAGACCCCGTGACGATGCTGGTCTAGCTCAGTCGGGAAAGCGCTCGTCGTCGGCGCCGTCGTCCATGAAATCGAGATTGGGCGCCAGCGTCATGCCCTGCGGCTTGCCCAGATCGTCGGCCCGCCGGACCGCATTGCCGCCGAAGCGCTCGGCCAATGCGTCGAGGGCCACCTCGAGCTGCCGCCGGCGGCCGAACGTATCGAATAGCCCGGCTTGCGCGACGCCGCCGGCGGGCGCGAGATCGTAAGCGACCATGCCGACGAGCCGGAACGGGCCGGAATGGTTGAAGGCGTCGAGCAACTCCACGCCGACCCGGTAAAGCTGCTCCGCCACATCGGTCGGCTCGGCGAGACGCTGCTGCCGCGTCAGGCTCTTGAAGCCCGCCGTCTTGAGTTTCACGCCGGCGCCATAGGCGACGAGACCCTTGGAGCGCAGGCGCCGTGCGATCTTGTCGGCCGAGCGGCGCAAATGCAGCTTGATCTCGCCGTGCTCGCGCACGTCACGCTCGAGCGTGTTCTCCGAGCCGATGCTCTTCGACTTGCGATGCCCGTCGACGCGGCGGGGATCCTGCGCTTGGGCGAGCGTGTAGAAATGGAGTCCGAGCCGGCCCAGTTCCTGGACCAGGCGTTTGGGGTCGGCGGCGGCGACGTCGCCGATGGTCCGCAAGCCGAGCGCGAGCAGACGCGGCTCGGTCTTTTCCCCGGCGCCCCACAGCCGCGACACGGGCAGTGGCGCGAGCCAGGCCTTGGCCGTCTCGGGCGGGACGACCGTGAGCCCGTCGGGCTTCTGGTGCGCGCTTGCGACCTTGGCCACATATTTGGTGGCGGACACCCCAACCGATACGGTCAAGCCGCCGGTGGCCTCGCGCACCGCGGCTTTGAGGCGGCGCCCCATCTCTTGCGGATCGCCGAACAGCCGCTCTGCGCCCGTCATGTCGATGAACGCCTCGTCGAGACTCAACGGTTCGACCTCGGGGGAGAATTCGCCGAACACCCGCATGATCGATGCGGACACCTGTTGGTACCGCTCGAAGCGCGGCGGCACGATGCGCGCGTCCGGGCACAGACGCCGCGCCTTGGCCATGGGCATGGCACTGCCGACGCCGAAGGGGCGCGCCTCGTAGCTCGCCGTGAGCACGACCCCCCGGTTGCTCGACCCGCCGACCAGCAGCGGCTTCCCCCGCAAGGCCGGGTTGTCGAGCTGCTCGACCGCCGCATAGAAGGAATCCATGTCGGCGTGGGCGCCGATCCGCGGCCAATCTGTCTCAGAGCGACTCATGCCGTCTCGAGCTTAAACCACCGGTCAGGGATTTGCCGGTCGAACCCACATGGTATCAAATGGAAATCGACCGAGCCCCTGGAACCCACCCAAATGATTCCGAATATCCGTCCCGCAACGCTCGCCGACGCTTCCGCGCTCGCCGTCCTCGTGGATATCGCCGGCGAAGGCATGCCCAATTGGCTGTGGCGCACGCTGGCCGGCCCCGGCGCCTCGGCGCTGGCCGTGGGCCGCGACCGCGCCCGCCGCGACGAAGGCGGCTTCTCCTATCGCCATGCCACCATCGCCGAACTGGGCGACGACATCGCCGCCAGCTTGATCGGCTACCCGCTCGACGATCCTTACGACCTCACCGGCGTCGACGCGCTGCCGGCATATGTGCAGCCCCTGGTGCGGCTCGAAGGGCAAGCGCCGGGCTCCTGGTATGTGAACGTGCTCGCCACCTTTCCGGAGTTCCGCGGGCAAGGGATCGGCGGCCGGCTTCTCGACAGTGCCGACAGCCAAGGGCGAGAGGCGGGGGTAACTGCCATGAGCGTCATCGTCGGAAGCTGGAACGACCGCGCCGCGCGGCTCTATGCCCGTGCCGGCTATGCGGACGTCGCCTGCGAGACGCGGTGCTGCCGCCTGATTTCCCCCATGACGGCGATTGGATCCTCATGACCAAGCCGCTCGCATGAGTGACACGCAATTCGATCTCGTCGTCATCGGCGCCGGCCCGGGGCGGTTATGTCGCCGCGATCCGCGCCGCTCAGCTCGGCATGAGATGCGCGATCGTCGAACGCGAGCATCTCGGCGGCATCTGCCTTAACTGGGGCTGCATCCCCACCAAGGCGCTGCTGCGCACGTCGGAGATCTATCGCCTGATACAGAGCGCGGGCGAGTTCGGGCTCCGCGCCGAAAATCTCGCTTCGGATCTTGCCAAGCTTGTGGAACGCAGCCGCAAAGTCGCCGAGAAATTGTCGAACGGCGTCGCCTTCCTCATGAAGAAGAACGACATCGCGGTGATCGACGGCACGGCCACGCTCGAAGGGGAGGGACGCGTCACGCTGACCGGCAAGGACGGCGAGGCGCTTCCCGCGCTGACAGCCAAGAACATCATCATCGCCACCGGCGCGCGGGCGAAGACGCTTCCCGGCCTGGAACCCGACGGCAAACTGATCTGGACCTATAAGGAGGCGATGGTGCCGGAGCGCTTCCCGCGCTCCTTACTGATCGTCGGCTCGGGCGCCATCGGCATCGAGTTCGCGAGCTTCTACCGCACCCTCGGCGCGCACGTGACCGTGGTCGAGCTCCTCGACCGCATCCTGCCGGCCGAGGACGAGGAGATCTCGCGCCTCGCGCAAAAGGCCTTCGCCAAGCAGGACATCGCCATCCGCACCGCCACCACCGTGGAGCGTCTCGTCGCGAACGAGGACAGCGTCACCGCCACCTTGCGCGGCCCGACGGCGACACGATCGACGGCACGGTCGGACCGGGTGATTTTGGCGGTGGGCATCACCGGCAATGTGGAAGGGCTCGGCCTGGAGGCGCTCGGCGTCACGGTCGACAAGGGCCATATCGTCGTCGACGAATGGTGCCGCACCGGCGTCGGCGGCCTTTATGCCATCGGCGACGTGGTGGGCCCGCCCTGGCTCGCCCACAAGGCGATGCACGAGGGCGTGCTGTGCGTGGAGAAGATCGCCGGCGTCGAGGGCGTCCATCCCATGGACAAGACCAACATCCCGGCTTGCACCTATAGCTTCCCGCAGGTGGCGAGCCTGGGGCTCACCGAAGCCGCCGCGCGCGACGCGGGCCATACTCTCAAAGTCGGCCGCTATCCCTATTCCGCCAACGGCAAGGCCATCGCCATGGGCGAGACCGAAGGGCTGGTGAAGACTATTTTCGATGCCAGAACAGGGGCGTTGCTCGGCGCGCATATGATCGGCGCGGAGGTGACGGAGCTCATTCAGGCTTTCGCCATCGGCAAGACCCTCGAAACCACCGAGGCCGAATTGATCGCTACCATCTTCCCCCATCCCACTTTGTCGGAGATGATGCACGAATCGGTGCTCGACGCCTTCGGGCGCGCCCTCCACATCTAGGTCCATCGTAATGGAGCGCTAGGGAGCCCGACCAACGATGGGAGGATGACAATGAGCCTGCTTATTTTTCTCGTTATCGGCCTGATCGCCGGTGCGCTGGCCTCTTACATTATGGGGCGGCAACAAGATCTGCTGATCAATCTCTTGATCGGCATTATCGGCGCCGTGGTCGGCGGTCTGCTCGCCGGCCTGCTCGGCATCGCCGCCTATGGCCTCATCGGCCAGATCATCATCGCCACCCTCGGCGCGATCCTGTGCCTATGGGTCTGGCGCCGCATGCGGTAGAAAGACCGCCGCTCAACACCTGAAGGAGGTGTCTCGATGGAAGGCCACGGACTGCTCTCGATGCCGGGTGTCGGCTTCTTCGGCATGCTGATCATCGGCCTGCTGGCCGGTTACATCGCCGAGAAGGTCACCGCCAGCGACCACGGACTGTTGACCAATCTGCTCGTCGGCATCGCCGGCTCGTTTGTCGGCGGCACGCTTGCCAATCTGTTGAACATCGAGTTCTACGGCTGGCTGGGCAATCTGATCGTCGCCTCGGTCGGCGCCGTTCTGCTGATCTGGATCTGGCGGAAGTTTTCGGGATCCGAAACGAGTTGAACTGTCGATGGTCACGGTAATCGACACGTTGCGTGAGGTGAAGGCGCGGCCGCGCCACCCCGAGAAGGCGCGGCTGCCCGACACCCCCGTTTTGCCGAAGCCGTCCTGGATCCGCGTCCGGGCGCCGCGCGCTCATGCGTTCGACGCGACGCGCGCCATCATGCGCGAGCACCGCCTGCATACGGTGTGCGAGGAGGCGGCCTGTCCCAATATCGGCGAGTGCTGGGAGAAGCGCCACGCCACCGTGATGATCATGGGCGACACCTGCACGCGCGCCTGCGCCTTCTGCAACGTGGCGACGGGAAAGCCCGCGGCGCTGGACGCGGCGAGCCGGCCCGCGTCGGTGCGGCCATCGCCGCGCTCGCCCTCAATCATGTTGTCATCACCTCGGTCGACCGCGACGATCTCAAGGACGGCGGCGCCGCGCATTTCGCCGAGACGATCGCAGCCGTCAGGGCAGGGACCCCCGGCACGACGATCGAGGTGCTCACCCCCGACTTCCTGCGAAAACCCGGCGCACTGGAAATCGTCATCGCGGCGCAGCCCGACGTGTTCAATCACAATATGGAGACGGTGCCGTCGCTTTACCGGCGCATCCGGCCGGGAGCCGACTATTCCCATTCGCTGGCGCTGCTGAAGGACGCCAAGCGGCGCGATCCGTGCGTCTTCACCAAGTCCGGCATCATGGTGGGTTTGGGCGAGACGGCGGACGAGGTCTCGGCGCTGATGGACGATCTCAGAGCCGCCGGCGTCGATTTCCTCACCATCGGCCAATATCTCCAGCCGACCCGCAAGCATGCGGCCGTCGACCGCTTCGTCACCCCGGACGAGTTCCGCGACTATAAGCGCCTGGGCGAAGAGAAAGGCTTCCTCCTCGTCGCCGCCAGTCCGTTGACCCGGTCCTCCTATCACGCCGCCGAGGACTTCGCGGTGCTCAAGGCCGCGCGCACGCATCCCTCGGCGCTGAGCGCCGGCCGTAGCGCCCATGCATGTCTACGAGATCAAGCATCCCGTCGCGCACTCCGCCGCCGACATGTATGCGCTCGTTGCCAATGTCGACGACTACCCGCAATTCCTGCCGCTCATCGAAGCGTTGCACGTCAAGCGCCGCGACCGCACCGAGGATAAGGAAATCCTCATCGCCACCATGCAGGTCGGTTACAAGCTGATCCGCGAGAGCTTCACCACTAAGGTCACGCTCGACCAGCCCGCGCGCACGATCTTCGTCGAATATCTCGACGGTCCGTTCTCGCATCTGGAGAACCGCTGGCGATTCATCCCGCGCGACGACGGCGGATCGGACATCGACTTCTACATCGCCTACAGCTTCAGCTCGTGGATGTTCGAGCGGCTGGTCGGCGGGCTGTTCGACAAGGCCGTGCGCAAATATACCGACGCCTTCGAAGCCCGCGCCGATGAAGTCTATGGGCAAAAGACGATGACGGTCGCCTCACAGGAGTGAGCGCAGCAGGGACAGCGCCCGCTCGACGCTCCGCCGCCTAACCTCGGCCCGGCCGAGATCGCCGAACACCACGCGCTCGTGATGCATCGGACCGTCCGGACGGCCGGCGGCGAAATGCACGAGCCCCACCGGCTTTTCCGGTGTCCCGCCGTCAGGCCCGGCGATGCCGGTCACGGCCACCGCGAGGCTCGCCT
Organism: Methyloceanibacter superfactus; assembly: GCF_001723305.1. Lineage (GTDB taxonomy): Bacteria > Pseudomonadota > Alphaproteobacteria > Rhizobiales > Methyloligellaceae > Methyloceanibacter > Methyloceanibacter superfactus. The sequence goes on from NZ_LPWF01000029.1 coordinate 14,352, forward strand.
GCGAATGGGTCAGCGCACCGCCGGCCATGGCCCGGGCCACGTCCTCGCTCACCGCGCCATGCTTCTCGATCAGCCAGAACGGCACGCCGAGCATCTCGCTCTTGGACGCATTGGAATAGGTGACGAAGCCGCGCTCGAACACGTCCGACGATCCGGGGATCGCGGTCAGCGCGCCCGCGACCAGCCCGCCGGTGCAGGACTCCGCCGTGACGATGCGTTCGCCCTTGTCCCGGCAGCCGCGAGCACATCGGCGGCGAGTGCGATCAGTCGTTCGTCGAGCGCGACAGCGTCGGTCATGGCAGCTTCACGGTCGCCGTGGCCATGGCGGCGATGCCTTCGCCGCGCCCGACGAAACCGAGCCCTTCATTGGTGGTCGCCTTGATGCTGACCCGGCCGACGTCAATGCCGAGTGTCTCGGCCATGCAGGCCCGCATGGCGTCGCGATACGGACCGATCCGGGGCGCCTCGCAGAGCAGCGTCACGTCCACATGCATGATCTCGCCGCCCCGCGCGCGGATCTTGTCGCCGGCCACTTTGAGGAAGAGGTCCGAGGCCGCACCTCGCCAGCGTTCGTCGGACGGCGGGAAATGCACGCCGATATCGCCATCGGCGATGGTGCCGAGCAGCGCATCGGTGAGCGCGTGCAGGCCCACGTCGGCGTCGCTATGGCCGACCAGCTTCTTCGTATGCGGAATACTGACGCCGCAAAGGATGACCGCATCGCCGGGCCCTAGCGCATGCACGTCATAGCCGGTGCCGACGCGGATCGACGTCGCGGCGCGTTTCTCTTCCGTTCGCAACATCTCGTCCGCGATTGCCAAATCCTCCGCCGTCGTCAGCTTGCGATTATGCTCGGAGCCTTCCACCAGCGCCACATCGAGACCGAACCATTCGGCGACCGACGTGTCGTCCGTGAAGTCGAGCGTGGGGTCCTGCGCCGCCGCCCGGTGCGCGGCCAGAATCGCGTCGAACTTGAAGCCTTGCGGCGTCTGCGCCCGCCACAAATCCTCGCGGCCGACGGTCCCGGTCACGCGGCCGCCCGCCGCCACGCTGCGTATCGGCCGGCAGACAGGGCAGGGCGCCCGCGCTTCCCCCACGCCGCCGATCACCCGGGCGATCAGAGCGTCATCGGCGAAGGGCCGCGCCGCGTCGTGGATCAGCACCACATCCGGGCCGTGCAGCTCCAGCGCCTCGAGCCCGGCCCGCACGCTATCCTGCCGCCGCGCCCCGCCCATGACCGGGGCCAGAAGCCTGCCGGCGAAGGCCTTGCTCGCCGCGGCATACAGGTCGGCGTCGTCGGGGTGGATGGCCACAAGAACAGCATCGATGCCCGCATGGGAGGCAAATGCCCTGATCGTGCGGGTGAGCATGGCCTCGCCGCCGAGACGGCCATATTGCTTCGGCTGCCCGGATTCGGTCGCCGCCCGGACGCCACGGCCGGCCGCCACGATGAGGGCCGCGACGCTCATCGCCAACCCGCCCAAAAACTGTGGACATTTTGCGAGCGGGCGCCGTTAAGCCTCTGAACCAATTTGATGTTGCACTGCGGCAAAAGGAGTATTGCCCCCACGCGAAAACCCTCGTATCGTGCCCAATAATAGATCATAGGATGGACATGCCTAAACTTTGTGCAGGCATAGGTCAGCCGGACCCACCTGTGCCCGCGAGGATATAGACGTTTTGAGCGTGACGACAAAAAAGCCTGGCACGCGCCGCAAGGTCGAACCTCCCGCGATTCCCTGCGAGGCGCTGTTGGGGGCCTTGCCCCATCCACTGCTCGTCATCGGTCAGGGCCTCGCCTTCGAATACGCCAACACCGCCGCCGAGGACTTCTTTCAGATGAGCGCCGGCGTGCTCCGCCGCCATGCTCTTCCCGACGTGGTCGCCTTCGGCTGCCCGCTGATCGCCCTTGTCGAGCAGGTGCAGCGCAACGGCACCACCGTCAACGAATATGGCGTCGAGCTCGGCTCCTTTCGCTTCGAGGCGCCGAAGCTCGTCGATCTCTATGGCGGACCGTTGCCGGAGGCGCCCGGCCGCGTGATGGTGATGCTCCAGCAACGCAGCATGGCGCAGATGATCGAGCGTCAGCTGACCCATCGCGGCGCGGCGCGCTCCGTCTCCGGCCTCGCCGCCGTGCTCGCCCATGAGATCAAGAATCCGCTGTCGGGCATCAGAGGCGCCGCCCAATTGTTGGAAGGGGACCGCGACCCGTCCGATCGCACGCTCACCCAGCTCATCTGCACCGAGTCCGACCGCATCTGTAAGCTGGTCGACCGCATGGAGATCTTCGGCGACGAGCGGCCGCTGCAGCGCGAGCCGGTGAACATCCACGATGTGCTCGATCATGTGAAGCATATCGCCAGCACCGGCTTCGCCCGCCACATCAAGATCGTCGAGAGCTACGATCCGTCTCTGCCGCCGGTCCCCGGCAGCCGCGACAAGCTCATCCAGGTTTTCCTCAACCTCATCAAGAACGCCGCCGAAGCCATCGGCGAGGACCGGGCCGACGGCCAGATCACGCTGACCACATCGTTTCGGCCGGGCGTGCGCCTTTCGGTGCCGGGCAGCCAAGCCCGGGTCAGCCTACCGCTCGAGATCGCGGTCGAGGATAACGGCGGCGGCGTCTCTGCGGACCTCATGCAACATCTCTTCGATCCCTTCGTCACCACCAAGCCATCCGGCACCGGACTCGGGCTTGCATTGGTGGCGAAGATCATTGGCGATCATGGCGGGATTATCGAATGCGACTCACGGCCCCGATTCACGGTCTTTCGCGCACTGATGCCGATGGCCGAAACCGAAGCGACCCAAGCGATAGCGCAGGCGCAGGCGTAACCAGGATGGGCAAGGGCAATATCCTCATCGCCGACGACGACGCGGCGATCCGAACGGTCCTCAACCAGGCGCTCGCGCGTGCGGGCTACGCGCCGCGCGCCACCGGCAACGCCGCCACCCTGTGGCGCTGGATCAGCCAAGGCGAGGGCGATCTGGTAATTACCGACGTGGTCATGCCCGACGAGAGCGCCTTCGATCTGATCCCGCGCGTGAAGAAGCTGCGGCCCGATCTGCCCATCATCGTGATGAGCGCGCAGAACACTTTCATGACCGCCGTCACCGCCACCGAGCGCGGCGCTTACGAATATCTGCCCAAGCCCTTCGACCTCAACGAGCTGGTCGCCGTGGTCGGCCGCGCGCTTGCCGAGCCGCGCAAGAAGGCGCAGCGCCTTTCGGCGGAGTCGCACGACGGCATGCCGCTCATCGGCCGCTGCCCGGCCATGCAGGATATTTATCGCGTCCTCGCCCGGCTGACCCAGACCGATCTCACCGTCATGATCACGGGCGAGTCGGGCACCGGCAAGGAGCTCGTCGCCCGGGCGCTCCACGAATACGGCAAGCGCCGCAACGGGCCGTTCGTCGCCATCAACATGGCGGCCATTCCCCGCGAGCTGATCGAGTCGGAACTGTTCGGCCACGAGAAGGGCGCCTTCACCGGCGCGCAGAACCGTCATGTCGGCCGCTTCGAGCAGGCCGAGGGCGGCACGCTGTTCCTCGACGAGATCGGCGACATGCCGATGGAAGCGCAGACGCGGCTTTTGCGCGTGCTTCAGGAAGGCGAGTACACGACGGTCGGCGGACGCACGCCGATCCGGACCAATGTGCGGATCATCGCCGCCACCAATCGCGAGCTGCAGCAGCAGATCGACCAAGGCATGTTCCGCGAGGATCTGTACTACCGGCTAAACGTGGTGCCCCTCCGGTTGCCGCCGTTGCGCGAGCGGCTGGAGGACATTCCCGATCTCGTGCGCCATTTCCTCTCCATCGCCGAGAAGGAAGGGCTGCCGGCGAAGAGCTTCGAGCCCGCCGCCATCGAGCGGCTGAAGCGCTATCACTGGCCGGGCAACGTGCGTGAGCTCGAGAATCTGGTGCGCCGTCTATCGGCGATCTACGCGCAAGACATCGCCACCGTCGAGATGGTGGAGAGCGAGCTCGCCACCGCCTCACGCGCGCCGTTCCCCAACGCGGCCGAGCCGACCGGCGATCTCTCCGAATCCGTGGAGCGTCATTTGGCCGACTATTTCATGGGTTTCGGCCAAGACCTGCCGCCGGCGGGGCTCTACACCCGCACCCTGCGGAAAGTGGAGATGCCGCTCATCACCGCGGCGCTCGCCGCCACCCGCGGCAACCAGATCCGCGCCGCCGACCTGCTCGGTCTCAACCGCAATACCTTGCGGAAGAAGATCCGCGATCTCGGCATCAAGGTGATCCGCACGCCCAGCGCCTGATTGGCAATCGGCGGCCAAACCCCCATATCCCGTTCACCATCTTCGGGTGACGGAGGGTGCGCGCGTCTCGGGCCCGCGTCCCTATGTCGCCAAAGCGCCACATTGTGATTTTATTGCACCATAGCTGAGGCAGACGCTCCAGAAGGACGGAACCGGCGGAAATCCGGCCATCCATGGGGGAAGCCAGGGGAAAGCGGTTGCGCAGCGTCTTCCAAACCTCGCAAGACCCAGGAAACACTAAGGGAATCTTGCGTCCGACCGCCGCGACCATCGGGTCCGGCGAGGGCGCGGAGCAGCTTCCGCCATCACGGGCCCGCCGGCGGCTTCCTTTCACGCTCGGCCTGATCACCATGGTGCTCGCGCTCTGCTCGGGCCTTGCCACCTATCTCATTCTCACCGGGCTGACGCCGATCGTCCCCAACCACACCGTGGTGGTGGGCGTGCTGCTGATCAACCTGGTGCTCGTCCTGGCGATGGTCCTGGTCATCGCTTGGCAGGTCTCGGGGCTGTGGCTCGCGCGGCGGCGCCACGTCGCCGGCGCACAGCTTCACGTGCGCATCGTCAGCCTGTTCAGCGTCATCGCCGTGGTCCCGGCGATCCTGCTCGCGGTTTTCGCCAGCGTGTCGCTGGACCGTGGCCTCGACCACTGGTTCTCGGTCCGCACCAAGTCGATCATCCAGAATTCGATCGACGTGGCCACCGCCTATCTCCAAGAGCACGGGCAGGTGATCCGCGCCGATACCGTGGGCATGGCCAAGGACATCGACGAGGCGGTCAAGCTGGTGCAGTCGCGGCCGCAAGGCTTCGGCAATTTTCTCACCGCCCAGGCCGCCATCCGCGCGCTGCCCATCGCCTATTTGATCGACGGCAACGGCAAGATGCTGGCGACGGCCGCCTCCGTGCCTGATTTCCCGTTCCGCGCTCCGCCGAAGGAAGCCATGGGGCTGGCCAAGAAGGGGCAGGTGATCGTCATCGCTCCCGGCCAGACCAGCATGGTCGGCGCCATCAAGAGCCTGGAGAATTTCAACGACACCTATCTCTACGTCATCCGCCCGGTAAACGCGCGCGTGCTCCAACAATTGCGCGCCACCCGCGCCAACGTCGCCGAGTATCAATTGCTCGAGCAGCGGCGTGCCGGCGTGCAGGTGGCGTTCGGCCTCATGTATGTGGCGATCGCGCTGACGCTGCTGTTGTCGGCCATCTGGATCGGCATGTGGTTCGCCAATCGTTTGGTCGCGCCGATCGGCCAGCTCATGGGGGCCGCCGAGGAGATCAGCCAAGGCAATCTCGATGTCGAGGTCGACGTCGACCCGGCCGACGGCGACCTGGCGACACTCGGAACCACGTTCAACACCATGACCTCGGAGCTAAAGAGCCAGCGCGACGAACTGGTCGGCGCCAACTCGACGCTCGACGAGCGCAACCGCTTCATGGAGGCGGTCCTGTCCGGCGTGACCGCGGGCGTCGTCGGTGTCGACGCCGACGGCACGGTCAATCTGGTCAATCGCTCGGCCAAGACGTTGCTCGGCGTGAAGGAAGAGAAGCTCACCGGCAAGAAGCTGTCCGACGCCGTGCCGGAATTCGGGCCGCATCTGAAACGCGCCAAGAAGCAGGGCAAGCGGCTGGCCACGGACCAGGTCACGCTGCGCCGTGGCGGATCGGAGCGCAATTTCGCCGTCCGCGTCACGAGCGAAGGCGCGGGCAAAGGCTATGTGGTGACCTTCGACGACATCACCGAACTGGTCAGCGCTCAGCGCTCGACCGCTTGGGCGGACATCGCCCGGCGCATCGCCCACGAGATCAAAAACCCGCTGACCCCGATCCAGCTTTCGGCGGAGCGTATCCGCCGCAAATACGGCGACTCCATCACCAAGGACCGCGAGATCTTCGAGCAATGCACCGACACCATCATCCGCCAAGTGTCGGATATCGGCCGCATGGTCGACGAGTTCTCGGCGTTCGCGCGCATGCCGAAGCCGGTCATGGAGATGCATGACGTCCGCGAGATCGTGCGCGAGGCGGTCTTCTTGTTCCAGGTCAGCCGCCCGGACATCGAGTTCGAGCTCGATCTTCCCGAAAACCCGTCAAGACCATGTCGGACCAGCGCCTACTCACCCAAGCCGCCAATCTGGTCAAGAACGCCAGCGAAGGTATCGACACCGCCGTGGAGGCCGACCCGTCGCGCGCGGGCACCGGGCCATATCACCGCGAAGGTGGCAACCAAGGGCGACCATGTCCACATCACCATTATCGACAATGGCTGCGGCCTCCCGGAGGAGAACCGCGAGCGCCTTGTCGAGCCGTACATGACCACGCGCGTCAAAGGCACCGGACTTGGACTGGCTATCGTGCAGCGCATCACCGAGCAGCACGGCGGCAAACTACAACTCACCGATGCGCCCAAGCGCAACGGCAAGATCGAAGGGGCGTCAGTGCGAATGGACCTGCCGATTTTGGGACGCGAGGAACTGGAGGAGGGCGACGAGCCCACTCAAGTCTCAGCCGTCCATGCGAGCGGATCCGAGCCGGCCGAGGAGGAAGAGGGAGTAACCGATGGCGTCTGACATCCTAGTCGTCGATGACGAGGCCGATATTCGGGAGTTGATCTCGGGCATTCTCGAAGACGAGGGCCATGGCACCCGGCTTGCCAAGGACAGCGACGAGACATTGAAGCGAATCGAGGAGCGGCGGCCCTCGCTCGTCATCCTCGACATCTGGCTGCAAGGCTCGAAGCTCGACGGGCTCGACCTGCTCGACTGCATCAAGCAGGCGCACCCGGATCTACCGGTCATCATCATCAGCGGTCACGGCAATATCGAGACCGCGGTGGCCGCCATTCAACGCGGCGCCTACGACTATATCGAGAAGCCCTTCAAGGCGGACCGCCTGGTGCTCATCGTCACCCGCGCGCTTGAGGCCTCCCGGCTGAAGCGGGAGAACCGCGAGCTGCGCGAGCGCAGCACCTATTCCTTCGAGATGGTCGGCAAGTCCGCCGCCATCAATCAACTGCGCCAGCATATCGACAAGGTCGCTCCGACCAATAGCCGCGTGCTGATCACCGGCCCGTCGGGCTGCGGCAAGGAGCTCGCCGCGCGGGTCATGCACGCCAAGTCCGCGCGCGCCGACGGACCGTTCGTCGTCCTCACGGCCGCCGCCATGGTGCCCGACCGCATGGAGCTGGAGCTGTTCGGCACCGAGGAGGGGACCGGCTCGGGCCCCCGCAAGGTCGGCGCCCTTGAGGAAGCCCATGGCGGCACCCTCTATATCGACGAGATGGCCGACATGCCGCTCGAGACCCAGGCCAAGATCCTGCGCGTGCTCGTGGAGCAGCGCTTCCAGCGCCTCGGCGGCGGCCCCAAGGTCCATGTGGACGTGCGCGTCGTCTCGTCCACGAGCCACGATCTCCAGAAAGAGATCGCCGCGGGCCGCTTGCGCGAGGACCTCTATCACCGCCTGAACGTGGTGCCGATCCGTGTGCCCGGTCTCGTCGAGCGGCGCGAGGACGTGCCCGAGCTCGTCCGCTATTTCGTCCAGACCATCTCCGTCGCCTCCGGCCTGCCGCCCCGCCGCATCGGCGAGGACGCCATGGCCGTGCTCCAGTCCCACGAATGGCCTGGCAATGTCCGCCAGCTCCGCAACAACGTCGAACGCCTGATGATCCTGGTCGGCGGCGACGCGGACACGCTGGTGACCGCCGAAATGCTGCCCGATGAGATCATTTCGCCCGTGCCGCTTTCGACCAACGGGGCAGGCGGCGAGCATCTGATGTCGCTGCCTTTACGCGACGCGCGCGAGATCTTCGAGCGGGAATATCTCCTCGCCCAGGTCAACCGCTTCGGCGGCAATATCTCGCGCACGGCCGAATTCGTCGGCATGGAGCGCTCGGCCCTCCACCGGAAACTTCGGGCGCTGGGCGTCAATTCGCATGAAAGAAGCTCCGCCTTACGCTAGCATGATGGCGACTCGCTCCGCTTAGAGGGGGACACGCTGGCAAAAGCGATCCGCATCAGGGTACTTGCGGACTTGCCTTGCAATCGCGTCTAATGCACTGAGGTGGCCGGTTGGAGCGAATGTCCGGCGCCATCCAACAAGCGTAAGCGTGGACCAAAGGGACGGGGAAGCCCATGGCGACAGAACGCACGCAGAGCCTTCAAGACACGTTTCTCAATCATGTTCGCAAGAACAAGACGCCACTAACAATTTTTCTTGTAAATGGTGTGAAACTTCAAGGCGTTGTGACCTGGTTTGACAATTTCTGTGTTCTCTTGCGTCGGGACGGTCATTCGCAGCTCGTCTACAAGCACGCGATTTCGACCATCATGCCAGGCCAGCCGATCCAGCTTGCCGACATCACCGACGCGGAAGGTGCCGCTGAATAATTGCGTCCAACCGACCCCAAAGAGCTGAAGCGTAAAAAGGGGCGGGTGGCGCGCGAGAGGGAAGACGTGCGTCCCGAGGGACGCGTGAGCGCGATCGTATTCGTGCCCGTTCTCGACCAGAAACCGAGCAGAGACGCCCGGACGCGCGGCCACGAGCCCGTCTCGCGCCCGCCGCAGGCCCGCCTCGACGAGGCCGTCGGTCTTGCCTTCGCCATCCATCTCGACGTGGTGGCGAGCGGACTCGTGCCGGTCCCGCACCCCAAGCCGGCCACGCTGTTCGGCACCGGCAAGGTCGAGGAGCTGGCGGGCCTGGTCCGCGCCGAGGGCGCCGAGCTCGTCATCGTCGACCACCCGTTGACGCCCGTGCAGCAGCGCAATCTCGAGCGCGCATGGGACGCCAAGGTGCTCGACCGGACGGGGCTCATCCTGGAGATCTTCGGCGAGCGGGCGCGCACGCGGGAAGGGCGCTTGCAAGTCGAGCTCGCCCATCTCGTCTATCAGAAGAGCCGGCTCGTGCGCTCGTGGACGCATCTCGAGCGGCAACGCGGCGGCTTCGGCTTTCTCGGCGGTCCCGGCGAGACGCAGATCGAGACCGACCGCCGGCTGCTCAGCGAGCGCATCATCGTCATCCGCAAAGAGCTCGAGCAGGTCCGCCGCACGCGCGCCCTGCACCGCAAGTCGCGCCAGCGCGTGCCTTACCCAGCCGTGGCGCTCGTGGGCTACACCAATGCCGGCAAGTCGACCCTGTTCAATACGCTGACCGCGGCCGACGTGGTCGCCGAGGACATCCTGTTCGCGACCCTCGACCCCACCATCCGAGCGCTGCGGCTCCCCGGCGGCTCGAAAGCCGTGCTGTCCGATACCGTGGGCTTCATCTCCGACCTGCCGACCACGCTCGTCGCCGCCTTCCGCGCCACGCTGGAGGAGGTGCAGCAAGCCGACTTGATCCTGCATGTCCGCGACATCGCCGACGAGGCGACCGCCAGCCAGCGGGCCGACGTGAACGCCGTGCTCGCCGATCTCGGCATCGACGCGGACGCCGAGCCCGACCGGGCGCTGGAAGTGTGGAACAAAGCCGATCTTCTCGACGCCGCCGAACAGGGCAGCACCGCCAACGAAGCGGATCGCCACGACGCGGTTCTCGTGTCGGCCATCACCGGCGAGGGACTCGACGTCTTGCTCGCCGAGATCGAGCACAGGCTCAATCGCCGCCGCCAAACCGTGGAGATCACGCTGCAACCGCAAGAGGGCGCGTTGTCGAATTGGATCCACGAGAATTGCGAGGTGGTCACGCGAACCGCTCTCGGTGACGGCATGACATCGCTACGGGTACGCGTGGCCCCGGAGAAACGCGACAAGCTCGCGCGGCTCGCCGGCGCGGCAAGGCTCCAAGCCTCGACCGAGTAGCAAGCCGCGACAGAGCAGGGGGCCGCCTACTCTTTCCGCTCGGCGTCCTTGGCCGCGTCCCAGAGCCGATCCATCTCGTCGAGCGTGGACTCCTCGGGCGTGCGGCCATCTCTTGCGAGCGCCGCCTCGATGCTTTCGAACCGCCGCACGAATTTCGCGTTCGCGCTACGCAGTGCGGCTTCCGGATCGACGCCGAGATGTCGCGCCAAATTGGCCATGACGAACAGCAGGTCGCCGAACTCTTCCGCCACACGCGCCTTTGACCGCCCATCGCCATCCTCGGCGATCGCGTCTTTCAGCTCGGCGATCTCTTCCTCGGCCTTCTCGAGAACGGGAGCCAGATGTGGCCAATCGAACCCGACCTTGGCCGCGCGCTTTTGAAGTTTGACGGCGCGCGTCAGTCCGGGCAGCCCGACCGGAACGTCGTCGAGCGTCCCACCGCCACCATGCCCGCGCTCGGCTTTCTCCTCCGCCTTGATGCGGTCCCACAGATCCGTGGACATGAACTCGTCGCGGCGCGAGGCGTCCTCGAACACATGCGGATGCCGCCGGATCATCTTCCGCGTGATGGCGTCGACCACATCGGCAAAGCGGAACGTGCCGTCCTCCGACGCCATCTGCGCGTGATAGACGACCTGGAGGAGGAGATCGCCGAGCTCGTCCTTGAGGCCGTCCACATCGTTTCGCGCGATCGCGTCGGCGACCTCGTAAGCCTCTTCGATGGTGTAGGGCGCGATCGTCCCGAAGCTCTGCTTCACGTCCCACGGACAGCCGCCATCGGGATCGCGCAGACGCGCCATGACGGCCAGCAGGTCGTCGATATCGTGGGTCTTGGGCGTCTCGTCAGCCATCAGCCGCTCCGAAATCAGGCGCGGACAAACGCTGCGGCAGAAACCGAATAATTGTAGCTAAATCAGCGTGATAGCACGAATTCAGCATGATCCGGCCCCACATCCCCGATTCGCATAAGGTATATTATGGAAAATATATGAGATGGGGTGACTGAGCATGGACGGAGCGCGCCGCCACCCTTAACGGCGCTCGTAGTGATCCTTGATCAGCCGGTCGAGCAACCGCACGCCGAAGCCCGAACCCCAGCTCCGGTTGATGCGCTGTCGACCGACGACATGGCCGTGCCGGCGATGTCGAGATGCGCCCACGGCGTGCCTTCCTTGATGAAACGCTGGAGGAACTGCGCGGCGGAGATCGAGCCGCCCCACTTGCCGCCGGTGTTCTTGATGTCGGCAACCTTCGACTCGATCATCTTGTCGTATTTCGGCCCGAGCGGCAGCCGCCACAGCTGCTCCCCCGTCTCCTTGCCCGCGGCCGTCAGCCGCTCCGACAACTCGTCGTTGTTGCTAAACAGACCCGCGTGCTCCTTGCCAAGCGCCACCATGACGGCGCCGGTGAGCGTGGCGAGATTGATCACGGCCTTCGGCTTGAAGCGGTCCTGCGCGTACCAGAGACAATCGGCGAGCACCATGCGCCCCTCGGCGTCGGTGTGAGCACCTCGATCGTCGTCCCGACATGGCGGTGACGACGTCGCCGGGACGTGTGGCGCCGCCGCCCGGCATGTTCTCGACGTGCCGATGACGCCAACGGCGTTGACCTTGGCCTTGCGTTCGGCAAGCGCCTGCATGAGTCCGACGACGCACGCGGCACCCGCCATGTCGCCCTTCATCTCTTCCATGCCGCCGGCGGGCTTCAGGGAAATGCCGCCGGTGTCGAAGGTCACGCCCTTGCCGACGATGGCGATGGGCGCCCCGCCCTTCGGCCCGGCGCCCTTCCACTGCATCACCACGATGTGGCTGGGCTTGTCGCTGCCCTGGCCGACGGCGAGCAGCGAGCCCATGCCGAGCTTCTTCATCGCCGCCTCGCTCAGCACCTCGACCTGCACGCCGGCCTTGGTGAGCGCCTTGGCCCGCGTCGCGAACTCGCCCGGGCCGAGCACGTTGGCCGGCTCGTTCACCAGGTCGCGCGCCAGGGTTGCGCCGTCGACGATGGCGCGGTCCGGCGCGAAGACCTGTCCCGCCGCGCGCGGGTCGGCGCAATGCAAAACCATCTTCTTCAGCGACTTGGCACTGTCGCCGTTACCGTTGCCATTACCGTTCTTCTTCGCCGATTTGGATTTGTACTTGTCGAACTTGTAGCCCCGCAGTTGCGCCCCGAGCGCAAAGGCCGCGAGATCCGCCGTCGAGACATCGCCCTTCGCGGTCTCGAGATAGACATGGGCGGCGGCCCCTTCCCGGCCCGACAGAAGCCCGCGCACGGTGCCGCCGAGATTGAGCCAATCCTCATGACCGAACGATGCCGGCTTGCCGAGACCGACCACGCAAACGCGCGAGAATTTGAGACCTTGCGGCGCGAGCACGTCGACCGAGGACCCCTTCTTGCCTTTGAAGTCGGAGATGCGCGCGACCTTCGTCAGCAGGCCCTTGGTGGTCTTGTCGAGCGCCAGGGCCTGAGGCGTGAGCTTGGGTCCCTCCTCGGCGAAAACCACGGCGACACCGTCGCCGGCTGCGCTCTTGCTGGCAAAGGACAAAGCGGTCTGATCGGTCACGGCAAGCTCCATCGATGAGGCGCGCCATCCGGCCTCGAAAGGCCGACCAAAGCACGCCGGACAAGGAGCCGCCCGCGCGCCTCCTGGTGCAGTTTTGCAACAGCGGCAGGGAATATGATCGACCTACGTAAGTCTTGCGTGAGGGAAAGGCAAGCCATTCCAAATGGCCGAAATTCCGCCATCTTGGACTGGTGGGAATGATGTTTGGTACCAGCCGTTTGAGGCCCCTCCGGGGAGCGCTCGCGGGGGGAACGGCAAAAGGGCCACACGGGGGACGTCGAAACGGTCATGTCGCTCTTCAACCGCTACATGTTTCGGCAGGTTTCGAACGCCTTCCTCGTCATTCTGCTCACCCTGACCTCCGTCGTCTGGCTTGCTACAGCCTTGAAAGAGCTGGATCTTATCACCTCGCAAGGCCAGGGACTGTGGCTGTTCATGCAGATGACCGCCCTCAGCCTGCCGAGCCTCGTCGCCCTGATCGCCCCCAATGCCGTGCTCATGGCGGTGCTCTACACCCTCGACCGCATGAACGGCGACAGCGAGCTGATCGTCATGACCGCCGCAGGCGCGCCCGTTTGGCGCATCGGCATCTCCCTGGTGGTGCTGGCGTCCATCGTCAGCGGCGCGATTCTCTTCGCCAACGTGGTCCTGAACCCGGCCTGCATGCGCGCCCTGCGCGGCCTGATCACCGAGGTCCGCGCCGACCTGATCTCGCAAGTCCTTCAGCCAGGCCGTTTTTCCAGCGCCGAGACGGGTCTGACCTTCCATATCCGCGACCGCAGCCCGTCCGGCGAGTTGCTCGGACTTCTCGTCCATGACGAGCGCGACCCCAAGCAGGTGATGAGTTTTCTGGCCGAGCGGGGGCGCATCCTCAGCAACGACCAGGGCTCCTATCTCGTCATGTTCGACGGCTACGTCCACCGCTTCAACACGGAAGATAAGAACAAAGCCGTACAAATCGTGGCCTTCGATCAGAACATGCTCGACCTATCGGAGTTTGGCTCAAAGGATAGCGGAAGTAAAGAATTGAGAGCGCGGGAGCGTTCTATTGGAGAACTTCTGTTCCCCGCCCCGGAAGACAAGAGGGCCAACCAGAATTATGGCCAACTGCGCTCGGAACTACACGAACGCCTCACCACCCCGCTCTACCCCATCGTTTTCGTGTTTGTCGCCATTGCCTTGATGGCTCACGCGCGCACCACCAGAGAGAACCGCTGGGGCCAGATTCTGGCCGCCTTCGGCATCGCGCTAGGCCTTAGAATGGCAGGGCTTGCGGCCGGTAATCTGGTCGCCTTGAGTGCGTGGGCCGTGCTGCTGGTGTATGCTATTCCGGTGGGGGCGATTCTCGTTGCGGCATGGACGGCGCACGTTAGAATGTCGCCAGAACTGCGGGCCAAGCTGAACTTCGAGCTCAAGTTTCAGCCAAAAAACATAAAGTTTTGGACCGCTAGAGGGATGCAGACGGAGTGAGAGCGCAGATGCGTGGCATCAGTGCAGGGGGAACTCTTGCGCGGTATTTTTCAGCGCGATTCCTCGCCGCTATGGTGGCGATGTTCGCGATCTGCTGCGTGCTGATCTTCTTCGTCGATTTCATCGAGATGCTGCGCCGGGCGGGTAATTTCTCCGGCGAGGTTCCAGGTTTCCTTCTCGCGTGGATGACGATCTTGCGGCTGCCCTCGTTCTCGGAGCTCACCCTGCCCTTCGCGGTGCTCATCGGCACGATCGCGATCTTCCTCATGTTGAGCCGCTCGTCGGAACTCGTCGTGTTGCGCGCGGCCGGCGTATCGGTGTGGCAGTTCACGCTGCCGGCGATGATCGTCGCCTTCGTGCTCGGGGTGATCTTCGTGGTCGCCTACAATCCGATCGCCGCGGTGGCGCGTGGCGAGGCGGAGCGCTTGTACGCATCCGCTTTCGGCAAGGACGAATCCCTGCTCAAGACCAGTAAGAAGGCCGGCGCTTGGCTGCGCGAGGACGGGGCCGACGGACCGTCGGTAGTGCATGCGCTCGAGGTGCTGAACCAAGGTCTCGAGCTAAACGGCGTCACCGTGTTCCAGTACGACGCCAAGCACTCCCTGACCGAGCGGGTCGAGGCCAAGCGCGCCGTGCTCAAGGATGGACGCTGGGAGCTTCAGGACGCCTGGGTGAGCGCCGTCGGGCAAGAGCCCGCGTTCTACACGCGCTACATGCTCAGCACCTATCTGACCCCGACCCAGGTGCGCGACACGCTCGGCACCGTGTTCTCGATCTCGTTCTGGGATCTGCCGAACTTCATCCAGATCGCCGAGCGCGCGGGCCTGCCCGCGACCCAGTACCGCGTGCAGTATCATCTGCTGCTGTCGCGGCCGTTCCTGCTCGTCACCATGGTTCTCATCGCCGCGACCTGTTCCCTCAAGGGCTTCCGGTTCGGCAACGTTCAGATCAACGCAATCTTCGGACTCGCTGCCGGCTTCGGCTTTTTCGTGTTCTCGGAGATCTCGCGAAACTTCGCCATGGCGGGCCTGACGTCCGCTGCGGCTGCGGCCTGGATTCCGGTGATCGTCGCGGCATCGCTCGCACTCACCGTGCTCTTGTACAAAGAGGACGGATGATGGCGCGGGCAGCAACAATCCTGCTTTCGATGTGCCGGGCGCTGCCCGGCTTCGCCGCGTCTTATGGGCGTGCGTTTGCGCGCAACCGCGGCGTCGTGCTGGCGGGTGTTCTCGCCGCCTTCGCCGTGCTTTTGGCGCCCACACACGAGGCCTTCGCCCAAGCACAGACGGGCCTTGAGCAGATCATCGAGCCGCCGCAAATGGGCTCCGCCGAGCCCATGCTGCTGCAGGCCGATGAGATGATCTACGAGAACGACAACGCCACGATCCGCGCCAAGGGCAATGTCGAGATCTATTACGGCAACTACACCCTGCTTGCCGACAGCGTGGTCTATAACCGCAATTCGAATACGCTGGCCGCCGAGGGCAATGTCCGCATGAAGGACCCCGACGGCGCCGTCATCACCGCCGACCAGCTCACCCTGACCGACGACTTCCGCGACGGCTTTGTCGACGCCCTGAAGCTCGTCACCAAGGACGAAACACGCATCGTCGCTCAGTCTGCATCCCGCGAGGCCGGCAACGTCACCGTGTTCCGCAAGGGTTGGTTCACGCCTTGTAAGCTCTGCGAGGAAGACCCGACCAAGCCGCCGACCTGGCGTATCCGCGCCGGCAAGATCACGCACAAGCGCGACCAGGCCACCATCACCTACAAGGATGCGGCCTTTGACTTCTTCGGCGTGCCGGTGCTGTGGGTGCCCTACTTCCAGACCGCCGATCCGACGGTGAAGCGGAAGTCAGGGTTCCTCATGCCGAGCTACAGCCACTCCGACGAGCTCGGCAGCACGGTTCAGGTCCCCTACTATTTCGCCCTGTCCGATCACTACGACTTCACCTTCGCGCCCATGTGGACCGAGAAGGCGGGAACGTTGCTACTCGGCGACTGGCGGCAGCGCACCGCATCCGGCGGCTATCGCATCGAGATGGCCGGCGTGTTCGACAATCCCGACGATCCGCTCAGCCCGGCCGACCAGGACTTCCGCGGCAGCATCAAGACCCAAGGCAAGTTCGCCCTCGACCCCTATTACTCCTGGGGCTGGGACATTCTCGCCGAAACCGACGAGACCTTCCGCCGGTTCTATAATCTGGACTCGCGCCTGAAGACCGACCGCGTCTCCCAGGTCTACCTGGAGGGACTGCATGACCGGAATTACATCTCGACGCGCTTCTACAACACGCAGAGCCTGCTGTTCCAAGACGAGGATTTCTCCGAGGCGACCGTCTACCCGATCATCGACTATGACTACATCGTCGGGACGCCGGTCATCGGCGGCGAGCTGAGCTTCAACTCCAACGCCATGGTGTTCTCCAGCGAGGACGGCACGGACTCCAATCGCCTCATCGTGGAAGCCAATTGGCGGCGGAAGCTGATCGATCCGATCGGTCAGGTGTTTACGCCGTTCGGCCGTCTGCGCGGCGATGTCTACGGCATCGACCAGCCGGCGGAACTCGATTTGACCGGCAGCGATGACATCATGAGCGAGGACCCCGAGGACGGCGCCATCTGGCGCGGCAACGCCGTGGCCGGCCTCGACTATCGCTATCCGTTCATCACCACGACCGGCTCCGTGACGCATACCGTGGAGCCCATCGGTCAGATCATCGCCCGGCCTGACACGCTCGGCGATCAGCAGGACATTCCCAACGAAGACGCGTTGAGCCTCGTTTTCGACGACACGCTGCTGTTCGATATCGACAAGTTCTCGGGCTATGACCGTATCGAGACCGGCACACGCGCCAACTACGGCTTCGGCTACACGGCGCAGTTCGCATCGGGCGCGTATCTGCGCGCCGTCGCCGGCCAGAGCTATCAGATCGGCGGACAGAACGAGTTCGACACGGCGTTCTACCAGACGAGCGGCCTCGCCACCGACGCGTCGGACTACGTCACCGGCGTGTACTTCCAGGCCACGCGGAATATTTCATTCTCGGCGCAACAGCGCTTCGATCAGGACGACCTCACCGTCCAGCGCACGGATCTCGGCTCGTGGATGCGCTACGGACCGCTGCAGGCGCGCGTGAACTACGCCGACGTTCCCGGCAATCTTCCCACCGCCGCGCCCGCCGGCATCGTCCCCGAGGCCGACAGCGAAGAGATCTTGGCGGCCGGCGCGCTCGCCATCACCGAGGATTGGTCCCTGCTCGCGAACATGCGCTACGACATCCAGGAAGATCAAACGATCACCGACGGTCTGGGCCTGCGCTATCAGGACGACTGCTTCATGATGGACGTGACCTATCAGCGGTCCTTCATCCGCGATCAGGACATCGAGCCGGATGAGCGCTTCCTCGTGAACTTCGCCCTGAAATATCTCGGCGCCTATACCATGTCGACCAGCGCCTTTGGCGGGTTCGGGGCCGACGGGTCGGACAGCAATGACTAGGACAGTCTTCCGCTTGGTGCGCGGCTTTGGAGCGCTCGCCGCGCTGCTTCTCGTCGTGCTCGGCTCGGGTCTCGCCCTCACGCAGGAGACCTCAATCAAGGTTCTGGTCAACGACAACCCGATCTCCGACTACGATATCGAGCAGCGCCAGCGCTTCCTCTCCATCACCACCCAGGAGAAGCCCGGTCCGGAGCTGAAGAAGAAGGCGACGGACATGCTCATCGACGAGCGTCTCCAGATTCTCGAGGGGCAGAAGCTGGGCTCCACGCCCGACGAGGATGAGGTCACCAAGATCCTCGAGAACATGGCGCAGAAGAACAATCTCGATGTCGCCGGGTTGACCACGGCGCTGGGACGCGCCGGCGTCAACATCAGGACGCTGAAGGATCGCATCCGCGCGCAACTCGTGTGGCAGGACGTGGTGCGGAAAAAATTCCGCCGCGAGATCCAGATCGGCGATGTCGACGTGGATCGGGCGCTGTCGGATTCCGACGAAGCCGGTGGTGGCGGGGAATCCCAGACCACCCTGCAGCTCCGCCAGGTCAAGTTCTCGATGGCGAGCAACGCCGATCAAAGAACCATTGCCGCGAAGATCGCGGCGGCGGAAGCGCTGCGCGCCCGGTTCAGCAATTGCGCCAATGTCACCGAGCTGGCCAAGGCGACCGCCGGCGCGACCGTCAAGACCCTCCAAGATCAGCAGACCTCGACCCTGACCCAGCCGGCCCGGCTGCTCGTCATGAACGCCAAGGTCGGACAAATGACGCCGCCATCCATCTCGCCCTCCGGCGTCGAGCTTTACGCGGTGTGCGGCAAGGTCTCTACCAAGGGCGACACCAAGGTGCGCGAGGCCACGCAGCGCAAGCTGCTGAACGACGAGATGATGATCCGCGCCGAGCGGCTGTTGCGCGATCTCCGCCAGGACGCCTTCATCGAATACCGCTGACGCCATCGTTTCGCGCCAGCCCCCTTCATGCTAGGCCCTGTGGCCCATGGCCGCCGATACACCCCTTGCCCTCACCCTTGGCGACCCCGCCGGGATCGGGCCCGACATCACGCTTCTCGCCTTTGCCGCGCGAAGCGTTGAGCCTATTCCGCCTTTCGTGCTCCTCGGCGACGAGGGCGTCCTTGCCGCCCGCGCCGAGGCGCTTGGGCTCTCCGTTCCCATCGCCACTGTCGCCACGCCGCGCGAGGCGCTCGATGTCTTCGCCGAGGCCTTGCCGGTGCTGCCGGTCGCCGTCCCCGGTCCGGTCGTCGCCGGACGTCCCGACGTGGCTGCCGCGCCGGCGGTGAAGCAGTCCATCGAGATGGCCGTGGACCTGGTGCGCCGGGGCGAGCGCGCGCGCCGTCGTCACCAACCCAATCGCCAAGTCCCTGCTTTATCAGGCCGGCTTCACCTTTCCCGGCCACACGGAATATCTGGCGGCTCTCGCCGCCGAGGGACCGGCGCCGCTCCGGTGATGATGCTGGTGGCGGGCCCCTTCAAGGCGGTGCCGGTGACGATCCATATTCCGCTTAAAGAGGTCCCGGCCCAACTCACCGCGGACCTTCTTCTGGCGACCATCAGGACGACGGACCAGGATCTTCGCCGCTATTTCGGCTTCCTCCAGCCGCGTCTCGCCGTGAGCGGCCTCAACCCCCATGCCGGGGAAGACGGCAGCCTGGGCCGCGAGGAGATCGAGATCATCGCGCCGGCCATTGAAGCCGCAAAGGCCGAAGGGATCGACGTCAAAGGTCCCTACCCGGCCGACACCATGTTTCATACGGCCGCGCGCGAGACCTACGACACGGCGCTGTGCATGTATCACGACCAAGCGCTCGTACCGTTCAAGACGCTCGCCTTCGAGGAGGGCGTCAATGTCACCCTCGGGCTGCCCTTCGTGCGCACCTCGCCGGATCACGGCACCGCTTTCGGCATCGCCGGGACCGGCAAGGCGAATCCCAAGAGCCTCGTCGAGGCGCTCCGCCTGGCCGATGCCATGAGCCGCTCGGCCGAGGACTAGGCGATGGCCACCGACGACGGCCTGCCGCCCCTGCGCGACGTGATCCGTGCCTGCGGCCTCACGCCCAAGAAGAGTCTCGGTCAGAACTTCCTGCTCGATTTCAATCTGACCCGCCGCATCGCCCGGGCCGCCGGTCCCTTGGAAGGCGTCACCGTCGTCGAGGTCGGCCCCGGCCCCGGCGGTCTCACCCGTGCACTGTTTCTCGAAGGCGCAAGCCGGGTCGTCGTCATCGAGCGCGACGAGCGCTGCCTCGCCGCCTTGCACGACATCGCAGCGCTCTATCCCGGCCGTCTCGACATCGTCGCCGCCGACGCCCGGACGATCGACTACGGGTCGCTCGCGTTGCCCTCGCCCGCGCGCATCGTCGCCAACTTGCCCTACAGCGCGGCACGCCCGCTCTTCATCGGTTGGCTCAAGACCGAGCCCTGGCCGCCGTGGTTCGACCGCCTCGTTCTCATGTTTCAGCGCGAGGTCGCCGAGCGGATCGTCGCCATCCCGGGCAACAAGGACTATGGCCGCCTTGCCGTCCTGTCCCAGTGGCGGACCATGCCCCGCATCCTGTTCAACGTGCCGGCCGAGGCGTTCACGCCACGGCCGAAAGTCGATTCCGCGGTGGTCGAGCTCGTGCCGCGGCAAGCGCCGGAGCCCCCGTGCGATCCGAAGCAGCTGGAAAGGGTGACGGCCGCCGCCTTCGGTCAAAGGCGCAAGATGCTGCGCGCCAGCCTGCGTCAGATCACGCCGGACGCCGAACCCCTGCTCGAAGGGCTTGGCCTCGACCCGAAGGCACGCGCCGAGGAATTGCAGGTCGGCGATTTCTGCCGTATCGCCAATGCGCTCGAGGGTGCGCGGAAGCGCGGCTAGAGCTGTGCCAACAGGCTTTGCACGAAGCCTTTCAGCCCGGTGAACCGCGCCCGGCGCAAGCGCTCGGCGGCGAGAATGGCGCGCACCGCCTCGACCGACTTGTCCACGTCGAAATTCACCAGGACATAATCATATTCGACCCAGTGCTGGATCTCGTTGCTCGCGCCCCGCATGCGGCGAGCGACCACGTCCTCGGAATCTTGCGCTCTTGTTTTCAATCGGTCTTCGAGCGCGCCGGCCGACGGCGGCAACACGAACACCGACACCACGTCCTCGCCAGCGGCATCGCGCAAAGCCGCCGCGCCTTGCCAATCCACATCGAACAACACGTCGCGGCCTTGCGCCAGGGCCTGCTCGACCGGCGCCCGCGTCGTGCCGTAATAATTGTCGAACACCACCGCCCATTCCAGGAAGTCGCCCGCGTCGCGCATCTGGCTGAACGTGTCCTTGCCGACGAAATGATAGTCCTTGCCGTTGGTCTCACCCTTTCGCTTGGCGCGCGTGGTGTGGGAGATCGACGGCGCGATGCCCTCGTCCTCATCGAGAATGCGCCGGGCGATGGTCGTCTTGCCCGCGCCGGACGGCGACGACAGCACCAGCATCAGCCTCGGCGGGCGATCGTATCCATGACCGGCCTCATTCGATGTTCTGAACCTGCTCGCGCAATTGATCGATGACCGTCTTGAGCTCGAGCCCGATCCGGCTGATCTCGATATCGGCGGCCTTGGAGCAAATGGTGTTGGCCTCGCGATTGAATTCCTGCGCCAAGAACTCGAGCTTGCGCCCAGCCGGCTGGCCGCTGGCGATGAGTTCGTTGGCGGCCGCCACGTGAGCCCGCAAGCGGTCGAGCTCTTCTTGGATGTCCGCCTTGGCCGCGAGCAGCAAGGCTTCTTGATGAAGGCGCTCGGGCTCGAGCGTGGCGCCGGCCTCGCCGAGACGCGCGATCTGCTCGCGCAACCGCACGCTCAGCGCCTCCGGTTGGCGCGCCACGACCGCCACGGCGCGCGCCACGAGCCCATCGATGTCGGTGAGCTGCTGCTCGATGACGCGCTGAAGACGTTCACCCTCCCCCGCGCGCGCCACGATCAAGCCATCGAGCGCCGCGGCGAGGCCCGCTAGCAGCGCATGGCCGAGCGCCGCCTGTTGCTCCTCGGTCTCCTCGGGCTCGACCGTCTCCACCACCCCGCGCATGGCGAGCAGCGTGTCGAGGCGCGCGGGCTTGAGCTTGGTTAGACTCTTCGCCCGCTCCGCCACGGCGTGGGCTTGCGCAAGCGCCGGCTCGTTCAGCCTGATCTCCGTCTGGCCGCTCTCGCGCTTGACCGTGAGATTGATGGTGCAATTGCCACGCGCCAGCTTCTCCTGGCACAGGCCGCGCACGCTGGCCTCGAGGCGCTCGAGACCCGACGGCAGCCTGAAGCGAAGATCGAGCGATCGCCCGTTGACGCTCTTCACCTCCCAGAACCAAGCCGTATCGCCATGCACCCCGTCGCTGCGGGCGAAGCCGGTCATGCTTTTGAGGGTCATTGGCTTGTGCCTTGCGTTGGAAGCCTGCTGGGCGGCTTTATAGCCGAGTCGCGAGCCAAATCAGGCCCTAAGCCGACCAAAGCCAAGATTGAGATGAACAGGGTATGGACCAGGCCCGCCGGGCCCTAGCGCTGGGGATTGCGCTTCGGCAGCGGCACCGGACCCGCAGGCACGACGGCGGCGACCTCGCCCTCCGGAATGAGGCCCCCAAGCTCGTTGAGCTCGGCGGCTTCAGCCGCGGCTGCGGCCTCGGCGGCCTGCCGCGCGCCTGATCTCGCGCTCGATCTTGCGCCACTTGGCGACATTCCTGTTGTGCTCGGCAAGGGTCGCGGAAAACACATGCCCGCCGGTGCCGTCGGCCACGAAATAGAGATCCTTGGTCTTGGCCGGCTTCAGCACGGCCTCGATGGCGGCGCGGCCCGGATTGGCGATGGGCGTCGGCGGCAGGCCATCGATCTTATAGGTGTTGTACGGGTTCTCCCGCTCGAGATCCGACTGGGTGATGGGATGGTCGCGGATCCCGCCGAACAGGCCGTAGATGATGGTCGGGTCCGACTGCAGCCGCATGCGCTTCCTGAGACGGTTATGGAACACGCTGGCGATATGGGGCCGCTCCTCGGCCTTGCCCGTCTCCTTCTCCACGATCGACGCGAGAATGACGGCTTCTTCCGGCGTACTTACCATGATGTCGGGGTCGCGCTCCTCCCACATCTTGGCAACGAACTTCGACTGGGCGTGCTGCATCCGCTGCACGATCTCCTTGCGCGTATCCTTGCTGCCGAAGCTGTATGTGTCCGGCAACAACGACCCCTCGGCGGGAACCTCCGGCGCCTCGCCGTTGAGTTCGGGATGGGCGGCCAGACGTTTCACGATTTGCGCACTGGTCCAGCCTTCCGGCAGGGTCACGCGGTACTGAATGGACTTGCCTTCGACCAGCGTGTCGAGCACCTGGCGCATGGTCGCGTGCTTGTCGAACTGATACTCGCCGGCCTTCAGGGTGCCTTCCCCTTTCAAATACATGAAATAGAGGATGCTGGTCATGAAGATGCGCCGGTCGGCGATGATGCCGTCGCGCTCGAGCCGCTCGGCGATCGCCGTCGCGCCCTCGCCCTTGGGCACCACCAGAACCGTGGACACCGGTAGCGGCCCCGGCCGGTCGAATTCCACGCGCACGAAATAGAACACCGCCGCGGCCATGCAGGCCATGATGAAAACGAAGTTGAGAAGACCGTCCAGCATGCCGAGGAAGGGATGGGAATCGTCTTCCGGCAGTTCCCGCTCCGGCGGCTCGGGCGGACGTTGCGGCTGTAGGGCTTCGGTCGGGCTTCGTGGGAGCACGTTCGGGGCGTGACGGCCCGCGCCCGGGTGGCCCCCAACCGGGCGGCCGGCAACTTGCGGACCTGGATGGCCTGGGTGGCCCGGAGCTTGATGACCTGGGGCTTGATGACCTGGAGCTTGATTGCCTGGAGCCGGATGCCCTGGTGCCGGGCGTCCCGCCAACGGACGGCCTGCGCCATGGCCGCCCATGGGGCCGCCGGGGTTACCTGCCTTGGGGGGAATGTCCCTGGTCAAACGTCAACCCCGATGTCATGGCTCATACGCGCGCGCAGTGCGAATAGCGGTTATTCACTTTGCGTCGAAATATGGCCAAAGGGAGGTTCGCTTGGCAAGCCAAACGGCGCACGATCAAGCGGCGTATCGGCGCATGATCAGCGATGCGTTGGTGCCGCCGAACCCGAATGAGTTGGACAGCACCGTATCGATGGTCCGGCGGCGCGCCTGATGCGGCACCAGATCGATGGCCGTCGCCACGGACGGATTGTCCAGATTGAGCGTCGGCGGCGCCAAGTTGTCGCGAATCGCCAGCGCCGAGAAGATCGCTTCGATCGCGCCGGCCGCGCCAAGCAGATGTCCCGTCGCCGACTTGGTCGAGGACATGGAGACCTTGCCGGCGGCATTGCCGAACAGCCGCTCCACGGCCGCAAGCTCGATCTCGTCGCCCATGGGCGTCGAGGTGCCGTGCGCGTTGATGTAGTCGATATCGGCCGGATCGATCCCGGCGCGCTTCACCGCGGCGGTCATGCAGCGGAACGCGCCATCGCCGTCCTCGGCCGGTGCGGTGATGTGGAAGGCATCGCCCGACAGACCGTAGCCGATGATCTCGGCATAGATCTTGGCGCCTCTGGCCTTGGCGTGCTCGAGCTCCTCGACCACGACCACGCCCGCGCCCTCGCCCATGACGAAGCCGTCCCGGTCCCGGTCGTAAGGCCGCGACGCGCGCTGCGGCTCGTCGTTGAAATTTGTGGACAGCGCCCGGCATGCGGCAAAGCCGGCAATGGCCAATCGGCAGACCGGCGATTCCGAGCCGCCAGCGAGCATCACGTCCGCATCGCCGAAGGCCACGAGCCGCGACGCATCGCCGATGGCATGCGCCCCCGTGGAGCAGGCCGTGACCACCGCGTGATTTGGGCCTTTCAGCCCATGCTCGATGGAGACATAGCCGGATGCGAGATTGATGAGACGGCCGGGAATGAAAAACGGACTCACACGCCGCGGCCCCTTTTCGGCAAACAGCAGAGACGTCTTCTCGATGCCTTGGAGGCCGCCGATGCCGGAGCCGATCAACACGCCCGTGCGGATCTGGTCCTCATAGGCCGTCGGCTTCCATCCCGCATCGGTCAACGCCTGCGTGGCGGCGCCCATGGCATAGATGATGAAGTCGTCGACCTTCCGCTGCTCCTTATGCTCCATCCAATCGTTGGGATTGAACGTGCCGTCCGCTGCCGTCCCCGCGTGGAACCTGGCAGGCGATCTGGCAGGAGAGATCTGAGACGTCGAAGTCTCGACGCGCCGTGCCGCGTTCTCGCCCGCGGTCAGGCGCTGCCATACGGTCTCGTGGCCGCAACCGAGCGGCGAGACAAGACCCAAGCCTGTGATGACGACACGTCGCATCGCGCCTTCCCGTGACCCTTACGAGAATCAGTTGTCGAGCCGTTAGGGGCTTCGTTTGTCACGACGTGCGGACGGCGTGATGCGCCCGCGCGAAGTCGCGTCAAGCGGCTGTATTCTTCTCCAGGAATTTGACCGCATCGCCGACGGTGAGAATGGTCTCTGCCGCATCGTCGGGGATTTCGCAGCCGAACTCCTCCTCGAACGCCATCACCAACTCGACAGTGTCGAGGCTGTCAGCTCCAAGGTCGTCGATGAAGCTCGCATTCTCGGTGACCTTGTCGGCCTCCACACCAAGATGCTCCACCACGATCTTCTTTACGCGCTCCGAGATATCGCTCATGTCCTCGTCACCGTCCCTTACTTTTAAGTCCTTAGGCCTCGTGTGTACCCCCGAGCTGCGGCTCCTGGCCTAACACACCCCCGAGCGGTAAGTTAGGAGGGTTGATCGCGGTGGGATTGGCCTTTGTCAAGCCCCCACTGAGCGGCCGTTTGGGTAGCATACTATATGAGACTTTGCCAGACGCCCTCACCTAGGAAAACAACCTGCCAGCTTTGCTGAAAGTGTTGCTCCAACCCCTTGTGCAACAAGCACTTAAACCATCACCATGCCGCCGTTCACGTGCATCGTCTCGCCCGTGACATAGGCCGCCTCGTCGCTGGCGAAAAAAACCACCGCCGCAGCGATATCCTCGGGCTTGCCGAAGGTCTGCGTCGGAATGGCGGCGGCAATAGCCTCCACTTGCTTCGGCGTCAAGGCATCGGTCATCGGGGTCGAGATGAACCCAGGCGCAATGCAGTTGGCCGTAACCCCCCGGCTCGCCACTTCCCGGGCGAGAGATTTGGTCATGCCCACGAGGCCGGCCTTGGATGCGGCATAGTTGGCCTGTCCCGGGTTGCCGAGCACGCCGGAGATGGAGGCGATGTTGACGATGCGCCCGGCGCGCCGCCGCATCATGCCGCGCAAGATGCCGCGGGTGAGCACGAATACCGATGTCAGGTTGACGTTGATGACGTCGTCCCACTCCTCGTCTTTCATGCGCATGAAGAGATTGTCGTGGGTGATGCCGGCATTGTTGACGAGGATGTCGACTTGACCGAGCACCTTCTCCGCCGCCTCCGGAAGCTGCGCCACCGCGGGGCGGTCGCGCAGATCGCAAGGCAGCACGAAGACGCGGTCGCCGAGCTCTGTGGCGAGCGCCTCGAGCTTCTCCGCTCGTGTGCCGGAGATCGCCACCGTCGCGCCTTGCCCATGCAGCGCCTTGGTCCATCGCGCCGCCGATGCCCACCGGTCGCGCCGGTGACGAGGGCGCCCTTCCCTTTAAGGTCGAACATGTGAAGCTCTCCTTTCCTGAGGCGCTAGCTCTGTAGCGCCGCCGCAGCGGCCTCGAGCTCTTCGGGCGTTCCGACACTGCGTGCCTCGATGCCGTCGAAGCGCCTGGCAATTCCGGTCAGCACCCGTCCGGCGCCGACCTCGTAGACCGTATTCACGCCGTTGCCGGCAAGATAGGTCATGGTCTCGCGCCATCTCACCATGCCGGTCACCTGCTCGACGAGGCGGGCTCTGATCGCCTCGGGATCGGAGATCGGCTCGGCCAGCACATTGGCGATGAGCGGCACGGCGCGCCTTGATCTCGACGCCGGCCAGCGCCTCGCGCATGGCGTCGGCGGCCGGCTGCAGGCGCAATGGAACGGCGCGCTCACCGGCAAGAGCACCGCGCGCCGCGCACCGTATTTCGGCGCCAGCGTCACGGCGCGCTCGATCGCGGTCCGGGCACCGGAGATCACCACCTGGCCCGGCGCGTTGTCGTTGGCCGCCTCGCACACCTCGCCCTCGCTCGCCGCTTTGGCGAGCTCCTGAGCCTGAGCGAGGTCGACGCCGAGCAGTGCCGCCATGGCACCCTCGCCCACGGGCACGGCCGCTTGCATGGCGCGCCCGCGGATCTTCAGGAGCCGGGCCGTGTCGGCCAAGCTCAAGGCCCCGGCGGCGGCAAGAGCCGAATACTCGCCCAGCGAATGGCCTGCGACATAGGCGACGCGGCCTTCAAGCGGTACGCCCTTGGTCTCTCTCAAGACCCGCATGGCCGCCAGCGACACCGCCATCAGCGCGGGCTGGGCATTCTCCGTCAGCGTCAGCTCCGCCTCGGGGCCGTCCCACATCAGCTGGGAGAGGTCCTGCCCAAGCGCCTCGTTCACCTCGGAAAACACGGCTTGGGCGGCAGGAAATGCCTTGGCCAGCTCGGCCCCCATGCCGACGGCTTGGCTTCCTTGGCCCGGAAAGATGAAAGCAATGGTCATGTGGAAGGTTTTCGGCGTTGACAGAAGGAGGCCAAAGACACTGTTTCAATCTTGCCTGTCAAGCCGGGCCGGCGCGCGGGCCCACGCGGCGGCAGGATAACATGCGGGCGCAACTCTAAGCCCTGGAACGGCGTTTAGATTTCGAGCCCACCACAACCTCAAGCGGAGATACGTATGAAAAGCCCGATCGCTATCGGCGCCTTGATCGCCTGCACCAGCGTTTTCACGACTTTGCCCCTTCTGGCGGCGGAGACCCGGTCCTGGCCATGGAAGGACACCGCACCCGTCGATCCGGCCCTGGCGCTTCTGCAAAAGGTCGATTCTCTCAAGGCCGCGATCACCGATCTGACGCCGCCAAGTCTGAGTATTTCGGTTGATGCGATGGCTCCAACACCCGGATTTACCGAGCTAAAATTGACCCCACGTCTCGGCGATCCGAACGATCTGATCTTCGCCTTCGATGTCAGGGGGCGCCCGCCGCAGGACCTGACCACCCAGATCGAGACGCCGGTCACCATCGATGTCGCCTATCAGGATGCGCCGCTCGCCTCGGTCGGCATCGTCGAGGTCTATGCGAAGGACAACTGCAAGGCCTTCTCTCTGAAGGACAAGACCGAGGTGGAATGCAGCATGAACCCTGGCTCGCAACAGGCTCCCTAGGGCCGCGCGAAGTCCTTGCAAAGCCAGCGCGAAACTCTATAAAGCGCCCACCAGCAATCGCTCCGGTCGGAGGCTGAACGGAGGACCGCTATTCCAGCGGTAAGGCTTGAAACGCCGCCCTCCCGTGTCTCCGCTCTCAAGGGCTTTCTCTTGGGCCTTTCCTTCTAAAGCGCCCATGTGAGGCTTCGCGCCGGAGCAAAGAAGAAGGAAAGGCACTTCATGCCTCTCTACGAGCACGTGTTCTTGGCGCGCCAAGACATTTCGCAGCAGCAGGTCGAAGGTCTGCTGCAGACCTTCCGCACACTCCTTGAGGAGAAGGGCGGTAAGGTCGGCAAGACCGAATATTGGGGGCTCAAGTCCCTCACCTATCGCATCAAGAAGAACCGCAAAGCCCACTACACGCTCATGGACATCGACGCGCCTCACGAGGCCGTCGCCGAGATGGAGCGCCAGATGGGTCTGTCGACCGACATCATCCGTTTCATGACCGTCAAGGTCAAAGAGCATGAGGCCGGGCCGTCGGCGATGATGCGCCGCTCGGACCGTGACGACCGCGGTGATCGCGGCGATCGTGGTGATCGCGGCGACCGGGGCGATCGCGACGGCCGCCGTGGCGGCAGGCGCGACCGTGACCATAGCCCCCGCGAGTCGCGCGGCGAGTCGTCCGACAACGAGACCAGCGGCGAGGAGACATCATAATGAGCATGACCCAAAGCCAGGCCCGCCGCCCATTCTACCGCCGGCGCAAGACCTGCCCGTTCTCCGGAGATAAAGCTCCGAAGATCGACTACAAGGATGTGAAGCTGCTTCTGCGCTATGTTTCCGAGCGCGGTAAGATGGTGCCGAGCCGCATCACCGCGGTGTCGGCCAAGAAGCAGCGCGAGCTCGCACGCGCCATTAAGCGCGCGCGCTTCCTCGGCCTGCTGCCCTATCTCATCCAGTAGGGACGATCCGAGCCTGACGGCTCGCGGATAGACGTGTGACAGAAAGTTGGGGTGGGCTCCGGCCCTCCCCTAACCGCTCTGACGAGAGAGCCGGGACAGCGAAACCGATGCCGACACATCTGATCATTGGCGCAGGCGCAGGCCTGGTTGCAGCGGCGCTCTTCGCGTCCGCCGCCACCGCGGCCGCGCTCGCCGGCATCCTCTTCTATCTTTCGCCACTTCCGCTCTGCCTCGCCGGTCTCGGCTGGGGCCGTTCCCCCGTCCTGCTCGCAGGGCTGACTGGAACCGTCGTCATTGCCGCGAGCCTCGGCGCAGGCACGGCGGCGGCCTTCGTACTGACCATCGCCGCGCCCATCGCCGTGCTCGTGCATCTGCTGCTTCTGTCCAGGCCGGCAGGCCCCGACGCGCCCGCGGGCGCCATGGAATGGTACCCCCCTGGCCGGCTCGTGGGCTGGGCCGCGCTGATCGCGGGGCTTCTCGCGGGCCTCCTCGTGCTTCTCCTCGGCTACGACCAGGAGAGCTACCAGCAGTCGATCCGCGAGATCCTCGACCACAGCGCGCTCAAGGAGCTCGACCGCGACGGCACCATCTTCACCAAGGAGACGGTCGAAGGGCTCTCGGTGGTCCTCGCCAAGGCGCTGCCGGCGGCCTTCGCCATCGTCTGGCTCACCATCGTGCTGTTCAACCTGTGGCTCGGCGGCGTCATTGTCGCCGCGTCCGGACGCAGCTTGCGTCCCTGGCCGAACCTCCAAGACCTCGAACTGCCCAACGTGTTCGTCGCGGTCTTCGCCGTCGCCATCCTGGCGTCCTTCATCCCCGGCATCCTCGGTCTTCTCGCCACCGGCCTCGCCGGCGCGATGCTGTTTGCCTATGTGCTGCAGGGTCTGGCGGTCATTCATGTCTACAGCCGCGGCAGCCCCTTCCGCATTCTTCTGCTCACGGTGGTCTATCTCGGAATTCTGCTTCTGGGCTGGGTCGCCGTTCTCGTCGCCATTCTCGGACTGGGCGAGCCGTTGTTCGGCTTGCGCGCGCGTAGCGTCCAAGGCGGCCAGCCTCCAAACGACAACAAACCCGACTGACAACGAAGGAGTATTGATCATGCAAGTCATTCTGCTCGAGCGCATTGGACGGCTCGGTCAAATGGGCGACCTCGTCAACGTCAAGGACGGCTTCGCCCGCAACTATCTGCTGCCGCAAGGCAAGGCCCTCCGCGCGACGGAGGCCAACCGCAAGCGCTTCGAGAGCGAGCGGGCCCAGTTGGAGGCACGCGACCTCGAGCTCAAGAGCGAGGCCGAAGGCGTCGCCGGCAAGCTCGATGGCGAGAGCTTCGTCGTCATCCGCCAGGCGGGCGACAACGGCCAGCTTTACGGTTCGGTCTCGACCCGGGACATCGCCGCCGCCGTGACCGAGGGCGGCTTCTCCGTCGAGCGCCGGCAGGTGCTTCTCGACCGTCCGATCAAGGCTCTCGGCCTGCACGAGGTGCGTATCTCGCTCCACGGTGAGGTGGAGCCGGTCGTTGTCGTCAATGTCGCCCGGTCCGCCGAGGAGGCCACGCGCCAAGCCCGCGGTGAGGATGTCACCAAGACCCTGACCGAGGAGGAAGAGGACGCCGAAGAAGCCCGGATCGCCGCTGAGAAGCTGTTCGAGGAGGGGCCGACCCCCGAGGAGGGAGAGGTCGAAGAGGACGGCGAGGCCGCCGCGGAGACGGACGCCGGCGAAGACGCCGCCTCCTAGGATAAGCATTTGGAAACGCAAGGCAGGACGGGATGTTGTCTCGCCGCCTTGCGCTTCCTATTATGTCTATAGGCTCAACGATCGATGGAGCCGCAGGCCATGACTCGGCGCGCGTGACACTATGTTTCGCCCGCTCCGGCATCTTCTCGAGCGGACCGTAACGACCGGTCATCTGAGACTGGTCGATGCGGATGGGTGCGCCCATGGCTTTGGCGATCACAGTGGCCCTCCAGTGGCGGCCCGGATCGCTGACAAGCGGACCGAATGGCGGCTTGCCCTCAATCCGCCGCTGGCTTTCGGCAGAGCTACATGGACGGCCGTCTCGTTCTCGAGCAGGGCACGATCTACGACCTTCTCGAAATCCTGCTGACAAATATCGCCCGGGAACGTTGGCCGCGTTGGCTGGCGGCCATCGACCACCTGTCCTTCGTCACCAGGCGCCTGAAGCACATCAATCCCATCGGCCGCGCCAAGCGCAACGTGGCCCATCACTACGACATCGACGGGGCGCTCTACGATCTCTTCCTCGATGACGATCACCAATATTCCTGCGCCTATTTCGAGCATGAAGGCATGTCGCTCGAAGCGGCCCAAGAGGCCAAGAAGCGGCATCTGGCGGCGAAGCTCGATCTCCGCGACGGCACGCGCGTGCTGGACATCGGCTGCGGCTGGGGCGGGCTCGCGCTCTATCTCGCCAAGACGGCCCATGTCGATGTCACCGGCATCACCTTGAGCGAGGAGCAACTCAAAATCGCCCGCGCCCGCGCCCGCGCCGAAGGGCTGTCCAAGGCCGTGAATTTCGAGCTGTGCGACTACCGCGAGCTCGACGGCCGGTTCGACCGCATCGTCTCGGTCGGCATGTTCGAGCATGTCGGCACGGCGCATTACCGCAACTTCTTCCAGCGGATTCACCGCCTCCTTGCCGATGACGGCGTGGCGCTCGTTCACTCCATCGGACGCTTCGACGGACCGGCGGAGACCAATCCCTTCATCGCCAAGTATATTTTCCCAGGCGGCTATATCCCGGCCTTGAGCGAGGTCCTGCCGGCCATCGAACGCCAGGGCCTGCTCACGACCGACGTGGAGGTGCTGAGGCTTCATTACGCCATGACGCTGCGTCACTGGCGCCAGCGCTTCCGCAGCGCCTGGCATAGCGCGGCGGAGCGATCCGGCGAACGCTTCTGCCGGATGTGGGAGATGTATCTCGCAAGCGCTGAGGCGGGTTTCCGCTATCAGAACCTCATGGTCTTCCAGCTTCAATTGACGAAGAACCAGGAGGCGGTGCCCCTCACCCGCGATTACTTGCACGATAATGAGCGTGAGCTGCGTGCCCGGGATAGCCAGCACACCGCCCGGCGTAAGCGCCGCGCCGGCCGCTAGGCGCGCCACACGACTTACCTTGTGGGTTTGACCACGATCTCCCCGATGTTCACAGACCTGACATCTACCAGGCCGGACTCTTTTCGGTACTGTGGGGTATGAGCAATGCAGCGATTCTCCCGAGGCCCGTCCCGGAAACCCCCGTCTTCCGCGAGGCTCCGCATAACCTGGAAGCTGAGCAAGCCCTGCTCGGCGCCATCCTCGTCAACAACGAGGCCGTGGACCGAGTCTCGAGCTTCCTCAAGCCACAGCATTTCTTCGATCCGCTCCACGGGCGCATCTTCGAGACAGCCGCCAAGCTGATCATGGGCGGCAAACGCGCCACGCCGATCACGCTCAAGACCTATTTCCAGAACGACGAGCCCGTGGGCGAGCTTTCCGTCCCGCAATATCTCGGGCGCCTGGCCGCCAACGCCACGACCATCATCAACGCCGAGGACTACGGCCGCACCGTCTACGACCTCGCCGTGCGCCGCCAGCTCATCGACATCGGCGAAGCGATGGTCAACACGGCTTACGATTCGCCCATCGACGCGCCGCCCGCGACCCAGATCGAAGGCGCCGAGCAGCAGCTTTACGAGCTGGCGGAGACCGGGAAATACGGCACCGGCTTCGAGCCGTTTTCCTCGGCGCTCACCGACGCCATCGACATGGCGGCTAATGCCTATCGCCGGGACGGCGGTCTCTCGGGGCTCGCCACCGGCTTCTCCGATCTTGACCAGCGCATGGGCGGCTTGCAGGCCTCCGACCTCATCATCATCGCCGGCCGCCCCTCCATGGGGAAGACGGCGCTCGCCACGAACATCGCTTATCACGTGGCCAAGGCCTATAAGTCCGATCCCGATAGCGACAAGCCGCTCGACGGCGCCGTGGTGGGCTTCTTCTCGCTCGAAATGTCGGCGGAGCAGCTCGCCACCCGCATCATCGCCGAGCAGTCCTACATTCCCTCGGAGCGCATCCGCCGCGGTCGCATCGATTCCGACGAGTTCGACCGCATCGTCGAGGTCTCCCAGGAGCTCCAGAACCTGCCGTTGTTCATCGACCAGACCGGCGGCATCAGCGTCGCCCAGCTCGCCGCCCGGGCCCGGCGCCTGAAGCGTCAGCGGGGCTTAGGCTTCGTGATCGTCGACTATCTCCAGCTTCTGTCGGGCTCCTCCCGGCGCGCCCAGGAGGGCCGCGTCCAGGAGGTCACGGAGATCACCACCGGCCTCAAGGCCCTTGCCAAGGAGCTGCAAGTGCCCATCCTGGCCCTCTCCCAGCTCTCCCGCCAAGTCGAGAACCGGGAGGACAAGCGGCCGCAACTGGCGGATTTGCGTGAATCGGGCTCCATCGAGCAGGATGCCGATGTGGTAATGTTCGTGTTTCGCGAGGAATATTATCTCGAGCGTAGCCAGCCCCGCGAGAACACCGAAGAGCACAGACAGTGGCAAATGGACATGGAGGCGGTCACCGGCAAGGCCGACGTGATCATCGGCAAGCAGCGCCACGGCCCGACCGGCACGGTGACGCTGCAGTTCACGCCGGAGTTCACCCGGTTCTCCAATCTCGCGGCGTCGCAACGCCTGCCGGAGCGGATGGAGTGACGGGCGAAAGCCCGCGCGACGTCACGCAGCACGAGCACCACGCGGACACCGAAGAGACCGCCGTCCTCACCATCGATCTCGGTGCGCTCGCCGCCAACTATCGGCATCTGCGCAAGCTGGCCGCGCCCGCCGAATGCGCTGCCGTGGTCAAGGCCGACGCCTATGGGCTTGGCATGGCGCAAGCCGCCCCGGCCCTGTGGCAGGCCGGCTGCAAGACATTCTTCGTGGCCACCCTTGGCGAGGCCGAGGATTTGCGCGCGCTGCTCCCCGAGGCCGCCATCTATGTGTTCGCCGGGCTCATGCCCGACACGGCGGATGCCTTCCGCGCCGCACGGGTCATCCCCGTGCTGAACAGCGCCGACGAGATCCGGGAATGGGCCGCCTACTGCGCCGGCATCGGCGAGACGCTTCCTTGCGCCATCCACATCGATAGCGGCATGAACCGTCTCGGCCTGTCGGAGGCGGAGGTCGACGCCGTCGCCGGCGCGGCCGATCTGTGGTCGGCCCTATCCCTATCCCTGGTGATGAGCCACCTCGCCTGCGCCGACGATCCCGCCCACGGCAAGAACGCCGCGCAACGCCATCGCTTCCGATAGCTTGCGAGCCCGCCTGCCCAAAGCACTGACGAGCCTCGCCGCCTCCGCCGGCGTGCTGCTTGGTTCGGACTATGCCTATGACATGGTCCGCCCCGGCATCGCGCTCTATGGCGGGCACCCGCGGCGGCGTGGCGACAACCCGTTTCAGGGCGTGGTGCATCTCAAGGGCCGCATCCTCCAGGTGCGCGACGTGCCCTCGGGCGAGACCGTGGGCTATGGCGCCACGCGCACGCTCCAACGCCCCTCGCGGGTCGCCGTGGTCTCCGTCGGATATGCGGACGGCATCTTCCGCACCCTCTCCACCAGTGACGGCGAGGAGGGTCTCGTCGTCTATCTCGGCCCCCACGCCGCCCCCATCCTCGGCCGCGTCTCCATGGACCTCATCACCGTGGACGTGACCGGCTTGCCCGAAAGCCACGCCCGGCGCGGCGCATGGGTGGAACTCATCGGACCCAATGTCAGCGCGCACACCGTCGCCATGCACGCCGGCACCATCGACTACGAGATCCTCACCAATCTCGGCCGGCGCGCCCGTGCGGCGCTATATCGGCGGATAGGAACGCAACGCCCCATGGCCAAAATTTCCAAAGCGTATGTGTGCCAGTCCTGCGGCGCGTCGACCGCGCGCTGGTCCGGCAAATGCCCCACCTGCGGCGAATGGAACTCGATGATCGAGGAGGCGGCCACCGCCACCGCCTCGCCCGCACTCGTGTCCATCAAAGGCGGCAAGGGACGCTTGGCCGCCTTCGAGACCCTGGCCGCGGAGACCGTGGACGCGCCACGGCATCGGACCGGCAATCGCGCTCGATCGCGTGCTAGGGGGCGGGCTGGTGCCCGGCTCCGCCGTGCTGGTCGGCGCGACCCCGGCATCGGCAAGTCGACACTCCTTCTCCAGGCCGCCGCCGAGCTCGCCCAGGACGGCGCCCGTGTCGTCTATCTCTCGGGCGAGGAGGCCACTGCCCAGGTACGCATGCGCGCGGCGCGTCTCGGCCTCAGCGGGGCCCCCGTCGCGCTCGGCACCGAGACCAATATCGCCAGCATCATCGCCACGCTCGGCAGCGCCCCGGCCCCGGCCTTGGTGATCATCGACTCGGTGCAGACCTTGTGGTCGGAGGGCATCGACACGGCGCCCGGCACCATCTCGCAATTGCGCGGCTGCGCCTCGGCGCTCATCAGCTACGCCAAGACGAGCGGTTCGACGGTGGTGCTCGTCGGTCACGTCACCAAGGACGGCCAGATCGCCGGTCCCAAGGTCATCGAGCACATGGTCGATACGGTCCTCTATTTCGAGAGCCTGAGCGGCCATCAATTCCGCATCTTGCGCGCGGTGAAGAACCGCTTCGGGCCCACCGACGAGATCGGCGTGTTCGAGATGCGTCTGGAGGGGCTGAAGGAGGTGGAGAATCCCTCCGCCCTGTTCCTCAACGACGCCGACCGCGGCTCGCCAGGAACCGCCGTGCTCGCCGGCATGGAGGGCACGCGGCCGATCCTCGTGGAGATCCAGGCGCTGGTGGCGCCGTCCTCGCTCGGCACGCCGCGCCGCGCCGTGGTCGGTTGGGACCCTAGCCGCTTGTCGATGCTGCTCGCCGTTCTCGAGGCGCGTTGCGGGGTGCGGCTCGGCAGCCACGACGTTTATCTCACGTCGCCGGGGGCTTTGCGCCTGACCGAGCCCGCCGCCGACCTCGCCGCCGCCGCGGCCCTGCTCTCGTCCTTCGCCGGACGCCCGGCACCCGAGGACACGGTCTATTTCGGCGAGGTGAGCCTGACCGGGGCCGTGCGCGCCGTCGGTCATACCGACCAGAGGCTGAAAGAGGCGGCCAAGCTCGGCTTTGCCCGCGCCATCGTGCCCACCACCGTCGCCGGAGACGGCATGACGGAGGGCATCGCCCTCAACCCCGTCGCCCAGCTGGACGAGCTGGTCGCCTGGTTCGCATTGCCGCCCAACTAGAGGCATTCCTGCGACATTGCGCGGGCAAACCGCTTCGATCATTGCCCGCCGGGGCCATTTGTGCTTCATCCCGGGGAATCGTGATAGTGTTTAACGACCTGCCCCGAGGGAACGACGCGACATGCCAATTTCCTGGCTCGACATCATTTTGATCGTCATCATGCTCATCTCGGGCTTCTTGGCGATGGTTCGCGGATTCACCCGCGAAGTCCTCTCGATCTTCTCCTGGGCCATGGCCGCTGTCGCGGCGCTGTATTTCACCCCCCGTTATTCCGATGTCCTGGCGCCCTACATCGATAATCCGAGCGTCGCTCAGATCGTCTTCGCCGCCGGCGTCTTCATCGTTACCCTCATCATCGTGAGCCTGATCACCTTCCGCATCTCCGACAAGGTGCTGGATAGCCGGGTCGCGCCCTCGACCGGACCCTTGGCTTCGTTTTTGGCCTGGCGCGGGGATTTCCTTCTCGTCGCCATCGTCTTCATCCTGTTCACCGCGCTTGCCCGCGACCAGCCGGAATGGGTCCGCAACGCGCGCTCCTACCCCCTTCTTCAGCGGACGCAGGTGGCCATCGAGTCCCTGTTGCCGATGAATCCCGAGCAGTACCTCCCCGGGAAGGACGAAAACGAGCCCGAAGGGGAAGCCCCTGGGGAAAGCGCGCCGGCCCAGCCGGACCAGCCGTTGTAAGCGCGCGCGTAACGTTAAAGAGTCCCGGACGAGTTGCGTGGCATTGAAGCCCTTGCCAGGGCGCCTATTTATTGAGAGGAGGCCCATGCCCGTGACTGACGAAGCTGAGGCACACGAACCCGACTTGACCTGGCTCGAGGAAGACCGGCTGCACGAGGAGTGTGGCGTCTTCGGGATCTTCAACCATCCCGACGCCGCCGCCCTGACCGCGCTCGGCCTGCACGCGCTTCAGCACCGTGGCCAGGAGGCCGCCGGGATCGTCAGCTTCGACGGCGAGCATTTTCACACGGAGCGCCGCCTCGGGCTCGTTGGCGACCATTTCACCTCCCGCCCGGTGATCGACCGCCTCGGAGGCGACATGGCCGTGGGCCATGTCCGCTATTCCACCTGCGGCGACGCGGTGATGCGCAACGTTCAGCCCCTGTTCGTCGATCTCGAATCCGGCGGTTTCTCCCTCTGCCACAACGGCAATCTCACCAACGCGCTCACCTTGCGCGAATCCCTCATCAAGAAGGGCGCCATCTGTCAGTCCACCACCGACACCGAAGTGATCCTTCACCTCGTGGCGCGCAGCGAGAAACGCCTTTTCGTCGAGAAATACATCGAGGCGCTGCTTCAGGTCGAAGCGGCTATGCCCTGGTGGGCACCAACAAGAAACTCGTCGGCCCGCGATCCGTATGGCATCCGTCCGCTGGTCCTCGGCCGGCTGGGTGAGGCCTGGGTGCTGGCGTCGGAGACCTGTGCGCTCGACATCATCGGCGCGGAATTCGTGCGCGAGGTGGAGAACGGCGAGGTAGTGGTCGCCACCCGCGACGGTCTCGAGAGCCATCGCTTCGTGCCCAAGTACCCCGCGCGGCTCTGCATCTTCGAATATATCTACTTCGCTCGCCCCGACTCCATCATCGGCGGCCGCTCCGTCTACGACGTGCGCAAGGAAATGGGCCGGCAATTGGCGCGCGAGGCGCCCGCCAATGGCGACATGGTCGTTCCCATTCCCGATAGCGGCGTGCCCGCGGCCATCGGCTACGCACAAGAATCCGGCCTGCCCTTCGAGTTCGGCATCATTCGAAACCACTATGTGGGCCGGACCTTCATCGAGCCCGAGCAGCGCATTCGCCAGCTCGGCGTGAAGCTGAAGCACAGCGCCAACGAGCTGCAGGTCAAGGGCAAGAGCATCGTGCTCATCGACGACAGCGTCGTGCGCGGCACCACCTCGGTGAAGATCGTGCAGATGATGCGCGAGGCCGGCGCCAAGGAGGTGCATATGCGCATCTCGAGCCCGCCGATCACCCATCCCGATTTCTACGGCATCGACACGCCAGACCAGGACAAGCTGCTCGCCGCCCATCGCACGCTCGAAGAAATGCGCGCCTTCATCGGCGCCGATTCCCTCGCCTTCATCTCCGTCGACGGCATCTACAAGGCGATGGGCTATGAGAGCCGCGACGACGACCATCCCCAATTCACCGACCACTGCTTCACCGGCGAATATCCGACCCGCCTGCGCGACCGCGAAGGCCCGCCCCAGCAGAAGCAGCTTTCCTTCCTCGCCGAGGTCGGTTGAGCGCCCAACGCCTGAAAGACCGCATCGCGCTGATCACCGGGGCCTCGCGCGGCATCGGCCGCGCCACCGCGCTTCATTTCGCTCGCGAGGGCGCCCATGTGCTGCTGCTCGCGCGCAAGAAGAAGTCCCTCGAGCCCGTCGACGACGAGATCAAGGCGGCGGGCGGCACGGCCTCCCTCATCCCGCTCGACCTCGCCGACGGCAAGAAGATCGATCCACTCGGGCCTGCCCTCTATGAACGCTTTGGCCGGCTCGACGTGCTGGTTGGCAACGCCGCCATCCTCGGCGGCTTGCGCCCGCTGACGCATATCTCGTCGGAGACCTGGGACCGCGTAATGGCCATCAACGTCACCGCCAATTGGCGCCTGATCCGCACCCTCGATCCCTTGCTCCGCCGGTCCGAGGCAGGCCGCGCGATCTTCGTCACCTCGTCCAACGTGGCCTATTCCGGCCGCGCCTATTGGGCACCCTACTCGGTCTCCAAGGCGGCGCTGGAGACCCTCGCCAAGACTTACGCCCACGAGACCGCCGACAGCCCCATCAAGGTGAATATCGTCGATCCCAGCGCCACGGCCACCGGCATGCGCGCCGAGGCCTATCCCGGCGAGGATCAGGCAACATTGCAGACATCCGAGGAGGTGGCGGAGGTGATCGTCCGGCTGGCGCTTCCCAGCACCAAGCAGACGGGACAGATCGTCAAGGCCTAGGGACGGCAGGGCTGCGTCAGCACCATGCCGTCATAGGCGGGCTCGACGCCTTGCGGCAACTGCTCCGACAGCGCCGCGTAATCGAGATCCACATGCATATGGGTGAGCACGGCA
This sequence comes from Methyloceanibacter superfactus, assembly GCF_001723305.1. Classification (GTDB taxonomy): domain Bacteria; phylum Pseudomonadota; class Alphaproteobacteria; order Rhizobiales; family Methyloligellaceae; genus Methyloceanibacter; species Methyloceanibacter superfactus. The sequence continues at coordinate 53,500 of NZ_LPWF01000029.1, forward strand.
TGTTTCGGCTTGAGCCGCTCGATCCATGAAAGCGCCTGCTCCACCGAGAAATGACTCGGATGCACGGTGTAGCGCAGCGCATCCACGATCCACACATCGAGGGCCTCGAGATACGGTAGCGATTCCTCCGGCAGATCGCTCACATCGGGCGAATAGGCGAGATCGCCAAAACGGAAGCCGAGCGTCTCCCCACTTCCATGGCTCTGGCGAAACGGCAGGACCTTGATCACCCCGCCCGGCCCCTCGATGGGGATCATCTGCCCCGGATGGATCTCATGGCCGCTCAGCACCGCCGGATATTCGCTGCCCGGCGGGGTCGTGAAGCAATAGTCGAAGCGCATGCGGAGATAGCGGCTGGTCGTCTCGTCGAAATAGACGTCGACGCGCCGCTTGCCGTTATAGGCGACCATGCGCAGGTCATCGATGCCGTGCGCATGATCGGCATGGTCATGGGTGTAGAGCACGCCATCGAGCAGGCCGACGTTGGCATCGATGAGCTGCTCACGCAGGTCGGGCGGCGTGTCCACCAGCACCCGCGTGATGCCGTCGGGGCCCTCCTGCTCGACGAGAAGTGCGCAACGCCGCCGCCGGTTCTTTGGATTGCCCGGGTCGCACGCGCCCCACTCATTGCCGATACGGGGCACGCCGCCGGAGGTTCCGCAGCCGAGGATGGTGACTTTCAGGCTCATGCGGCGCTTGAAGGCGCTTCCGCCGCCGGCCGCGGGACCTTCTTGAATAAGCGGAAGAAATTCTCCGTGGTGAGGCGCCCCATCTCGGTCTCGTTGACGCCGCGCAGCTCCGCCAGCCGCGCCGCGGTGCGGACCACGAAAGACGGCTCGTTGGTCTGGCCGCGATAGGGCTCCGGCGCCAGATAAGGCGCGTCCGTCTCCACCAGCAGCCGGTCGTAAGGCAGCGCCAGCGCGATATCGCGCAGCTCATTCGCCTTCTTGAAGGTGACCACGCCGGAGAAGGAGACATAGCCGCCGAGCGCCAGACCGCGATGGGCGAGGTCCGCGCCGCTGGTGAAGCAATGCAGCACGAACGGAAAGGCCCCCTCCGCCGTCTCCTCCTCGAGGATCCGGGCCACATCGGCGTCCGCCTCGCGCGCATGGATGACGAGCGGCAGGCCCGTCTCCCTCGCGGCGGCGATATGGGTGCGAAAGCTCTTCTTCTGGATGTCGCGCGGGCTGTGATCGTAGTGATAATCGAGACCCGCCTCGCCGATGGCCACGACCTTTGGGTGACGTGAGATCTCGACCAACTCATCGACCGTGATGTCCGGCTCCTCCGCCGCGTTATGGGGATGCGTGCCGATCGAGCAATAGACGTTGTCATGGGCCTCGACGATGGCCTTCAGCTCGTGGAAGCGCGCGACCCGCGTCGAGATGGTCACCATCAGTCCGACGCCGGCTTCGCGCGCCCGCGCCAGCACGGCATCGAGCTCGGCGTTCAGCTCGGGAAAATCAAGATGGCAATGGCTGTCTACGATCATCACGGAAAGTTGGAATACCCAGTTTGTTCATGCTGCTATGCTGCGGGGTGGCACATGATCTCTCAAGCCCTGTATGTGCAGCATATAGGCCGGGGAGACAATATCCGCCACCAGTCGGATGAACGTGGTGACCAAACGGTAGGCCAATGACTCGCTTCACCTTCATGGCCGCGATTGCGGCCGCGCTGCTCTGTCTTGCCGCCGCGCCCGCCGATGCCGGGTGCAACAAGAGCGTCGTCCTCTACAACGCATCCTGGTGCCCCTATTGCCAGGAGGTCAGGGCCATTCTTTGGCGCAACCATATTCGGTATATCACTCTGGATGCGACCACGCCGAAAGTCCGCGCGTCCATGATCAGGCAGTTCGGGGACGCGGCCGTCCCACGCACGCTCGTCGGCGGCGTCCTGGTCGAAGGCGTCGACGAAGAGCGGATCAAGCAACTCTGCCGCTGACTACGACGCCGCGACCTCATTGTCCGACTCTAGGTGACGGGGAAAGACTGCACTCGGCGCCGGCAGCGCCGTACCGGGCGTGAGCCGCCCTTTCGGTCCAAGATGGGAGAAGTCGCGCGAGTCCGAGGCAACGCCGAGCAAGTCGAGCAGCTTGGCGCCGCTCTCCGGCATCACCGCCTGCACCAGAATGGCGATCTGGCGGGTCACTTCCGCCGTGACGTAAAGAATGGTGCCCATGCGCTCAGGGTTCGTCTTCTTGTGCGCCCAAGGCTCCTCGCCGGCGAAATAGCGGTTGGTGTCGGCGATCAACGCCCACACGGCTTCCAGCGCCCGGTGGATGGCGAAGGCATCGATAGCCTCCTCCACGGGCGGCAGCACACCGTCCGCCGCGGCCAGGATCCTCTCGTCGGCATCGGCGAGCGCGCCCGGCGTAGGAATCTGGCCGCCGCAATTCTTGGCAATCATCGACAAGGAGCGCTGGGCGAGATTGCCGAGATCGTTGGCGAGGTCCGCGTTGATGCGGTTGACGATGGCCTCGCGGCTGTAATTGCCGTCCTGGCCGAACGGCACCTCACGCAGCAGGAAATAGCGGATCTGATCGACGCCATAGGCGTCGGCGAGCGCGAAAGGATCGACCACGTTGCCGATCGACTTCGACATCTTCTCCCCGCGATTATAGAGGAAGCCGTGGCCGAACACTTGGCGCGGCAGGGCCACGCCCGCCGACATCAGGAAGGCCGGCCAATAGACGGTGTGAAAGCGGATGATGTCCTTGCCGATGATATGGGCGTCGGCCGGCCAGTATTTCTTGAAGCTCTCGGCCTCCTCGTCGGGAAAGCCCACGCCGGTGATGTAGTTGGTCAGCGCATCTACCCACACATACATGATGTGCTTGGGATCGCCCGGCACCGGCACGCCCCAATCGAATGTGGTGCGCGACACGGACAGATCCTGCAAGCCGCCGCGCACGAAGCTCTTCACCTCGTTCGCCCGGGTCTCGGGGCCGATGAATTCCGGGTGCGCCTCGTAATGGGCGAGCAGCCGGTCCTGGAAGGCCGATAGGCGGAAGAAATAGCTCTCCTCCTCGACCCATTCGACCGGCGTGCCTTGCGGCGACAGCTTGGTTCCGTCGGCGGCGTCCTTCAGCTCGCTCTCGTCGTAATAGGCCTCGTCGCGCACCGAATACCAGCCGGCATATTTGCCGAGATAGATGTCGCCGGCCTCTTGCATGCGCCGCCACAACTCTTGCGTCGAGCGCGTGTGCCGCGGCTCGCGCGTGGTGATGAAGTCGTCGTTGGAGCAGTTGAGCACGCGCACCATGTCGCGGAATTTGGGCGTGTTGCGGTCGGCGAGCTCCGCCGCGGTAATCCCTTGGGCCCGCGCCGTCTGGAGCATCTTGATGCCATGCTCGTCGGTGCCGGTCAGGAAATAGACATCCAGACCCTGCAACCGCCGGAACCGGGCGAGCGCGTCCGTGGCGACCGCCTCGTAGGCATGGCCGATATGGGGCGCATCGTTCGGATAAGAGATGGCGGTGGTGATGTAATAGGGCCGCTTTTCAGCCATGGCGAGAGACATAGCCTCGGGCGCGGTCACGGGCAAGCATGCTCGAACATCGCCCTAAACAGGGTGCTCACGCACGAGTTGCTGCAACCGGAACCACGTGTCCAGCAGCAACAGGCTGCGGTCCAGATTGAGCGCGAAGGCCTCGGCCCTGGCTTCCGACAGGCCCTCCCAGGCCTTCGCCCACTCGGCGAGATTTCGCTTTGAAACGAGACGCTTGGCGAGCTTCCTCTCCCCCTCCAAGGCCCCCTCGCCCGTGGCGGCGCTGCGGATCAGCCGCTCCATCAGGCCGAGCAGCAGAGATAGATAAAGCTCTAGCCGCTCCGTGTCGCCGGCGCCCGCGAGCTTCTCGACCTGCTTGTGCAAGCGCCCGCCGTCGAGCTCGGGCAGCCCGTCGAAGGTCGCCATGATGTCCTTGTAGAGGCCGATGCCCTCGCCCGAGACGAGCTCGAGCGCGCGGCGCACGCTGCCTTGACTGAGGGCGATCGCCAGCTTGAGCGTCTTGTCGTCGGCGGCGTGGCCGTCGCGCTCAAGCGCCGCGGCAACCGGCGCGCTGCAAATCCTCCGTGGCGAGCGCCGGCACGCGCAGCGTGCGCGCCCGCGACCGGATGTGACCGGCAGACGCCCCTCCGCGCTCGAGATCAGCAGGAACAAGGTCTGCGGCGGCGGCTCCTCGAGCGCCTTGAGCAGCGCGTTGGCCGCGTTTTGATTGAGCTCGTCCGCCCGGTCGACGATCACGACCCGCCAGCCGCCCTCACCCGCGGTGTTGCCGAGAAACGCGCGCAAGCGCCGCACCTCGTCGACGCCGATCCATTGCGAGTAGCGCTTCGTCTTCTCGATCCACGAGCGGCGGATGAGGAGGAGATTGGGATGCTGAAGGCCGGCGACTTTGCGGAACACCGGATGCTCCGCATGAACCTCGCCGGCGGCGTCCCCGCCCTCGCCATGCGCCAGCACCGCGCGCGCGACATGATAAGCCAGCGTCGCCTTGCCGACGCCCTCGGGCCCCACCAGCAGCCAGGCGTGATGCATGCGTCCGCTACGCAAGGCGCCGGCGAATTCGGCGAGCGCCTCGTCGTGACCGAACACGCCGGTCCACTTCACGACGGCTCCGCGAACCCCACCCAGCCGGTCGGGCTCCGCGACCGCGCACGGGCGCGGTCGGCGACGGCGCTCATGGTGTCACGCGGCGCATGGCGTCACGCCGCTCATCTGTTCAAGCCGCTCATGGATTCAAACGATGCAGCACCGCTTCCCACACATCCTCGGCCACCATGGCCTCGGGCTGGCTCGCATCGACCACGACGCAACGCCCCGGCTCCTCCTCGGCGATGTCGAGAAACGCCCGGCGGACTCGCTCATGCAGCATGAGCTCCTGTCCCTCGAAGCGGTCGGGTTCGGCGCCTCGGCGCGCTCCTGCGCCGCGCCCGCCTCCGTCCTCGGCTGGGAGATCGAGAATGAAGGTGATGTCCGGCGACACAGCGCCGACGGTCAGCCGCTCGAGCGCGCTGATGAGACCGCGCGGAACACCCGCTGTCACGCCCTGGATAGCGCGCGTGGAATCGATGAAGCGGTCGCACACGACCCAGCGGCCCTGCTGCAGCGCGTCCTTGATCGCGTAGTCGATGTGATCGGCGCGCGCCACGGAGAACAGGATCGCCTCCGCCAACGGCCCGAATTGTCGGACCTGCCCCGAAAGCAGCGCCTCGCGGATTTCCTCGGCCGCCGGCGACCCGCCCGGCTCGCGCGTGGCGAACACCGGCCGTCCGGCGCGCGACAGCCGGTTGGCGAGGATGCCGGCTTGGGTGGATTTGCCCGAGCCCTCTCCGCCTTCGAAGGTGATGAACCTGCCGATTTCAACGCCGTGCTGCATGGGAGCGACTATAGGAGCCAGCCAAAGGCCAGGACGAGCAACGAGTCGATGCCGCGCATGGCGAAGTTGCTCTGGCCGATATCCTCACCGGCATAAAGCGGAATTTCATTCGTGGCCGTGGATTCAGCCGCGCTCACCCGAAGTGTCGCCACCTGATCGCCTTTGCGGATCGGCGCCTTGAGCGGCCCGTCATAGAGGATCGACGCCGACACGGCGCCGGTCGAGGTGACCGGGAGAATGAGATCGATCTCGCCGTCGCCGACCAGCGGCACGTAATGCTTCTCGCCGCCCCAGACCAGCGCGTCGCTCACCTTCTCGTCCGCGCCAAACAGCCTGAAGGGTTTGAAACTCTTGAAGCCCCATTCCAGAAGCCGGCGCGCTTCCGACTGCCGGTCATTTTTCGACTCCAGACCGCTGACCACGAGGATCAAGCGCTGATCGCCGCGCACGGCGCTCGCCACCAGCCCATAGCCGGATTCTTTGAGATAGCCGGTCTTCAAGCCGTCGACGCCAATGTCGGCCCACACCAGCGGATTGCGGTTGCGGAACGTGAACTTGTCCCGATACCGGAACTCCTTCTGGCCGAAATAGTGATAATACTCCGGGTAGGTATCGATGAGATGCTTGGCCAGCGTCGCCAGGTCGCGCGCTGACATCATATGGCCCTCCGCTGGCAAGCCATTCGAATTCGCAAAGGTCGACTGGGTGAGCCCGAGCTCCTTGGCGTAATCGTTCATCATCTTGACGAAGCCGGCCTCCGTGCCGCCAATACCTTCAGCCAGAATGATGCAGGCATCGTTGCCGGACTGCACGGTGACGCCTTGAATGAGATCGTTGACGGTGATGGGATCGCCAAGCGGGGCGAACATTGCCGCGGTGCCGGAAGGCGCCCCGCCGGTCCGCCACGCATTCTCGGAGACGACGAACGTATCGTCGAGCTTGATCCGGCCCTCTTTGAGCTGACGGAACACCACGGCGAGCGTCATGAGCTTGCTCATGCTCGCCGGCACGAACTGCGCGTCCGCGTCCTTCTCGAAGAGCGCGAGATTGGCGCCGGAATCCAAGATAATGGCATGCGTCGCCTTGGTCTCGAAGGCGTCCGTCGCCTGGAGGCGGCGCCCACGGCACCGGCTATGCCGCCGACGCCAAAGGCGAGAACGGCACCGGCCAAGATGATGTTCATCAATCTACGCGGAGCGCACACGGGCAAATCGGTTCGAATAGAGCTGGGGTCAAACGCCGCCATCGGCTGCGGCAGCCTTTAACCACTATCGAACGCCCGCGCCGAAAAATCAACCGGCACAGGCGCAAGGCTCAGTTTCGCATGACGATTTTGGCGCCGTGATAGCCGGCTCGGGCCACTTTGGGCAGCGCCGCCGCGGCCGCCATTTCATCGCTGAAAGGCCCCACACGGACCCGGAAATACACCTCTCCGCCGACGTCGATCTCGGACACGTCGACCGGCCCGATGGCCGCGAGCGTGGTCCGCGCCCGCTCGGCATTGTCCCGGTTCCTGAAGGAGCCCGCCTGAATCGCCGGACCGCCTGACGACGCCACAAGGCGCGGCCGCGCCGGAACCAGGGGCGCGATCGAGCCGGTCGATTCCGGCGAGGCCTTCACCGCGCCGGCCAGCCGAGCGCCGCCACATCGTCCCGCGTCTCGCGGGGCGTCGGCAGCGCCGCCGTCTCGACCGGCCGCGTTACTCGTTGCGGAAGCGGCGGCGATGTTCCGGGGAGACTGGCCGTGGCGATCGGGTCTTGCGCAACTCCTGTCGTGCGTGGAGCGGCGGCCGGCTTGTCGACGGCGGCATATTGGCCCAAGCCCCGGCTTGCGAGGATCTTGCGTTCATAGCTGTCGTCGCCGTTCAGCGGCGCGCGGCGCAGATACTGGACCCGAACATTGGCCGTGCCGTTGCGACGGAAGCCGAGCGCATCCGCCGAGCGCCGCGACAAATCGATGATCCGGTCATTGGCGAACGGCCCCCGGTCGTGACCCGCACCACGATGGATCGATTGTTCGCGAGATTGGTGACTTGCACATAGACCGGCAAAGGCAGCGTCGGATGCGCCGCGGACAGCCGGTCCATGTCGTAGATTTCGCCATTCGCCGTGCGGCGGCCGTGGAACAGCTCGCCATACCAGGCGCCCGGCCCACCCGGTTGTAGCTCGGCTCCTCGCGCGGACGGTACCAGACGCCGGCCACTTGATAGGGCTCGCCCACCATGTAGCGCCCACCGCCCTTCGGCACCGGCTGGCCGAGCGGAACGACGCGCTCGCCGAGGCTCGCGCTCTTGTCGCGGCCGCAAGCCGCGATTGCCAATGTCAGACTTGCAACGAGAACGGCGGACAACGCCACGCGCGCCGGCGCGCGCACGCCCACGAAATACTTACACCCGCCCGCACCATGTGCCGGCGTGAGCTGACCCACCCCACGCAACGTTCCCGACCCCCGGAAGGGATACTTAAAGGATGCGCCGGAGGAACCTCGAACGCAAAACCAAGCGGGTTCCTCCTTTAGCGCACACGCACTGTCGGCCACAGCGCGTTAGCAAAGGGTGAACGTTGCGCGCGGGCGTCAGACTTTTGCGGCGATGCGCGCCAAGCAAGCCGCCGCGACCGTATCGACGTCGCCGCTCGCATCGATGCGATCGAAATCGACCACACCGAGATCGTAGGCCGCTTGCGCATCGACCACCGAGGGCGTCGCATCGGAGACATCGCCGCGCCGGTCGGCGACCCGCCCGCGCATTACGTCCAGCGGCGCCTCCAGCCACAGTCCGGTGAAGTCCGCACCATGAGCCGCCGCGAGCGCCGCCACCGCATCCCGCTCCTCAGGCTTCGCATGGACCGCATCGACGATCACCGACCGTCCGGCGGAGAGCGCCCAGCCGGCGCGCTTGCGGCACATGGCGTAGACCTGCGGCGACACGCTCGCCTCATAGGCGCGTTGCGGCAGCCGCGAGTCGGGCGCCACGCCGAACAAGCGCTTGCGCTCCACGTCGCTGCGCACATGCACCGCGCCTGGGAACGCGCCGATGTCGGCCGCAATGGCCCGGGCCACGGCGGATTTACCGCTGCCCGACAACCCGCCAATGGCCGACGAGCTGGGCGGCGCGCCGGCCGCGAGGAAGCCGCGGGCAAGATCGAAATAGGCACGGGCATCGTCGCGTATCTGCGCCGCGGTGCCCGCCTCCGCCGCGTCCGCGCGCAATAGCTCGACCTTGGCGCGGATCATCGCCCGCAGCGACAAGAAGAACGGCAGCGCCGCGAGCCCCAGGAGGTTTCCCGAGCTGTCGCCGCCATCGAGATAGGCGTTGAGGACAGCATTGGCGTGGGGCCGAAGCCCGCGCTTGCCGAGATCCATCAGCAGAAAGGCGAGGTCGTAGAGGACATCGATGGTGGCGAGACTATCGTCGAACTCAAGCGCGTCGAACAGCACCGGCCGGCCATCGATCTCCACGATGTTGCGCAAATGGAGATCCCCGTGGCAGTGGCGCACATAGCCGTCCTGCGCCCGCTCCCGCAGCGTGCCGATCAAGGCCAAGAATGTCTCGCGGGTCCGGCGCGCCAAGTCTTGCGCCGCCTCCGTCCCAAATACGTCCGACCGTTCGGCCAAGACCGTCTCATGATCGGCGACGACGCCGCGCAGCGGCCGCACGGCTTGATCGGCGGTCAGATCCCGATCCGCCGCCGCGTGCAAGGCGGCGATCGCCGTCGCCAGGTCCCCCATGGCCTCGACCGGCAAGCGACCCCGTTCGGCCAAGCGGTCAAACAGGCCGTCTTGATCGAATCGGCGCATCACCAGCACCCATTCCACCACCGTCCCGGCGCCACGAAGCTGTAAACCGCCGTCCGGCTGGGCGGTTACCGGTACGACCTCAAGATAGAGCTGAGGCGCGGTGCGGGTATTGAGGCGGAGCTCGTTGACGCAGGCCGCATGGCGCTTCTCCAAAGTCGAAAAGTCGAGAAAGGGGTATTTGACGGCCCGTTTCACCTTATAGGCGAAGTCCCCGGCCAAGAAGACGAAGGAGGCGTGGGTCTCGATACAATCGACGGTTGCGGGCTCAAGGCTGTACGCCGCCGCCCCACCCAGGAAATTCAACACCTTTTTCTGTTGCAAACTCTGCGTCCCCCTTACGTTAACCATAGCATGACAATCCCGTGCCCCCAGAGACACAGAGGCCTTGAAAACACTCGTAAAACGCGAGGGCCCACTTGCCGCCAAAGGGTTAACTAGCTAACGTTTTTTGCGCGTGGGCGGATTTTGCGGGATCAACCGCAACGCTCCTCGGAAAGGCCGAGCGGAATATGAGGGTATGGGGAAAACTGGCAATCGCCATCGCGGTTGCCTGTCTCGTTGCGGGCGGGACGGTACCTACCTTCGCTGCGGAGGCCGGCCTGGAGTCACGCCGCGAGACCTTGTTGCGGGAAATGCTCGCGCGCCCCAACGACCTCGACCTCGCTTTTGAATATGCCAAGCTCTCCTCGGATGCCGGCGACTACGAAGGCGCCATCTCCACCATGGAGCGCATGCTGATCTACGCGCCCAATACACCGCGCATTCAGCTCGAGCTTGGCATCCTCTATTACCGCCTCGGCGCCTATGACGTGGCGCGCAGCTATTTCGAGCAGGTCTACGCCAATCCGAACGTGCCGCGCGACATCGCCGACCAAGTGCGTCTCTATATCCAGCAGCTTTCGATCGCCGCCGACCCGCCCGCCTTCTCCGCGTCGATCTTCAGCGCCATCCGCTACGAGACCAACGCCACGGCCGGTCCCGGCACCAACAGCGTCACGCTGAACGGCATCGACTTCACCCTCGACGATCAGGCGGTGGGCAAGCCCGGCTGGAGCGCGCTGAATATCGGCACCCTGCACTACTCCTACGATTTGAAGAAGCAGGGCGACCGTATCGAGTTCGACTTCCTCGCTTATTCGACGGCCTATTTCGACAACGACCTGTCGGACATCGATCTCGACTTCTTCGAGGTCACGCTCGGCCCCTCGTTCAACCTGAAGCGCTGGGGCATGAATTCGAGCCGGCTGTATGTCTACGCGATCGGCGATCTCGCCTATCTCGGCTACGACAACTATTTTCACGCGCCCGGCGCCGGTATCCGCTTCCTGAGCTTCGCCGCCGAGCGCAGCGTGCTCGATGCACGAATCGAGACCCGCATTCGCGAGTTCAACGACTCGAGCGAGCTGCCCACCAACTCGTTGCGCGACGGCCCCCAGACCCGGGTCGGCGCCACCTATTCCTATTACTTCACGCCCGGCTTCGTCGGCACCGTTCAAGGCTATGCCCAGCGCGAAGATGTCGAGGCGGACTTCTATTCCGATTGGGAAGTGGCCTTCTCCGGCGGCTTCGCCTGGACCTTCGCCAACCCGCTGTGGCAGGGCAAATATCCTTGGACCTGGCAGCTTGGCGGCGGAATGATTCGCCGGGACTACGACGATCCCGACCCGACCATCGACATCACCCAGGCCGAGCAGGACGATATTTGGTGGACCCGCACGGCCCTAGTGCTGCCGGTGGCCGAAACCTGGGCCCTGGTCCCACAGGTTGAATATCGCGATCAGAGTTCTAACTATGATATAAGGACGTTTGACAATCTGACCACTCTTCTCGGGGTGCAGAAGAGGTTCTGAGGGATGACGGCAACATACTCGTCTGCTGACGTGGCCGGCTCGCGCGGGACGCGCACGGCTGCCCTTATGCTTGGCCTGGTTGTCGGGCTCACCGCCGGCCTTGGCGCGGCCGTCGGCCCGGCCCAAGCCGAGAAGGTTGGCGTCGCCGCGGCCGTCAATCCGGACGCCTTCTCCAGCCTGAGCGGCACGCCCAACAAGCAGCTCAGCATCGGCAAGAACATCTTCTACAGCGAGCGCATCAACACCACGGCGAGCGGCCTGGTGCAGGTGCTGCTGCTCGACGGCTCGACCTTCACGGTCGGCCCGAACTCCGATCTCGTCATCGACAAATTCGTCTACGACCCGAAGAAGAAGACCGGCGAGATGATCGCCACCTTCTCCAAGGGCACCATGCGCTTCATCGGCGGCAAGCTCTCCAAGAACGAGGGCGGCGTCACGGTGAAGACGCCGTCGGGCGCGCTCGCCATCCGCGGCGGCATGTTCCAAGGCAGCACCTCGCGCGGGATCTACTCCTTCCTGTACGGCCACTCGCTCACCTTCAGCGGCCGTAACGGACAGTCCCAAACCATCTTCCAGCCCGGCTATTCGTTCGACTTCTCAGGGCACGGCTCCAATATCCGGCCGACAACCCGCGCCGATATCAATGCCATTCTTGTCGCCTTGACCAATAAGAATACGAACTGGCAGGTCGGTGGAAATGATACGGCTCGCGCTGCAAGCGCGACCCCTGACGCGACTAATTTTTTCAGCGAGGGCGAGCCTGATGAGATTATCAGCACTGCCACTGCGACGCGTCTGCAGGACGATATTCTAAATACGTTGGGCAAGCTCAAGACGGCGTCTACGCAGACCCCCACGGGCAACACTACGTCGCCCAATGGTGGAACGCCTGGAGGCGGGACACCTGGCGGCGAAGAAGAGCCGCCGGTTAGAACCTTTAACGGTTACGCTGCAGGATTCCGTTTGAATGGTTCTCGGGAACCAAGCTTGGTAGCGAATCTTTCGCCACAAGATTTTCAGCTAGCCCTGCCTCCGGATAGTCCCGACGGTGTCACCGCTGGCCTCAAAGTCAAGGAGTTTGACCCGACAAGTTTTCTCAAACTCCTTGCTGGTGGATTAGTATCGACGAGTTATGACATGAGCTTTGGCGGAGCGACTACGTCAATGACTATTCATTCTCCGCACCTAGCAACCCAGAAGCCGGTGTCGCAACACGGATCCTGGTTTGGGATATTACAACGACGGGTTCCGCTCAAGGCGCGATAGCAAGTGACGTTTCCCCGGATGGGCTTTGCGAGTCGTGCGACTTCATCAAATGGGGCGCTTGGGCCAATACAATTAATTACAAATATGGGCCTTTTAAATTCACCGATGCGCTGAATGGTTGGTGGGTCGCGGGCGACATCTCCTCTGATGACGATCTTTCACCTCTCCAGGGGGAAGCTACTTATCAGGGCCATGCGGTTGGTAATGTCGCCAACAAAATTGGGCGGCGAGAGTGGGAAAGATATGTCGCGACCGGCGACATGAATATGACCTGGAACTTCGGTACCCGGGACGGTCGGATTGACATTACGAATTTCGACAATCGGAGTTTCGGGGGCCCGCTGTGCGGTGCAAATGTGTTGTGCAGCAATAACCAATTCGCTGGACCACTCTCCGGCGCGGGCGACTTGAAGGGCGCCGCTATTGGTTCCTTCGTAAACAATGGTCCGGAAAAAGCTGCCGGGGTCATCGGCAACTTTGGTGTTGGAAACAACAACTGGAAGGCTAACGGCATCTTCGGCGGAGCCGTGTGCCATAAACGTGCCGAGCAATCGGCCTTTTTACCTACCTACCCCTTGACCAGCCTCAAGGTCATTCCCTCGCAATCCTGAACAGTGATAGCCATCTCGCGCCTGCTCTCTTCGGGCGCCGTTTCCGCACGCTTAGGAGACTCCCCATGCGCGCCACACCTCTTGCTTCTCTGGCGTTCGCCGCCGGCCTCGCCCTTCTCGTCCCCGGCATGGCCCTCGCCGAGCCCACCGAGATAACGATCCGTGTACTGAGCAAGGACGGCAAGTTCGTCGGCACCAGCATGGGCGGCGCCCGCGTATTTTGCGCGACGCCGACACCGGAGAGATTCTAGCGCAAGGCGTCACGGCCGGCGGCACCGGCGACACCGCGCGCATCATGCATGAAGACGGCGGCCGCCGTGCCACGCTCTCCGACGACAGCGCCGCCAAGTTCACCGCCACGCTCAATCTCGATGAGCCCCGATTGCTCGAGGCGGAGGTCATTGGGCCGCTCGCACAGCGCCAGAGCGCGGGCCGCGCCACCGCCACCCATTGGGTCGTGCCGGGCAAGAACATCACCGGCGGCGACGGCTGGGTCCTGGAGCTGCCTGGCTTCGTGGTCGACGTGCTGGCGCCGCCGGCCCATGTGAAGCTGCCGCCGGATACGAACACAGTGGCCGTGCGCGCCAACGTGGCGCTGATGTGCGGCTGCCCCATCGAGCCCGGCAAGCTGTGGGATGCCGACGCGCTGGAGGTCGGGGCGATTGTCATCCGCAATGGGAAGCGCTGCCCCCCCGTGGCGCTCAAATATGCCGGCGAAACCAGTCAGTTCTCGGGCAACATTTCCGTCTTCGGCGCAGGCTCTACGACGTCACGGTCTATGCTTATAACCCGGCCAACGGCAATACCGGCGTGGACCGGACGACTTTCATTGTGGCAGAAAAATGAACGAGGAATCAGATACTTAAAGCGTAGGTTTGGGGGTTGCCCGCCCCCTTGCCCGTCCCCATATAGCCCTGGTCACGATTGGACGGGGACCCATGCAAACATCAGTGATCCTGCCGACGTCGGCCGCTTTCGCGGCGCTCCTATTTTCGAGCCTTGCCGCCGAGCCGAGCCAGGCCGGAGAGAAGATCGGCGTCGCCGCCGCGGTCACCCCGCAAGCCACCAGCCAGCCGCCGGGCGGCGCGAGCAAAACCCTCAAGATCGGCAAGTCCGTCGTCTACAACGAGCGCATCGCCACTTCTGCCAACGGCGTGGTGCAAGTGCTGCTGCTCGACGGCTCGACCTTCACGGTCGGCCCGGGCTCGGATCTCGTGATCGACAAATTCGTCTATAACCCCAGCACCGGAACGGGCGAGTTGGCCGCCAGCTTCTCGAAGGGCGCGCTGCGCTTTGTCGGCGGCAAGCTGTCCAAGAACGAGCCCGGCGTGAAGGTGAAGACTCCCGCCGGCACGCTGACCGTGCGCGGCGGCATCTTCCAAGGCATCGTGCGCAGTTCCAATCAGGCCGTGTTCGCGTTCGTGTTCGGCCACCATCTGTCGCTCAACCGCCATGGCCGCCGCTATACGCTCAACCAGTCCGGCAATCTCTTCGCCATCGGCAATGCCGCGCGCCGATCATGCGGCCGACCAACGCCGCCGACACCAATCTCATTCTCGCCGCCGTCTCCGGGCGCAGCTTCGGCACGAAGCTCTATCGGGTCAAAGGCACTGGCTGGCCGTTCTATTACGGCATCCAGCCCACCGGCCGGTACCCCGACGAGCCTTTCATCAAGGAGCTCTATTACGACGGGCCGTTCACGGGGCGTCTGACGCGCGTGCCGGTGCCGACGGTTCCGAATAATATCCCCCACGTCACGCCGCACACGCCGCCGCCGCCCATCACCAACCCGCTGCCCCCGGTCACGCATACTCCGAACATCACCGCGCTGCCCGAACTGCTAGCGAGGTCAGCCTCTCGGCCTCCGGCGTTCTCGAGCCCTTGCACCGCGGCCTCATCGTTCCCAGATAATGGGACCGCGCGGCCCAGCCGGTCGTCGGGCCTGCCACTTGACCTGCCTCATTCTCTAAGGCTTTTGCTTGACGTTAACATCGGTCGGGCAAAGCGGACGGGAGACCACAGCGAGGCGCCATGCGTGACCCAAAACATCTGATGTTCGCGGAGGCCTGCGCCCTCATCAAGCAGGCCGAGCAGCTTCACCGCCAGTTCTTCGAGCCGTCCCGCGAGGCGCGCGCACGGCCCGCTGGGAGCCGCCTGTCGATGTCTTCGAGACCGAGCGGGAGTTGACGATCATCACGGCGCTTCCCGGTGTCGCACCCGAGGATGTCCGCGCCGAGATTGAAGGCCAGACCCTGATCATCACCGGCACGCGGCCCCTGCCGACCGCCGGGCGCCGCGCCAATATCGTGCGGCTCGAGATTCCCTACGGCCATTTCGAGCGGCGAATCTCACTGTCGCGCCGTCATCGAGCTGCGCCCGCGAACTGAAGAATGGTTGCCTGGTGCTCACCTTCACTAAGGCTGGCTAACCTTAAGACAGAAGTCCGGACCATGAACGACGAAGAACAAAGCTTGAAGATGCAGGACGACGCCGGCGCGACGGTGCCGGCGGCGGAGCCTTCGGGCGGCACCGCGCCTCATCCGGAGTTGCCGGAAGGCGCGATGATCCTGCTGCCGACACGCAACGCCGTGCTCTTTCCGGGCATCGTGGCACCGCTCACCCTCGGCCGGGCTCAGTCCATCGCCAGCGCCCAGACCGCGGCCCAGAGCGACAAGCCGCTCGGCATCCTGTTGCAGAGCGATCCGTCCGCCGACCACCCTGGCCCCGACGATCTTTATCGGATCGGCACGGTCACCGAGATCATGCGCTACGTGACGGCGCCCGACGGCAGCCATCATGTGGTCGTGCGTGGCATCCGGCGCTTCAAGGTGCTGGAGTTCCTCTCCGGCTACCCCTTCCTTGCCGCCCGCGTGGAGGAGATCGGCGAGAGCGAGGTCAGCTCGACCGAGCTTTCCGCCCGCGTCCATCAGCTGCGCGAGCGCGCCCGCGAAGCCATTGCCCTGCTGCCCAACGTGCCGGCAGAGATCGCCGGCGCCGTCGAGCAGTTGCAGTCGCCCTCGGCGCTTGCCGATTTCATCGCCAATGTGGTCGACATCTCGCCGACCGAGAAGCAGAAGCTGCTGGAGACCCTCGACGTCTCCGAGCGCATCGACAAGCTGCTGCGCGAGCTCGCCCAGCAGATCGAGGTGCTGCGCCTGTCCAAGCAGATCGGCGAGCAGACACAGGAGTCGCTTTCGGGCCGCCAGCGCGAGCACATCCTGCGCGAGCAGCTGCGCCAGATTCAAAAGGAGCTCGGCGAGGGCGAGGAGGGCCAGGCCGAGATCGCCGAGCTGCGCGAGGCGATCGACAAGGCCGGTATGCCCGAGGAGGCCGAGAAGCAGGCCAACAAGGAGCTGAAGCGTCTGGAGCGCATGCCCGAGGCGAGCGCCGAGCACGGCATGATCCGCACCTATCTCGATTGGCTGATCGAGCTGCCCTGGTCGAAACTGTCGGACGACCGCATCGACATCGCCGAGGCGCGGCGCATCCTCGACGAGGATCATTACGGCTTGCCCAAGGTGAAGCAGCGCATTCTCGAGCATCTCGCCGTGCGCAAGCTGAACCCGGAAGGCAAGAGCCCGATCCTGTGCTTCGTCGGCCCGCCCGGCGTCGGCAAGACCTCGCTCGGCCAGTCCATCGCGCGCGCCATGGGCCGCAAATTCGGCCGCATCAGCCTTGGCGGGGTTCACGACGAGGCCGAAATCCGGGGCCACAGAAGGACTTACATCGGCGCGTTGCCCGGCAATATCGTCCAGGCGCTGCGCAAGGCCGAGACCCGCAATCCGGTTCTCATGCTGGACGAGATGGACAAGCTCGGCCAGAGCTTCCATGGCGACCCGTCCGCGGCGTTGCTGGAAGTACTTGATCCGGCACAGAATTCCACCTTCCGCGACAATTATCTTGGCGTCCCGTTCGACCTGTCGGGCGTCATGTTCGTCGGCACTGCCAACGTGCTCGACCAGATCCCGGGACGCTGCGCGACCGCATGGAGGTCATCGAGATCCCCGGCTACACCGAGGAGGAGAAGGTCGAGATCGCCAAGCGCTATCTGGTGAAGCGCCAGCTCGAAGATACCGGCCTCACCCCGGAGCAGTGCGAGATTACCGAGGACGCGATCCGAGCGGTGATCGAGGACTACACGCGGGAAGCCGGCGTGCGCAATCTCGAGCGCGAGATCGGCGCCATCTGCCATCACGTCGCCATGCGCGTGGCCGAGGGCAAAGAGACCCGCATGCGCATTGAGGCGAAGGATCTCCACGAGATTCTCGGCGCCCGCCGATTCGAGAACGAGGTGGCCATGCGCACCAGCGTGCCCGGTGTCGCCACCGGCCTTGCCTGGACGCCGAGCGGCGGCGACATCCTGTTCATCGAGTGCGCCCGCGTGCCCGGCAAGGGTGGGCTGATCCTGACCGGTCAGCTCGGCGACGTGATGAAGGAAAGCGCTCAAGCCGCGCTGTCCTTGGTGAAGGCGCGCGCGGCAACCCTCGGTATTGATCAAAGCCTGTTCGAGAACTCGGACATCCATTTGCACGTGCCTGCCGGCGCATCCCGAAAGACGGCCCGAGCGCCGGCGTCGCCATGTTCATCGCCCTGACGTCTCTCCTCACCGGCCGCACGGTCAAGAGCGATACGGCCATGACCGGCGAGATCTCGCTGCGCGGCCTCGTGCTGCCCATCGGCGGCGTCAAGAACAAGGTCCTGGCGGCGGTGCGCGCCGGCATCACCACGGTGATGCTGCCCGCGCGCAACAAGAAGGACTACGAGGACGTGCCCGAGGCGGCGCGCGAAGCGGTGCGCTTCGTCTGGATGTCGACGGTCGATGACGCGATCGAGGCGGCGCTGGAGCCCGCGGCCGAGACCGCCGGCGCCATCGCGTCCGCCGGCTGACCCCACCGTGCCCCCCGGCCCTGCCAAGCCAACCCATAAAGTCGGACTTGCACTTGGTAGCGGTGCGGCGCGCGGTTGGGCGCATATCGGCATCATCGATGGCCTCGTGGAGGCCGGCTTCAAGCCCAGCGTGATTTGTGGAGCGTCGATGGGGGCGCTGGTTGGCGCCGCATACGTGGCCGGCCGGCTGCCAAACTTGCGAAATTGGGCAGAGGCCGTGAGCTGGCGCGAGATCATGCGCCTCGTGGACATTCGCCTGTCCGGCGGCGGCGTGGTTGACGGCAAGCAGATTGTCACCTTCTTGCGCGGCCTGGACATCTCGGCACCCATCGAGAGCTACCCGAAGAAATTCGCCGCGATCGCCACCGATCTCGTGACCGGACGCGAGATCTGGCTGCAAACCGGTCCCATCGACGACGCGGTACGCGGCGTCGATCACCTGCCCGGCATTTTCCGGCCCCATAAGATCGGCGATCAATGGTTGCTGGACGGCGGCTTGGTCAATCCCGTGCCGGTCTCGACCTGCCGCGCTCTGGGGGCCGAGATCATCATCGCCGTGAACCCCAACGGCGACCTCCTAGGCCGACGCTTCAAGGCCAAGCCTCCCAAGGCTGGCAGCGAATCCAAGCGTCCGTCCAATGACTTCTTCGCCCAGCTTCATAGTCAGATGCCGGCCTCGATCCGGCAGCAGATCGACGTTCTCGCGCCCAAGCTGCTGCAGCCGGAGGCGCGCAACCCCGGTTATTTCCAGGTGATCGCCACGGCCATCAACATCATGCAGGATCACATCACGCGCACCCGTCTTGCTGGCGAGCCACCGCACGTGCTGCTGGTGCCGCGCCTGGCGCATGTCGGACTGCTGGAGTTCAACCGCGCCAAGGAGGCGATCGACGAAGGCCGCGCCTGTGTCGAGCGCGCGCTGCCGACCTTGCGCGAGTATCTGTGAGCGCGGGCATGTGGCCCGCGGCAAACCGGGAGCGAACCATGAGAAGCATTTTCTGCGCATCGCTTACGTTGATGCTGATGCCGAGCGCCTACGCCGCCTCATTGCCGGGCGACAGCGCCGAGGGCAAGCGCTTGCTCGACGCGAACTGCATGGAGTGCCACCAAACCGATGTCTACACCCGCAAGGATCGCAGCGTTCAGTCGCTGGAGGGGTTGAAGGAGCAGGTGGCCAGCTGCACGCATATGGCAAAGAAGGACTTCTCCGCGAGCGAGATGCAGGACCTCATCAAATATCTGAACGATACGTTCTATCACTTCGAGTGAGCGCGCTCTAGCGCAGCAACAGCCCCGGGAAGTGAGAGTTGCACGCCATTACATGGGTGATGGCCGCGCGGTCATATTCGTCGCCCGACCGGTAACGGTCGAAATAGGCATTGAGCGCATCCACCCGGTCCGGCATGGCGACCACGGCCTGCAAACCCACCGAGACCCCGTAATTGGCGAAGGCGATCCGCACATGCGGCAGATAGGGCTCGCGGGCGAAATAGCCTTCCTGCATCCACACGCGGTCCAGCATGTCGAGCGAGCGCCGGCGCTGGATCACCGCCCAGTCCTCGTCCGGGAAGAACTGCGTCATCCATAGCATCATGCCGAGCCCGAGATCCTGGGTGATGGCGAGCTCGCCGGCGATCTGATCGATGATCGTCTTCATCTCTGCGATCTCCGGCGCCAACGCCGTCTCGTCGAGCAGCCGGTAGGACACATAGCCGTCGAACGCATCGAGTGCGCCGAAGCCGTAGCCGGGATACGGCCCGCTCAAGTCTTCTTGCATCTTCCAGACGACGCCGCGGCCGGGGATCACGAAGGGTCCATGAATATCGCGGGCGAGCGCGACGCCCTCCTCGCGAAATTTTGGATCGAAGCGCCCGAGCACGTGGAGCGCATAGAGCCACATGGCGAGATAATGGAAATACTGGCCGTCGCGGTCGGGCTCCTCGCCGATGCGGATGCCACGCTTACGCCCCAACACACGCTTGACCTCCGACACGACCCACAGGGCCTCATCGAGATATCTCTGGTCTTTTGTCGCTTCGTAGAGCGAGGCGAGCAGGACGACGCCGAATGCGTCCGTCCACAGATAGCGCAGGCCGTTCGGCCAAATATGCTCGGCGCGCAACCATGCGAGCTTGCTCAGGACGGTGTCGATGTCCTGAAGCCCCCGCATCAGGTGATCTCGTCGTCCGGAGGATCGTCCTCGAGCGCGCGATAGGCAGCGCCCTCCATATCGTCGAACTGGCCCGAGCGCAGCGCCCACAGGAAGGCGCCGAGGCCGAGCGCACCCAACACAAGCGCGGCGGGAATGAGCCAAGCGAGCGCCGTCATGACCGCCCTCTCCCCGCCAGCCGCGCCGCGTTGAGCGTTACCAGGATCGAGGAGCTCGACATGACGATGGCCGCGATGAGCGGCGTGACGAAGCCGGCCATGGCGAGCGGCACGCAGATGATGTTGTAGACCCCCGCCACGCCGAAATTCTGAATGGCCATGGCGTGCGCGCGCTTGCCCGTGCCGATCGCCTCGGCCACGGGCGCCAGCTTCGCGCCTTGGAACACGAAATCCGCGGCGCGCTGGCTGAGATCGGCGGCCGTGGCCGGTGAGATGGAAGCGTGCGCCGCAGCGAGCGCAGGCGCATCGTTGAGGCCGTCGCCCGCCATCAGAACCTTGTGGCCCTCATCTGCGCGCGCCTCCAGCCAGGCAATCTTGCCGGCGGGCTTGAGCTCCGCGTGCCACGTCTCGATACCGGCATCGCGCGCAGCTGCTCGCCGCGGCGGTCCGGTCACCCGAGAGCAGCGCCACCGCGAAGCTTGGCGTTTCAAGGCCGCCACCGTCTCGGCCGCGTCCGGCCGCATCGTGTCGACGAAACGGAATCGCACGGGCCGACCATCGCCCTGCCGGTACCAGACCTCGGCACCTTCACTCTCCTCGCCCTCGGCGCCGCACCACGCCGCCGAGCCGAGACGTGCTTCCCCGTGCGGCGTCATGATTGCCAAGCCTTCGCCGGGGGTCTCAGCCACATCCCGAAGCGGGCACGACCGCGCCGAGCCGCTGCTCCGCGCCCGCGACCAGGGCCCGCGCGAAGGATGCCGGCTGGCTGCCGCCAGGGCCGCCGCGCGCGCCAGCAAATCGTCGGAAACCGCCTCGTTATCAATGAGTTGTGGCTTGCCGAGGGTGAGCGTGCCGGTCTTGTCGAACACCACCATGTCGATCTCGGCGATGCGCTCCAGCCCATCGGGCGCCTTGACCATGATGCCGCGGCGGAACAGACGGCTCGCAGCGGCGATCTGCACCGCAGGGACGGCCAGCGCCAGCGCGCAGGGGCAGGTGATAATGAGCACGGCAATGGCATAGGTGAGTGCCGTCTGCCAGCCGGCGCCGAACGCCAGCCAGCCGAGAAAAGTCGCGAGGCCCAAGCCATGCACGGCCGGCGCGTAGATTTGCGCGGCACGGTCGGCGAGCCGACGGTAACGCGCCTTGCCCTGCTCCGCCGCCATCATCAACCGGCTGATCTCCGCCAGCAGCGTCGCGGTGTCGGCGGCGGTGACCTCGATCTCCAAAGCCTGCGTCAGGTTGAGGGTTCCCGCATAGACTTGGGTCCCGGCGGCGACGGTGGCGGGCGCCGTCTCACCCGTGATGAAGACTCTGTCGACTTGTCCCTTACCCGCCGACACGACGCCGTCGGCGGCAACCCGCTCGCCCGCCGCGACTAGCAGGCGATCGCCCGGCCGCAGCGCATGGGCCGCCACTTTGCGGCGGGTCCCGTCCGCGTCGATGACCGTGGCGACGCCGCCCTGAAGGCTGAGCAGATTTTGTGCCTCGCCGCGCGCCCGCACGCGCAAGGACTCGTCGAGATAACGGCCGACCAGGAGGAAGAACAGCAGCGTGACGGCGGCGTCGAAATAGACCTGCTCGTTGCCGAGCATGGTTTGATACAGGCTCATGCCCGTCGCCAGAATGATGGCGAGCGAGATTGGCACGTCCATGTTGAGGCGATGGCCCTTGAGCGCGGCAACGGCCGAGGTGAAGAAGGGTTGCCCGGCATAGACCACGGTGGGTAAGGCGATCAATGCCGACAGCCAGCGGAACAATCCGGCGAGCGCCGGGTCCATGTCGCCGCCCTCGCCTGACCAGACGGCGATGGACAGAAGCATGATGTTCATGGCGGCAAAGCCCGCCACCGCCACCCGCCGCAGCAGATATTTCTGCCGCGCATCGCCGCGATCCTGCTTCGCCGTCTCGATCGGCGCGGCGGTGAAACCGATGCGGTCGAGCGCGGCGATCACATCGACTTCGCTGGCGCGTCCCGGATCGTAGGTGACGGTGACCCGCTTGGCCGCGAGCGATGCCCGCGCGCTTATCACGCCCGGAACGCGCAAAGCCGCCCGCTCCACCGAGCGCAGACACGCGCCGCAATGCATCTCATCGACGGCCAGAACAAGAGTATTTGGCGAGACGTCCGGCACCTGCGCGGCGAGAGCCGCCGGAGGCACGTGGGCGGTCATGGCCGGTCAGCGACGAACAGCGCCGCTTGAGGCGGTAGCTGGCTTCACCCTCCGCGCCCGCGCGCGAGGCAAGCGAAACGATCCACGTCCCCGGTGCGAGCGCGACGTCCGTCGCGTAGACGCCGGGCGAAACTTCGACGAAGTCGACGGCGCGGTCTTCCCGGTCGGTGGCCGGCCGGCTCACCTTGGCATCCAGCGCGAGATTGGTGACCGGCACCTGCGCCTCATCCAGCACGCTCAACGTCAGGCGTCCCTGGCTGTCGTCATAGGCCATCTCGGTTTGCCAGCCGAGCGCCGCTTGGCGCTTTCCCGCCTCGATCGTCTCATTGTAGTTCAGACCGCTGCGGTAAGGGTCCGGCCGATCGCCGCCGCTGAAGGTGTCGAGAGCGTAGTAGACGAGCAGACTATTGGCGGCGAGCATCACCCCAAAAAACACGATGAGCCCCATGAGTACATGGCGCCCCTCGATGCCGTTGGCGAACCAGCCTTGCAAAAAACCGCCTTCAGACTTCATCGCGGCGGCCCCTGGAATGTCGCCCCATGCTCGGTCCGCGCGCCACTGGCGATATCGGTGATCACGAAGGAGAACGGAGTCGCCGCCGAGGTCAGGGCCTTCACGCCAGGCTTGTCGAGGGTCAGATAGATTCGGACGGACTGGAGGTTGTCGGGAGGCACCGGCACCACGGCGCCGCCCTCATGTCCGATCAGATCGAGCGTGGCGCCCGGCAAGCCCTCCACGCCGATGGAGAAGGCCCGCGGCAGATAGAGCTTGTTGAGCAGCTTGATCGTGTAGCCATTGCGGACGCCGCCGTCGGATAACCGCACGTAGAGCGGGTTGCGGTCATGCAGAACATTCACGTCGAGCTCGGGCCGCGTCAGGAGCGCGATGAGCATGATGATGGCGACCGCGGCCATGGCGACGGCATAGAGGATGACCCGGGGGCGGAACAGATTGAGGGGCTCGGCGCCGACATCGCCCGCCTCGAGATTGCGCACCGTATCGTAGGCGATGAGACCGGTCGGCCGGTTCACCTTGGTCATGATCTCATCGCAGGCATCGATGCACAGCGCGCACTGAATGCATTCGAGCTGCGGTCCGTTGCGGATGTCGATGCCGGTAGGACAGACGGCCACACATTGGCGGCAGTCGACGCAATCACCCCGCCCGTCCCAGGTCTCGCCCTTCCGGTGAGGACCGTGCGGCTCACCGCGCCACGTGCGGTAGGAGATGAGCAGCGAATCGCGGTCGAACATGGCACCCTGGATGCGGGGCCACGGGCACATATAGATGCAGACCTGCTCGCGCGCGATGCCGCCAAGCACATAGGTCGTCGCCGTAAAGATGCCGACGAACAGATAAGCCGTCGTCGGCGCGTCGAAATCCCAGAATTGTTTGGCAAGCGTCGGTGCGTCGGCAAAATAGAAAACAAACGCGCCGCCGGTGGCGATAGCGATCAGCAACCAGGACAGATGCGTCGCCGCCTTCCGCCACAGCGTTTCGAAAGACCACATATGTTTGTCGAGGCGAAGCCGCGCGTTGCGGTCGCCTTGCCAAAAGCGTTCGACCGCGATCATCAGATCGGTCCACACCGTCTGCGGACAGGTGTAGCCGCACCACACGCGCCCCGCCACCGAGGTGACGAGAAACAAGGCGAGCGAGGCGAGCACCAGCAGGCCGGTGATGTAATAGAATTCCTGGGGCCAGATCTCGAGGAAGAAGAAGTAAAAGCGGCGCGCCGGCAAATCGATGAGCACGGCCTGGTCGGGAAGGTAGGGCCCCCGGTCCCAACGAATCCACGGCACGAGATAATAGATGCCGAGCGTCACGGCCATGACGATCCATTTGACCGTCCGGAATGTCCCGTGGGCCTCCTTGGGGTAGACCTTGACGCGGCCGGCATAGAGCGAGCGGCCCTCGCCCGTGACCGTGGGCGTGTCGCTCCGCATGACGCCGGGCGCAGCTTCCACGGGGGCTGAATCCCCATTGCGCCCACTAGGCGCGCTGGATCGTTCTTGCACTTCGGTCATAGTCACAACGAGAGCCTAGAGGCTACTGACCGCCGCCAAGCGAGTGGACGTAGATGGCAAGTTCCTTGATCGTCGCAGGATCGAGGCGCCCCGTCCAGGCCGGCATCATGCCGCCGCGGCTATTGGTAATCGTCTCCACGACGGTCGCCTTGTCTCCACCGTAGAGCCAAAGTTCGTCAGAGAGGTTCGGCGCACCGAGCGCCTGATTGCCTTTGCCTTCCGCGCCATGACACATAGCGCAGTTGGCGGCGAAAATCACCTGGCCGCGCTTCGCGGCCGCGTCGTCTCCGGCATTGCCGGAGAGAGACAAGACATACTCCGCCACATCGGAAACCTGATCCGGCTTCAACATGCCGAGCTTGCCGAAGGCCGGCATCTGGCTGTTGCGCGTCGTGGGGTCTTCCGCCCGAATGCCATGGCTGATCGTTTGATGGATGGCATCGAGCGAGCCGCCCCACAGCCACACGTCGTCGCGCAAATTCGGATAGCCGAAGGCACCTTGCGCGCCACGGCCATGACACGGCGCGCAGTTGTCGCCGAATGCCGCCGCACCGCCAGCCATTGCGAAGTTCAGAAGCTCGGGATCGGCCTGGATGGTCGCCAAGTCGGCGCTGGCGATCTTATCCCGGAATGTGGACTTGTCGGCCTGCGCGGCTTCCAGATCCTCGGAGACCTTCTCGCGCTGGCTATAGCCGAGAACGCCCTTGCTGTAGCTCGAGACCAGCGGCCACGCCGGATAGACGATCCAATAGCCGATTGCCCAGATGATGCAGGCATAGAACGTATAGAGCCACCATTTGGGCAGCGGCTTGTTCAGCTCTTGGATGCCGTCCCATTCATGGCCGGTCGTGCCGGCATCCCCTGTATCGCCGTCTTTCTTGGCCATGGCTCAGTCGTCTTTCTCGTTCTTTGGCTCAGGGTCCTGCTCGAGAGGCAGCTTCGCCGCCTCTTCGAAACGCTTCTTGTTGCCGGGCCAAAACGCATAGACCAGAACCCCGACGAACAGGGCGATGAAGAACAGGAGCGCAGCCACCTGGCTGATCGATGCCACTTGCTCATAGGTCATCGTGCTATCCTCACCTTAGGTTCGGTCCGGCGGCGTCGAACGTCGCGAAATCGACCAGGGTCCCGAGCATCTGCATATAGGCAATCAGCGCATCGAGCTCGGAAACGTAACCCGGCTCACCGTCGAACTCCCTGACCTGCGCCTTGGGGTAACGCGCGAGGAACTCCTTGAGCCCCTCCGTATTGGCGCCGGCCTGCAGCTCGACGTCCGTCTTGGCGCTCTCGATCATCTCTTCGGTATAGGGCACGCCGACAATGGCGCTGACCTTCAGGCGCTCCGCGATATCGCCATAGTCGAGCTCACGCTTGGCGAGAAACGGATAGCCAGGCATCACCGATTCCGGCACCACGGCCCGCGGGTCTGTCATGTGGGCGCGGTGCCATTCGTCGGAATATTTGCCGCCGACGCGCGCGAGATCCGGACCCGTGCGCTTCGACCCCCATTGGAACGGATGATCGTACATGCTCTCGGCGGCGAGGCTGTAATGGCCGTAGCGCTCGACCTCGTCCTTCAGCGAGCGGATCATCTGGCTGTGACAAAGATAGCAGCCCTCGCGAACATAGATGTCGCGACCGGCCAGCTCGAGCGGGGTGTAAGGCCGCATGCCCTGCACCTTCTCAATGGTCGAGCTCAGCCAGAACAGCGGCGCGATCTCGATCAGGCCGCCAATGGCGACAACGATGAGAATGCCGATCAGTAGAAGGACCGAACTTTTCTCGAGGACTTGATGTTTTGCCCAGCTCATCTCATCCCCCTACTCGGCCGGTGCCGTATATTCGCCTGGCCGGAATTCAGGCGCCGCGGCAACTGCCGGCTGATCCCTCGCGTCGACAGGCTCATCGCCGCGGGCCGTGCGCCATAGATTATAAGTCATGAGCAGCGCGCCGATAAGGAACAGCAAGCCGCCGGCCGCACGGATCACGTAGAAGGGATGCATGGCCTCTACGGTCTCGACGAAGGAATATTCGAGGAAGCCGAGGCTGTCGTAGGCCCGCCACATCAGCCCTTGCAGGATGCCCGACACCCACATGGAGGTGATGTAGAGCACGATGCCGAGCGTCGAGATCCAGAAGTGCCACTCCACCAGCCGCTGCGAGTACAGAGCCTTGCGATGCCAGAGCCAGGGCACGAGGCAATACAGCGCCCCGAAGGTGATGTAGGCGACCCAGCCGAGCGCGCCGGAATGCACGTGGCCGATGGTCCAGTCGGTGTAGTGCGACAGCGCATTCACCGACTTGATGCTCATCAGCGGCCCCTCGAAGGTGGACATGCCGTAGAAGGCGACGGCCACGATGAGCATGCGGATGACGGGATCGGTCCTGAGCTTGTCCCACGCGCCTGACAGCGTCATCAGGCCGTTGATCATGCCACCCCAGGACGGCATCCACAGGATGATGGAGAAGGTCATGCCCAGCGTCTGCGCCCAGTCGGGCAGCGCCGTGTAATGCAGGTGGTGCGGACCGGCCCAGATATAGATGAAGATCAGCGACCAGAAATGGACCACCGAGAGCCGGTACGAATAGATCGGCCGCTCGGCGCGCTTCGGCACGAAATAATACATCATGCCGAGGAAGCCGGCGGTGAGGAAGAAGCCGACCGCGTTGTGGCCGTACCACCACTGGGTCATGGCGTCCTGCACGCCGGAATAGATTATGTAGCTCTTGGTGCCGACGAGCGAGATCGGGACCGCCAAGTTGTTGACGATATGCAGCATCGCGACGGTGACGATGAAGGCGAGATAGAACCAGTTCGCGACGTAAATATGCGGTTCGCGGCGCTTGGCGATCGTGGCCACGAAGACAAGGAAATAGACCACCCAAACGGCGGTGAGCCACAGATCCACGTACCACTCGGGCTCGGCATATTCCTTCGATTGGGTGACACCGAGGACGTAGCCGGTGGCGGCCAGCACGATGAAGAGCTGATAGCCCCAGAACACGAACCACGGAGACCATTTGCCGGCGAGCCTCGCGCGGCACGTGCGCTGCACGACATAAAATGACGTCGCAATCAGCGCGTTACCGCCGAAGGCGAAGATGACGGCCGAGGTATGCACCGGCCGCAGACGGCCGAAATTGGTCCAGGGCAGATCGAGATTGAGGACCGGAAAGGCCAACTGCCAAGCAATGACGTCGCCGATCAGGAAGCCGGCAAGTCCCCAAAAGACGGTGGCGATGACGCCGGCCCGGATAACGCCGTCCGCATAGCTCGTGGCGTCGTGCGGCTCCTTCTTCTCGATGATCTGCGTCAGCATATAGAGGAAGGAAAGGCCCGCGGCGCCCAGCAGAATGCAGCCGTGAAACGCGATCACCCGGTCTTCGCCGGCGAGAGCCAGAATCAGGCCGACGACAACGAGAAGTCCCGCCGCACCGAGCGCCAGGAAATCCGAGAACGCCTTCCACTCGTCACGCTGAAGCATTGCTGCCATTAGCCCATCCCCTCATCTTGGTGAGAATTGCTCTAGGCTGGAGCCCGGAACCTTGACCAAGATCAAACTCTCGACAGAGAGCCTGCGACAGAGGCACCAGGCCACGGCCATGGCCGAGCCGTTCGCCCTAGAAGCGTATCAAGGCCAAGGACAACCAGAGCGATCGAGCGCCCCTCGCTCAATCTAACTTCCTCTCGTCATCCCGAGCCACTATCATTGCAGAATTGTTCAGTGGGGGCACATGCGACTTTTAGTTGGAATCATTCTCGGCGCAGTGCTCACGATCATCGGCGTCTACATCGTGGACATGGGCGCCGACGGGACCGAGCAGCGGCACATGGTGAACTGGGACGTTGTCGGGGCGCGGATCAGCGACCTGACCTCGGGCCTCAAGCGATCTGGGCCGACTTCACCCGTGAGATCACGGGCCCCACCTAAGCCACGTCTTCATCGTGATTTTTGACGATCGTCGGGCCTGCGGCCCCGAGCTGGGTGCTTGCCTGCGCGCGGCTGGCGGAGACGGGGGGATTCGAACCCCCGATACGGCTTTTGACCGTATAACGGTTTAGCAAACCGCCGCCTTCAGCCTCTCGGCCACGTCTCCGTTCGACGCAAAGGCTTACTGATCCGGCGATGGGCGGTCAACACGACACCGTGCCCACCCGGCGAGATACTTGGCGCCTCACGCCAGCCGAATCCGGCGTCCGGGCCCGGCATTGTCCTGCGGCCCGCCACCGCGCCTTGCAAGCGGCTCATGAGAAATGGCTGGAAACGGCCTCTCGGTGGTCTATCGGCCCTTCTGTTTTGCTGTGCCCGAGGATGTGCTAGGATTTTCAGCACTTCTTCACGGGGATGACGGGATCACCATGGGCCGGCGTGCTTGCCCAAGACCGTTTCTACACGCGGCGCTTATCGCCGGCGCTCTCGCCTGCGCGAGTTCCGCCGCGCTCGCCGCCGACGCCGAGTATTGCGTCACCTGCAAGAACCCCGATCAGACCTATCGCTGCAAGATCACCGGCGTCGGCAAGAGGCCGACCGATGCGCTGAAGCTCTATTGCGTCATCCGCACCGCCAAGGACGGCAACCATGCCTCGTGCAAGGCGGAAGTCGCATCCGCGGCCTGCAACGGGCTGGCGAAGGTCTATAATTATGAAGGCCCGTCCCTGCCCCCGGAGGTTGCCGCCGACCCCCGCGTGAGAGAGCTCAAGCAAAGGGTCGACCAAGACCGGCGCACCTTCGCCGAGCCCACAGACAAGGCCAAGGGCGAAGCCCCGAAGACGCTCTTCGAGCTTGGCGGCCGCGCAGTGGACGCTTCGGCCAAAGGCTTGCGCGGCGCCCGTTCGGCTCTCGGCGGATCGTCCGATGATCCGGCCCCCGCACCCGCTAAGGCCCCTGCCCCGACGACGGGCTCGCTGCCTGTCGCAGCGCCGGCGCCCGCGCCGCAACCCACCGAGAGCGTCAGCACGGCCGGGCGCGTCAAACAGGCAGCCCAGAGCACAGGCTCAGCCGTGAGCGGCTTTGCGCGCAAGAGTTATAACTGTGTCCTCTCGCTCTTCCGCCATTGCAGCGAGGAAGCAGGAGACGGAGCACCGGAATAGCTCCGGCGCCCCTCCCCTTACGAGCAATCAATCTCTGAAAGCTAGTTGGTCTGCAGCCACTCGCGCGCGAGCTTCTGAGCCTCGGCGACCTGATCCGCCGACATCTCCTGGGCAAGCTCGAGGCGATAGGTCAGAGCCGTGGCGTTGCCCGCGCGGCGGCGAGGTTGAACCATTTGTGGGCCACCACGAGATTGGCATCCACCACCCGGCCCGTCGAATAGAGCATCCCCAGCTCGAACAGGGCGTCGGCCCCACCGGTCTGCGCCGCGAGCTCCATATGCCCAGCCGACATATCCATCCGTGCCATTTTTTGCGTCCCCCTTTGCACTCATCTTGGAACCTGCGTTTCCCCCGCAAAGGTTCATCGAGTGTTGTTCAACTTCAATACGGGGATCATGCGAGAGCACTTTCAACAACTCCTGAAGAGGCGTGATTAATGCAAAATAACTAAAGGTAAAATGCATGGTAATATTGGTTTACACTGCACGCGTTTGCGCGGGGTATTGATTAAGATTGGCGTTTTGAAAGATTCTCTTGACCATTCCGAGTCATGCGCCGGTAACCACGCAAAAACGTTGTCGGCTGGCCTGCGGAAAAAACTATTGCGGCGTGGCGCGGGACGGCGCCGTGAAGGTGACGCGCCAGGACCAGTCCCGGTCGGCCTTGGGCGAGCCGAAGGACGACCAGGGCAC
This sequence comes from Methyloceanibacter superfactus, assembly GCF_001723305.1. Classification (GTDB taxonomy): domain Bacteria; phylum Pseudomonadota; class Alphaproteobacteria; order Rhizobiales; family Methyloligellaceae; genus Methyloceanibacter; species Methyloceanibacter superfactus. The sequence goes on from NZ_LPWF01000029.1 coordinate 83,606, forward strand.
GCGGACCTCTTGCGATGCACCCGCGAGGCCCGACCCCATCTTGGCGAGTTCCGCCGCCGCGCCTTTTGGGGGTTCTTCACCCTCGGCGGCGCGCCAGACCAAGGCACCTGCCGTCTCGCGATCCACGGGGCGAACCGGAGGCGCGTAGTGCGGATTGCGCAGACAGACGATGCGCGCATCGGAAAGAGACGGCGGAGATTGCCGGCGTCATCGCGATTGGTCGCGATGACCGTCCCCGACCGGAAGCCACCCGCGCGCAGCGCCTCACCCAACCCGTCATAGGGAATCGCCATCCGGCACTTACCGCAACCGGGGCCCATCGAGTTCATCAGATCGTAGGCGCGCAGCGGCGCGACCAGCACGGTGAGCACGAGGATCAGCCCCGCCAGCACCTTCACCTTGCGCTCGGCGTTGCCGGTACGCTCCACGAGCACCAGCAGCCATAACGGGGTCAGCAGGAAGAACGGGTGCATGTAGCGCTCGAGATAATGCGTGGCTCCCGTCAGCAACGCCCCGAGAATCAGAAAGACGAACCCGCCAATCGTCATATGCAGCAGGAGCAGCGGCCAGTCCGGTGTGCTGCCCGGCCAGTCGCGCGGCCGCACGCTCTGTTTGAGCGCCGCCCATCCCTGCGGCACCATGCGCGGAAATCCCACCAGCAAGATCGCGATGAGAGGCAACAGAAAGCCGAACGGCGCATAGAGCGCGCCCACGAAGCCGATGGCCCTCGCCTTCAGCCACTCCGATGCTCTCGGGGCAACGGCATCGTCGAAGACGGCGACCAGGTCGCGTTGCCCCTTGATTAGCCAATACGTGAACGGCGCGGTGACGACCGCGGCCATGGCCAATGAGAGAAGCATCCGCCAATCGAGCAGCCGCGCCCGCAAGGCCGGCTGCAGAAGCGCACATATCAGCAGGATGACCAGAAAGCCGACGAAGTTGTATTTGCTGAGCAGGCCGAGGCCGATGAAGAGGCCGAACAAGAGATAGTCGCGCGCCCCACCCCGCTCCACCAAGCGCATGAAGGACCAGAACGACGCCGCGACCATGCAACTCAGCATCATCGTGTGCGTCACGCCTTCATGCAGGTTCCAACCAAACTGGAACAGCAGCAGCGGCGTCACGCCGGCGACGACTTGCCAGTGCCAGTCGCTGAAGATCCGCGTGGCGGCGAGATAGAGAAAGGCGAAGGTCGCGCTGAGCAGCGCGTATTTGATGAGAAGGAAGCTCAGGAGGTTCGGTCCGGTGAGCTGCTGCACCGACCACAGCACCCATTCATAGAGAGGCGGCTGCCGTTCGACATAGCCAAGCGACAATGTCTGGGCGAGCACATTGGCCATCGCATCGTCGAGCGTCAGGTTGTCGGACAACGCGAGCCGCATGCCGCCAAAGACGAGGCCGTAGACCGCCCCAATCAGGATGACGGCCCACAAGCCAAAAGACCGGCCCTGCGCTTGAACCGACATTGATGGTTTCCAACCCCGCGTTCGAGATTTCGGGTGCAAATAGAGCCCGTTACAGGTGCTGCATATCAGATTTATGTAAGGCGGCGCCCGGCCCGATGGCGAGCGCGCGCCTTACGGAATGAGGAGTGTCGACCCCGTCGTCAGCCGTCCTTCGAGCTCGCGATGGGCGCGCTCCGCCTCCGCCAACGGATAGGTCTGGTTGACGGCGATCTTCACCTTGCCCTTGGCGATGACGCCGAACAGATCGTTGGCGGTGGAGACCAGCTCCTTGCGGGTGGCGATATAATCGCCGAGCGCCGGCCGCGTGGCGAAAAGTGAGCCCTTCTGGGCCAGAAGATTGATCCGGAATTCCGGCACCGGCCCAGACGCCTGGCCGAAGCTCACCCACATGCCGCGCCGCTTGAGGCAATCGAGTGAGGCCGGGAAGGTATCCTTGCCGATGGAATCGTAGACCACGTCGACCCCCTCGCCTTTGGTGTAGTCCTTCACCTTCGCGACCACGTCCTCCTCGCGATAGTTGATGACGTGGGTGCAGCCGTGGGAGCGCGCGATCAGCGCCTTGCCCGACGAGCCGACCGTGCCGATCACCGTGGCGCCGAGCGAGGCCGCCCATTGGCAGGCGATCATCCCGACCCCGCCGGCCGCCGCATGAAATAGAAGTGTCGTCTCCGGCCCCACTTTATAGGTCCGGCGCAACAGATATTGCGCCGTCATGCCCTTGAGCATGATCGAGGCCGCGGTCTCGTCGCTCACCGTCTCGGGGATCCGCACCACGCGGTCCGCCGCGATCAGCCGCTCCTGCGCATAAGCGCCGACCGGCCCGGCATAGGCCACACGGCGGCCGACTTTCAAATCGCGCACGCCCTCGCCGATGGCGGTCACCACGCCGGCGCCCTCCATGCCGGGAATGAACGGCAGTTGGTCCTGAGGGTAGAGCCCGGTCCGGAGATAGACGTCGATATAGTTGAGCCCGATCGCGGTCTGCTTGATGCGCACCTCGCCGGGGCCGGGGTCGCCGACCTCGACCTCCTCCCACTGAAGCGCTTCGGGCCCACCATAGTCGTGGACGCGGATCGCATGCGTCATCGTCCAATCCCTCCGAGATGGGTCATAAGAGCGCTTTGGGCCGTAAAAGCGGCTAGTCGATGCCGAGCTTGGCTTTGAGCAGTTCGTTGACCGCCTGCGGGCTTGCCTTGCCTTGGGTCGCCTTCATCACCTGGCCCACGAACCAGCCGATCAGCGCCGGCTTCTCCTTGGCCTGCTCCACCTTGTCCGGGTTGGCGGCGATCACCTCGTCGACCGCCTTCTCGATAGCGCCGGTATCGGTGACCTGCTTCAAGCCCCGTGCCTCGACGATCTCCGCCGGGTCGCCGCCCTCGGTCCACACGATGTCGAACACGTCCTTGGCGATCTTGCCCGAGATGGTGCCGGACTTGATCAAATCGACGATGGCGCCGAGCTGATCCGCCGTCACCGGGCTATCGACGATGGTGCCGCCTTCCTTGTTGAGTCGGCCGAACAGCTCGTTGATGACCCAGTTCGCCGCCTGCTTGGCGTCGCGCCCCTTCGCCACCGCCTCGAAATAGTCGACACTTTCACGCTCCGACACGAGCACGTCGGCGTCATAAGGCGTGAGCCCATACTCGGCGATGAAGCGCGCGCGCTTCTCGTCGGGAAGTTCGGGCAGGTCTTTGGCGAGGTCGTCCACAAAGGCTTGCGTCAGCTCGAGGGGCAGCAGATCTGGGTCGGGGAAATAGCGGTAGTCGTGCGCCTCCTCCTTGGACCGCATGGAGCGCGTCTCGCCGGTCTTGGCGTCGAACAGCCGCGTCTCCTGATGGATCTCGCCGCCGTCCTCCAGAATCTCGATCTGCCGGCGGGCCTCATACTCGATGGCCTGGCCGATAAAGCGGATCGAGTTCACGTTCTTGATCTCGCAGCGCGTGCCGAACTCGTCGCCGGGACGCCGCACCGACACGTTGACGTCGGCGCGCAAACTGCCCTGCTCCATATTGCCGTCGCACGTGCCGAGATAGCGCAGGATGGTGCGCACCTTGCTCACAAAGGCGCGCGCCTGCTCGGACGAACGCAGGTCGGGCTTCGACACGATCTCCATGAGCGCCACGCCGGAGCGGTTGAGGTCCACATAGGAGAACTGCGGATGCTGGTCGTGCAGGCTCTTGCCCGCGTCCTGCTCCAGATGCAGCCGCTCGATGCCGACGATGACGCGCTCGCCACTCAGCAGGTCGACGATGACCTCGCCCTCGCCGACGATCGGATTCTTGTACTGGCTGATCTGATAGCCTTGCGGCAGATCGGGATAGAAATAGTTCTTCCGGTCGAACACCGAGTTCAGGTTGATCTGCGCCTTGAGCCCAAGCCCCGTACGGATGGCTTGTGCCACGCAACCTTCGTTGATCACGGGCAGCATGCCCGGCATGGCCGCGTCGACCAGGCTGACATGCGAGTTGGGATCGCCGCCGAACTCCGTCGAGGCACCCGAGAACAGCTTGGCGTTCGACGTGACCTGGGCATGGATCTCCATGCCGATCACCATCTCCCAGTCGCCGGTGGCGCCTTCGATCAGGTTCGACTTTTCCGTCTTGGCGTCCATGGGCCGCCGCTACTCCTTACGATCCGAACGCAGTCTTTCTTCTTCGTACTGGATGAACCAGCCGATCATCTGCCGCCACAACGCTTCCACCAGCTCCGGCGGCAAGTTGTTCTCGGTGGCGCGCGCCTTCACCTTGTCGATCACCTGCTGGATGCGCCAGGGCACCCGCGCGTCGGCCGGCGCGTCTTGAGCTGCCAGGCCCGGTCCACATAGGCGAAGCGCTCGCAGATGAGATCCACCATGGCCTGGTCGATACGATCGATCTCGACCCGGACCTCGTCCATGTTCTGGCATTTCTGAGCTTCGCGCGTGCATGGCAGACTCTCTGGTTATCCCGATGTCTCAGGTAGCACGGCTTCGACCTCGATCTCGACCAGCCAGTCCGGGCTGACGAAACGGGAGACCTGAAGGGTCGTGTTGGCGGGGCGAATGTCGCCGAAAACCTCGCCGTGAACCCGGCCCACCGCGTCGAAATCCGCCATGTCGACGAGATAGACGCGCGTGCGGACAACGTCCTTGAAGCTCGCCCCGGCCTCCGCCAGCGCCGCGCCGATGGTCTCGAAGATGGCGCGGGTCTGCGCCGCCGGATCGCCGATGGCCACGGGCTTGCCGCCCGAAGCGGCCGTGGTGCCGCTGACCGCCACGATATTGCCGACGCGCACCGCACGGCTGAAGCCGATCGTCTTCTCGTATGGGCTTCCGGAACTGACGAGACGCCGGCTCATGCTGATTTGCTCCACCAATCTGCGGGGCTAGGACGAGGCCCCGTCGCATCTTCGATCACCTGCGCTGTGCGGAACAGGGTCTCCTCGTCGAAGGCGCGGCCGATGAGCTGAAGCCCGAGCGGCGTCCCTTCCGACGATAGACCCGCCGGCACGGAGATGCCGGGCAGTCCCGCCATGTTCACCGTCACCGTGAAGATGTCGTTCAGATACATCTCGACCGGATCGCCCGACTTCTCGCCGAGCGCGAAGGCGGGACCCGGCGTGGTCGGCGTCAGGATCGCGTCGACCCCTTCCGAGGCCTGGTCGAAATCGCGCTTGATCAAGGTCCGCACTTTCTGCGCCTTAAGGTAGTAGGCATCGTAATAGCCGGCCGACAGCACATAGGTGCCGATCAGGATGCGCCGCTTGACCTCGGCGCCGAAGCCGGCCTCGCGCGTGTTCTCGTACATGGAAAGCACGTCGGCGCCCGGCTCGCGCAATCCGTAGCGCACGCCGTCATAGCGGGCGAGGTTCGAGGACGCCTCCGCCGGTGCGACAATATAATAGGACGGCAGCGCGTATTTGGTGTGCGGCAGGCTGACCTCTTTGATCTCGGCCCCCGCATCCCTCAGCCAAGCGATCCCCTGCTGCCACAGCGCCTCGATCTCCGGCGCCATGCCCGGCATGCGGTATTCTTTCGGGATGCCGATGGTGAGGCCTTTGACGCCCTTGCCGACCGCCGCCTCGAAGTCGGGCACGACCGCGTCCACGGATGTCGTGTCCTTCGGATCGTGGCTCGCCATGGCTTTCAGCAGGATCGCGGCATCGCGCACCGTGCGTGCGATGGGCCCCGCCTGATCCAGCGACGAGGCGAAGGCGACGATGCCCCAGCGCGAGCAGCGGCCATAGGTGGGCTTGATGCCGACGGTGCCGGTGAAAGCCGCGGGCTGGCGGATGGAGCCGCCGGTATCGGTCGCCGTGGCGCCCATGCACAAACGGGCGGCAACCGGCCGCCGACGAGCCGCCGGACGACCCGCCGGGCACGAGCTTCGCGTCGGAGCCGGACCGCGCCAGGGATTGATCACCGGGCCGTAATGGCTCGTCTCGTTTGGAGACCCCATGGCGAACTCGTCATTATTGAGCTTGCCGAGCATCACCGCGCCTTCCGCCCACAGATTGGTCGTGACCGTGGACTCGTAGGTCGGGGTGAAGCCGTCGAGGATATGCGAGCAGGCCGTGGTGCGGACGCCCTTCGTGCAGAACAAATCCTTGATGCCGAGCGGAATGCCCTCGAGGCTGCCGCCCTCGCCCTTGCCGAGACGGGCATCGCTCGCCGCCGCCATCTCCAACGCCCGCTCCGGCGTCGGCAGCACATAGGCGTTGAGCGCCGCGTTGGCCGCCTCGATGGCATCGACATGAGCCTGCGTCAGCTCGCGCGCCGTGAACGACTTGCCGCGCAAACCATCTCGCGCTTCGGCAATGGTGAGATCTGTCAGGTCGGTCACAAGCCGGCTTCCCTACTCGACGATCTTGGGCACGACGAAATAATGATCGTCGGCCTTGGGCGCATTCTTAAGGATGTCGTCGGCGCAAAAGCCGTCGGTCACCTCGTCCTTGCGCTTCTTCATGGTCATGGCTTCCACCCGCGTCATGGCCTCTACCGCGGACGTATCGAGCTCATCAAGCTGGGCCACCCAATCGAGAATGCCGGAAAGCTCGGTCTCCAGCCGCGCCGCCTCCTCATCGGTGATGGCGATGCGGGCAAGGCGGGCAATGCGGCGGACTGTGGCGCTGTCGACGGACATGGCTGTGAGCTGGCTTCTCGAGGGGGGTTTCCGATGCGGCGTTCCTAGCACTGGGCCGAAAAACCGGCAACTTGGCTTGTCACCACGGCTTTAGGACCTAAAGCCTCACCCCTCGAAGGGAACCCCGACCTCGGGCACCAGGACCCTGTTTCCGCCCATCTCCGCGACAAACTTGTCCGCCGTCTGATCGATGACCGGAAAGGTCCCGTAGTGGCACGGCACCACGGTCTCGAAGTTGAAGAAGCGCTTGCAGGCGAGCGCCGCGGTCATGGCGCCCATGGTGTAGCGGTCGCCGATCGGCACGAAGCCGACTTGCGGCCGGTACAGCTCGCTGATCAGAGCCATGTCGGAGAAGATGTCGGTATCGCCCATATGGTAGGCCGTCTTGCCGTTGCGGGCCGCGACCACGATTCCGCACGGATTGCCGAGATAGACGGGGCGCCCATCCACCATGTTCGAAGACGAGTGCAACGCCGGCACGAAGGTAAGGTCGAAATCCTCGTGGGGGATGGTGCCGCCGGTATTGCCGGGATCGACCTTCTCGACCCCTTGCGCCTGGAGATAGCTGGCAAGCTCATGCACCGCGATAACGGGCGCGCCCGTTTCCTTGGCGATAGCGACGGTATTGCCGAGATGGTCCTCGTGGCCGTGGGTCAGGGCCACATGGGTCACGCCTTCCGTCACCTGGTCCATGGGAATGCCGGAGGTCTCGAAGATGGCGTTGCCGGTCAAAAACGGATCGATCAGGATACCGCTTGCGCCCGTGTCGATACGAAAGCAGGAATGACCGAACCACGTAATCTTCATCATCTCACCCCTTAGATTGTCCCGTGACAGCAGAACCACCCCTTCCTATCGAAGACTTGGCTTCGACGCTACAGCCCGGGGCCCGGCTGCTTGGCCTCGACGTCGGCACCAAGACCGTCGGGCTGGCGCTGTCCGACGTCACGCGCACGATCGCCACGCCCTATGAGACGCTGCGCCGCGGCAAGTTCACCGCCGACGCCAAGACCATTGCCGCAATGGTCGAAAAGCAAGGGGTCGGCGGCCTCGTCATCGGCCTCCCCTTCAATCTTGACGGGTCCGAGGGCCCCCGGGCGCAATCCACCCGCGCCTTCGCCCGCAACCTCGCCGTCCATGTCGCCGTGCCGATGGCATTTTGGGACGAGCGGCTGTCGACCGCGGCCGTGGAGCGTCATCTGATCGAGGCAAATGCCTCGCGCAAGCGCCGCGCCGAGGTGGTCGACCGCATGGCCGCCGCCTACATCCTGCAAGGCGCGCTCGACCGCATGAAGCGGTTCAGCGCACCCGCGGACTAGTTCGTCGCGGTCTCGAACAGCATGTAGTCTTTCGGACTGTCGGGGCAGAACCCGGCGCCGCACAGCGCCACGGTCGAGGCGACATTAGTCACCGCCAGCACGAGAAACATCAGAAGCGCCGTCAGCGGCAGCACCTTCAAGCGCATCGAAATGGGCTCGGCCCGGGAAAATTGCCGGTCGTCGAGTAGCATGACGGCGCAGCCCACGATCATCAGCGCGAAGGCGATGAACGCCCAGGTATAGAGATGCATCCCGAAGATCGCGTTGCCGTAGGACCCCGTGCCCGGAACGATGTGCAGCAGGATCTGGCGCATCGATATGATGCCGCCGGCGATCGCCCCGAGAATGGCGATGCCGTAATGGCTCGGCTTCGGACCGAAAAAGAGATTGAGCGCGATGCCGAAGCCGGCGGCGAAGAAGCCCGCCCGCTGCAGGATGCATAAGGGACACGGCAGGTCGCGGAACCACAACTGATCGACGAAAGCGAGGACCAGCACCGTATCGAGGGCGATCAGCGCCAAGGCATTGAGGAGCCTCGAAAGGTCGGCGGTCACGCTTACCTCCTGACGTCAGAGCCCGATATTCAGCACTTCGGTGACGTGGACGCGGAATAGCACGAGCATCACCACGAGTCCCACGACCCAGAAGCCCATGGCCACGCCGCGATGGCGCAGCCAAGCCGCACCCAACGCGCAGGCAAAGAAGAGGAAGGGTAAGCTCATCATCGCGCGGCTCTCCCGTTCGTCCCCCTGCCAGCGTTCATCGCCGCTGGCCTTTTTGATCTTATTGATTCGTTCAAGCTGCAACCTATGGAGAATCTGGGCACGCTGACAAGCCCCCAGTCATGGGGAATCTCCTTAAGGGCAAACCTTCCCGCCTGCGTCAGTGCCGTTAGGAACGGCTTACCTTAAATCCGTGCCCGCGCTTGATGCTTGGATCGCGCAGGCTTATACAGTGCCCTTTAATGAGCATTGCGGCAGAAGCTTCCACATCCTCCTTTCCTCACCGCCATCTTCTTGGAATCGAGGGTCTTTCGCGCTCCGAGATCACGGCGCTGCTCGACCTGTCCGAAGACGCCGCCAAGCTCGGCCGCCAAATCCATAAAAAGCGTGACGATCTCCGCGGCCGCACCCTGATCAATCTGTTCTTCGAGGCGTCCACCCGGACCCAAAGCTCGTTCGAGCTGGCCGGAAAACGGCTCGGCGCCGACGTGATGAATATGTCGATCCCCACCTCCTCCATCCAAAAGGGGGAGACCCTGATCGACACGGCGGTCACGCTGAATGCGATGCGTCCGGATCTCCTGGTGGTGCGCCATCATGCCGCCGGCGCGGTCGAGCTGCTCTCCCAGAAGGTGGATTGCTCGGTGATCAATGCCGGCGACGGCAGCCACGAGCATCCCACCCAAGCCCTGCTCGACGCGCTGACCATCCGCCGCCACAAGGACCGGCTCCAAGGGCTGATCGTGGCGATCTGCGGCGACATCCTGCACTCACGGGTCGCGCGCTCAAACATCCTCCTCCTCAACACGCTCGGCGCCCGGGTGCGCGTCATCGCCCCCTCCACCCTGCTCGGCGCCGGCATCGAGCGCCTCGGGGTCGAGGTCTTCACCTCCATGCGCGAGGGGCTGGCCGATGCGGACGTGGTCATGATGCTGCGCCTGCAGCGCGAGCGCATGGTGTCGAGCCTGATCCCCAGCACCCGGGAATATTTCCACTTCTTCGGGCTCGATTACGACAAGCTCGCCCGCGCCAAGCCGGACGCCTCATCATGCATCCCGGCCCCAAACCGGGGCGTGGAGATCGACTCCAACGTGGCCGACGATCCGCGCAGCGTCATCCGCGAGCAGGTCGAGATGGGCGTCGCCGTCCGCATGGCCGTGCTCCAGGCGCTTGCCCGCCACCTGCCGAACGAATGATCGCCATGCAAACCCACGACCACGATCATCGCAACCCGCACCGACCGCTCAGCCTCGTCACGCGCGGCTGATCGATCCGGCGACCGGCCTCGATGCCTTCGGCGGCCTGCTGATCGCCGACGGCGTCATCGCCGATCTCGGCATGCACATCACCGAAGGCTCGGTCGAGGGCGCCGAGTCTCTCGATTGTGGTGGCCGTACCGTGGCGCCCGGGCTCATCGACATGATGGTGTTCGCCGGCGAGCCCGGCCACGAGCACCGCGAGACGCTGGCGACGGCGAGCCGCGCCGCCGCGGCCGGCGGCGCACCACTATCTTATGTATGCCCAACACCGAGCCCGTCATCGACGACGTGGCGCTGGTCGACTTTATCTTGCGCCGCGCCCGCGACACCGCCCTCGTGCATGTCCATCCCATGGCGGCCATGACGCGCGATTTGCGCGGCGAGGAGATGGCGGAGATCGGTCTCCTTAAGGAGGCGGGCGCCATTGCCTTCACCAACGGCAAGACATCCGTCGCCAATGCGCGCGTCATGCGCAACGTGCTGGCTTACGCCAGGGATTACGGCGCGCTGATCGTCCACCACCTGGAGGATGCGCCCCTCACCCAGGACGGCGTGATGAACGAGGGTGAGGTGGCGACCCGGCTGGGCTTGCGCGGCATCCCGACCGCGGCCGAGACCATCGTGCTGGAGCGCGACATTCGTCTCGTCGAGCTGACGGGCGGCCGCTACCACGCCGGCCAGATTTCCGCCGCGCCTCGCTCGATGTCATCCGCGCCGCCAAGGCGCGCGGCCTGCCCGTCACCTGCGGCGTGTCCGTCAATCACCTCACGCTGAACGAGAACGACATCGGCTCCTACCGTACCTTCTTTAAGATGAAGCCGCGCTGCGCGCCGAAGACAGACCGGCGCGCCATGGTGGAGGGCGTGGCGAGCGGCGACATCGACGTGATCGTCTCCGCCCACGATCCGCGCGGCGCCGAAGGAAAGCGCCGCCCCTTCGCCGAGGCCGCCGAGTGCGCGGGGGGCCTGGAGACGCTACTGGGCGCCGCCTTGCGCCTCTATCACAACGGCGAGGTCACCTTGCACCGCTTGCTCGAGGCGCTGTCCGCCAACCCGGCCCAGCTCCTCGATCTCGGCAGTGGCCGCTTGTCCAAGGGCGCGCCGCCGACCTCGTCCTCATGGATCTCGAAATGCCCTGGACGGTCGAGCCCGAGCGGCTTTGCTCGAAATCCAAGAACACGCCTTTCGACGGAGCGCGCCTCGAGGGCCGGGCGCTCGTCACATTCGTTGCCGGACGTCCCGTCTATCACTACGGTTGAACAGCCTCGCGGCATTGAAAGGGGATGATCGATGCCCGCTTCCGAGGACTGGAGCGCCGTTCTCCCGTTCATGCTGGGATTATGCCTCTTCAGCTTTGTCGTCGGCTATCTGCTCGGCTCGATTCCGTTCGGCCTGATCCTTACCAAGCTCTCCGGCGGCGGCGACGTTCGCAAGATTGGCTCCGGCAATATCGGTGCGACCAACGTCCTGCGCACCGGCAATAAGCCTCTGGCCGCGCTCACCCTGTTGCTCGACGTGCTGAAGGGCACCGCCGCCGTTTTGATCGGCGCGCAATTTGGCCCCGCGGCCGCGGTCGCCGCAGGGCTCGGGGCATTCCTCGGTCATCTCTTTCCGGTCTGGCTCGGCTTTCGCGGCGGCAAGGGCGTGGCCACCTTTATCGGCGTGGCGCTCGGCCTGTATTGGCCGGCCGCGGTCGCCTTCTGCGTGGTTTGGCTCCTGGTCGCCGTCACCACCCGCTATTCTTCCCTCTCGGCACTGGTGGCGAGCGCCGCCACGGTTTGTGCGTTCGCCGTCACCGGCAGATGGTGGCTCGCGGCGCTGTTCTTCGTGCTCACCATCCTTCTTTATGTCCGCCATGCCGCGAATATCGAGCGGCTGATGAAGGGCCAGGAGACGCGCATTGGTCAGAGCAAGCAAGGAAGCTAGAGCCGGCGCGCGCCTCAACGCCCGTCAGCGCCTCGCTTGGCTGAGGCTAATTCGCAGCGAGAATGTCGGCCCAGCCACGTTCCGCGCCCTGGTCAACCAATTCGGCGGCGCGGAAGCCGCCATCGAGGCCCTGCCGGCGCTTTCCAGACGTGGTGGCCGCGCGCAAGCCATCCGTCTATGCAGCGCGGCGGAAGCCGAGGCGGAGATCGATGCGGCGGATCGGATCGGTGCGCATCTCGTGGCGCTCGGCGAGCCCGGCTACTCGCCGGCGCTGGCGCAGGTCGATGCCCCGCCGCCGCTCATATACGTGAAAGGCCGTCTCGATCTTGCGGACATGCCGATCGTCGCCATCGTCGGCGCGCGCAACGGCTCTGCCGTCGGTCAGAAATTCACCCGCCAGATCGCCAACGAGCTCGGCCTCGAGGGTTTCGTCGTCGCCTCGGGGCTCGCCCGCGGCATCGACACTGCCGCGCACACCGCAGCGCTCGATCACGGCACCATTGCCGTGGTCGCGGCGGCATCGACATCATCTATCCGCCGGAGAATGAACGGTTTGCAGCAGGCGATCGGCGAGCAAGGTCTCCTCGTCAGCGAACGTGCTCCCGGTTTCTCACCGCGCGGCAAGGACTTCCCACGCCGCAATCGGCTGATCTCCGGCATCTCCCTGGGCGTCGTCGTGGTCGAGGCCGCGGAGCGCTCCGGCTCGCTGATCACCGCCCGGCTCGCCGGCGAACAAGGACGCGAAGTCTTCGCCGTACCGGGAAGTCCGCTCGACCCGCGGGCAACCGGCACCAACAACCTGTTGAAGCAAGGCGCGACGCTGGTCACCAGCACGGCCGACATCGTCGAAACCCTGGCCCCGATCCTGGGACGCGCCCCGGCCCCACCAGCCATCGAGCTCTCGTCTTCGGACGCGCAGGAGACACCCGCCCCTCTTCCCGATGTCGAGCCGACCGAGCGCAGCATCGTGATCGGCGCCCTCGGGCCGTCTCCCGTCGATATCGACGAGTTGATCCGGGCCACCGGCGTCGAGACACGAAAGGTGCATATCATCCTGTTGGAACTCGACCTGGCCGGCAGGCTGCAACGCCATGGACAGCAGCTCGTCTCGCTGACCGGATCGTGACGCCTCAGTCGCGCTCCGACTTTTCGTCCTTGGCCTCTTCCAGGGCGACACCGATTAGATAACCCAGGAACGGCAACTGGGCGCGATGCGCCACGAGGCGCAAGCCTTCGAGCAACGACGCGATATATTCCGCCGCCTCCTGGCGCTTTGGTGCGGATGCCCCGCCGAGCTGGTCCGCGCTTTCCGGAGGCTGGGCGTTGGACCCTGCCATTCCATTTCGCCTTGCTTCGTGCTCATTGGCCCCCATCGCCGACCCCCGAATCGCTGTATTCGGCGGCAGTTGCCGCATCAAGAGCACACTTCAGTTTAACATCCTATAGTTGTTATTAGTTAGTATACACAGCTAGAAGTTGTCAATCGTCCGTTCGCTGAATTTGACAGCGGCGGTTCGAGTCACCATTTTCGGCGCGTACAAGGGTCGATTCCGAACCCAACCCTGAGCCGGACGCTATTTCGCGCGGCTAGGAAGTCTCAATGAACATCGTCATCGTCGAATCGCCAGCCAAGGCAAAGACCGTCAACAAGTATCTCGGGTCCGGATACCGTGTGTTCGCATCCTATGGACACGTGCGCGACCTGCCCTCGAAGAACGGCTCGGTCCTGCCGGACAACGACTTCGAGATGCTGTGGGATGTCGACCCAAAAGCCGCCAAGCGTCTGAGCGAGATCGCTCAGGCCGTGAAGGGCGCCGACAAGCTGATCCTCGCCACCGACCCGGACCGCGAGGGTGAAGCTATCTCCTGGCATGTGCTGCAAGTGCTCGACCGCAAGAAGGTGCTCGGCAAGATCCCCGTCGAGCGCGTGGTGTTCAATGCCGTCACCAAGGAAGCGGTGCTCGAGGCCATGCGCCATCCCCGCGAGATCGACGGACCACTGGTCAACGCGTATCTCGCACGCCGGGCGTTGGACTATCTCGTCGGCTTCACCCTGTCGCCCGTGCTGTGGCGCAAGCTGCCGGGCGCCCGCTCCGCCGGCCGGGTGCAGTCGGTGGCGCTCAGGCTCGTGTGCGACCGCGAGCTCGAGATCGAGAAATTCAAGACTCAGGAATATTGGTCGATCATCGCCGAGCTCGCGACCGGCAAGGCCGAGACCTTCCAGGCAGACTTGTCTCGGCCGAAGACAAGAAGCTCGAGAAGTTCGACATCCCCGACCAAGAGACCGCCGAGCGGCTCAAAGCCGCGCTCGAAGGCGGCCGCTTCACCGTCGGCAACATCGAGAGCAAATCGCAGCGCCGCAATCCGGCTGCGCCCTTCACCACCTCGACGCTCCAGCAAGAGGCGTCGCGCAAACTCGGCTTCTCGCCGCGCCAGACCATGCAGCTCGCGCAGCGGCTCTATGAGGGCGTCGATCTCGGCGGCGAGGCCGAAGGTCTCATCACCTATATGCGAACCGACGGCGTGCAAATCGTGCCCGAAGCCGTGAGCGCGATCCGCAATCTGGTCACCGGCCTTTACGGCAACCGCTACGTGCCACCCTCGCCGCGCCAATACGAGGCGAAGGCCAAGAACGCGCAAGAAGCCCATGAGGCAATCAGGCCCACGGATTTCAGCAAGGCGCCCGAGAAGGTCAGCCGCTATCTCGAGCCGGACGCCGCCAAGCTTTACAAGCTTATCTGGCAGCGCACCCTCGCAAGCCAAGCCTCGAGCGCGGAGATCGAGCGCACCTCCGCCGATATTGATGTCGCCGGCAAGGACGGCAAACCTTACGGCGTCCGCGCCACCGGGTCGGTCATCCGCTTCGACGGCTTCCTCAAGATCTACGAGGAAGGCGTCGACGACGTCGTTGGCGAGGATGGCGCCCTGCCCGCCTTGTCCCAAGGCGACGCACTCGATCCGCGTACCATCGAAGCCAAGCAGCACTTCACCGAGCCGCCGCCGCGCTACAGCGAGGCGACGCTCATCAAGAAGATGGAAGAGCTCGGCATCGGCCGGCCGTCCACCTACGCCACGACCCTCAACGTGCTCCGCGAGCGCGATTATGTCCGCATCGACAAGAAGCGGCTCTATCCGGAAGACAAGGGACGCCTGGTCACCGCCTTCCTCGAAAGCTTCTTCAAGCGTTACGTCGAATATGATTTCACGGCCGACCTCGAGGAGAAGCTCGATCTGATCTCCGCGGGCGAGCTCGAATGGAAGGACGTGCTGCGCGACTTCTGGCGCGACTTCATCGGCGCGGTGAACGAGATCGGCGATCTCCGCATCACCCAGGTGCTCGACGCGCTCAACGATCTGCTCGGGCCCCATATCTTCCCCGACACGGGCCAAGGCGGCGACACCAGGGCATGCCCGTCCTGCGGCGAAGGCCGCTTGAGCCTCAAGGTTGGCAAGTTCGGCGCCTTCGTCGGCTGCTCCAACTATCCCGATTGCCGCTATACGCGGCAGCTCGCCGAAACCGGCGACAAGGCCGCTCTCGCCGACGGCAAGGTCCTCGGCACCGATCCCGACACAGGCCTCGAGGTGAGTGTCCGCACCGGCCGCTTCGGGCCTTACGTTCAGCTCGGCGAGGCCGTTGACGGCGAGAAGCCCAAGCGCGGGTCGATCCCCAAAGGCAACGATCCCGACGCCATCGATCTGTCGCGCGCGCTACAGCTCTTGTCTCTGCCGCGCGAGGTGGGCATCCATCCCGAGACCGGCAAGCCGATCTTGGCCGGCTACGGCCGCTATGGGCCCTATGTCCTCCATGACGGGAAATATGCGAGCCTGAGCACGCCCGAGGAGGTTTTCGAGGTCGGCGCCAATCGCGCCATCAGCCTCCTGGCCGAGAAGGCCGCGAACCGGAGCCCGCGCGGCGCCACCGTTATCAAGGAACTCGGCGAGCACCCGGAAGGCGGCGGCAAGGTGCAAGTGCTGAGCGGCCGCTACGGGCCCTATGTGAAGCACGCCAAGATCAATGCCACCCTGCCCAAGGACCGCGAGCCCGAACAGGTCACCATGGAAGAGGCAGTGGAACTGATCGCCGCCAGGGCCGCCAAGGGGCCGGCCAAGAAGAAGGTGGCGAAGAAGGCGCCAGCCAAGAAGACCGCGGCTAAGAGGACGGCGAAGAAGGCCGTGCGCAAGACCGGCAAAGCCGGCAAGAGCAAGGAGGCCGCCGAGGAGGCGGCGAGCTAAGCGGCGCACGTGGCCAGACCGAAACAGCCTGCCCCCAAAAAGAAGGCGGCGCCCGCCAAGAGCGGGAGCAAGGCCGCGGGCAAGCTTCCGTCCAAGCAAGAGATCCTCGACTTCTTGAAAGAGTCGACCGCGCAGGCCGGCAAGCGCGAGATCGCCCGCGCCTTCGGCATCAAGGGCGCCGAGCGCATTGCGCTCAAGGCGCTCTTGCGCGACAGGCCGATGAAGGCTCATCGAAGGCTCCAGCGGAAGCTGTCGCGGCCCGGCGACCTGCCGCCGGTCACCGTGCTGGAGATCACGGCCCGCGACGCGGACGGCGAATTCATCGCCAGGCCGGCGACGTGGGACGAGGAGCACGGCACACCACCCCGCATTCTCATGGTCGAGAGCAAGCGCGATGGGGCTGTTGCGGCGGCGGGCATCGGCGATCGGGTGCTGGCGGCGCCTCACCGCGCTCGGCGCCGACGCCGACTATCCCTACCAGGCACGCACCATCAAACGTCTGCCGCGGACCACGCGCAGCCTGCTCGGCATCTTCCGCGCGCTGAAGGACGGCCGCGGCGTCATCGACCCGTCGACAAGAAGCAGCTGAAAGAATGGACGGTGCCGCGCGGCTCGACCGGCGATGCGGAGAACGGCGAGCTCGTGCGCTTCGAGATGGCGCGCTCGGCGCGCTACGGCATCCCGACCGCCCGCGTCGTCGAACGGCTCGGTAACCCGGAAGCGCAGCAGGCCACGAGCCTCATCGCTATTCATGCCCACGGCATTCCCGACACATTTCCGACGGCGGTGATCGCCGCGGCCGACGCCGCCAAGGAGCCCGAGCTCGGCCGCCGCGAGGACTTACGGGATATCCCCTTGGTCACCATCGACCCGTCCGACGCGCGCGACCATGACGACGCGGTGTGGGCGGAAGCCGATCCCGATCCGAAGAACCGGGGCGGCTGGGTCGTCATCGTCGCCATCGCCGATGTCTCCCACTACGTCACGCCGGGCAGCCCACTCGATGAGGAAGCGCGCAAACGAGGAAACTCCGTCTATTTTCCCGATCGCGTCGTGCCGATGCTGCCCGAGCGCATCTCCAACGACCTCTGCTCGCTGAAAGAGGACGTGGCGCGCCCTTGCCTCGCCGTCCGCATGACCTTCGACAAGGACGGGCGGAAGCTAAGGCATCGCTTCGTCCGCGGGCTGATGCGCTCCGCCGCGAGCCTCAGCTACGAGCAGGCGCAAGCCGCCATCGACGGCCGCACGGACGAGACGACAGGCCCCCTGTTCGACACCGTTCTGCGACCGCTCTGGGGCGCCTATGCGAGCCTCGTGCTGGCGCGAACCGAGCGTGGGCCGCTCGATCTCGATCTGCCGGAGCGCAAGATCCTGCTCGACGACAAAGGCAAGGTCCGCGGCGTGACCACCCCGCCGCGCCTCGATGCCCATCGGCTGATCGAGGAGTTCATGATCGCCGCCAACGTGGCCGCCGCCGAGACCTGGGAGGCCAAGCGCACGCCGCTGATCTACCGCGTCCATGACGAGCCGTCGAAAGAGAAGCTCGCTTCACTGGCTGAGTTCCTGGCCACGATCGGCCTCAAGCTCCCCAAGGCGGGCACGCTGAGGCCGGCCCAGTTCAATCGCATCCTGGCGGAAACGCGGGCGACGCCCACGGCCGATCTCGTCGCCGAGGTGGTGCTGCGAAGTCAGTCGCAAGCGGAATACAGCCCGAACAATTTCGGCCACTTCGGGCTCAACCTGCGCCGCTACGCCCATTTCACCTCGCCGATCCGCCGCTATGCGGACCTCATCGTGCATCGCGCGCTGATCCGGGCCCTCGATCTGGGCGCCGGCGGCTTGACCGACACCGAGATCGGCGAGCTGGAGGAAATCGCCACCGCTATTTCCGCCACCGAGCGCCGGGCCATGGCGGCCGAACGCGATACCACCGACCGCCTCATCGCCGCCTATCTGGCGACCCGGATCGGCGCGCAGTTCCCGGCCCGCGTCTCAGGCCTGGTGCGGACGGGCCTGTTCGTACGTCTGGCCGAGACGGGCGCGGACGGGTTCGTGCCCGCCTCAGGCATCGGCCACGAATATTTCTACCATGACGAGGTCAGGCAGGCGCTGGTGGGCGAGGATACCGGGCTTGCCTATCAGCTCGGCGACCCCGTGGACGTCCGGCTGGTGGAGGCGATCCCGACTGCGGGGGCGCTACGCTTTGACATGTTGAGCGAAGGGCGCAAGATCGGTATCAAGCCTGGCCGCCCGAGAAACACGGGCTTTCAGGGCCGCCCACAGACAAAGGGCCGTCCGCAAGCAAAGGGACGCCCGAAAACCAAGGGCAAGGGCCGGGCCCCCCGCAAGCGCCGGTGATCGGCGATAGCGCTGCCATGAAGGGATGACGGAATGCAGAAGTCAGTTGAGCCCGCGCGGCCGCACCAGCATAACGGCCGATCGACGGGCCCCGCGACGTCTGGCAATCGCTGTTCCGGGTGCCCGGCTCAAATGCCCGGCCTGCGGCACGGGCGCCATGTTCCACCGCTATCTGAAGGTGTCGGATGACTGCCCCCATTGTGGCGAGGCATTGCATCATCACCGCGACGACGCGCCGACCTATTTCACCATCGTCATTGTCGGCCATGTGGTGGTCAGCCTGGTTCTGGCCGTGGAGATGGCCTACCGCCCGCCCATGTGGCTTCATGCGGCGCTATGGCTGCCCCTGACCGTCCTTCTGGCGCTCGTTGTGCTGGCGCCGGTCAAGGGAGCGCTGGTCGGCCTGCAATGGGCCCTTCTGATGCATGGCTTCGATCCCGAGGCCAAAGAGGAGCTCGGCGACCAGTTCGCCCCACCCTCGTCTTGACTTCCAGCCGCGACCTATTAGGTTCCGCCGAAAATCCGTTATAGCGATTACCCGAGGACGACATGGCCAAGCCCGTCACCCAGAAGATCAAGCTCGTGAGCAGCGCCGGCACGGGCTATTACTACGTGACCAAGAAGAATCCGCGCAATCAGACCGAAAAGCTCATCTTCAAGAAGTACGATCCGGTCGCGCGCAAGCACGTAGAATTCAAGGAAGCCAAGATCAAATAAGGCCTTTGGCGCGCCGATAGACTTGGCCCTGCCCAGGGGCAGGTCTCGGCAAGCCACGCCAATGGTCCGCCCGGCGCGCACCACTGCCTGCCGCATGGGCAGCCGCCCCTCGTCGCGAGAAACGCGGCGAAGAACCCCAAATTTTCGAGAAGAAGCCAGTAGACCGGCGAATAAGGGTGGCCGGCCGAAACGCGGCGCTTACGAGGAGGCCACTCAACCGCGTTCCGGCCAGCCGAACCCCACGGACCCAGGAGATGCGGCGGACCTGAGCACTCCGTAGGGTTATTCTGAGGTTTGGAAGGAAACGTTCAGGAAGGCGCGCCGGTTCTCCGCGCTAGCCCCCTAGCCATTTCTCGCTCCGCACCAATTCAGTCTGAACTAAGTCAAATCATAAAAACAATCGACAGAGGAACGAAATCAATCGTCTCCTTGTACTTAATATGACAAAAAATGAGCGAGTGTAAAGCCTTAAGCATAAGGCCTCAGTTCCAAGGTCAAGTGGCAAATCAGCAAGCCGACTGGCCTCGGGCGAGATCGGAGACAATTGGGCGCAAAAGTGATTCGCCCGCCCGGCCGCATCGGGGCGCCGGCACCACTGATGGGTCCGCTACGCCGCGTCGGCGACGACCCGGTTTCGTCCGTCACGCTTGGCGCAGTAAAGCGCCTGGTCCGCCCGCTTCAGAATGAGGTCGGGGGTATCGTCCGGGAATTCCAGTGCGGCGACACCCACGCTTGCGGTGACATCGAGACCGCCAATCCGCTCACCGGCGAAGAACGGCGCGGTGGCAATGCATTGTCTGAGCCGCTCGCCAACCACATAGGCCTTGGCGAGATCCGTATCCGGCATCACGACGACGAACTCCTCGCCCCCGAGCCGGCAGGCAAGATCGATCCCCCGAATATTGCGCCGCAAGCGCGCGGCGAATTCGCGCAGAACTGAATCCCCCGCGTCATGGCCGTGACTGTCGTTGATCACCTTGAAGTGGTCGATGTCGAGCACGAGGACCGAAAGCGGCTTGCCGCGCTGAGCCGACTCCTCGAATAAGGTCTTCAAGTGACTGGCCATGTAGCGCCGATTATGGAGCGCCGTCAGCGGATCGAGGATCGCCATCTCGACGGTCTCTTCGAGTCGCGTGCGCAAGTGGTCCGTATACCGCTTGCGCTTGATCTGCGTGCGCACGCGCGACAGCAGCTCGTTCGGATCGACCGGCCGCACGATATAGTCGTTCACGCCCATATCGAGTCCGCGAAGCAGGCGTGCCTCCTCCCCCGGCTCGACGACGATCATGATGGGCAAATGCCGGGTCCGGTCGAGCGACCGCATTTGCGAGCAGAGCCTCAAGCCGTCGGCATTCTCCAGATTGAGACTGACGATCATGAGGTCGAAATTGCCGTCTGGCACTTCCAGCAAAGCGCGCGCCGGATCGGCCTCGCGCTCCACATATTGCTCTTCCTCGAGCGCCTTCATGATGCGCTCGGCCGCGCGCTCGCGGTCCTCGACCAGCATCACGCGGCCGCCGCGTCCGGCTTCCTCGAGCCGCGCGCCCATGACCGCGGCGAATCCCATCTGCTCCTCGGTCGAGGCACGCATCAGCATCTCGTCGGTGAGCAGCTTGAGCCGTGCCAGATTCTTGACCCGGGTGACGAGTGCGAGATCGTCGACCGGTTTCGTCAGGAAATCGTCGGCGCCGGCTTCGAGCCCCTTCACGCGGTCGGTGGGTTGGTCCAGCGCCGTCACCATGATGACGGGGATATGCTGCGTGCGGGGTTCGGCCTTGAGCCGGCGGCAGACCTCGAAGCCGTCCATGCCGGGCATCATCACGTCGAGTAGGACGACATCCGTTCCCTCGCGCGTGCAGATCTGCAGCGCTTCCGGGCCGCTATGGGCGGTGCGCACCTCGAAATACTCGGCGGTGAGCCGGGCTTCGAGCAGTTTTACATTGGCGTCGACATCGTCGACTACGAGACGCGCGCCGTCATTTATCCCTACCGTGCTTCACCAATGAACTGCCTGACCGTTTCGAGGAACATCGCCACGGAGATGGGCTTCGAGATGTAGGCCTCGCAACCGCCTTCGCGAATGCGTTCCTCGTCGCCCTTCATGGCGAAGGCCGTGACGGCCACCACGGGAATCTCCCGCAGGTGATCGTCTTCCTTGAGCCACTTCGTCACTTCGAGGCCGGAGACCTCGGGCAACTGGATATCCATAAGAATGAGATCGGGGCGGTGCTCGCGCGCGAGCTCAAGCGCCTCCATGCCGTTACGGGTCTGGAGCGTCTTGTAGCCATGGGCGTCGAGGAGGTCGTGGAAGAGCTTCATGTTCAGCTCGTTGTCCTCGACAATCAAGACAGTCTTGGTCATTGGCATCGGCCCCGGCGATTCGGTCCGTCCATGATCGGCGATCTGGTCATATTGTGCCATGGCAGCTGGAGCCGACCTGACCTTCCAGAACATTGAAGTCCGTCCCCCGTGTTGCGCGGAGTGTCGCCGCCAACCTGTAACCAAACCCTTTAGAGGCCCGGCAAAACGGGCCGAAAACCTTGGCTTTGTCATTCTGGGACGCGCCGAAGCCGCTGCGCGGGCTATCAACCCCCGCGCGCGCGCCAATTGCCATGCAACCTAGGGTGCCTAACGGCAATCTTTGGCCTGAAGATATTCGAGCGAGGTGAGCGTGCCCTGGATCGAGAAGTCGCCGTAGTCGATCAACAGTTCGCGGCTGACGCCGTTCTCATAGAGACGGAAATCGATCTGATAGCTCGGCGTGAGGTCACCGTTCTTCGGCTCGAAATAGCCGATCGACACGGGCCATGAGGGAAGCTCACCGAGCTTCTTCTCCTTGGCCGGCGCTTCGAGCTTCGTCTCGTCGGCGCCCGGCTTGACGACCGTGCCGATAAACGCCGTCGTCTCGTAAACCTTCCGCCCCTTCTCCGAGCCGTCGTAGATCCGGGCTTGGAACAAGGACTGCCCGGAGACGGCTTTTTCGATCAACGCGATGCTGTGCTGGGTAGGAAAGAAGACCTGGCCCGACAGATCGAGCTCGGCGCGCGACGGCTGGCTGAGATTGACCTTCACGGTCTCGCTGGGATCCGCGCGGACCGCGCGCCCCATGGTGACGTCGCCAAGCTTGTCGTTCAGATACTGCGCCGACTGGAAGCGGAACTTCTTGCCGTCGCCCTGCTCCCAAGTCGAGGAGCGCAGATCCGTCAAGTTCGTCTGGCCTTGCGTGTCGGTCATCTGCGTGACCATGCGCATGTTGAGCGAGTAGCCGTCGCAAGGCGAGCCGGTGAATTCGAACACCATGCGCCCGTCGATCCCGGTGATGCCGGACGCGGAGCGCGCGCCGTCCAGCGTCATCTCATAGATGGCGCGATGCGGAACGAGCTTGCTCGGCGCCTTGGCCGCGAGCGCGGACGCTTGTTGCGGAAACGCGCAAGCCAGCCCACCAGCCGCCGCGAGGGCCGCCACCAGCGCCAGTGTCCGTTTCACAGCCAGCATGCTCTTCGCCCCGCTTCTGCGTCTCCCGCCGTAGGTCACGGTGGAACCCTAGATTCTTGGCACCAACTCGCGCGCCCGACAAGAGCCTGATGAGCGGCAAGCTAAGGCTTGCGAGCCCGCCCGATTTGCTCAATGGTCGGGAGACCTTCGACCCGTGAGAGGAAGCATGGCAGGGCAGATAGAAGCAAGACTTAAGGCGCTCGACCTCGTTTTGCCCGAGGCCAAAGCCGCCATCGGCACCTATGTCCCCTTTGTCCATTTTGGCGGCCAGCTCCTCATTTCCGGGCAGTTGCCCATGAAAGACGGCGCCATCGCGGTTGCCGGCACCCTTGGCGACGGCGTCGATGTGGCGCAAGGCCAGGAGGCCGCCAAGCTCTGCGCCCTGAACATCCTCGCCCAGGCCAAGGCGGCGCTCGGCGATCTCGACCGCATCGTGCAGCTTCTCCGCCTCAACGGCTTCGTCAGCGCCACACCTGGTTTCGGCGATCATCCCAAGGTGATCAACGGCGCGTCCGATCTCATGGTGGAGATCCTGGGCGATAAGGGACGCCATACCCGCATCGCCGTCGGCTGCGCCAGCCTACCCTTGAACGCAGCCGTCGAGATCGATGCGGTTTTTGCCATAGACTAACTCCCCAACGGGGACCCCGCATTATGGCCGAGCTCTACTGGCTGAAACGGCCGATCGCCCATCGCGGTCTGCACCACGCCGCGAGCGGCGTCATCGAGAACAGCGCCGCCGCGGTCACGGCCGCTCTTGGGCACGGCTATGCCATCGAGGTCGACCTGCAATGCGCCGCCGGCCGCATGCCGGTCGTGTTTCACGACGCCACCCTCGACCGCCTCACCGGCGAGACCGGCGCGGTCGCCGACCGCGAGGTCGAGGCGCTGCGCGCCATCCCCTTACGCGGCACGACCAACCGCATTCTTTCGCTTCCCGACCTGCTGGCGCTGGTGGGCGGTTATGTGCCGCTCGTGCTCGAGGTGAAGAGCACCTGGACCCGTGACGGCGAGTTCGAGGCGAACATCGCCGGGCAGCTCGCATCTTATGACGGACCAATCGCCGTCATGTCGTTCGATCCTTATTCGGTGGCTGCCTTCCGGGAGGTGGCTCCCGCCCTGCCCCGCGGCCTGATCGGCTGCCGCTTCGCCGCCGCCGATCACTGGGCGGACCTCTCGCATCCCCAGCGCTTCGCCATGCGGCATCTCCTCACATCCGCCTTCGCACGGCCCCACTTCATCGCTTACGATATCGGTGCGCTGCCGGCGGTCGCGCCGCTCATTGCCAAGTACATGTTCGGGCTGCCGCTGCTGACCTGGACCGTACGGACCGAAGCCGATCGCGCGCGTGCGCTTCGTTATGCCGACGCCATGATTTTCGAAGGGATCGAGCCCTGAGCATGGGCGACGTGGAGAGAGACCCGGCAGACGCGCCGCAGCTGGACGCCGATGAAGGCGTGGTGGTGCGCGTCTCCCGCCGTATCGCCGACGTGCCCGCGAGCGACTGGGACGCTGCGCGCCGGCGGGTCGGGATCAAAACGTCAACACGCAAGCCTAACCCATTCGTTTCACACGCATTTCTGAAAGCCCTGGAGGAGAGCGGCTCGGCTACGCGCGAGACCGGCTGGCTGCCGCAGCATCTCCTCTACGAGGATCGCAGCGGCCGCTTGCAGGCCTGCATGCCCTGCTATCTGAAAAGCCACAGCCAAGGCGAGTATGTCTTCGATCATGGTTGGGCCGAGGCCTATATGCGCGCCGGCGGGCGCTACTACCCGAAGCTCCAGGCCTCGGTGCCGTTCACGCCGGTGACCGGGCCCAGACTGCTGGTGCGTGCCGGCGCAAGCCCCATCGAGCGTGACGCGGTCCTGCTCGAAGCTGGACGGACGCTGACCAAGGAGCTCGGCGTCTCCTCGCTTCACATCACCTTCATGACGCGTGCCGAGTGGGAGCTGGCCGGCCGGCTCGGCTATTTGCGCCGCACCGACCAACAGTTCCACTGGCTCAACGAAGGCTACGAGACCTTCGACGACTTTCTCGGCGCGCTCTCATCGCGCAAGCGCAAGACCATCCGCAAAGAGCGACGCGCGGCGCTCGATGACGATATCGAAATCGAATGGGTGACGGGGAGCGACCTCACCGAGGCGCACTGGGACGCGTTCTTCGCCTTCTACACGGATACCGGCCTCCGCAAATGGGGGACGCCCTACCTGACGCGCCAATGCTTCAGCCTGCTGGGGCAGAGCATGGCCGACGCGCTCCTGCTGGTGCTGGCCAAACGGGGCGGCCGTTACATCGCCGGCGCGCTGAACGTCATCGGCGCCGACACGCTCTACGGTCGCTATTGGGGCGCGGTCGAGACACACGACTTCCTGCATTTCGAGGTCTGCTACTACCAGGCCATCGACTATGCCATCCGGCACGGCCTCGCCCGCGTCGAGGCCGCGGCGCAAGGCGGCCACAAGCTCGCACGCGGCTACCTGCCGGCCGAGACCTACAGCGCCCATTACATCGCCGATCCCGGCCTGCGGCGCGCCGTCGCCGACTATCTGGCGCGCGAGCGGCTGGCCGTCAGCCACGAAGCGGCGCTCCTCACCGAGGAGTCGCCCTATCGCCGGGACAAAGCCTAAGGCGTCGCGAGGCGGCTAGCCGTCGAGAACGAACGAGATCTTGGCGTTGATGCGGTACTTCTTGATCTTGCCCTTCTCGACCTGGGCCTCGAAATTCTTGATGTAGATCGAACGCACATTGCGCACGCTGTCATTGGCTTTGTTCACCGCATATTGCGCGGCGTCTTCCCAGCTCTTGTCGGACTCGGCCAGAACTTCGATCACTTTGAGCATGGACATGGGTTGCGCTCCTCCTTGGATGCGGGGTCTAGGAAATTTCTTTGTTTTCCCTTCTCTTAGCTACCCTAGCGGTAGCCGCCTAGCATTGACAGGAATCAATGGGCGGAATGAGGCACACGGCGGCGACCGGCACGCATCCTCATTATCCGGTTGACCGCACGCGTCTAAGGAATCGAAATGATTCCGAAAAATGCGGGAAGCCGAACGGCGGGAAGCGGAGGAACACGATGGCGGCATACGATCCGGGCAACATCTTCGCCAAGATGCTGAAGGGCGAAATCCCCTGCCACAAGATCTACGAGGACGACGACACCCTCGCCTTCCTCGACATCATGCCGCGCACCGAAGGCCACGCGCTGGTCATCACCAAGGAGCCAGCGGCGGACCTGTTCGCGGTCTCGCCCAAAGGGCTCGCCAAGCTCATGGCTGTCGTGCAGAAGCTCTCACCGAAGATCAAGCAGGCGGTCGGTGCCGACGGCGTGCTCATCCAGCAGTTCAATGGAGCGGCGGCCGGACAGACCGTGTTCCACCTCCACGTCCACATCGTGCCGGTCAAGGAAGGAGTCGCCCTGAAGCCGCATGCGGGCGACATGGCCGATCCAGCCGAGTTAGCCATGACGGCGGAGAATATCCGGAAGGTGCTGAGCGCCTAGTCCTCGCCGAGAGGGACTTTCGGCACGGCGCTCGGGCTGGGCTTGGAGCCGCCGCGCGGCTTGCGGGTCTTCTTGGCGCGCGGCTTCGCCGCCTTAGCCGAGGTCTCGGTCCCCTCGGACTCGTCGTCCTCCGGATCGCGCGGCTTGATCGGCGCGTCGGCCTTGATGTACTCGAAGCCAAGCCCCTTCTCGCCGTCCTTCTCCTCGACCACCACGCGCACGGTGCCGCCATCCTTCAGCGCGCCGAACAGGATCTCCTCGGCCAGCGGCTTCTTGATGTGCTCCTGGATCACGCGGGCGAGCGGACGGGCGCCGAACTTGTCGTCGTAGCCCTTCTCGGCCAGCCATTCATTTGGCTCCGGCGTCAGCTCGATGGTGATGTTGCGGTCGCTGAGCTGGGCCTCCAGCTGGAATACGAACTTCTCCACCACCTGCGAGATGACTGCCGGCGGCAGCGCGCCGAACGGGATGATCGCGTCGAGCCGGTTGCGGAACTCCGGCGAGAACAGGCGGTTTATCGCCTCCTCGTCGTCGCCCTCGCGCTTGGACCGGTTGAAGCCGATGGCGGCCTTCGCCATGTCGGAAGCGCCGGCATTCGTGGTCATGATCAGGATCACGTTCTGGAAGTCGACATGCTTGCCGTTGTGGTCGGTGAGCTTGCCGTGATCCATCACCTGCAACAGGATGTTGAACAGGTCCGGATGCGCCTTCTCGATCTCGTCCAGCAGCAGCACGCAATGCGGGTGCTGGTCGACGCCGTCGGTCAGCAGGCCGCCCTGGTCGAAGCCCACATAGCCGGGAGGCGCACCGATCAGGCGCGACACGGTATGGCGCTCCATGTACTCGCTCATGTCGAAGCGCAGCAGCTCGACGCCGAGCAGCGTCGCGAGCTGGCGGGCGACCTCAGTCTTACCCACGCCCGTGGGGCCTGAGAACATGTAGTTGCCGATCGGCTTGCCCGGCTCGCGAAGGCCCGCACGCGACAGCTTGATCGCCGCGCCCAGCGCCTCAATGGCCTTGTCCTGGCCGAACACCACGCGCTTCAGATCCTCATCGATGCCGCGCAGCACCTCGGCGTCGGTCTTGGAGATCGTCTTGGGCGGAATCCGCGCCATGGTGGCGATGGTCGACTCCACCTCCTTGACGCCGATGGTCTTGCGCCGCTGACGCTCAGGGACGAGCATCTGCGAGGCGCCGCTCTCGTCGATGACGTCGATCGCCTTATCCGGCAGCTTGCGGTCGTGGATGTATTTCGCCGACAGCTCCACCGCGGATTTGATCGCCTGGTTCGTATAGCGGACGCGGTGGAAGTCCTCGAAATAGGGCTTCAGCCCCTTCAGAATCTCGATGGCGTCCGGCACCGACGGCTCGTTGACGTCGATCTTCTGGAAGCGCCGGACGAGCGCCCGGTCCTTCTCGAAATGCTGGCGGTATTCCTTGTAGGTCGTCGAGCCGATGCAGCGCAGCGTGCCCGACTGAAGCGCCGGCTTCAGGAGGTTGGATGCATCCCATGCGCCGCCGGAGGTGGCCCCAGCCCCGATCACCGTGTGGATCTCGTCGATGAACATGATGGCGCCGGGATAGTTCTCGATCTCGCGCATCACCGCCTTCAGCCGCTCCTCGAAATCGCCGCGATAGCGGGTGCCGGCGAGCAACGCGCCCATGTCGAGCTGGAAGATGGTGGCGTCCATCAGGACCTCCGGCACATCGCCCATGACGATGCGCCGCGCCAAGCCCTCGGCGATGGCCGTCTTGCCCACGCCGGGATCGCCCACGAAGAGCGGGTTGTTCTTCTGCCGGCGGCACAGCACCTGGATGGTGCGCTGGATCTCGGGCCCGCGCCCGATCAGCGGGTCGATGCGGCCCGACCGCGCCTTCTGATTCAGGTTGATGCAATAGACCTCGAGCGCATCGGCGCCGCGCTTCTTCTCATCCCCGCCTTCGACCGTGGCCGCGTCGTCGTCGACGCCCCGCACGGTGCGCGGCTCCGACGCCCCGCCCCGCTTGGCGATGCCGTGGCTAATATAGTTGACCGCGTCGAAGCGGGTCATGTGCTGCTCTTGCAGGAAGAACGCGGCATGGCTCTCCCGCTCGGCGAAGATGGCGACGAGCACGTTGGCTCCCGTCACCTCCTCGCGGCCGGAGGACTGCACATGCGCCACGGCGCGGTGGATCACCCGCTGGAAGCCCGCCGTCGGCTGGGCATCGCCGTGGGTGTCGAGCACCAGGCCCGAAAGCTCGTTGTCGAGATAGCCGGTCAGCTTGTCACGCAGCAGGTCGAGGTCGACGTCGCAGGCACGCATGACCGCGGCGGCGTCGCGGTCGTCCACCAACGACAGCAGCAGATGCTCCAGGGTGGCGTATTCGTGGCTGCGCTCGTTTGCATACTGCAGAGCGCGCCTCAAAGCCTGCTCAAGACTGGTCGAAAACGAAGCCACTGATTCCTACTCTTTCTCCATCGTACACTGCAGCGGGTGCTCGTGTTGACGGGCGAAACTCGTCACCTGCGCTACCTTAGTCTCGGCCACCTCGTAAGTGTAGACCCCGCAGATACCCACGCCCTTTTGATGCACGTGGAGCATGATCCGGGTCGCCTCCTCCGGAGGCTTGTTGAAAAACCGCTCAAGCACATACACGACGAAATCCATCGGCGTGTAGTCGTCGTTGAGGAGCATCACCTTGTAGAGGCTTGGCCGTTTGGTCTTCGGCCGCGTCTTGGTGACGATATGGGTGCCGGTGTCGTCGTCCCGGCGATTGTCGCCGTTTCGCGCCATCGTCAGCCTCTATGTGGCGTCGCGTGTGCCATCTGCCAAGGGAGCGCTATTCGCTCGTTCAAAGAAAACCCATGCTGGATGCATCTTAACGTCATCGGACGAGTCCCGGCAAACTGACCGGTTGCCTCAGGCTAGCATAGAGGGAGTTGCCGACAGGAAAACGGCAAAAAAAAAGACCCGGGGCGCGAACCCCGGGTCTTTTCATTTGGGAAAAGGTGGAGCGCGATTCGCTACGCAGCCTTCTTGGTCATGGCAGCCTCGACCGGCTTGTAGGCATCCTTGGCCAGGCCGACATACATCTCGCCGATCTTGGACATCTCGGCCATGTAGGTGTCATAGGCCTTCTTGGCGAACTGAGACTGAATCTCGATAGCCTGCTCGACAGACTTGGCGCCGACGAGCTGCTCGAAAGCGCGAGTGGAGTCCTCGAACGCCTTCTTGGAATAGTCGGTCATCTCAGCGGCAATGGCCTGGAAACCCTTGTTCATCTCACCGAATGAACGGACATAGGCATCGAAACCGTCTTTGCCTACTTTCTGGAACTCTTCAAAACCTTTGAGCATGGGGCCCTCTTCTGGGATAGAGAATTGCTGCGAACGCGAAAGCATATATATGCAATGCACAAAAAACGTCAATGGCAAATTTTTGCACTGCACAAAACCTTCGCTTAACGCTTTGGCAATAGCCAGATTTTAGCCTGCTCCATTCACCACCCTGGCTCCCCGCGGACGGCGCGGTCGGCGCGGGCCAGAAGGTCGGGCGCGCATAGGAAATGCGCGGGGGAAGGTCGTCAAACGGGGGGAGGCTCACGCCTTCGAGTGTTCGTGGAAGTCCTTAGAGTTCGAGTATGGGCGCCGTTGCGCCGGTTCGTCTGCCTTAAGCTTGTGCTGTTGCTCAGCCTTGGAGCGGTGCTCACGCCTATAAACCAGGCCGCCGCCGCGAGCGCCGTCAAGGCAGCCATCATCGTCGACATGAACTCCGGCAGCGTCCTCTACACACAGGCGCCCGATGCCCTCCGCTCGCCGGCATCGCTCACCAAGATCATGACGCTTTACATCCTGTTCGCCTATTTGCGCGCCGGGAAGGTCACTTACGACACCGACCTTAAGGTCTCCGCCCACGCGGCGAGCCAGTCGCCCACCAAGCTCGGCCTGAAGCCCGGCTCGACCATCAAGGTCGTTGACGCCATCAAGGCCCTGGTGACCAAGTCGGCCAACGACGCCGCCGCCACCATCGCCGAAAATCTCGGGGGCACCGAGGAGAACTTCGCCCGGATGATGACCCAGACGGCGCGCAACCTCGGCATGAAGAACACCACCTTCCGCAATGCGTCGGGCCTGCCCAACGACGAGCAGCTGACCACGGCGCGGGACATGGCCATTCTCGCCACCCACGTGATGAAGGATTATCCGGAATATTACGGGCACTTCGAAACCCGCTACTTCACCTACAAGGGCCGCAAGTACCGCAACCACAATCGGCTGTTGTTCGGCTACAAGGGCACCGACGGCATCAAGACCGGCTACACGCGGGCCAGCGGCTTCAACCTGACCGCCTCGGTGAAGCGCGGCGACAAACATCTGGTCGGCGTGGTCCTCGGCGGCCGCACTGGCGCTCAACGCGATGCCGCCATGCGCGCGCTCTTCGACCAGCACTGGGCCAAGGCTCGAGCGGGAAGTCCTCGGCAAGCTCGCTGATCGCCTCCCTCATGGGCTCGTCTTCCCCGCCGCCGCCCTCCAGGAAACCCGCTTTCGCCCTCGCCGCTGCGACCCCGTCCATGCTTCTCGGCGGGCCACAGGAAGAAGGCGACGCCAGCGGTCCGGGAGACAGCGTCCCGGCGAGCCTGTCGCCCAACCGCCCGGCGCCCCGCAACGCCGCCAGATCCACGCAGCCGATGGGACAGTTCCATGTCCAGGTCGCGCCTACACCTCGCTATCCGATGCCCAGAACCGCCTCGGCATGGTTCGCCAACGGGCGCCTCGGTGCTCGACGGGCACATTCCCTTCGTCGCCACCTTCACCAAGGGCAGCACGGAATGGTATCGCGCGCGCTTCGCCGGCTTCTCCAAGTCCGATTCACAGTCGGCCTGCGCGGCCCTGAAGCGCATGTCGCTCGACTGCATCGCCATGGCGGCCGAATAGACCGTCACATGCCCCGGGCCGGTCTAGCCGCCCAGCAGCACTTCCTTGGCTTCGTTGATCCGCGCCGCGAGATAGGTGGAGCCGCCCTGGTCGGGATGCATCTTCATCATCAGCCGCCGGTGGGCTTGTCTGATGTCCTCATCGGACGCCTCGGGTCCGACCTCGAGCACGGCCCGGGCCTCTTCCGCGGTCATGCCGCCCTTGGCCCGCGCGCGGCCACGTCTCGCCCTGGCGGCGCCGTCCTCGTCCTCAGCTCTGTCGCGCCATCCGGCCAAGCGCCAGTCGAGATAAGCTCCATGAGCGCGGCCTCTTTCAGCCCGTCCATCTCGAACTCCTGGTAGAGCTCGACCGCCTCCCGATCGCTGAGGGATGACAGGGTGCGGCCGGCGAACCGTCCCACCAGGCACCTGCCGTCCATTTGGCCGGTGTCGTGATCGAGCTGCATTTCGAGCCGCTCGGTACCCACTTGCGACGTCTGCCCCGGCGACTTCTGTGACGACCCGAGAATGCCGCCGAGACCGCGCCCGCCGACGAGCGCCAGGCCGAAGGCGGCCAGGGGAATGGCCAGGGGCAGTGCGCCGCGGATGACCAGGAAGCCCGCTGCCGCCAACGCGGCGACGCCGCCGCCTTTCCGCAAGACCACGGCGAGCTTTCGCGCATCGAGGCTCGTCACGAGCCGTGCGCCGAGGACGATCAGCACGAGGAGTGCGCAGCCGGCGAGGAAATAGACCATGTCAGCCGCCCATCAGCCGAGCTGCTCGAGCAGGCGCACCGCCGCGCCGCTTCGCGTCTCGTCGCTGAGATGTTGCAGAGCCTTGCGGCCGCCGCTGGCATAGACGGCCACCGCGGTCAGCAACTCGCGCAGCTGGGCCGAGGAGCCCGCATCGAACCGGCAATAAGCGCCGCGCGACAGCCGCGCGATCTCCTTGAAGGCACGGGCGGCGCGGGAATCGTGGCCTTCCTGGAACAGGAACACCGGCACGCCGACGAGCCCGAGCTCGCCCGCGAGTTGACTGAGATCGTCGATATTCTCCTCCATGCAATCGCCCACATAGACGAGCGCGTTCACTTTCGTCTTCTGGGTCTCGCTGCGTGCATGGGTCAGAACCTTGCGGATCTGCGTGTGGCCGCCTTCGCAATGAACCTGGCGCATCAGGCGCGCGAGCGCGTCCGGATCGCCGACCCAGCGGCTGGTCTGACATTCGTTGAAGCCACGGAAATAGACGAGTTGCACGTCGAGGCCACCCACCTCTTTCACTGCGCGAAACATCTCGCTCTGGAGCGTCAACGCGAGATCCCAGGAGGGCTGACGGCTCATGGTGGCGTCCATCGCGAAGATCAGCCGCCCGCGCCCGGAAGCCGCCGGCTGAAGCGTACGCACCTGCTTCAGGAACGCATCGACTTCCGCGCTGGAGGCCGGCTTGCGGGCCATCTCGCCGCTCGCCGTCTTCGCTGGAGCCTTTCGCTCCGCTGATTTGGGCTCGGACATCTTTAAGCTCTACCGGAACCGGTCTCCGTCATGCCGCTCAAACTCCACGGCAAATCTAGTCTCCCCCTATAGATGGACCCTTAACCGGCCCCCGACAATGCCACCCTGTTCGCCGCTACTCGTCGCCGCCGGCCGCGAGCAGGCTCGCATTGCCGCCCGATGCCGTGAGGTCCGTCGTGCGCACGCGCTCCACGGCAAAGGCTTCCGTATAGCGGGGGGCGCCGGCCTTGGGCCCGGTGCCCGACAGCCCCTCGCCGCCGAAGGGCTGCACGCCCACCACGGCGCCGATTTGGTTCCGGTTGACGTAGAAATTGCCGACCTTGACCCGCGCCGCCACGAAGTCGGCCGTCGCCTTGATCCGGCTGTGCAGACCGAGGGTCAGGCCGTAGCCCATCCGGTTGATGGCTTCGCAGACATCGCCCAGCCGCTCCCCGTCGAAGCGGACCACATGCAGGATTGGCCCGAACACTTCTTTCTCCAGCACGGCGATGTCGGGGATCTCATAGATGGCGGGGGTCACGAAGCTGCCGGCGGCATGGCGTTCGCTCAAGGGCAAGTCGAGCAGCTCACGGTGCTGCCCCCGCATCTTGGCCTTATGGGCTTCCAGCATCGTCTTGGCCTCCGCATCGATCACGGGGCCGATATCGATCGCGTAGTCGAACGGATCGCCGACGCTGAGCTCCCGCGCCGCGCCGATCAGCATCTCCAGCGTACCGTCGGCGATGTCCTCTTGCAGGAACAGCACGCGGAGCGCCGAGCAGCGCTGCCCGGCGCTGTCGAAGGCGGAGGCGAGCGCATCGTCAACCACCTGCTCGGGCAGAGCCGAGGAGTCCACGATCATGGCGTTTGAGCCGCCGGTCTCGGCGATCAGCTTGGCGATCGGCCCGTCGCGGGCGGCGAGCGCCCGGTTGATGGCAAGGCCGGTGTCGGTGCCGCCGGTGAAGACGACGCCGTCCGCGCGGATCGGCGACCAACGCGGCGCCGGTGACCGCGCCGCGTCCGGGCAAGAGATGCAGCAGGTCACCCGGAATGCCGCCCGATGCAGCAGCCGCACCGCATGGGCAGCCGTCAGCGGTGTCTGCTCGGCCGGCTTCGCCACCACCGCATTGCCGGCGGCCAGCGCACCGGCAATCTGGCCGGTGAAGATGGCGAGCGGGAAGTTCCACGGCGAGATGGCCGCGAACACGCCGCGCCCGTGCAAAGCAATCTCGTTTCGCTCGCCGGTGGGGCCAACGAGCACCCGTGGCATCTCAAACTTGGCACGGGCTTCCGCCGCGTAGTAGCGAAGGAAGTCCACCGCCTCTCTGAGTTCGGCTTGCGCGCTGACGAGCGTCTTGCCCGCCTCCCGCACCATGAGCGCCATCAACCGCGCGCGATCCGCCTCGAACAAATCCGCAGCCCGCTCGAGCGCCTCCGCCCGCTTCACGCCGCCTGTCCGGTCCCAAGCCTCGCACGCCGCTTTCGCCGCCGTGAGCGCCGCGTCCATGGTCTCGGGATCGGCATTCCGGTAGGTGCCGGCGACGATCCGGTTGTCCTGGGGCGATCCGATCTCGACCACCTCGCCCCCCGTCTCGATCTCCTGTCCTGAAACGATGGGGTTCGCCGTGGCCGGCGCCTTCAGCGCCTCGCCCATGACCCCGAGCAAGGGCGCGCGGATCGACGGCTCCCATAAGGCAAGGCCGAGACTGTTCTTGCGGGCCGGGGCGAAGAGCTTCGGCGGCGGCGGGATCGACGGGTTGGCCTTCTCGCGGAGAGCCGCCGCCTTCTCGACTGGGTCGGCGACGATGGCGGTGATAGGGGCTTCGTCGTCCGCCAAGCGATTGACGAAGGAGGTGTTGGCGCCGTTTTCCAGGAGTCGCCGCACGAGGTAAGCGAGCAGATCCCGATGGCCACCGACCGGCGCATATATACGGCACGGCTTTCCCAGCCCTTCCGGATGCACCACCTCGCGATGCAGCGCCTGCCCCATGCCGTAGAGCCGCTGGAACTCATACGGACGGTTCCCGGCAAGCTCGGCCACGGCCGCGATCGTGTGGGCATTATGGGTGGCGAATTGCGGATAGAAGCAGTCGGGCCGCGCCAGCAGCGCTTTCGCCGCCGCCAAATAGCCCCGTCGTGTCACCTTGCGCGTGAACACCGGATAGTCCGCGAGACCCGCTTCTTGCGCCCATTTTATCTCGCTGTCCCAATAGGCGCCCTTGACCAGACGGACCGGGATGCGGCGCCCCGTCGCCTCCGCCACGTCCGCGAGCCAATCGATCAGCGGCAGTGCCCGCTTCGAATAGGCCTGAACCGCGAGCCCGAGCCCGTTCCAGCCGGCAAGCGCGGGATCGGTGAACAGGGGTTCGAGCATGGCGAGCGACAGGTCGAGCCGCTCCGCCTCCTCCGCGTCGATGGTGAGCGGCAGCCAGGCCGCGCGCATGGCGCCGGCAAGCTCGGTGAGACGCGGCACCAGTTCCGCCTGCAACCGCGCTTCCTGCGACGGGTGATAGCGTGGGTGGAGCGCCGAGAGCTTCACCGATAGGCCGGGCCTTTGGTGCAGCACGTCGTCGGTCCGGTCCGGAGGATCGCCGGCCCAATCCGCAATGGCCGTCACCGCCGCATCGTAGCGTGCCGTATAGCGCCGGGCGTCGTCCTCGGTGCGCGCCGCCTCGCCCAGCATGTCGAATGAAAAGCGATAGCCCTCCCCGGCGTCGTCCTCGGCATTCTCGAGCGCCGCCTCGATGGTCTCTCCCAGCACGAACTGGTTGCCGAGGATGCGCATGGCCTGCCGCAACGCCTGGCGGATCACCGGCTCGCCGCTCCTCCCGATCAGCCGTTGCACCAGACTTGCAAGGTCGTTGCCTTTGCCCTCGCCCCAGTCGACCACATGCCCCGTGAGCATCAGGCCCCAGGTCGAGGCGTTGACCATCACGGACTCGGACTGGCCGAGATGACGCGCCCAATCGCCTGAGCCGATGGTGCCCGCGATCAGCCGATCGGCCGTGGCGGCGTCGGGAATGCGCAGCAGCGCCTCGGCGAGACAGAGCAACAGCACGCCCTCCTCGCTCGACAGCCCATACTCGTGGAGAAAGGAGTCGACGCCGCCGGACTCATGCCGGCCGGCCCGCGCCGCCTCGACGAGCCGCGTTGCGACCGCCGCGATACGGCCCCGCTCGGCGCCGCTGAACCGCGCGCGCGCAATCAGCGCCTCGACCAGCCTGCCTTCGTCCGCCAGCAAGGCTTCGCCGATGGCTTGCGTTGGCAATTGGGTCATGGCGGCGATGTCGGCCTCGGGCTCGCCCATGCGTCCAATTTAGACCTTCCAGCCCCGTCCTACGAGACGCTATGGTCGCTGCCCGCTGGAGACCCGCCGATGGCACGAAGCATCGACACTGTTAGAACCGTCCATGACTTGCGCACGCGCGTCGCCGCTTGGCGCGAGGCCGGCGAGACGGTCGCGCTCGTGCCGACCATGGGCGCCATCCACGCCGGGCATCTCTCCTTGGTGACGCTCGCCAACAGCCTCGCCGACCGGGTTGTAACCTCGCTGTTCGTCAATCCGCTGCAATTCGGCCCGCGCGAGGATTTCCACGCCTATCCGCGCGACGAGGCTCGCGATGCGGCGGCACTGTCTGACGCGGGCAGCGATCTCCTCTACGCGCCGGATGCCGGCGAGATGTATCCGCCGGGCTTCTCCACCAAGGTGAGCGTCAGCGATCTCACGGAGGATTTGTGCGGCGCGTCCCGGCCCAACCATTTCGATGGCGTCGCCACCGTGGTGACCAAGCTGCTCCTGCAATGCGCCCCGGATAAAGCCATTTTCGGTGAGAAGGACTATCAGCAGCTTCTGGTTATCAAGCGCTTCGTCCGCGACCTGAATATTCCGGTGGAGATCGTCGGCGGCGCCATCGTCCGCGAGGCGGACGGGCTCGCGCTCTCCTCGCGCAACGCCTATCTCTCGCCGGCGGAGCGCACGATAGCGCCCGTGCTGCATCAGACCATTTGCCAAGTCGCCGACGATCTTGCCAAAGGGCGCGGCGCCGACGATGCGTCCGAGGCAGCCCGCTTCAAGCTCGAGTCGGAAGGCTTCCGTGTGGACTACGTGGCGGTCCGCGACCCCGAGACGCTGAAGCCGCTGCACGGCCCGGTGACGGCGGCGCGGGTGCTGGCCGCTGTCCATCTCGGCAAGACCCGTCTCATCGACAACGTGCCCGTTCCGGCGCGCTAACCCTCACCCATCGATCAGCCGAAGCTCGCGCAACGCTTCACGCATGCCGGGCGGCATGTCGCGATCGGCCTGCTCGAGCGTGCGCATGTCGGGCGGCGCGTCGGCCGCCTCCAAATAGCGCCAGCCCTGAAAGGCACGGCGCGGATGCGGCCGCGTCCCGACAAGCTTGGGATCGAGCACGATGCCGCAACACGCCCGGCCGTCGTCCTTGGTGTCGGCCCGGAGCGCGACAATACGCTGACGCACGATCACGAAGCCCTTCACGACCCAATAGAGCGAGCCGCCGTCGAGGACGTCCTCGCGCCGCCGGGGTGCTTGCAAGGTGCGGTGGCAGAGTTCCGGCGTCTTGCCTTCGCGCGACAGCCGCCGCAACCGCTCAGCCTGCCAGTCGCGCAAATCCTGGACCGTCTCGACCCCGACACAGAGCTTGACGAGATGCA
Organism: Methyloceanibacter superfactus; assembly: GCF_001723305.1. Taxonomy (GTDB): domain Bacteria; phylum Pseudomonadota; class Alphaproteobacteria; order Rhizobiales; family Methyloligellaceae; genus Methyloceanibacter; species Methyloceanibacter superfactus. Next base: position 120,773 of record NZ_LPWF01000029.1, read on the forward strand.
CGGTCATGTCAGTGCGCCATGAAGAGCGGGATGTTTGCTTCCTCGAGCATGGTGAGCGTCACTCCGCCCAGGATGAACTCGCGCCAGCGGGAATGGTGAAACGCGCCCATGACGATCATGTCCGCCTCGAGCGATTTCGCCTGCGATAACAGCAAGCGCCCGACATCGCCCTCGCCCGTCGGCACCCGCACCACGTCTACCGACACGCCGTGGCGCTCCAAATGAGACATCATGTAGTCGACCGGCGGTGCGTCCTTCTCGGCGGCGCCATCGGCAACCCCGACCAGCACCACCACGCGCTTGGCCGGCTTGAGGAAGGTGAGCGCGTCATTGAGCGCGCGCGGCCTCGGCGCTGCGTCCCAGGCGGCCACGATGGTGCCATCGAGCGCCACCTCGCTCAGTCCTGCCGGCACGATGATGACGGGGCGCCCCGAGGCGAACAGGCATCGCTCCACAAGCGCATATTGGCCGACGAGAGGATCGCCGTCGCGCGGCTGTCCAAGAATCGTCACGTCCACCTGGCGCGCGAAATAGGCGAAGTCGTGCGGGAACTCCTCGCTCATGCCTTGCATGAGCCGTCCCTCGGCGCTGACGCCCGCGGCGGCGGCGCACGCCTGAACCGTTCCAGAGCCGCCTCACCTTGCGCCTTCACGTCCTGCAACACGCCGCTCATGTCGGCGAAACCGACATCGGCGCCGTAAAGCGGCAGCAGCGCCCTCGGGGCAAAGGCGAGCCCAATGAGATGGGCATCCTGCTCCTTGGCCAGCGCCACGGCGAACGCGACGCGCGCCTTGGCCGCCTCCGTGCCGTCCACATAAACAATGATGTCGTTGTAGCTCATGTCGGTCTCCCGGCGCGATCATAGCCCGCCGTCTTCCGCACCGGTATGGGCGATGGCGCGTTATGCAGGGCCGAATTGCTACTTCCTGCGCGCGGTCACGGGCCCGCACGAACTGTCACAGAGCTTTGAACAGGCGTGACGCAAGGGCTCATGGGATGGGGGCTATAGATTCTGCGTGGCCCTGCGCCACGCGAACCCGAACTAATCTCAAGGAGAGGACCATGAAGCTCAATCGCAAATCCGGCGCGACGATCGCCATGACGGCAGCCGCCATGCTCATTACTGGCACGTTGGCCAGTACCGCCATGGCCGAGACGGTCAAGGGTCAGTGCTTCGGCGTCAACGGCTGCAAGGGCCAAGGCGCGTGCAAGGGTGCCAGCAACGACTGCAAGGGCCACAATGCATGCAAGGGCAAGGGCTGGCTGTCGATGACCGAAGAAGACTGCACCAATCAGGGCGGCACCTACAAGAGCTAAGGCTCACGATGCATCGGGGCCGGGCGCTTTTAGGCGGCCGGCCTCGATGCAAAAACGCCGTTCTCAAGCTAAGATCCCATGCGAGAAGGAGCGCGCCATGACCGATCATAAGCCCCCTTATCTCGGCTTCGGCTTGGGACTTCGGCCCCAGCATTACGAAGAGATCCTTGGCGGCAATCCCGCCATCGACTGGTTCGAGGTGATCTCGGAAAATTACATGATTCCCGGCGGCCAGCCGCTGCGCATCCTGGACCAGATCCGCGAGCGCTATCCGGTCGTGATGCATGGCGTATCCATGTCGATTGCCTCCACCGCCCCCCTCGACACGGAATATCTCGTGGCACTGAAGACCCTCGCCGACCGCGTCGAGCCGAAATGGATTTCCGATCATCTCTGCTGGACCGGCGTGCACGGCGTGAATCTGCACGATCTCCTGCCGATTCCCTACACCGAGGAGGCTCTCGGCCACGTGGTCGATCGCGTGAAGCAGGTGCAGGACGTTCTCGGCCGTCGCCTCACACTGGAGAACGTGTCGAGCTACGTCACCTTCGGCCAATCGGAGATGAGCGAGTGGGAGTTCGTCAGCGAGGTCGCCAAGCGCGCCGATTGCTGGCTCCTGTTCGACGTCAACAATGTCTATGTGAGCTCCTTCAACCACGGCTTCTCCACGGATGATTTCCTCCATGGCGTGCCTCGTGACCGTATCGTCCAGTTCCATGTCGCCGGTCATAGCCACGAGGAAAGTCACATCATCGATACCCACGATCATCCGGTGTGCCCCGAGGTGTGGGATTTCTATCGTGAGGCGGTCGCCCATTTCGGGCCGATCTCGACCATGATCGAGCGCGACGACAACATTCCGCCGCTCGCCGAGGTGGTCGCCGAGCTCGACATCGCACGTCAGATTGCCCGTGAGGTGCGGGACGGCGCGCAACTCACAGCAGCCGAATGACCAGCCTCAAGGAACTTCAGGAGAGCTTCCAGGCCGGCATCCTCGCCGGGGACGACGCCATTCTGGGCGAGGTCAACGACAGCGCCCGCGAAGAGCGCACAATTTTGTTCGGCGTCTACCGCAACGCCTATGTGCTGCGCCTCGCCGAGATTCTCAGCACCGACTACGAACAGGTTCACGCTTATCTGGGGGACGCTGGGTTCTCCAAGCTGGCGAAGGACTACATTGCCGCCAACCCGTCCGATCAGCGCAATGCGCGATGGTTCGGGCGTCACCTTCCGGCCTTTGCCCGGAAGACCGCGCCGTTCGCCGATCATCCTGAAGTGGCCGAGATCGCCGCCCTCGAAAAGGCGCTCTCCGACGCCTTCGACGGCCCCGATGCCGCGCCGCTTGCTCTTGAGGCCCTGGCGGCTATTCCGGGCGAGGATTGGCCGCGTCTGGTGTTCGAGCCGCACCCCACGGCGATCCGCCTCACGTTTCATACCAACGCCACCGAACAATGGACCGCGCTCAAGGCCGAGACCGCCCCGCCGCCGCCTGCACGCTTGCCGGAGCCGCAAGCGCTGCTGGTCTGGCGGCAAGACTTCATGGCGCGCTTCCGGCCCTTGGATGCCGAAGAGGCCATGATGTGGAACGAAGCCGCCAAGGGCGTCGGCTTCGGCGTGCTGTGCGAGATGGTGGCGACCTTCGGCGGCGAGGACGAGGCAGAGCTTCGCGCTGCGACTTATCTTAGGGGGTGGATCGACTTGGGGCTGCTGGCCGGCTGCCGGCTCGAGGCGGATCGCCCGCCTAGTCTTTCTCCGGCCCCGGGAACAGCGCATCCGTCCGCCCCGTGATCCAATAGGCCAAGAGACCGACCCATTCGCGGCTCGTCACGTCCACCCGCCGCAAGCCCTCCGAGACCTTGTCGAACGGCCGCATGGCATCCTCGGGCCCCCTGGTGCGGTAATCCACCGGCCACGGCTCGACGGTGAAGCCCGCTGCGCGGAACGCGCCCATCGAGCGGGGCATATGATAGGCGGAGGTGATCAGCAGCCAGCGCTTGGATGGGTCTAGCTCCCCTTTCGCCGCCAGCTCCTTCTTGAGGAACACCGCGTTCTCGTAGGTATCGCGTGCATCGGACTCGAGGATGAGCCGGTCGCGGGGCACGCCGAGCTGGGTGAGAAGGGCTGCTGCGCCCTCCGCCTCGCTATCGGCCTTGTAGAGGATTCCGGCATCGCCGCCGGAGAAGGCGATTTTGGCGTCCGGGAAGCGGTGGGCGAGGATCGCGCCCTCCAGCAGACGCTCGCCTGCCTCGTTCAGCGTCGGTGCCTTGCGCGCGCTACCCACCAGCCGGTCCTCCGCGCCGCCGAGGATGATGATGCCGGTGGGCGGCGGCGGCACGTCGAGATCCGCACGTGGGAACCGGTCCTCAAGTGGCACGATCAGCGCGTTGCCGAGCGGCGATAGGCCGGCGACAAGGAGCAGGATAGCGCCGATGGTGACGAAACGGCGTCCCCAACGGGCCCAGCCGGTCCAAATGAGAATAGCGCCGTAGCCGATCAGCAGCGCAATCAGCGTCGACGGCTGCAGCACGAACCACACCGCCTTAGCGAGATAAAAGAACATCGCCCCCCCTACGCCCCTACACTAACCATAATGCGGCCAGTCCGAGAAAGGCGAAGAAGCCCACGACATCCGTGACGGTGGTGACGAACACGCCGGACGCAATCGCCGGATCGAGATCGAGCTCCTCGAGCCCCAGGGGAATGAGGATGCCGGCGAGCGCCGCGGCGAACAGGTTGACCACCATGGCGACCCCGATCACCAGCCCCAGCGTGTCGCTCCCGAACCAGAAATAGGCAATCGCCGCCATGATAAGGGCGAACAAGATTCCGTTCAGCAGGCCGACCGCGGATTCGCGCATGATGATCCTGACGGCGTTGACCGGACCGAGATCCTGTGTCGCCAGCGCTCGCACTGCCACCGTCATGGTCTGCGTCCCGGCATTGCCGCCCATGGAGGCCACGATCGGCATGAGCACGGCGAGTGCCACCATCTGCTCGATGGTCGCCTCGAACAGGCTGATCACATAGGACGCCAAAATGGCGGTCACCAGATTGGCGGCGAGCCAGGTGAACCGGAGCCGTGTCGTCTCCCACACCGTGTCGCTGACGGACTCGCCGGCGACACCACCCATGCGCAGGATGTCCTCCGATGCCTCCTCCTGAACCACCTCGACCACGTCGTCGGCGGTGATGACCCCCACCAGGCGCTTGTCCTGGTCGACCACCGGGGCTGATGTGAGATTGTAGCGCTCGAACTGGCGCGCCACTTCCTCCTGATCGGAGTCGACGGGGATGGGGCGGATATCCTCGCGGGTGATGGATTCGATCGTCGTCGGCCGCCGGGACCGCAGCAGGCGGTTCAGCGCCACCGAGCCGATCAGGTGATAGGCGGGATCGACGACGAAGATCTCATAGAAGCGGTCCGGGAGATCCTGGGCCACGCGCATATAGTCGATGGTCTGGCCAACAGACCAAAAGGGCGGCACGGCGATGAGATCGGTCTGCATGATGCGGCCGGCGGAGTCTTCCGGGTATTCCAGGCTCCGCTGCAGCGCGATCCGCTCGAAATAGGGCAGCTTGGCGAGAATGTCGGTCTGATCTTCCTTGTCCAGATCCTCGAGCAGATAAACCGCTTCGTCCGAGTCGAGCTGTTGCAGCGCCTCGGCCACCTGCTCCGGAGGCATGTCCTCCAGGACCTGGTCGCGCACCGCTTCGTCAAGCTCGGGCAGCGCGGCCGCCTTGAAGTCCTCGCCGAGTGTCGCGATGAGGCCCGCGCGCTCCTCGGGACGGAGCACCTGGATGAGATCGGCGAGATCGGCTTCGTGCAGGTCGAGGGTGAGCGCCCGCGCCCGCGGCGCGTCGCCTTCCTCGAGCGCGGTCGAGACGGCGTGGAGGAAGTCGGAGCGAATGTCTCCGTCCTCGTCGCGCAGTTGAACCTCGCTTGCGGCGTCCTGCATCGCCCGTCCGATCGCTGGGTTTGTAGGCTTCGAGCTGGAAGAGCACGACTCTGGGCAAGCGGCACCCGCGCTCGTCGACTCGCGCACGCCCGCTTCCGGCCTGTGATATCAGGCCAGCCGCGTCATGCCTATGCCGGTAAAATAAAGGAGGGAGTTCGTCCCCCAAATCGGGGGAGGATCATCCCCGCCGGCCCCCCGAAGGGGACCGGAGAGAGGTGGTGCGGTCGAGAAGACTCGAACTTCCACGGGAGTTACCCCACAGCGACCTCAACGCTGCGCGTCTACCAATTCCGCCACGACCGCAAAAAATTCGGAAAAGCTCCGCCTCGGATATGGCGATATGCCACCCCGCAGGCAAGCAATCCTAGGGCCCGCTGCCTTACCAAACCTGTCCCAGAGGTGCAAGGTTTGCTCTAGGATATATCGCCCATGACGTTTTCGGCCCCCATAGCTTCTTCGACGACCCGGCCTGCCCCTCTGGAATGGATCGCCGCTCCCGCGCCGGTCTCCTATGAGACGGCGCTCGCCGCCATGGATGCGCGCGCGGCCGCCATCGCCGACGAAGCGGCCTCGGAGTGCGTCTGGCTGCTGGAGCACCCGCCCCTCTACACCGCCGGCACCAGCGCCAGCGACGACGAACTGCTGGAGCCCGGACGATTGCCCGTGTTTAAGACCGGCCGCGGCGGGCGCTACACCTATCACGGCCCCGGCCAGCGTATCGCCTATGTCATGGTCGATCTCACCCCCCGAGGCCGCGACGTCAGGGCCTATGTCGCAGGTCTCGAATCCTGGCTGATCGCCACGCTGGCGCGGCTCGGAGTCGAAGGCGAGCGGCGGTCCGGCGCGGTCGGCATCTTCGTGGACGGCGCGAAGATCGCGTCCATCGGTGTGCGCGTGCGCCGCTGGGTGACGCTGCATGGGGTCAGCCTGAACGTCGACCCGGAGCTTTCGCATTTCGCCGGCATCGTACCCTGCGGTCTCCAGGACACGCCGGTCACCAGCCTTGCCGCGCTCGGCGCCGAGACCGACATGGCGCGCGTCGACGAAGCGTTGCGCGCGAGCTTCTTGGAGACCTTCTGAGGAGGCTACCAGTTGTCCGTGGCGAGCACCTTGAAGCCGGACGGGGCCGAGCCCCCTTCGTCGGCGATCATCACGCGCGTGACCTTGGCGTCTGGCGGACCGTCGGCGCAAGCGCGGAGCATCGCGTCGACTTTATCGGTGGGGCCTGAGAACACCGCCTCGACGCTGCCGTCCGCGCGGTTGCGCACCCAGCCGTCAAGGCCCAGCGATCGGGCGGTCTGTTCGGTCCAGGCACGATAATAGACGCCCTGCACCCGACCTTCGATCCTCACCGTCACCGTGCGCTGCGTGTCCGCCATCGGCCAAGCATGCCCAAACGGAGTACGAATTCCAACCGGCGCGATGACGCCCGCGCGCTACTCGAATTCGAGGATCACCGCGTCGACATTGAGGCTGTCGCCGGGCTCGGCGAGAATCTTGGAGACCTTGCCGTCGCGCTCGGCCTTGAGCACGTTCTCCATCTTCATCGCCTCGACGACGCACAGCGTATCGCCGGCCGCCACCTCCTGGCCTACCTCCACGGCGAGCGACACCACGAGACCCGGCATCGGGCACAGCAGAAGCTTCGACGTATCGGGCTTCTCCTTGACCGGCATCAGGGCCATGAGCTCGCCCTCGCGCTCGGTCAGGACTCGCGCCGCCGCCTCGACGCCTCGCGAGGTGAGCATCACCCCATTGAGGATCGGGCGCACCTGCACCGCCGACTGCTCGCCACCAATCGTGCCTTCCCAAACGGGCTCGCCGAACCACCAGGACGAGTTGACCTCGATGTGCCGAACCTTCTCGCCCGTCCCCTCGCCGCCCAGCGTCACGGTCATGGGATAGTCACGCCCCTCGACGCTCACCCGGATCAGCTCCTCGCCGAGCTCGACCAGGCGCACCTCGCAGAAGCGCACGGGCTCGCCGTGCATCTGCTGGGTGATCAGGCGGCGGCGCTTGTTGGAGAGATGATCGATGCTTCCGGCGACGGCTACCAAGGCATCACGCACCTTGCCTTCCGGCACGGGCGGATGGAAGCCGTCGGGAAACTCCTCGGCGATGAACTTGGTGGAGATCTTGCCGTCTCGCCAGCGGCTGTTCCGCATGATCACGGCGAGGAACGGGATGTTGTGACGGAAACCGTCGATGGCGAAGGAGTCGAGCGCGCGGCCCATTTGTTTGATGGCGTCGAGCCGCTTCGGCGCGTGGGTCACGAGCTTGGCGATCATCGGGTCGTAATAGACCGAGATCTCGCCGCCCTCCTCCACGCCCGTATCGAGCCGCGTGGTGACGCCGTCCACGGTGCCGAGCTCCGGCGGCCGGAAGCGCACGAGCCGTCCGGTCGACGGCATGAAGTTGCGAACCGGATCCTCGGCATAGATGCGCGACTCGATCGCCGAGCCGGTGAGCTTCACGTCCTTCTGCTTGATGGCGAGCTTCTCGCCGGACGCGACCTTCAGCATCTGCTCGACGAGATCGAGTCCGGTCACCAGCTCGGTCACCGGATGCTCCACCTGGAGGCGCGTATTCATCTCCAGGAAGTAGAAGTTGCGGTCCTTGTCGACGATGAACTCGACCGTGCCGGCGGAGTCGTAGTGCACCGCCTTGGCCAGTGCCACCGCTTCCGCGCCCATCGCCTCGCGCGTCTTGGCGTCGATGAACGGGCTCGGCGCCTCCTCGATGACTTTCTGATTGCGCCGCTGGATCGAGCACTCGCGCTCGCCGAGATGGATGACATTGCCGTGCTTGTCGCCAAGCACCTGGATCTCGATGTGGCGCGGCTCCTCGATATATTTCTCGATGAACACGCGGTCGTCGCCGAAGCTCGACTTGGCTTCCGACTGGGACGAGGTGAAGCCCTCGGCCACCTCCTTTTGGCTATAGGCGATACGCATGCCCTTGCCACCGCCGCCCGCAGAGGCTTTGATCATCACCGGATAGCCGATCTCGTCGGCGATCTTCGTCGCTTCCTTAGCGTCCTTGATGACGCCGAGATGGCCCGGCACCGTCGAGACCTTGGCCTTGGCCGCGAGCTTCTTGGATTCGATCTTGTCGCCCATCGCCTCGATGGCTTTGGGATTGGGCCCGACAAACAGGATGCCGGCCTCTTTCAGCGCCTTGGCGAAAGCGCGTTCTCCGACAGGATCCGTAGCCGGATGGATGGCGTCCGCGCCCGTCTCCTTGGCGGCGGCGATGATCTTGTCCATGACGAGATAGGATTGCGCCGCAGCCGCCGGACCGATGGCCACGGCCTCGTCGGCCATGTCCACGTGGAGCGCGTCGCGGTCCGCCTCGGAATAGACGGCAACGGTCGCGATCCCGAGCCGCTTGGCGGTCCGGATAATGCGGCAGGCGATTTCCCCCCGATTGGCGATAAGAAGCTTTTTGATCATTGGTCCCCGGCCCGGTTTTGCTCAGGCTTTCTAGAGGCAAGCCGGGGGCGAGTAAACCAGCGAGACCGCTTTGGCGGCCCTATTCGGCCGCCGACGGCAGGCCCTTGCGGCGGGGCCGGCGGGCGCCGCCCTTTCGCGCCTGTCTCTTGCCCGCAGAGGGGGGGTTGGCGGTTTTCGACCGGACTGGGCCTCGGCGGCCGCGGGGCCAGGAGGCGTCTCCTCCTGCGTTTCCTCGGCTTCGGCCGGGAACAGAACCCCCGCCTCGGCAGCCGCATCCAGCTCGGTGAGCGCCTCTTTCGAGGGCTCGGGCGCGGCCGTCCCCCTGGCCCTCGCCTTTTGGTGGTCTCTGGCCAGATAGGTGTAGATCGTCGGGGTCACGAACAGGGTGAACAGCGTGCCGATGGTCATGCCGGCGGCGATGACCACGCCGATGCTGAACCGCGCCGCGGCGCCCGCGCCGCCTGGCGATGAGCAGCGCACCATGGCCACCACCGTCGCCGCCGTGGTCATCAGGATGGGCCGCAAGCGGATGGCGGCCGCGTGCTCGATGGCGTCGGCCGGGCATAGCCGTCGTCCTCCTGGAGCTTGTTGGCGAAATCCACCATGAGGATGCCGTGCTTGGCGATCAGACCGATCAGGCAGACGAAACCGATCTGCGTGTAGATGTTGATGCTGGCGAGCCCCAGATTCATCGGCAGCAGCGCGCCGAAGATCGACGTCGGCAGCGCGATCAGGATGATGAACGGATCGCGGAAGCTCTCATACTGCGCCGCGAGCACGAGATAGATGATCACCAGCGCGAAGATGAAGGTATAGACGAGCGTATTGCCCTCCTGCACGAACTGGCGGCTTTCGCCTTGCCAGTCGTAGGTGAAGCCTTCCGGAAAGCTCGTCGCCGCCTTCTTCTCCAGGAACTCGATCGCCTCGCCCACGGTGCGTCCCGGAAACGGCACCGCCGTCAGCGTGGCCGAGTTGAGCTGTTGGAAATTGGTCAGCGCGTTGGGCTGCACCGTCTTCGTCACCGTGGCGACATTCGATAGCTGCACGAGATCGCCGGAGCTGGTGCGGATCTGGTAGCGGGTCAGCCAGTTCTCGGTATCGCGGAACTCGCGCGGCACCTGCGGAATGACGCGATAGCTGCGCCCATAGAGGTCGAACAGATTGACGTAGTTGCCGCCGAGCAAGGTCGCGAGCGAGTTGCCTACATCGGCCATGCTGATGCCCAGACGGTTCGCTTTATCATGGTCGATATGGAACTCGATTTGCGGCGTCTGAAACCGCAGATCGGAGTCGGAGAAGATGAAAAGCCCGCTCTCCTTGGCCGACTTTTCGACATCCGCCAGCACCTCGGCAAGCTGCTCGAAGTCATGCGTGGTGGTGATGACGAACTGAATGGGCGGCCCCCCGGTCGATCCCGGCAAGGCGGGCGGCGAGAATGAGATGGCTTGCGCCGTGGCCAGCGCGTCGATGCGCGGCGACAACTCCTGCAACACCTGCGCCTGATTGCGGTCGCGCTCGCCCCAAGGCTTGAGCAAGATGCCGGCGAAGCTTGATGCACGTCGCCCATCCCGTTGATGGTGAAGACATGCTCCTTTTCCGCGACGGTGCTGTAAGCGCGGTAGAGTTGCTGGGTCGCGTCCTCGAGATAATCGAGATTGGCGTATTGCGGCGTCTTCACCAGGGTGAACAGGATGCCCTGATCCTCTTCCGGTGCCAGTTCCCGCTGGGTCGTCATATAGAGAAGACCGGTGGCAGCCATCACGCCCAGCAGCACGAGAACGACAACGGGGCGGAATTTCAGCGTCCCGTGCAGGCGGCGTTGATAGCGCCCCTTGAGACTGTCGAATCTGCGGTCGAGCCAAGCCGTGAGTCCGCCGGGCCCGCCCGCCTGTTTCGCCTTGAGCAGCTTCGAGCACATCATCGGCGACAGCGTCAGCGCGATCACGCCCGACACCACGACGGCACCGGCGAGCGTGAAGGCGAATTCCCGGAATAGCGCCCCCGTGAGCCCCGACACGAAGGCGATCGGCGCGAACACCGCGGCCAGCGTGATGGTCATGGCGATGACCGGGTAGACGATTTCGCGCGCGCCGAGCAGTGCCGCATCGAATGGGGACTTACCCTCCTCGATATGCCGGTAGATGTTCTCCACCACGACGATGGCGTCGTCGACCACCCCGATGGCGAGCACAAGCGCCAGCAGCGTCATCAGGTTGATGGAGTAGCCGAGCGCCAGCAGCAGCGCGAGCACCCCAACGAGCGACAAAGGGATGGTGACGATGGGAATGATGGTCGAGCGGAGATTGCCCAAGAACAGAAAAATCACGACCACGACGATGATCGCCGCCTCGCCCAGCGTCTTCACCACCTCCCATAACGACGCGCGGATGAAATTTGTGGCGTCGTAGGCAATGGCAGCTTCGAGCCCGGGCGGCAGGTCGTTTTGGATCTCCGGGAACTCTTTGCGCACATCGGTGATCACCGTGAGCGGGTTCGCCGTGGGTGTCGCGTAGACGCCGATGAACACGGCCTTCAGCCCGTCGAAGACCGACGAGGAGTCCGCGTTCTCAGGGCCGAGCTCGATGGCGGCGATCTCCCGCAAATGGACGAGCGAGTCGCCGCGGGTCAGAACCACGAGTCGGCCGAACGCCTCCGGATCGCTGAGCGAGGTCTTGGCGTCGATATTGGTCTGGATGAAGTCGCCCTTCACCTGTCCCGGCGCCGACGTGAAGTTATTGTCCGCCAGCGCCTTGCGCACGTCGAGCGGCGTCACACCGAGCGCCGCCATGCGGTCGGGGTCGAGCCAGATGCGCATGGAGAACACCTGACCGCCGAGCATCTGCGCGTTGGCCACGCCGTTGATGGTCTGCAGCCTGGGCTGCACCACGCGCTGGATATAGTCGCTGATCTGCGACGAGTTCATCACGTCCGAGTTGAAGGAAAGATACATCAGCGCGTAGCCGTCGCCGGTCTGCTTGGTGACGACGGAGTCGTTCGCCTCGCGTGGCAGAATGCTCTTCACCTGAGCGAGCTTCGACAACACGTCGGTCATCGCCCGGTCCGGATCGGCATCGAGCTTCAGGTTGAGCGTGACCGTGCTCGTATTCTGCGTCGAGGACGCCGTCAGCGTGTCGATGCCTTCGGTGCTGGCCACCGCCTGCTGAATCGGCACGGTGATGAAGCCCTGAATGAGATCGGCATTGGCGCCGGGATAGGTCGTCAGCACGGTGATCGTCGTGTTGGACAGCTCGGGATATTGCCGGATGGGCAGCTTGAAGCCGGCTTGCGCGCCGACCAGCAGGATGAGCAGGCTCACCACGGTGGCGAGCACCGGCCTTTTGATGAAGAGATCGGTGAAGCTCATGGGGCCTACTGCCTCGGCAGCTCCGCCGGCGGCTTCAACGCATCGGCGTTATCGATCTTGACCGCGGCGCCGGGCTGCAATTTCAGCTGGCCGCTGGTGACCACAACCTCCCCGGCCTTGACCCCTTCCAGGATAGCGACCTGCCCTTCTTGCGTCGGCCCGACGCGCACGAAACGGCGCTCGACCGTGAGTTTGGCCTCTCGGTCGGCGCATCGGCGGCCACGGCAGCCCCCGCTTCCGCCGCCGCGGTGGGCGCAGGCTCGGGCGCTCCCTCTTTCACCACCCAGACGCTGTCGCCATAGAGGCTGTAGGTCAGCGCCGTACGCGGTACCGTCACCAGCTCCTTTGGGTCGCGCGAGCACGTCGACTTCCGCGAACATCCCCGGCAGCAGCTTGCGATCGGGATTGGCGAGCCTCCCGCGCACCAGGAGCGTGCGGCTTTCCTTGCTGAGACGGGCGTCGAACGCCTCGACCTCGCCGGCGAACACGCGGCCTGCATAGGTATCCACGGTCAGCTCGATCTTGGCGCCGACCTTGAACTTGTCGACCTCGCTCTCGGGCACGGGAAAGTCGATCCAGATCGGATCGAGCGCCTGGAGCCAGACCAGCGAGGTTCCCGGCGACACATATTGACCCTTGTCCACTTGGCGCAGACCAAGTTGCCCGGAGAACGGCGCGGTGATGGTCTTCTGCGCGATCAGCGCCTCGGTCCGCTCGACCGCCGCCACCGCCGAGTCACGCTTGGCTGTCGCGGATTCGAGCGTCGCCTGGGAGCTGACCTCCCGCTTCACCAGACTGTCCTGCCGCTCGAGATTGAGTTCAGCCTCTTGCAGCAACGCTTTGTGGTTCTTGAGGTCGGCCTGTTCGACCGAGATATCGAGCTGGACCAGCTTCTGGCCCTTCTTCACGTCGTCGCCGCTGTCGAAATAATAGGCGCTGACGATGCCGCCGACTTCCGGCGCCACCTCGACGCCTTCGATGGCGATCAGCGTGCCGATCGAATGCACGCGGTCGGTCCAGCTCTCGAGCTTGGCCGGCTCGGCCGTCACGGTCGCCGCCGGCGGTGCCATCTTGGACACGAAGTCGGCGATCATCGCCGGCTTGAAGACGAGGTTGAAATAGGCCACCGCCCCGAGAAACAGGGCGATGATCACACCGGCGATGAGAAGGCGCTTAAGCATGGCCGTAGGGTGTTGCCCGGGCTCCATGACAGGACGATTGCAGTATCGGCCTAGCCTTGGGGCAAAACTGCGCCCTCGAGGAGCGCCAGAGACACCGGGATAGCAGCCTCTTCGGCGTTTGGAAACCAGCTCGACAAAGACCGGCGAACGCTAGCTCGCCTCGCTCACAGACAGCCGAGCTGCCTCTCGCGCTTCTTGATCGCGAGCACGCGGCTCTTGTCAGCGCCGGACATCGGCATGGTGGCGGCATTGTCGTAGAGACAGCCGGCATTGCCGAAATAGTTGATCGCCTTGCTCGTCTTGAAGCAGTAGCCGTTGGCCTTGTAGATGGCGTTGCGCTGGACCCACAGGTCGGAGCACACGCCAGCATAGGCCGGCGCAGACATCGCCAAGCTCGCCCCTGCCGCACCGAGAAAACCCATCAACATCAAGACATTACGCGAGCGCATCGACACCTCCTGGGAGAAGAACAGAGCCCGACGATACCGCCGTGGCGCCGCGACTGGAACGGGAGTCTGTGAGCGTCCTCACAAAAGCGCAATATAGAAAAATGGCTCGCGGCGAGCCTAATCGCCGAGGAAGCCGAGCGAACTGGAAATACCCGTGCCGCCGCCCGTGTTCCGGGCCGGCGCCGAGGACGCGACCGCCCCGGACGACGACCGCTTCGGCTCCGGCGGCGGCACCGGGAAACCGTCGGCGGTGCCGAACATCACCACCGCCATCTTGCGGTCGATGCCGTACAGGTCGCCGAACGTGGAGATCTTCCCTTCGTCGTCCACCACCGCGGTGAAATAGGTCGTGTGGACCGGCAGCTTCTGCTCGACGCTCACCGCCCTATTGACGCCCTTGTCCCACAGCTCCTTGACCTTGCTCGCTTCCAGCTTCTGGTCCTCGGCCAGCAGCACCTCGGCGAACTGCCGCGGCTTCTGCATGCGCACGCAGCCATAGCCGATATCGCGACGCTCCTCCTTGAACACCTTCTGCCGGTAGGACAGCGTGTCGTGCATGTAGACGATGTGCTTGTTGGGATAGAGGAACTTGGCCTTGCCGAGCACGTTCTTCGGCCCCGATTTCTGCGAGAACGTGTAGCTGTGAATGTTGACCCGGTTCCAATCGACCTTGGTCGGATCCACCGGCTTGCCCTGATAGCTAACCCGCAGCTTATTGGCTTTGAGGATGTTGAAGTATTTTCGTCGCAACGCCGGCAGCAGCTTGTCCTGCAGCACAGACGGCGGCGCGACCCAATCCGGATTGAACACCACTGTCTTCATGTCGGCTGAGAAGATCGGCGTCGGATAGCCGATCGTGCCGACCAGCGTCTTGTCCCGGAAGATCGTCTCCCCGTCCTTGACCACGTAAAGCATGAACTCCGGCGTGTTGAGCCACACATAGATCGGGCTCAACGACTCGGGCATGTACCGCCAGCGCTCCATATTCATGACGATGCGCTTGATGCCGGTGGCGCTCGCCTTGGCGCCTTCTTTCTCCGCATCGCGCGCCTTGAGAAGTGCCTGCCGCAACCGCACGAACTGCTCGTGGCTTGGATGCAGAGAGCGGAGATAGGCATCCGGCGCGCTCGTCATGCCGATCTCGGCGATGACCGTCTTCGGATCCCGCAAGGGCGGGGTCTGGTCGAGCAGATCGCTGATGGCCGCCGGGTCGTACCGTCCGCCCCGCGCAAACCGCGCATATTTCAAGATGGCGAGGTCGAGCGCGATCTCGGCTTGTGCTTGAGCCTCGTCGTTCGCAGGGAGCGCGCCGGCGGACGGCAGGGCGAAGGCTTTCGCCTCGAGGCCCCAATCGTCCGCCTTCTCGATCTCGAACAGGGCCGCTTGCGCGCGGGCCGTAAAGCCCATCTCGGTGATCCACAAGGGCGCATCGTTCCAAGCTTCATAGAAATCCCGCAGCGCCGCCACGTCGTCCGCTTCGGCGCCTTTGCCGATGTCCGGGCTGGCGAGCTTCTCACGGATGATCGCCACGATCGGATGCGGCGGCGGCGCGTCCGCGACCGCCACGGGCGGTGGCTCGGTGGCCGGTGTCTCCGTTGTGGCTGGGGATTCAGGTGTTGCCGCAGCATCTGGCCCGGCCATGGTTTCGGATTGCGTGCCCGCTTGGCCGGGAGGCGAAGCCGCCTCGGCACTTGGCGCGACGTTGGGCGTGGCCTCCGCCTCGGCACGTACCGGACCCATGGCCGCCAAGCTCAACGCTTGGACCAGACAGCATAGACCGGCGATGAGAAAGCCCCGGCGCATCCCCTACCCCTTAGAGACTGCCGGGAATTTACCGCGATAGCGGTCCATTCGGCCACCCCTGATGGGCGACGGCGCCTAGCCGAACGCAGTCGGGCCCGCCCCTTGCGGCATGGCGTCGGCCCGGGCTGGGCTCGTGTTGAGGATGGCGGCGAGTTCATCGAGCGCCACCAGGATGTCGTTCAGCGCCCCGGACACTTCCTCGGCCTGCGCGGCGACCAGATCGTCGCCGAAGGAATAGTCCTCCAGCAACTCCAGCGCGCGCTCCAGGAAGCGGACCGCGTCCTCGTGCTTCTTGATGTGGTTCTTGATGGCAAGCTCGTGCCAGTCCAACACCCCGGCCACCAGGTTGCCTTCCCCTCGCCCCTTCCTCTTGGTCCGGGCACGCAGAGCCGCCAGCCGCTCGGCGGCGCGCTTCTGATGGGTGATGCTTCCCTTTCGGTCGGCGATGTCCTGGCGGATCGCCTGCTCGATCAGCGCGCCGACGTCCATCGCCGCCAAGTCGTGCTCTGCATGGATCACGAGGCCGAGCTTCTCGGCGATGATCTCGATGGCGCCGCCGTCGAAATTGTCGGGCCGCGGCGGATCGATCTCGCCGGTCTCGTCATATTTGACCCGGCTCTCCGCGTCCGACAGCACGGCATAGGCCGTGACCAGCTCGTTGAAGGCCTTGACCGTCCCGCCGCTGTCCGGATGCGCGGTCTTGGCCTTGCGCCGGTAGGTTTGTGGATGTCTTTCCGGCCTGCCGTCCGCTTCAGGCCCAGAATCTCATAGAGGTCGGTCAACGGCTCCCCCGCCGGCACAAATCGCGGCTAGCCCATAGGAAGCCACGCATCAGTCTTAAAAACCGTTAATCTCTCATGGCGGGGGTTTGTGTCCTGCTAATGGCAGCAGTCCGGGAACCGTGGCCCAGACGGCCGCCCGGGGCTGCGAGCCAATGCCCGCGCCCCGGACTCCGTAAATCTCAGTCCGAAAGACTATTTGTAGATCAGCTTGAGCAGCTCCTGACCGGCAGGCGAATCGAGCTCCTTTTGATCGATCGTGCCGTCGTCGTCCGGATTGGCGGCTTCGAACTTCTCCTTCACCAGCGCCATGTACTCGGCCTCGTCGAGCGAGTCGTCGTCCGGATCGGCCTTGTCGAGACCGTCGGCATCGAGCATGCCCTGGAGTTCGTCCGCTTCGAGCGTGTTGTCGCCATCGGTGTTGATGGCCTGCCACACCTTCTTGGCGCCGGCTTCGGCTTCAGGAAGGTCGATCGTGCCGTCGTCGTCCGGATCGAGAGCCTTCATCGCCGCAGAACTGTCAGCGAGCGCAATGCCGCCCGTCAAGAACAGTGCCGTCGCCGCAATCGAAAGAGCTTGAACAACCTTCGCCATATTCTTTCTCCTAGTCTCCTCGGGGGATTCGACAGTGTCCGGAGAACCTACGGCAAAGCTGAAGGTTCCATATGGCAATCTCCGTAGGAAGATTGGTAATAAATGTCGGGACTGGCTGTGAAGTGCCACGAAGGGACAGAGCGAAGAAGAGACGAAGGGAAGCTTGGTCTAACTGGTGAATATTGTTGGACCTGCTAAAATTCTACGCATCTTGCGGGCTCTCAAACGTAAACGGCCGGGCGTAACCCGGCCGTAAGACGCAAATCGCGATCAGCGCCCGCGGCGCATGGAGGCTAGTCCAGTGTGTGCTTCCAGCGCTGTGTCGCGCGTGCCTTGGTGACCTCACCCGAATCGACCAGGGTCTTCACGCACCGTTGCGAGAGGTTCTTGCCAACCTGGTCCATGCACTTGCGCAAGCCGGGATCATTTATCGCGTAGGCACCGCAATATCTCTTGTAGTCGGTCTTGCAGGCGCCCTTCACCGCAGCCGTGATCTCCGCTGCGGCGGGGAAGGACAGCGCGGTGAGCGCGGAAGCGACAACAAGCGCTGATAGAATTTTCGTTGGCATCTTAGGCACTCTCCAAAGTTCCTTGCTTGATGGCGCAGGCGACAGCGTTTCCCCATGCGCCAACGCCTCGGCGGCTGACGGGAGATTAGCAAGAGCAGCCCGTCACTTACAGGGGGCATATTGTAACATATTATTTCTCGGAGGGGCCGGCACCACACCCCTTCCCCACCAGTAATAATTGTGATGGCGGCTCATCAATACCGCTTTCTCGGAGCCCCGGGCAGGATTACGCTCGTCTCATGCCTCAAATGTTGGCGAGGCATTGTCTTGCACAAGGAGACGGCAATGGCTGAGCTTCGGGGGGCTGGTGGAGTTGCTTACAGGAAGGTAGAAGCGGGTTATTTCGAGAAGCGAGGGTTTCGACGCTACGCGGGCGTTTGGTCGCTCTGGGCACTTGGCGTCGGCGCGGTCATCTCAGGGCACTATTCAGGTTGGAACCTAGGACTTTCGACCGGCGGCTGGGGCGGCATGCTCGCCGCCGCCGGCATCATCATGGTCATGTATCTCGGCCTCGTCTTTTCCATCGCCGAGATGGCGCCGGCGCTGCCCCATACAGGCGCCGCTTACTCCTTCGCCCGCTCGGCCATGGGACCGTGGGGCGGGTTCATCACCGGGCTCTGCGAGAATGTCGAATATGTACTGACCCCGGCGGTCATCGTGTTCTTCATCGGCTCCTATCTCGGGGCGATCTTCGACACGCCAGCGTCCTTCCAGCCCGTATGGTGGGCTCTCATGTATGCGATATTCCTCGCCCTTAACATCGTGGGCGTGGAGTTGTCGTTCCGCGTCACGCTCGTGGTGACGCTGGCCGCGCTGGCCATCCTCATTATCTTCTGGGTCAGCGCCATTCCGCATATCGACTTCAGCCGCTGGGCGTTGAACATCGCGCCGGACGGAAGCGAACTGCCCGAGGGCAACGGTCCGTACTTCCCGTTCGGGATCTACGGCGTGTTCGCGACGCTGCCCTTTGCCGTGTGGCTGTTCCTCGCCATCGAGCAGTTGCCGCTCGCAGCCGAGGAATCGATCGATCCGAAGCGCGATATGCCCAGGGGCATTATTCTCGGCATCGTCACGCTGATCATCTCGGCGACCATGATCGTCTTTCTCAACCCATCGGTGATCGGGGTCGGCTCATTCGCTCTCGGCCAGTCCGGCGAGCCACTGCTCGACGGCTTCCGCGCCATCTATGGCGACAGCGCCGCGAAGGTTCTCGCCTTCGTCGCGGTGATCGGGCTGATCGCGAGCTTCCACACGATCATCTATGCGAAGGGACGGCAGATCTACTCACTGTCACGGGCCGGCTATTTTCCGACCGTCCTGTCGGTCACCCATGGTGGCTATAAGACGCCGCACGTGGCCATGATCAGTGGCGCCCTTCTCGCCCTCGCGGTTATGCTGATCGTGTGGTTCAGCTTGGGATCCGAACAAGGCTCCGCCATCATCGGTGGAACGCTGCTGAACATGGCCGTGTTCGGCGCCATGTTCTCCTACATCCTCCAGGCGATATCGTTCATCATGCTGCGGCGCAACCTGCCGAATATCGAGCGGCCCTTTAGAAGCCCGCTCGGCATCCCGGGCGCCGTCCTGACGATCGTCATCGGCCTCGTGACGGTGTTCTTCCAACTTTCCGACCCCACCTACCGGGTCGGCGTCATCGCCGTCGCCTGCTGGTTCGTACTTGGCATCCTCTACTTCGCGCTGTTCGCGCGGCACCGGATGATTCTGTCTCCGGAAGAGGAATTCGCCATGGAGCACCAGAAGAAGGGATAAGATGGGCCTGGGCGGCCGCCGGTAGCGGCGGCCGCCTCCAGGCGAAGCCACGCCGCTGCGGAAGCGGTCCAACAGGTGACGTCGCGCAATGCGGTATTCCCACGCCGTCGGCGGGCACATATACAATTTCGACTCGCTCAAGGACTTGCTCGCCAAGGCCAGCCCGGCGCGCTCCGGCGCTATCTCGCGGGCGCGCGGCGGGCGACGACGAGGAGCGCGTGGCGGCGCAGATGGCTCTTGCCGACACGCCGCTCACCACTTTCTTGAGCGATGTGTGGTGCCTTACGAAGACGACGAGGTGACACGCTCATCGTCGACGATCAGACGCCAAGGCCTTCCCGCCGATTGCCCATCTCACCGTTGGCGCCTTTCGTGACTGGCTCTTGTCGGACGCGGCCAGCGAGCCGTCGCTGCGCGCGCTCGCGCCCGGGCTCACGCCCGAGATCGTCGCCGCCGTCTCCAAGATCTGCCGCGTGCAGGACTTGATCCTCGTCGCCCAGAAATGCCGCGTGGTGACGAAGTTCCGCAACACGATCGGTTTGGAAAAGCGCCTGTCCACTCGCCTCCAGCCCAACCATCCCACGGACGATCCCACAGGCATCGCCGCCAGCATCGTCGATGGCCTGATGTATGGCAGCGGCGACGCCGTCATCGGCATCAACCCGGCGACCGACAGCATCGCCGCGGTCACCACGCTGATCGAGATGCTGGACGAGATCATCCGGCGCTACGCCATCCCGACCCAGTCCTGCATTCTCACTCATGTGACGACCAGCATCGAGGCGATCAACCGCGGTGCGCCGATCGATTTGGTCTTCCAGTCGATCGCCGGAACCGAAGCGGCGAATTCCAGCTTCGGCGTCAACCTCGCCATCCTCCAGGAAGGCCGCGAGGCCGCCCTCGGTCTCCAGCGCGGCACCGTCGGCGACGACGTGATGTATTTCGAGACCGGCCAAGGCAGCGCGCTGTCGGCCAACGCCCACCATGGCGTCGATCAACAAACCCTCGAAGCGCGCGCCTACGCCGTCGCCCGCAAGTTCAAGCCGCTCTTGGTCAACACCGTCGTCGGCTTCATCGGGCCCGAATATCTCTATGACGGCCGCCAGATCGTGCGCGCCGGTCTGGAGGACCATTTCTGCGGCAAGCTGCTCGGCGTGCCGATGGGCTGCGACATTTGCTATACCAACCACGCCGAAGCCGATCAGAACGACATGGACGTGCTGCTGACGCTGCTGGCGGCCGCCGGCGTCAGCTTCATCATGGGCATCCCCGGCTCCGACGACATCATGCTCAACTACCAGACCACCTCGTTCCACGACGCACTCTACGCCCGCAAGGTGTTGGGTCTGCGGCCCGCACCCGAGTTCGAGGATTGGCTCAAGACCATGGGCATCTTCGAGCAGGACGAGAGCGTCCGCCTTGCCGACAGCCTGCCCAAGCCGTTCCAACGCGCGCTGGCGCATCTTCATTGAGGACCGTCCGTGACCAACGATAAGCACGTCATCGTCGGCGCCGATCCCTGGAACAAGCTGCGCCGATACACGCCAGCGCGCATCGCGCTGGGTCATGCGGGCACCAGCATGCCGACCAAGCCGCATTTGGAATTCCAGCTTGCCCATGCGCGGGCGCGCGACGCGGTGCATCACGAGCTCGACATTCCAGCTTTGCAAGGCGCGCTTCAATCCCGCGGATACGAGACGATCCTGCTTCACTCGAGCGCCGAGAGCCGCCCGCATTATTTGCAGCGCCCCGACAAGGGCCGCCGCCTCGATGCAGACTCCCACGCAACGCTCGAGGCGAGCCCCCGCCCGGCGGAGCCTTATGACGTGGTCTTCGTTATCGGCGACGGCCTCTCGGCTCTTGCCATCGAGGAGAACGCCGCCAAGTTCCTCGATGCCATCATGCCGTCCCTGGTCAAGGACGGCTGGCGGATGGCGCCGCTCAGCATCGTCAAGGAGGCGCGCGTGGCGGTCGGCGACGAGGTCGGCGCAGCGCTGGGCGCCAAGATGGTCGTCATCCTCATCGGCGAACGGCCGGGCCTGAGTTCGCCGGACAGCATGGGCATCTACATGACGCTCAACCCGCGCGTCGCCGTGACCGATGAATCGCGCAACTGCATCTCCAATATCCGCCCGGGCGCCTCGGCTACGGACCACGCCGCCCACCGGCTGCTCTATTTGATGACCGAGGCGCGCCGTAGAGGCCTGTCGGGCGTCAAGCTGAAGGACGAGGCCGCCGCGCTGCCCAAGGCCGGTCCGGAGTCCGCCGACAATTTTCTCATCGACGAGCGCTGACTCACCGCGCGGGTGCCGCCACCCTCTCCTCCTCGATCGCCTCGCGCAACAGCTCCACCCGCAGCCATTCTTCCTCCGCCGCCGCGAGATCGGTCTGAGCCTTCGCCAAGGCATCGCTCGCCGCGGTGAACGCCTCGCGGTCACGCACGTAAAGATCCGGATCGGCCAGCACGCGCTCCAGCCGCCCGATCTCGTCGCCGAGCGCGGCGATGCGCTTGGGCGCCGTCTTCAACACATGCTGGTCGGTCGGGCTGAGACGCTTGCGTTGCGCCGGCGCGGCCTTTGCCGCGGTCTCGCGAGACGCCCGCTTGGCGACGGGCTCCTCCGCATCTGACGCGACGACGCCGTGGCCCCGTTGCGCCACCATGTCGGAATAGCCGCCCGCATACTCGACCAATTGCCCGTCGCCCTCGAAGGCCACCACCGAGGTCACGGTGCGGTCGAGAAAGTCGCGGTCATGGCTGACGAGCAGCACCGTTCCGGGATAGCTCGCCAGCATCTCCTGGAGCACGTCGAGCGTCTCCAGGTCGAGATCGTTGGTGGGCTCGTCCAGCACCAGCACATTGGACGGATGGGCCAGCGCCACCGCCAGCATCAGCCTCCCGCGCTCGCCGCCCGACAACGCCTTCACCGGCGTGCGCGCCTGCTCCGCGCTGAACAGAAAATCCTTCATGTAGCTGATGACGTGGCGGGCCTCGCCGTTGATGATCACCGTGTCGCCGCTGCCGTCGGTCAAGGTGGCCGAGACGCTGCGTTCGGGGTCGAGCCGTTCGCGGCGCTGATCCAGCGTCGCCACTTCCAAATTGGTGCCGAGCTTCACCTGTCCCGTGTCGGGGCTAAGCGCCCCCGTCAGCATGTTGATGAGCGTCGTCTTGCCGGCACCGTTAGGCCCGACGAAGCCGATCCGGTCACCGCGCGCGATCTTGATGTCGAAGTCGCGCACGAGATGCAGATCGCCATAGCTCTTGGAGATGCCCCGCGCCTCGATGACCTTGCGGCCGGTCTCGCCCGCCTCCTGCACTTCGAGCCTCACATCGGCCTGCACGCGGTTACGCTTGGCTTGCGTGCGCTCGCCGCGCAGCGACAGCAGCCCTTCGAGCCGCCGCTGGTTGCGCTTGCGCCGGGCGCTGACGCCGTAGCGCAGCCAATGCTCCTCGCGCACGATCTGGCGGTCCAGCTTGTGTCGGCCAAGCTCCTCCTCCTCGAGAATGCCGTCGCGCCAAGCCTCAAAGGCGGCGAAGCCTTGTTCCAGCCGCCGCGTGATGCCCCGGTCGAGCCACACGGTGGCTTGCGAGAGATTCTCCAGGAACCGCCGGTCATGGCTGATCAGCACCAGCGCCGCGCGCGAGTCCTTCAGCACCGCCTCCAATTGCTCGATGGCCACCACGTCGAGATGGTTGGTCGGCTCGTCCAGCAGCAGAATGTCGGGGTCTGGCGCCAGCACCTGAGCGAGCGCCGCCCGGCGTGCCTCGCCGCCCGAAAGGCGCTTGGGATCCTCCTGGCCGGTGAGCCCCAGGCTCTCCAGGAGATAGCGCGCCCGGTGCGGATCGTCGCCCGGCCCGAGCCCTGCCTCCACGAAGGCGCCCGTGCTGGCAAAGCCGGTCAGGTCCGGGTCCTGCGCCAGATAGCGCACCGGTGCGCCCGGCTGGAGGAAGCGGCTGCCACCGTCCGGCTCGATGAGCCCGGCGGCGATCTTGAGCAGGGTCGACTTACCCGAGCCATTGCGGCCGACCAGGCACAGCCGCTCACCCGCCCCGATCGACAGGGTCGCACCCTCCAGCAGCGGCGTGCTGCCGAAGCGGAGCGTGATGTCCTTGAGAAGGAGAAGCGGTGGCGGGGCCATGGGTTTCGGTGGCTTCTTTTGGAGGGGCTTGCTGGCTTGCGTTTTAGGGGATGCCCGCCTTTCCGGCTAGGCATGCTTCGCCGTCTCGCCGCGACAGTTCGCGCGAGCACGCCGAAGAGAGGAGGACTGCGGGGCGCCGGAGAGCCTGCGATCCTACTGCAGTGATAGGGCAGCCTCTCGGCGCCCCGCATCCGGCGATTGTTTTA
>NZ_LPWF01000030.1 GCF_001723305.1 Methyloceanibacter superfactus
CACCCGACGACCCACGCGTTACAGCGCAGGTGGGCGGAGCGGGGACCCCCGAGGCTGGTCCGTTAACCGTGGCGCGGTGGTCCGGGCCTATCGGGAATGTCGCATCCGAGATCAGCCCATCTTTACCGCGCCACCCCGGGCGCCGTGTCCCTCACCCCGAACGACAGACGGTCTGCAGCTCGCGTCCTCATGGACGAGGGATGGGGTGATTTTACCGCAGCTTCGGAGGGCGGGGATAAGCGTGCTCAACTCGGCCAGAGGCCGGTCGCGCACGACAAAGAGGACGGGGATAAGTCTGCGCTCAAGCCGCGCGAAACGCGGTAGCGCAAACGACCCCTACCAACCGAAGGTCAGTCCGGCGCGGCCGGCAACCTCTCCTTCATTCGTGCCGACACCCAAACCGGCGTCCGCCACCAAGGAGCCGAACCCGGAACTCAAAAGGTTGGTGGCGAGCACGCCCGCCGCGGTGAAGCTGACCGCGTTCGCATCGTCAAATCCGCCCCAGCCCGCGCGCACGGCAAAATGTTGACCCGGCAGCAGGATGGGCTGGGCCATCGAGGCCACCGCGGCGAGGCCCTCGGTCAGCGCCTGATCGCGGCGCCCCAACGCGTCGATCTGAGACTGCGTCGCCAGGCCAAGTTGGGACGGCGTATAGGCGGCGAGGTCACCGCTCGCATTCGAGGTGACGATATGCGTTGGCGATCCTTGCACCGATTTACTGTGGCTCGAGGTCAGGCCCGGCATGGTGTAGCTGTTCGAGGCCGTGCCGAAGACTTGCTGATTGGCGCGCGTGGTGGTGGCGCCGTTACCGAAGGCGGCGGCGTTGGCATGCGTCGCCGTCGCGTTCGGGCCGATGGCGGTGCTGTTCGTGCCCGTTGCGGTGGTGAAATCGCCGAAGGCAGCGCCGCCGTTGGAAGCGGCCGCCACATTGCCGACCGCGACTGCCGGTGGCGACCGCGCCCGAGCCGATGGCGATGGCGTTCGTGCCCGTGGCCTGGCTGTTCAGGCCAATGGCGGTGGCACCATCAGCGCTAGCGAGGGCGCCAGTGCCGATGGAAACCGTATTGGATGCGGTGATGTTGCTGCCGGCGGCAAGGCCCATGGCCACGTTGTTGCTGCCGGTCACGAACTGTCCGGCGCTGTCGCCGAAGGCTGCATTCGAGTTACCCATGACGACCCCGCCGCTGAGGTAGCCGCTTGCCGTGTTGCGGTCTCCCGTCACGAGCTCTCCGGCACTATGACCAAAGCCGGCGTTGGAACTCCCGGTCACGCTGCGGCCGCTCAGATAGCCGCTTGCCGTGTTGCTGTCGCCGAAGACCGTCGTGCCACTGCTCGCACCGTTGGCCGTATTGCGGCTGCCGAACACGTTCTGTCCGGCGACCTCGCCAAAGGCCGCGTTGGAATCGCCTTCGACGTTGAAGCCGCTGAAGAAGCCGCTTGCGGTGTTATTGTTTCCGTCGACCTGCTGCCCCGCTGATCTACCGGTCCAGGTATTGCGGGTGCCCGTAGAGCCTAAGCCACCTGCCTCGGAGCCGAGTGCAGTCGTTTGGTCACCCTGCGCACTTGCGTCCGTGCCGACTGCCAACGCGCCGCTTCCCGGCGCCGACGCCTCGCAATTTGCGCTGGAGAGCAGGTCGCTATCGGCGACATCACCGGAGTTGCATCCGGCCGCGGCGGGATCGCTTTGCAGGCCGAGCATCGCGAGTACGGCGGCGAGGAACGCCATGCGGCGCGCGATCAGGGGTCTGGCCATGGCGGTGCCTTTCAATTGGCGGGGCGGTCTATCCGCTTCTCCATCTCGCCTGAACCTTTGTCTCCGTCTTGTCCTCGTCCCTGTTCGAATTGAACATTTCCCGGCTCGCGTGATTTCCTCACGCTTGTTGCCGCAACGCCACAGCAACGGCATGGTGACTCGCTCGCCTCGCCAGCCTATCCTCGGCCAGGCGGCAGCCCCCGTCGCGAGGAGAAATCCAGCAAGATGAAGAAGCTTGTTTTCTCCTCGGGGGATCTCCCCGCCGAGCTCGCGACCGCGCCCGTTTCAATCTTTGGCGTGACATCTTTGCTTGGCGCTATGGCTCGGCGGATATCACGCGACGTGCCGATCAGCCATTCAGCGCACGATCCGAGTTCGTCCAACTCGACACGCTTGGGATTGTGAAATCGCAGTCGACGGTACGGCGCTTCCGGCGAAACGCGCAGCAAGCAGCCGACGGCACGGGGGCATGTCTGATTGCCTTCAACACGGGCGCGTCCACCACAGTCGTCAGACAACATGACCAAGAAGAAGTCTACGGAGCGGGGCAGATCTGGTTGGGCTCCACGGCGGACGCCCTCGATGTCGCGTCGGACACGGGGACAAATTGGGTCACGCTTCTCGTACCCGCTTCGCGCCTCCTCCAAGTGGTGCCGGGTGCGGAGGACATGGTCGCCAAGCCAATCGACGCAGGGCGACCGGCCGTTCGCCACCTTAGGCGCTATATGGAGTTTCTGCTTGAGACCGGCGGCACGGATGACGAGCACGCGCTGACCGGCCGTCTCGACGCCATGCTGCTCGATCTCGTCGCTCTGGCGCTAGGTGCCAATGGTGATGTGGCAGAGATTGCCGGCATGCGCGGATTGCGGGCCGCGCGAATTCGCGAAATTCTTGCGAAAATTCACCAGGGCTTCTCGAGCCCCGCCTTCTCGGCGCAGATTGTCGGTCAGTGGCTCGGGCTTTCACCACGCTACGTTCAGGAACTGATGCAGGAGACGGGCATTGGGTTTACGGCGCGCGTCCTCGAACTGCGTCTTCAGAGGCCCGCGCGATGCTCTCCGACCCGGTCTATGACGGCGTCAAGATCAGCGATCTCGCCTATGCCTGCGGGTTCAACGAGGTGTCCTACTTCAACCGCTGTTTCCGCCGCCGCTTCGGTGCCTCGCCCACGCAATTTCGCCGGTGACCTTGTGATTCCAGGGCATGAGCGGATTCGGCGCGCCCTCAGCCACTCGATGGCCCCCGACTGCCAGCCGAGCGCCAAAGCAGAAGAAGCCCCGCCCTGATAGGCGAGGCTTCCCCCGTTCCCCCGAAAATCTGATTGCCCATCTACGGGACCAAAAAGGGCAAATGTCGGGCTGCATTGACGAAATCGGAGGAAAAACGTCTTCTGTTGCCGACAGGTCACAGGCCCGACGGGTCAGCCACATGCGACAAAACGGACCGGAAGATTGCCGGCTTTTAATCTCCGGCGGATTGCCGCGGGTGTAGAGATGAGTTGTCCCCCGATGGGGATTCCCCCCTCCCCATCCCTAGGTTCCAGTCTTTCCCGGAACCCGAGAAGCCCCGTCCCCCCGTACGGGGCTTCTTATTTTCTCCACCCACGAAATTTTCGCGCCGGCCCGATTAGGCCGACTCGGCCTGGATCACACAGGCTTGGTGAGCACCGCGTAGTCGGCATAGCCGCGATACAAGCGCCGAAAGTCGAGCGCCGCACCGCTGTCGCGCGCCAAGACGGCGAGCGTCGGCTCGAGCTCCGCGCGCGGATACACCGAGAACCGGCGCAGCCAAGCGAACAGCGCCGCCTTGAACCACCGGGGCCAGCCCTCTTGCTGACCGAAATCCACGATGTGCAAGCGGCCGCCGGGACCGGCAGCCTGGAGCGCCTGCGGCAGCACCTGCCGCCATGGCGGGATCATCGACAGCGTGTAGGAGATGAACACGCGGCCCACCTGCGCCTGCCCACACAATACAGACAGATCGAACGCCGTCGCGTCCGCCTGATGCACCTCGATGCGGCTGGAGAGCCCCGCCCGCGCGATGGATGCGCGCGCCGTCTCGAGCATGGCGTGCGAAATATCGAGCCCGACGAAGCGCGCCCGCGGGTAGCGCCGTGCCGCCTGGATGAGATTCCGGCCGGTGCCGCAGCCAAGCTCGAGAATCGTCGACCCGTCCGCGGGCTGCAACTCGTCGAGCAAGCGATCGCGCCCGAGCAGATAATATTTGCGTGTCGCGTTGTAGATGTAGCGCTGATGCTTGTAGATGCCGTCCATGTGGCGGGCGGCATCCTGCGCCGCGGCGCTCACGCTGTTCACGCCCACGCCTCCGCCGGCTTGTGAACATAGAGGTGGAAGCCGCCATAGATGGACGACCGGTCCTTGGCCGCAAGCGCGCGGCACTGTTCCGCGTCATAGGTGAATTTCGCCAGGATCCGGTCCGGCACGCGCCCCGGTAGAATGCTCTCCTCTCCCGCGGTGCGGAAGATCACCCGCGCGCCCGGACGCGCCGTCCGCTCGATCTCGCGCCACAGCGCGTTCAGAATGCCGTCGTTCATCCAATCCTGCGCATCCAGCAGCACGTAGGCATCGAGCGACGCGGTGTCCTGCGAAGCGAGATATTCCGTGAGCGAGCGATGCTGCACCTCGACGTCGCCGATCCGCGACCGCAGCGTGTCGAAGTTCTCAGGCAGCAGATAAGGCGGTAGCGGGCCGGTCCCGCCCGTTGCATAGCGCCGGCCGAAGGCTTGCCACGCGAAATAATTGTCGGCGAGATCGAAACCGCAGGCGAGCCGCTCCAGCCGCTGATGCACCACGTTCGACATATGGGTCTCGTTGCCTTTCAAGGCCTCGAACTGCGACGGCGGAATTCCGAGCCCGAATAGAGCCGACGGCTTGTTGAGGAGCCAACGGATGTGCCGCTTCTCGAAGAGCGGCGAAAGCTCGCTCTCGAAAATCTTGCGTTGCTCCTCGAGACTCTTGGCCGCGAGGATCTTTTTTGGATTGCGGCCGTGCATCCGCGCCAGCAGATGGCTCGCGCCGATGAAATTGCCGAGCAGGCCGTGCCGGTAGAGATTGGTGCGGAAATAGCCGATGCGCCGCCGCCCGAGCAGATTGCGCGCGTCCCAGTAGCGCCGCGAGGTCTCGTCGAGATGCGGCCGGATATAGGACTCGTAGGCGCGCACATTCTCGCGCGTGTCGGCCTCGGCGAAAAAGCGGTGCAGCGCGCCGTGGTCCAGCAGATGACGGATCGCGGCATGCTTCAGCTTGTTCAGCGCCACATGCGCCGGGTTGAGGTCGACGGCCGTGATTCGGATCGGCGCCGTGGCGAGATAGCTCAGGATATTGCAGCCGCCGGACGCTATCGCCACAAGGTGCTCGCCCTCTTTAAGCGACAACGCTTCCAGATCCACGAGCGGGTCTTCCCAGATCTGCGGATAGACGAGACCGGAGAAGGCGAGCGTGAAAAGCCGTTCCTGAATGCCTCGCTTGGAAATCGGCTTGTGCCGGTGGACGGCCTGCCGAAGTCGTTTGTTCTGGTTGCGACGCCGCTGCTGCGTCCCCTCGCCGTGCATGGCCGGCTGCTCGATCAATGCCATTTCAGCCCCTTTGTGAGTCTCACCCACCGAGGATCACGACATTTCCATATCTGTATTATGACAGGGCGAGACTCCGGCCCGTTCCGGGAGGCCCTTGAGCCCGGAACAGCCGGGAACCGAAGCGCCCCCGGGCTTTTGCAACCAGGGCGCGGCCGTTCTAGTGTCCGGCCAAACCGTCAGCCAAGAAGTCACTCGAGCCCCGTGTTCACCCTCGCCCATCTGTCCGACATTCACCTGAGCCCGATGCCGCACGCCAAGCGCCGGCATCTCTTGTCGAAGCGAATCCTCGGCTATGTGAACTGGCATCGCGGGCGGAAGCTGGTCCATCGCCGCGAGTTCCTCGACGCGCTCACCCGGGATATCCTGGAGCGCAAGCCCGATCATGTCGCCGTCACCGGGGATCTGGTCAATCTCGGCCTGCCCGAGGAGTTCCTGCGCGCCGCCGACTGGCTGCACCATCTCGGGAAACCGGACCACGTCACCGTCATCCCCGGCAATCACGACGCTTATGTGCGGCTCCATCCCGACAAGAGCACGCGGCACTGGCATCCCTATATGCAGGCGAACGAGGCCGGCGCGGCCCTGTTCGCCACGCCCGAGACGGGCTTCCCCTTCGTCCGCCGCTTCGGCGATGTGGGCATCGTGGCGCTGTCCTCCGCCATTCCCACCATGCCCTTCGTCGCCGCCGGCAAGCTCGGCAAGCCGCAGCTCGCATATCTGGCGAGCGCACTGGACCGGCTCGGCCGCGAAGGCCTGTTCCGCGTGGTGCTCATCCACCATCCGCCGCTCCCCGGCCAATCGGGCTGGCAACGGGGCTTGCGCGACGCCAAGAAACTCCGCGACGTGTTGAAGGAGCAGGCGCCGAGCTCGTGCTCCATGGGCACCGGCACGAGCAAACCGTGCATGAGCTCGAAACCGTGAGCGGGCCGGCCATCGTCGTCGCCGGTGCCGTCGGCGTCGGAAGCTGTGGAAGGACGCGCGCCCGCCGCCCGCTACAACGAATACAACATCGAGAAGAACGGGAACGGCTGCGCGTGGAGATGTCGGACGCGCCGCAGCCAGCGCCGATCAAGTGTGGGAATGCGAGCGGCGCGTGCTTAGGGAACGCTGAGCCACGCGGCGGCGAGCAGGCCCGCGGCGCCGGTGAGCAAGCCGACGACGAAGGCGGCGAGCACCACGCCCATGCCCGATCCAGCGCCCTCCCGCTCCATCACGATCTTCTGACGCGGACCGGGCTCCACCAGCGCCGCCTCGAGCCGCTCCCGGCGCACGATCTCATGCGCCATGTGGCTGGTGATGCGGTCCACCATCTCCGCGACCGTGGTCGAGCTGAACAGCGTGCGCCGTCCGTTCTCGCTGTTGCGGATGAACAGATAGGCGCCCGCGCCGTCGTCGATGGCGACATAGGTGAACAGGTCGATCCACAGCCGCGCCGGGCGGCTCGGCACCAGCGTCAGGCTGAACCGGTCGTCATGCTTGGGGATCTCGGCAAACACCATCTCAAGCTCGGCCTTGAGCAGCTCGAGCCGCGCGATCTCGCCGTCACGCAGATCGGCGGTGACGTCGAGGCGTTCCGCCTCCTCGAGACGGGCCTTGCGGATCGCCTCGCGCAAGGAGCGGTTGGCCGCCGGCCGCGCGATCGCTTTGACGCTGTTCTCCATCCCCGTGACGCCCCTCGTCTCTTCCTTATTGGGCTCAGCATAGCCCGCCAAGCGGCGGAAATGCGACTGAAAATCCGACCCGGAATCCCGCCAAAATCCGGGCTTTCGGGGGGCCGAACCGGTCTCCGCGAGCCAGGGTGCGTGGGTGGTTTTGGAGGCGTCGCCCCAGGGCCGGGACGGCGGGGTGAGCGGAAAAGCTCCGCGCCTATTTGGAGGCGAGTACAACGGACGCCCGGGCGTCGTCGAACCACTTATCGATGGCCGTGTCGACGCTGTCTTCGAGGCCCGACTTCCACGCGGCGATGGTGGCGTCGAGCGCTTCCTCGTTGGCCGCGACGAAACTCTCGCGGTTGATCGCCTCGTTGGCCTCGTTGGCGAGATAGTCCACCGCCGTGCCGATCAAGACGCCAATGGCCGCGCCCACCACCTGGCCGCCCATCGGCTGGACGAAGGTGCCGGCGACCGCGCCGCCCTCAGCGTAAGCGATGCGCGTGCCGAGCGAGGCGGCCACGCGCTGCGACAAGCCGGAGAAGCTGCGCGCCAGCACGCCGTTGATGGCCGGACCCAGCGCCAGCGCGCCGACCGTGCCGCCGGCCGCCGCGGTGCCGACGCCGACCACGCCGTCGAACGCGCGGTCCTCCATGAGATAGACCGGCGCCTTCCATTTCTGAGCGTCCCAGTCGAGCGCGATATTGGTCATCGACGTCGTCGCCGGGATCTCCTGCATGTGGCTCGTATGCTGGGCGAGGAAGAGCTGCAGCCGCATATCACCATTGGCGATCACCCGCCGGTAGCTGTCATGAGCGTGGCGCACCGCCTGCTCCACGCCTTTGCCGATGGTCTCGTCGCGGATCTCGGGCTTCAGCACCTGCTCTTTGTAGTTGCGCATGAAATACTCCTTCACGTCGGCCTCAATGGCCTCGGTCACGGATTCGTATTTGCCGGTCTCGAAGAAGCGGGTCACCGCCGAGGAGATGGTTTCCTTCAGCACCACATAGGAGCGCTTCCAGGCGAAGAACCAATCGGCGTAGGCGGCGATGGTCTGCTCACGGTCCTGGAAGGCCAGCGCGAAGCTACGGTCGATATCCTGATGCGCCGCCTGCTTGATACGGGCGCGCTCGTCGTCGAGCATGAGGATGGTGTCGTTGACGAACTCGTCCGCCTCGGACTTGCTGGCCACCACTTTGTGCAGCGTGCCGTCCACATCCTTGACCACGAGGTCGACGGCGTCCGGCGGCAGCGTCCGGTCCCCGAAGAAGACGTCGAACATGCTCTTGTCGGGATGGACCGCGGCGGTGTGGTCGAGATGGCGGTAATAGCTGCGATAGAAGGTCGTGCCGAGCGACAGCAGCGCATAGGCGACGAGCACCAGGCCGACGGCGATGCCGATGGGCCGCAGCAGCATGCCGAGCGCGGACGGCTTCACCAGCTTCTGCTTGACGGCGCGCCCGCGGCGCGTCGCCCTCACCGGCGTGGGCGAAGGCGAATCGGCGATCTCGGCCACATCGCTACCTGATGATGCGACGAGGGCGGTGCTCTGCCGTGTCATGTCGTCCAGCATGTCGTTTGACCTCGGAGCGTAAAAGTTAACGGCTCCCCCGGCCCCCAGGCGAATATAGGGCCATTTCCCAACGGTTGTAAGGCTTGATCCCCGCTCAAGACTAACGCGCGAAGGCCAAAACGGTTCGTTTTCAAGCGGTCTCGGCCAAGCCCGAAAGCCACGCGAACAGGCCCGCCCGGTCCGTCCGGTACTGCGCCAGGGTATCCCCGTCGTCGATCTTGATGCTGATGCCGCCGCGCTCGTTGACCACGGCAAAGGCGTGCTCGTCGGTGACGTCGTCGCCCATATAGACCGGCACGCGGCCCTTGAACGGCGCCTCCGCGAGAAAGGCGCTCACCGCCACGCCCTTGTCGATGCCTTGCGGCCTGAGCTCGAAGATCATCTTGCCGGGCAGCACCACGATGCCCTCGGCCCCGTCCACCGCCTGGGCTACCGCCTCCCGGCATGTCTCGGCCAGCTCGGGGCGCTGCCGGAAATGCAGCGCCACCGAGGCCTGCTTGCGCTCCAGCAACAGGCCGGGATTGGCCTCCACCAAAGGCTGGAGCCGGCCGGCCGCGAGCTCGATGGCGTGGATCGTGCGCACGTCCTCATGCACGCGGCCCGAGGCGTCGCGCCGGATCGAGCCGTGCTCCGCCGCGGCCGGCAGCTTGAGCGGGGCGAGGAAGCCGTCCACCACATCGAGGGACCGCCCGGTCACCACGGCGACCGCGTGATCGAATCGCCCGGCGAGCGCACCGAGCAAATCGATCACCCGCGGCTCGACCTCGACCAGCTCCGGACGCGGGGCGATATCCACAAGCGTGCCGTCGAAGTCGATGAAAAAGGCGGTATTGGGCGAAACAGGCGGCAGAGACTCAGTCATTAATCCTCATCGGGCCATTCACGCGCTCATACGTTCTCGTCGTGATTCCAAGGCTCTACGTCGCACGCCCCAAGGGGTACTTCAATTCTGTGCATGTTAGGAACCCATTGTGACGTTTTCGGTTTAAACTGCGGGGCTTCAAGGCAGAGATGGTTGGGGACATGGGGACGTCATCGAAAGGGGCTATGAGCTATGACGTCGAGCGTAAGCGTCGGCATGCCCACCAATCCGATGCCGCCTGCCAATGCCGGGAGGCATGAGATGACAGCGAAGCCGCGGAGACTGGTCGTGGTCTCCAATCGCGTCGCCGACTTCAACGCCAAGTTCCAGACTGGCGGCTTGGCCGTCGCCTTGGGCGATACGCTGAAGGCCTCGCACGGCGTCTGGTTCGGCTGGAGCGGCGACGTGACGGAAGACGCCGTCAGCACGGCGCCGAAAGTCGAGAATGTCGAGGGGCTCACGGTCGCCACCATCGATCTCACCCCAGAGGAAGCCGAAGGCTATTATTACGGCTACGCCAACCGCTGCCTGTGGCCCGCCCTGCACTACCGGCTCGATCTGGCCAAGGGCAACGAGGCCCATAGCGAGATCTATTTCAATGTCAGCGCCCGATTTGCCGACGCCCTGATGCCTCTGGTCGGCCCGGACGACCTGATCTGGGTCCATGACTATCACCTGATTCCGCTGGCCGAGGAGCTGCGGGGCCGGGGCTGCACCGCCCGCATCGGCTTCTTCCTGCACACCCCCTTCCCCTCGCCCGAGATCTTCGCCGCCGTTCCCGGTCAGAAGCGGCTCGGCAACGCGCTCATGGTCTACGACGTGGTCGGCTTCCAGACTTGCTCGGACCGCGACAATTTCCGCCGCTACGTCGCCGCCAGTCTCGACGGCGAGCAGTTGCGCGGTGACCGCATCGCCGCCCAAGGCGAAACCACGCTGGCCTCGGTGTTCCCCATCGGCATCGACGCCACCGCCTTCCGCAAGCTCGCCGAGAGCGAAAGCGCCAAGGGACCGTTGCTTCCCGACCTCGGGGAGGACATGAAGACGATCATCGGCGTGGACCGGCTCGACTACACCAAGGGACTGCCCGAACGCCTACGCGCCTTCGAGACGCTGCTCGAGGATTTCCCCGAGCATCGCGGGCGCGTCCGGCTGGTGCAGGTCGCCCCGCCCACGCGCGAGACGCTGCCGGTCTATCAGGAGATCCGCGAGGAGGTGGAACGTCTGGTCGGCCGGATCAACGGCCGCTTCGGCGATCTGCGCTGGACGCCGGTCACCTATCTCCATCGCGGCGTGCCCCAGGACATCCTGACCCGCCTCTACCGGGAGAGCGCCGTCGGTCTCGTCACGCCGTTGCGCGACGGCATGAATCTGGTGGCCAAGGAATATGTCGCGGCCCAAGCGCCGCAAGACCCGGGCGTGCTGGTGCTGTCCCGCTTCGCCGGCGCCGCCGAGCAGCTTCGCGAGGCCCTGCTGATCAATCCGCACGACATCAACGAGATGGCGCGCGCGCTCGACCGCGCGCTGACCATGCCCCGCCAGGAGCGCTGGGCCCGTCACAACCGTCTCTGGCAGCGGATCGAGACCTATGATCTGGACACTTGGCGCGACAGCTTCATCCAGACCTTCGCCGCCTCCGATTCCGATCCGGTCAACCTGTTTCCCAAGAAATTAGGCGCCGCCTAGGCGCTGCCGGCAGGCTTTCGCGCCCCGCACGGGCGGGTTATCGAACCCCTGCGGGCCGATGAGCTCTGGCCTCGACAGACCAATCCCCTTACCTTTTCGCGCACTTGCGCCTATCAAGGCGCCCTTCAACACGTGATCGCCCGCCTCTCCAGCCCCTTCGAGCGTCCATGATCGATCGTAACGACCGGCTCTGGTACAAGAACGCCGTCATCTACGAGCTGCACATCAAGGCGTTCTTCGATTCCGACAATGACGGGATCGGGGATTTCGCCGGCCTGGTGCAGAAGCTCGATTATCTGCACGAGCTGGGCGTCACCGCCATCTGGCTATTGCCGTTCTACCCCTCGCCGCTGCGCGACGACGGCTACGACATCGCCGACTACACCGCGATCAATCCCACCTACGGCACCATGCGCGACTTCCGCCGCTTCGTGTCGGCGGCGCACGCCCGTGGCATCCGCGTCATCACCGAGCTCGTGGTCAACCACACCTCCGACCAGCACCCCTGGTTCCAGCGGGCGCGCACGGCCAAACCCGGCTCCGTGTGGCGCGATTATTATGTGTGGAGCGACACCGACCAGAAATATCCCGGCACGCGCATCATCTTTCTCGACACCGAGACCTCGAACTGGACCTGGGACCCGGTCGCCAAGGCTTATTTCTGGCACCGGTTCTATTCGCACCAGCCCGACCTCAACTACGACAACCCCCGCGTTCTCGCCGACATCGTGCGCGTCCTGCGCTTTTGGCTCGACATGGGCGTCGACGGGCTGAGGCTCGACGCGGTGCCTTATCTGGTCGAGCGCGACGGCACCAACAACGAGAACCTGCCCGAGAGCCACGAGATCCTGAAGCGCTTCCGCCAGGAGCTCGACGAGCGCTATCCGGACCGCATGCTGCTGGCCGAGGCCAATCAATGGCCCGAGGACACCCGCCCTTATTTCGGCGACGGCGACGAGTGCCACATGGCGTTCCACTTCCCGCTAATGCCGCGCATCTTCATGAGCCTGGCGCGCGAGGACCGCTATCCCATCACCGACATCATCAGCCAGACGCCGGCGATCCCCGAGGAATGCCAATGGGCGATCTTCCTGCGGAACCACGACGAGCTGACCCTCGAGATGGTGACCGACTCCGAGCGCGACTATTTGTGGGAGACCTACGCCACCGACCGCCGGGCGCGGCTCAATCTCGGCATCAGACGGCGCCTGGCGCCGCTGCTCGACAATGACCGCCGCAAGATCGAGCTGTTGACCGGCCTGGTGCTGTCCATGCCCGGCACGCCGGTGCTCTATTACGGCGACGAG
Source organism: Methyloceanibacter superfactus (assembly GCF_001723305.1). Taxonomy (GTDB): domain Bacteria; phylum Pseudomonadota; class Alphaproteobacteria; order Rhizobiales; family Methyloligellaceae; genus Methyloceanibacter; species Methyloceanibacter superfactus. The sequence goes on from NZ_LPWF01000030.1 coordinate 12,423, forward strand.
CTCGGCATGGGTGACAATTTCTATCTCGGCGACCGCGACGGCGTGCGCACGCCCATGCAATGGTCCGCCGACCGCAATGGCGGCTTCTCCCGCGCCGATCCCCAGCGTCTCTTCCTGCCGCCGATCATGGACCCGATCTACGGCTACGAGACCGTCAACGTCGAAGCGCAACAGACTCACGCCAGCTCGCTGTTCAACTGGACCAAGCGCATGATCGCCGTGCGCCAGACCCATCACGCCTTCGGCAACGGCAACCTGTCCTTCCTGCGCCCGCGCAACCGCAAGGTGTTGGCCTATCTGCGCGAGCATAATGACGACGTGATGCTGTGCGTGTTCAACCTGTCGCGCTCGGCGCAGGCCGTCGAGCTCGACCTGTCGGCGCAGAAGGGCAAGGTCCCCGTCGAGCTCACCGGCGCCTCGCAGTTTCCGCCGATCGGCACCCTGCCCTATTTGCTGACCCTGCCGGCCTATGGATTTTATTGGTTCACCCTGGCAGATCCCGCGCGCCTCGCATCCTTGCCGGAGCCGTATCCGGAATCGCTCCCCGAGCTCGAGACCCTCGTGCTCGGCGACGGCTGGAACATCATCGAGAGCCAGCGCGGCGACCGCGAGCGGATCGACCGCATCGTCCACGAGACCTTGCCCGCCTATCTCCGCCATCAGCGCTGGTTCGGCGCCAAGGACGAGGCGATCGTGTCGGCCACGCCGGAGCGCATCGGCGAGCTGCCGCAAACCGGCAGTGAGAGCTTCCTGTTGCTCGCCACCAATGTCGCCTTGGAGGACGGCACCACCCAGCGCTATTTCCTGCCGCTGGCACTGTCTTGGGGCGAGGACGATCTCAAGGTCGACAGTCCGCTCTTGCCGTATCTGCTGGCCAAGATCCGGCGGGGCCCGCGGGCCGGCATCGTCTTCGACGCCGCCCATGGCGAGACCTTCCCCCGCGCCGTCCTCAAGGCGATGAAGGAGCGAGACCGGCTCCCGGCCAATCGTGGCGAGCTGCGTTTCGAGGCCAGCGACGCGCTTCGCGCGCTCGACCTTCACGAAGAGCTGAGTGTCCGCCGCATCGGCCTCGGCGAGCATGCCCATACCTCGCGCACACTCGGCGACCGCGTGAACCTGAAGATCGCGCGCCGGCTTCGGCCCGGCATCGACCCGGGCATCGAGATGGGCCGCTTTCTGGCCAAGGCGGGTTTCGCCAATTCGCCGCCTTATCTCGGCGCCATCGAGCATGTCGACGAGACCGGCACGCCCACGGCGCTGGCCGTGGCCTTCGAGCATGTCCGCAACCAGGGCGACGCCTGGACGGTCGTGGTCAACGCCCTCGACCGCGAGATCGAGGAAGCGAGCCTCGCCACCCCCGCGAGCGAGGGCGGCGAGCGCGGCATCCCCTATTCGCTGTCCCTGATCGAGACCATCGGACGACGCACCGGCGAGCTGCACCGTGCTTTCGCCAACGCCGATGCCGGCGACCCCGCTTTCGCGCCGGAACCGGTGACCGACGCCGATCTCAAGGAGTGGTGCGCCCGCACCGTGGCGCGCGCCGAGCAGGCCTTCGCCTATCTGGAGCACCTGCCGGAGACGGTGGACGAGGAGACCCGCGCGCTCGCCGCCAAACTGCTGGCCTTGCGCGACGTCATGCTGAAGCGCATCGACACGCTCGTGCCGAGGATCGCCCGCGGCAACAAGCTGCGCCTGCACAACGACTATCACCTGCCGAAGATTCTCGTCGCCGAGAACGACGTCTATATCGTCAACTTCGAAGGCGAGCCGGACCAACCGGTCGACGAACGCCGGCAGAAGGCGCCGCCGTCGCGCGACATCGCCACCATGCTGCGCTCCTTCGACTATGCCGTGCGGACCGCCGTCGACCGCCAAAAGCAGCGCGGCGCGAGCCAGCTCGACGAGATCGAAAATCTCGGCATGCAGTGGCGCTCGCAAGCCGAGCGGCGCTTCCTCAGGGCTTACGGCATGGCGCGTGACGATTCCGCGAGCGGCTCGCATCTCGCCGGCGGCGAGCTGCTGCCGCTGTTCCTCGCCGACAAGCTGTTTCACGAGATCGTCTATGAAGGCGCACACCGGCCCGTGCTGCTGTCCATCCCCTTGCGCGGGGCGCTCGAACTGGTCGAGCCCATGGATGACGGCGAAGAGGAAGAGGACGACTAACCGTGATGCCCTGGATATCGATGGAACGCGCCAACGCCCAGGCTGCCGCCTTGCGCCCGAGGACTCCGAGACCATGAAGCTCAGGCTCGATCCCGGCGCACCCTGGCCGCTCGGCGCGACCCATGACGGCCGCGGCGTGAATTTCGCGCTGTTCTCCGCCCACGCCACGCGGGTGGAGCTCTGCCTGTTCGACCCGGACGGCACCGAGACGGCGCGCATCACCCTGCCGGAATATTCCGACGAGGTGTGGCATGGCTATGTGCCGGACCTTCCCCCCGGCCAACTTTATGGCTACCGCGTGCACGGGCCCTACGCCCCGAAGGACGGCCACCGCTTCAACCCCTACAAGCTGCTGCTCGATCCCTATGCGCGGCGCTATGCGGGCCAGCTCGTTTGGGACGACGCCCTGTTCGGCTACCAGATCGGCAACAAGCGCGCCGACCTCGTCATGAGCAAGACCGACAGCGCGCCCTTCCTGCCGAAATGCGTGGTGGTCGGCGAGAGCGATCCGCCGCGCAGCCCCCGTCCCAATCGTCCGTGGCATGACACTGTCATCTACGAGGCGCACGTGAAGGGCATGACCGCGCGCCATCCCGACGTGCCGGAGCCGCTGCGCGGCACCTTCGCCGGCATCGCCGACCCCGCCGTGATCGACCATCTCGTCAAGCTCGGCGTCACCGCCATCGAGCTGCTGCCGGTCCATGCCTTCGTCAACGACCGCCATCTCGTGGAGCAGGGTCTCAGCAACTATTGGGGCTATAACAGCATCGGCTTCTTCGCGCCGGCCGAGCGCTATGTCTCTCCCGGCGCCGGGCTCGAGCAATTCCGCGCCATGGTCGATCGGCTGCACGAGGCCGGCATCGAGGTGCTTCTCGACGTGGTCTACAACCACACCGCCGAAGGCAACGCGCTCGGGCCCACGCTGTCGTTCCGCGGCATCGACAACGCCGCCTATTACAAGCTCGCCGAGGACAAGCGGCACTATTACGACACCACCGGGTGCGGCAACACGCTCAATATCGGCCAGCCGCGCGTGCTTCAGCTCGTCATGGACTCGCTGCGCTATTGGGTGGAGCAATGCGGCGTCGACGGCTTCCGTTTCGACCTCGCCTCGGCACTCGCCCGCGACGACAAGGACTTCAATCCCAGCGCCTCCTTCCTCGACGCCGTCGGCCAGGACCCCGTGCTGAGCCGCGTGAAGCTGATCGCCGAGCCGTGGGATCTCGGCGAGAACGGTTACCAGGTCGGCGCCTTCCCGCCGGGCTGGGCCGAGTGGAACGATTTGTGGCGCGACGGCTTGCGCTCCTATTGGAAGGGCGACATGGGCATGCTGCCGGCATTGGGCAGCAGAATTTCCGGGTCGGCCGAGATCTACGACCGCCGCGGACGGAAGCCCTGGGCGAGCGTCAATTTCATCGCCGCCCATGACGGCTTCACCTTGCGCGACGTCGTTTCCTACAACAAGAAGCACAACGCGGCGAACAAGGAAGACAACAAGGACGGCCACGACGACAACCGCAGCTACAACTGGGGCATCAAGGGACCGACCGACGATCCCGCCATTCTCGATCTTCGCGACAAGGTCCGCCGCTCCCTGATGGCGAGCCTGCTGTTCAGTCACGGCACGCCGATGCTGAACATGGGCGACGAGCTCGGCCGCACCCAAGGCGGCAACAACAACGCCTTCTGTCAGGACAACGAGATCTCCTGGGTGAACTGGACCGATCTCGGCGAGCGCGACCGCGCCTTCCTCGACTTCGTGCGCGGCCTTGCGAGCTTGCGGGCGGAGCAGGCGCTGCTGCGCAGCCCCCGCTTCCTCCATGGCGAGCCGGTGGCGCCACGCATCAAGAACGTCTCATGGTTCAAGCCGGACGGCGAGGAGAAGCAGTCCGAGCACTGGACGGACCCGGTCGCCAAATGCATCGGCGCGTCCTTCGCCGGCGATGGGCAGATCCTGCTGATGCTGTTCAACGCCGACGCCGAGCCGATCGATTTCATCTTCCCGTATTTCGGCAAGCGTCATTTGCGTTGGCGGCTGCTTTGCGATTCGGCCAAGGGTCTGATACGGCCGGAGCCGGTGGTCATCGCCACGGGCAAGACCACCATCGAGGGACGCGGGCTGTTGTTGTTCGAGAGGACGGATTGATGGCGGCGCGAGTCTCAGCCTCATCGCCGCTCATGGCCGCGCCCGTCGCGGGCGGCGCGGCCGGAACTTCAATGACCAGCCGGGAGTAACGCATGCCGGATCGGCTCGACGAATTGGCTGAGCGCTTCGGTATTGCCGAGGGCTACATCTCCGAGAAGGGCAACTGGATCACGACGCCCGCCGCAACCAAGGCCAAGGTGCTGGAGGCCATGGGCGTGCCGGTGGGCGCGGGCGCCGGCGACGCCGCCATGCCGGAGCCGCCGCCGGCCGACGACGTGGCCTCGCTGTCGGCAAGCGCCTTCTGGCCGCCTTTTCTGGTCGATCAACGCTCCTGGGGTCTGTCGGTGCAGGCCTATGCGCTGCGCTCGTCGCGCAACTGGGGCATCGGCGATTTCGAGGATCTGGCACGTCTGGCGGAATATGCCGCGAGCCTCGGCGCCGATTTCATCGGCGTCAGCCGCTGCACGCGCTGTTCATGGCCGACCCCTCGCGCATCAGCCCCTATAGCCCCTCGACCCGCGATTTTCTCAATCCGCTCCTGATCGCGCCGGACTGCGTGCCGGGCTTCGCCGATCTGCCCGATCGCGCCGAGCTGGAGGCCGCGCTCGCCGATCTCCGCGCCACCACGCTGATCGACTATCCGGCCGTCCATCGCGTCAAGCTCCGGGCGCTCGAGGCGCTGTTCGCCCATTTCGTTGCGCATGCCGACGCCGACGCCAAGGCGGCGTTCGAGCAATTCTGCCGCGACCACGGCAAGGCGCTCGAAGGCCACGCCCTATTCGAGGCGCTGTCGGAGCGCTTCATGGCCGAAGGCATGAACGCGGCGTGGGTGACCTGGCCGGAGCAATATCAAAATCCGGACAATCTCGCCGTGCGCGACTTCGCCCGCGCCGCCAAGCACCGCATCGCCTTTCATGCCTGGCTGCAATGGACCGCCGACACCCAAATCTCCAATGCGCGGGACCGCGCCAAGGCGGCCGGCATGCGCATCGGGCTCTATCTCGATCTCGCGGTCGGCATCTCGCCCGACGGCTCGCGCGCCTGGATCGGCGGACCGGCCATCGCCAATCATGCCGCGCATCGGGCTGCCCGCCCGACCCCTTCAGCGCCGCCGGCCAGGATTGGGGGCTAGTGCCCTTCTCGCCGGTCGGGCTGTCGGAGGAACGCTTCGAGCCCTATCGCGCGGTGCTCCGCGCCAACATGCACCACGCCGGCGCGCTGCGCATCGACCACGCCATGGGGCTACAGCGGCTCTATTGGATTCCCGAAGGCAACACGGCCACCGACGGCGCCTATGTGGCCTATCCCCTCCGCGAGCTGTTGGAAGGCGTGGTGGAGGAATCGTGGATCTCCCGCACCATCGTCATCGGCGAGGATCTCGGCACCGTGCGCCCGGCTTCACCGACACCATGGTGCGGGCCGGGCTGCTCAGCTACCAGGTCTTCTACTTCACGGACCGCGACGGCGTATGGATGCCGCCTCATGCCTACCGGCGCGAGGCCATGGTTTGCGCCTCGACCCATGACCTGCCGACGCTCAAGGGCTGGTGGATCGGCAACGACATCGAGCGGCGCATCGAAGCCGGCCGCACCACCGAGGTGGAGGCGGTGCTCCAGCGCGACGACCGCAAGAAAGACCGGCAACGTCTGCTCGACGCGCTGGTGAGCGCGCAAGCGCTGGCGCCCGGCGTGGCGCAAGCGGCGACGCCCAAGACGATGCCGGACGAGGTGCTCGTCGCCGTCCATCGCTTCCTGGCCATCACGCCGTGCCGCCTGCTCGCCGTGCAGCTCGACGATGCGCTCGGCGCCAGCGAGCAGGCGAACCTGCCGGGCACCGTCGACGAGCATCCCAACTGGCGACGCAAATCCGCCGTCACTCTCGAGGCGTTGGGCGAGAATTCCCTGTTCGGCGATGTGGTCCGCGCGGTCGCGGCCGAACGCCCGCGCTAGCAAGCCGCGGTCCAACCGAAACGACTAGAGCGCGTCGGTGCCCATCTCCCCGGTGCGCACCCGCATGGCGCCTTCAAGCGGCAGCACGAAGACCTTGCCGTCGCCGATACGCCCGGTGCGCGCCGCCTCGCCGATGGCTTCCACCACGGAGTCGGCGATGGCCGCGTCGACGGCGATTTCTATCTTCACCTTCGGCACGTAGTGGATGTTGTACTCGGCGCCCCGATAGATTTCGGTCTGCCCCTTCTGCCGGCCGAAGCCGCGCACCTCGGAGACCGTCAGGCCCTGCACGCCCCTGGCGGCGAGCGCCTCGCGCACGGCGTCGAGCCGGTGCGGCTGGATGACTGCGATGATGTATTTCATGCTGCGCGTCCTCGCTTACATGTTGTAGCCGCGTTCGCCGTGAATATTGAGGTCGAGACCTTGCTCTTCGATCTCGGCACTGACACGCAAGCCGACGAGCGCTTGCACGAGCTTGATGATGATGAAGCTGACCACCACCGACCATATCAAAACGGCGATGAGCCCGGTGAGCTGAATCAGGACCTGTCCGCCCATGGTCCGCCCTTCGGCCAGGCCGATGCCACCGAGCGCCGCGTCGGCGAACACCGCGGCGAGCAGAACGCCCACCGCGCCGCCGATGCCATGCACGGCGAGCACGTCGAGGGAGTCATCGATCCTGAACCGGTGCTTGACCACCATGACCATGAGATAGCAGACCGATCCACCGGCGAGCCCGATCACGAGCGCGGCCCCCGGTCCTACATAGCCGGACGCCGGCGTGATGGTGGCGAGCCCGGCGATCGCGCCGGTGACGGCGCCGACCATGCTCGGCTTGCCGAACTTCACCGTCTCGATGACGATCCACACCAGCGTCGCGGTCGCCGCCGAGATATGCGTCACGGTCATGGCCATGCCCGCATCGGCGCCGGCGGAGAGCGCGCTGCCGGCATTGAAACCGAACCAGCCGACCCACAGCATGCTGGCGCCCACCATGGTCATCCACGGCGCGTGCGGCGGCCGCACGTCATGGGGAAAGCCCAGGCGCGGTCGAGCACGATGGCGAGCAGGCAAGGCCGAGACGCCCGCGGTCAGATGGACCACGAGGCCGCCGGCGAAATCGAGCACGCCGCGCTCCGCCAGCCAGCCCCCGCCCCAGACCCAATGGGCCACCGGCACATAGACGAGGAACAGCCACAGCACGCTGAACATCACCACCGCGCCGAAGCGCATGCGCTCGACGAAGGCGCCGACGATCAGCGCCGGCGTGATGATGGCGAAGGTCATCTGGAACATGAAGAACACGGTCTCGGGGATCTTGGTGTTGGCGGCGGCGGCATCGCGCGGCACACCGATCAGGAGCACCTTGCTCAAATCCCCGATCCACGCGCCCGAGCCGGAGAAGGTCAGGCTGTAGGCCGCGAGTAGCCACAGCACCGTGACCACGGACGCGATGGTGAAGCACTGCATCAGAACCGAGAGCAGGTTCTCGGCGCGCACGAGCCCGCCATAGAACAAAGCCAACCCCGGCAACGTCATAAAGAGAACCAGCGCCGTGGCCGTGATGAGCCAGGCGGTATCCCCCGCATCGATCATGATATCCCCTCCCCCTAACGCCTGCTCAAATGCAGGTCTTTGCCTATTTATCTAGCACAAGGGTGCGGGTGCGGAGCAAGGCCGGCGCGCCAGCCCTGCCATTTGCCCAAAGAAAAGACTCGCCTCCCGGCGGAGCCACAATCCTGACGCCTCGCGTGCTATAATCTTCTGATGAGCAAGGCCTTTACCAAAGAGGCCGAAGGGGGGGACGTTTATGACGACCTTCCCGACCGGCCGATATCCCCACACAATCTCGTGACCGCGCGCGGGCTTGCGCTGATCGAGGCCGAGTTGGCCCGGCTCCACGAGGAGCATGCCGCGGCCCACGACGCCGACGACAAGCCGCTCTTGGCCAAGATCAACCGGGATTTGCGCTATTGGACCTCGCGCCGGGCCACCGCCCAGGTCATCGAGCCGCCCCACGACGCCACCGAGGTGCATTTCGGCTCCAAAGTCACCATCGAGCGCGAGGACGGGCGCCGTCAATCCTATCTCATCGTCGGCGAGGACGAGGCCGATCCCGCTCACGGCACGCTCTCTTACGTCTCGCCGGTGGCTCAGGCGATGATGGGCAAGCCGGTCGGCGAGACCGTGCCGGCCGCGCGGGCGAGCGACGATCATCGAGATCGCCTGACGCGCCGCGTCAGGGCCGAGCGGATCAAGCCGCGTGAATCAGGTCTTGGTGGTGGGCTTTTCCAGCATCAGCCGGCCCTGCTTCTCCACCAGCGCCTTCGCCTTGTTGGCGAGTACGGCGAGCACCCAAGGGAGCTGCACCTCCAGCCGCACATGATCGTCTGCCACGTCCACCTTGCCCTTGGTGGTCTGGCCGAGCAGGCTCGCCTGGAAGTCGAGATGCTCCCCGCTCCAGGCATCCTTGAGCACCACGAAGCTCTCGCCGACATTCGTCCGCACATTGTGGAAGCCCGCCTGGAGACGGCGCTTGGCTTCGGCCTTGCCGAGCGCATGCGGGATGGTGACGACGACGGGCTGGGTCATGACGCTAAACGCCCCTGAGGCACATTTCGGTTCCCAACTATATGGGAACCGGGGCGCCATCCGAACAGAGCCCCCGCGCGCCAGTTGGCCGCCTAACCCACTGGATTGCCAAACGTAAGAAGCGGATGGCTGAGGGGCTTGCCGATCCTGTGGAAGGCCCAAACCTGAGCATTCGACGTGGCGTCGCACAGAAACGTCTCGCCGGCCTCGGTCTCGATGAACACGAAAAAGCCGGGGAGCCAATCGTCGTTGAGGCCGTCCGCCCCTTTGCTGGAGATCGTCCCCACCACCGTGCCCGCCTCGCCGGCGAGATAAGCCTGGCAGGCGCGCTCGGCCACCGCCAGCGGATCCGCGACCCCGGCGACCGGCTTGCCCGCGCCGTCGATATAGAGCGGCTCGACGAAGCTCGCCCCCGCCCCTTGCAGAAGATCGTCGAAAATCATGCTGTAGGCGTAGACGCGGCCATCGGCGTCGGCGCTGCACAGAAACAGATTCGTATCCTCGTCGGTGAGCCAAACGAGGCTGCCGCCGCGCCCGTCGCAATGGCGGTGATCGGTCTCGCCGGGGCGCCGTCGCCTTGCACGGTACATGCCTGCACGGCCGCTTCATGGGGGCTTGCGGCGGCAAACACAGGCGCCGCGAAGCCCGCCGCGAGGCCCAGCGCGCCAAGTCTCAACAGATTGATAGCCATCATGGTTTTCTCCCGGTCTGTGGCGCCGCTACCGGCCGCTGCGCCCCGGGTCAAGTGGCACGGGACGCATGCGGTCATTGTGAGCCACCGCACAAAGGACGCCGGCCGGCTCAAGGCGTGCGCGCGTCAGGATGTCGTGTCTTTGCGGTCCACATGGCCGAGATCGCGGCCCGGCGCGATCCTGTCGCGCACCAGCTGCTTGAGCTCCTTCATCTCGGGAAAGCGCTCTTGCTCGGCGCGCGACCAGATCAGCGTGCCGTCGACGCGCACCTCGAAGACCCCGCCCGTATCGTCGGGAACGAGCGTGACCGAGCCGAGCTCCGCGCCGAATGTGGACAGCAGCTCCTGGCCCATCCAGCCGGCCCTGAGCAGCCAATTGCACAGCCGGCAATAAGTGATGGACACATTCGGGGACGGCGCGATGTCGGGACCCATCGATATTTCTCGAGAAATCGGGCTTTTGCGACCATAGACCACCCGCGATGCCTCATACCAGCCCTAGTCTGTTGAGCATAATCAAGGCGGGAAGGCCTCTCCTGGACCATACAGAGGTCGCCGGGCGCCAGCTAAGCGCTCCATCCCAACGGAGATGACGATGCCAGACTCTGGACCCACCGGCGGTGCCGCGCGCGCCCGCATCGCCAATCCCCTCCTCGATTTCGCCACGGCGGCCGCGGAGGCGCAGCTGAAATTCTGGCAGGCCTTTCATGTCGAGGGGTCGGCATTCGTCGCCAAGCGGTTGCGGGCCAATCTGGAATTCTTGCGCGAACTCGGCCATTGTGCCGATCCTCGGGCGATCGGCGACTGCCAATGGGCTTGGCTCGGCAATCTGCGCAAGGACTATGCCGAGGAATGGGCACGGCTCGCCGGGACCACCTTTGCCCTCGGCGTCTCGGAAATGTCTCCGATGAGCGGCTTTTACGCGCGTGCGGAACGTAAAGGTTCCAACGGCTTAGCACCAGGGCAGCGGCCCGCGCGCAACAGCGTGAGCCCATAATGCCCCTCGGGGGGTTGCAACGAGCGCGGGGTTTCATCACCTCGTAACAGCAAAGCCGCTTGTTTCAGACGCAAAATTGCGGGAAGAGAGAACTCATGAGACGATTGATTCGCCGCGCTGCGCCGCTTCTTCTTGTCACCGCAGCCCTTGTCGGGCTGTTCATGGTCACGCCGTCGAAAAAGGCCGAAGCGAGCCCGTTCGACACGCTTCTCGGCTCGTGGCGCGGAAGCGGCACGGTTCAGCTCAACAGCGGACGAGAACGCCTGAGCTGCAACGCTTACTACACGGGCGGGGGCTCCCAGCTCGGCATGGCCATCCGCTGCAAGAGCGACACCTCCAATGTGGAGATCAGGAGCAAGCTCAGTCTCAGCGGCAGCCGCATTACAGGCAACTGGGAAGAGCGCACCTATAACGCCGAGGGCAGCGCCAGCGGCACTGCCACGCCGGGCAAGATCAGCATCAGGGTCTCCGGCTCCATCACCGGCAGCATGATCGTCAACTTCAGCCGGTCCAGCCAAAGCGTGTCGATCTCGACTCGGGCAGTTCCCTGCAACGCGTGTCGATCAACCTGACTCGCAGCTAGTTCGCCGTTACTCTTAGGCCGGAATCACCGCCAGCCTCGGGGGGCGACCTCTCAGGCTGCACGTTGTGCCGCTAGGAGCGATGGCCATGGGCGAAGCGTTACTGACGCACAAATTGGAAGGGGAACGGCTCGAGCTCGCCGCCAGCGGCTCGTGGACCGCGCCCCATGCCGGCGAGCTTGAAGCGCTGATCGACCGCGTGACCGGCGAGGCGCCGGCGGCGAAGGACGTGTCCATCGATATGGCCGGCGTCCGCGAGTTCGACACGTTCGGCGCTTGGCTGCTGGAGCGCTTGACCCGGCAATGGTCGGCGGCGGGCCGTGAGGCGGTCGTTCTCGGCTTGCCCGAGCATGACCGCGGCCTGCTCGCGGAGATGCACGGCGTCAACCGCAAGCCGGCGGCGGCACCGGAACGCCAGAACCCGATTGTCTCCGGCCTCGCGGCGCTGGGGCGTGGCGGCGCCGACTTCGGCCGCAACCTCGTCGTATTCGCCGACATGCTCGGCGCCGTGGGCATGGCGCTCGGCCGCGTTCTGCTCCGCCCGCGCGAATACCGCCTCACCTCGACGGTGCATCAATTCGATCGCGTCGCCTGGCAGGCGGTGCCCATCATCCTTCTCATCACCTTCCTGATCGGCGGCATCATCTCGCAGCAGGGCATCTTCCACTTCCGCAAATTCGGCGCGGAGCTCTATTCCGTCGACCTCGTCGCCATTCTCGTTCTCCGCGAGATCGGCGTGCTCATCGTCGCCATCATGGTGGCCGGGCGCTCGGGTAGCTCCTACACCGCCGAGATCGGCTCCATGAAGATGCGCGAGGAGATCGACGCCTTGCGCACCATGGGCTTCGATCCGGTCGAGGTCCTGATCCTGCCGCGGATCCTCGTGCTGATCGTCGCCCTGCCCGTGCTCACCTTCATCGGCAGCATGGCGGCGTTGTATGGCGGCGCCTCGTCGCCTGGCTCTATGGCGGCATGAGCCTCGACATCTATATGGCGCGCCTGACCGACGCCATCTCGATCACCCATTTCAAGGTCGGCATGATCAAGGCGCCCTTCATGGGGCTCGTCATCGGCATCGTCGCCTGCGCCGAGGGCCTGCGCGTCAAGGGCAGCGCCGAGTCTCTCGGCATCCAGACCACCAACTCCGTGGTGGAGTCGATCTTCCTGGTCATCGTGCTCGACGGCCTGTTCGCCATCTTCTTTGCCTCGATTGGGATGTGAGCCGTCGATGACCAAGAAGACTGCCGTCATCAAAGTCCGCGACCTCGTGGTCGGCTTCGGCGATGAGAACGTGCTCGATCATCTCGATCTCGACGTGCGCGCGGCCGAGATTCTCGGCGTCGTCGGGGCCTCCGGCGCCGGCAAGTCGGTCCTGCTGCGCACCATCATCGGCCTGTTGCCGCGGCGGCACGGCACCATCGAGGTGCTCGGCATCGACCTGGCCGACGCCGGCGAGGAAGAGCGGCGCGCGCTGGAGCGCCGCTGGGGCGTCCTGTTCCAACAAGGGGCGCTGTTTTCCTCGCTCACCGTCCGCCAGAACGTGCAATTTCCCATGCGCGAGAATCTGGACATCTCCCAGAGGCTCATGGACGAGATGGCGCTTGCCAAGCTGGAGATGGTCGGGCTCGCGCCGCAGGACCTGGACAAATTCCCCTCCGAGCTGTCCGGCGGCATGACCAAGCGCGTGGCGCTGGCCCGGGCCCTGGCGCTCGATCCCGAGATCCTGTTTCTCGACGAGCCGACATCGGGCCTCGACCCGATCTCCGCCGGCGATTTCGACGAGTTGATCCGCACGCTGCAACAGACGTTGGAGATCACCGTATTCATGGTGACCCACGATCTGGAGAGCCTCTACACCGCTTGCGACCGGATTGCCGTGTTGGCCGACGGTAAGGTCGTGGCCGACGGACCGATTGCCACTATGCTTGAGTCCGAGCACCCCTGGGTGAAGACCTACTTCCAGGGCAAGCGCGGCGGCATGTTGGCGGAACGCCAGATAAGCGCTTAAAACCCGAGGGACGAGACGCGATGGAAACCCGTGCCCGCTATGCCTTGATCGGACTGTTCATGCTCGCCATTATCGTGGCGAGCTTCGGCTTCGTCTACTGGCTGGAGAATAAGGGCGGCTTCGGCGAACGCGAGACCTATCGCGTACGGTTCGAGAGTTCCGTATCGGGTCTGCTCGTCGGCTCCGCCGTCCTGTTCAACGGCATCCGCGTCGCGACGTCACCGGCATCGCCCTCAATCCCGACGTGCCGCAACAGGTGATCGCCACCATCGCCGTCGCCAAGAACACGCCCATCCGCGATGACACGCAGGTCAACGTGGAGCAGCAGGGCCTCACCGGCGGCATTGCCGTGACCCTGACCGGAGGCTTGTCCACCACGCCGCTTCCCACCGACGGCGGCGTGCCGACGCTGATCGCGCCGCCCGGCGCGGCCAGGACTGGACGCAAAGCGCGCGCGATGCGTTCCAGCAGGTCGAGACGATCCTCGATCAGAATGCCACGCCCCTGAACGAAGCGATCAACAACATCGAGGTCTTCACCGACGCGCTGGCGCGCAACGCCGACAAGGTCGACGGCATCCTCGCCGGCATCGAGAAGATGACCGGCGGCGGCAAGGGCAACAGTCCGCTCTATTCGCTCAAGGCCGCGACGGATTTGCCGGCACCGCCCGAGCAGGCGCCGACCTGGCAGCTTCTCATCTCCGAGCCGACCACCTTGCTCGCCTTCAACACCGACAAGATCCTGACCCAACCGGCGCCCGACGAGAGCCTTCCCATGGATAACGCCCGCTGGAGCGACAGCCTGCCCATCCTTGTCCAAGCCAAGCTGGTGCAGACCTTCGAGAATGCCGGCTACGCCCAGGCCGTGACCCGCACGCCCGGCGACTTCGCCAGCAATTTCCAGCTTCAGATCGACATCCGCCAGTTCCATGTGGTCACCACGGGCGAACCGACGGCCAAAATTGTGTTCCTGGCCAAGATTCTCAATCCGAACAACGAGATCATCGACACACGCCAGTTCGAAGCCTCCGCCCCGGCCGAGGGGAGCGACGCGCGGGCTTATGTGAACGCGCTCAGCGCGGCCTTCGACAAAATCGAGGTGGAGCTGTTGGACTGGGCCACGGCGCAGATCGATGCGGTCCCGGTGCCCCCGGTTGTCGTGGAGCCGCCCGCAATGCCGCCCCCGCCCGACGATATGCCGTCCGAGCCCGAGATGCCGCCCGCACCTTAGCCGGCAGCCATTGATCTGGCTCAACGACTGCGCCCCCAGACAGCGGAATCGTTCCGGGGAGGCCAGCCCGCGGTTCGGGGCTTGGCGCAAGCTGCCCGGGACGTCGGCCATGGACTTGCTGGAAGCCATCGACGGACGCAGATCCGTGCGCGAATACACCGAGGAGCCGGTCGACGACGCGATTCTGCGTGAGCTGATCGCCGCGGCGATCCAGGCGCCGAGCGCCATCAATCAGCAGCCCTGGGCCTTCATCGTCGTCAAGGACGCGGCGATCCTGTCGCGCATTTCCGATCAGGCCAAGGCCCACTTCCTCAAGGCATCGCTGGCGGCGCCGGCCCATCCGTTCCGCGATATGCTCAACGATCCGAAGTTTCACATTTTTTATCACGCGCCGGCCTTGGTGGTCATTGCCGCCGCCGAGCCGACCGACTGGGCCATCGAGGACTGCGCGCTCGCCGCGGAGAATTTGATGCTCGCGGCCTACGCCAAGGGCTCGGCACCTGCTGGATCGGCTTCGCCCAACATTGGCTGGCCACGGCCGACGGCAAGGCGGCCCTCGGCGTGCCGCCGTCCTTGTCGCCGATCGCGCCCATCATCGTCGGCCATCCCCGGCGCCAGCCCCCGCCCGTTCCCCGCAAACCCGCCGATATCCGCTGGGTCGGCAGCGGCACTTCGCGGGCGTGACCGGCCGGACGCTCTGCTCCATGATCGCCTGAGACGCACCCTCGCCCCGGAGCCACTGGTGAGACGAGACCTGACATCGCCGGACGCGGCCCTCGCCTATGCGCAAGCGGCCGAAACCGTGCTCTCAAGCCACGACGTGGATGATCGCGTCTGGCCTGACCGGGGCCGAGGCGGCATCGCGCCTGGAGCGCCACGGGCCGAACGCCCTCCTCACGCACCCGCAACAGACCGTGCTCGCCATTCTGCTCGACCAGATGCGCAGCCCCGTGGTCTGGCTTCTCGGCGCCGCCGCGGCCATCGCCGCCCTGTTCGGCGAGTGGACTGAGGCCATTGCCATCCTGGCGGTGCTCGTCATCAATACCCTGATTGGATTCGTCACCGAGCTTCGCGCCATCCGCTCCATGGAGGCCTTGCGCAAGCTCGGGACGCGGTCCACGCGCGTGCGCCGCGACGGCAAGATCAGGATCGTACCCGCCGAGCAAATCGTGCCCGGCGACATCGTCGTACTGGAGAGCGGCGACGTGGTCACCGCCGACATGCGCCTGGTCGAGGCCAAGAATTTGTTCGCCGACGAATCGACGCTGACCGGCGAATCCGTTCCCGTGGAGAAGGGCACGGCACCCGTCCCGGCCGACGCCATTATCGCCGAGCAGACCTCCATGGCGCATAAGGGCACCGCGATCACCCGCGGCGCCGGCGTCGGCGTCACCGTCGCCACCGGCATGGCGACGGAGCTTGGCCTGACCACCAAGCTCGTCATCGAAGCGGCGGACGACACCTCACCGCTCGAACGCAAGCTGGCGCAGCTCACCGGCCAACTCGTCAAGGCGACGATCGTCGTCACCGTCTTGATCGCCGTGGCCGGCATGGCCACCGGGCGGGATCTCGTGCTGATGATCGAGGCGGCCATCGCGCTCGCCGTCGCCGCCATTCCCGAAGGCCTGCCCATCGTGGCGACCATGGCGCTCGCGCGCGGCATGTGGCGCATGGCCCAGCGCAATGTCGTGGTCGAGCGCCTGGCCGCGGTCGAGACGCTCGGTGCCACCACCGTCATCTGCACCGACAAGACCGGCACGCTCACCGAGAATCGCATGACCGTGGAGCGGCTCTGGCTGCCTTCGGCCGACTATCGCCTCGATCATGCGCGCGGCAAGATCCTCGATAGCGCGGGCGCGGCGGCCGCGGTGGACGACCCCTTGCGGCGGACCATGGAGGTCGGCGTGCTGTGCGGCACCGCGACACTCAAGGCCGAGGACGAACGTGGCGCGGGCGATCCCATGGAGCTCGCGCTCCTTCGGTTGGGCGCGCTGGCCGGCCTCGACCGAGAGGCGATGCTCGACGCCTGGCCCGAGCGCGCCGAGATCGCCTTCGACACCGAGACCAAGATGATGGCGACCGCTCATGAGCGCGACGGCCGCCTCTTCGTCGCCGTCAAGGGCGCGCCCGAAGCCGTGCTGGACGCGGCCGCCACCATCGGCGCCGCGGCAAAGGCGCCCCTCACCCAGGAAGCCCGCGAGGACTGGCTGCGCCACGCGGAAACTCTCGCCGAGGACGGCTTGCGCGTTCTGGCTCTGGCCGAGACAGCGATCCCCCTGGGCGCCAAGCCGGCTTACGAGCACCTCACCTTTCTCGCCCTCGTGGGCTTCCGCGATCCGCCGCGCGTGAGGTGAAGGAGGCGATCGCCGATTGCCGCCAAGCCGGCATCCGCGTGGTCATGGTCACCGGCGACCATGCCATCACCGCCAAGAAGATCGCCGAGGGGCTCGGCATCGCCGACCCCGGCGCCGGTATCGTCGAGGGGCGTGAATTGGAGGCGCTGGGCGCGCTCGGCGAGCATGAGCGCCGCCGCGTGCTGGCGACTCCGGTGTTCGCCCGGGTGACGCCCGCGCAAAAGCTCGACCTCGTGCGGCTCTACCAGTCCGCCGGTGAGGTGGTGGCCATGACCGGCGACGGCGTCAACGACGCGCCGGCCTTGCAGAAGGCCGATATCGGCGTCGCCATGGGACTGCGCGGCACGGAGGTCGCCCGCGAGGCCGCCGACATCGTGCTGCGCGACGACTCCTTCGGCAGCATCGTCGCCGCCATCCGCGAGGGCCGCGTCATCTTCGGCAATCTCCGGCGCTTCCTGGTCTATCTCCTGTCCTGCAACATCTCCGAGGTCATGGTCGTGGCGCTTGCCGTCGTCGCCGGCCTACCGCTGCCGCTCCTGCCGCTGCAGATCCTGTTCCTCAACCTCGTCACCGACGTGTTCCCGGCCTTCGCGCTCGCCACCGGCGAAGGCGAGGCGGACATCTTGCGCCAGCCGCCGCGCAATCCGCGCGAGCCCCTGCTGGCACGGCCGCAATGGATTTTTATCGCGGTCTATGGCGTCCTACTCACGGCCGCGACCTTGAGCGCACTGGTGATCGGCCGAGAGAGCCTTGGGCTCGAGGGCGAGGCGCTCGTCACCGTGTCCTTCCTCACGCTCGCCTTCGGCCAGCTGATTCACGTCTTCAACATGCGCGGCGCGGGCTCGCCGGTTCTTCGCAACGCCGTCACCCGCAACCCGTATGTGTGGCTGGCCGTGATCTTCTGCACAGGGATCCTCTTGCTCGCCATGTATGTGCCGCCCGTGGCGGGCGCGCTGCAGATCGCGCCACCCGATTTGAACGGCTGGATGCTCGTGGCCGCCGCCAGCGCCGCCCCGCTCCTGCTCGGCACGCTGTTCGGCGCGGCGCGGCGGCTCATCGAGGACCGCAGCCATGGCTGAGACGGAATACCTCGCCCATAACGAGATCGCGGCGCATCTTGCAGTGCGCAATGTGCCCATGTTTCCCGGCACGCTCATGGGCGACGAGGTCAGGGCGCGGCTCGCGGGCGCGACTTACGGTGCGGTCGATGCGGTGCTCGTGCTCGACACGGACGCCGCTATGCGGGCACGGCCCATCTCAAGGACGTGCTCGCCGCCCCCAGCGCGGCCGCTTTGTCGTCCCTGATCGTCGAGGACTGGCCGGTGGTGCGGCCCGAGATCGACCAGGAGCACGCCGCCACCCTCGCCCACGACCACCGGGTGAGCGCCGTGCCCGTGGTTGCCGAGGACGGGCGGCCGCTCGGCCTAATCCCTGGCCTCGCGCTGCTCGACGTGTTGGCGCAGGAGCATCACGAGGACGTGCATCGTCTCGCCGGTATTCTCAAGATGGGCGCCAAGGACCGCCATGCGCTCGACGATCCGCCGATGCTCCGGGCCGGACGCCGCCTGCCCTGGCTTCTTGTCGGTCTCGTTCTGAGCACGGGGGTGACGGTCCTGATGGCGGGCTTCGAGCGGGCGCTCCAAGCCAATATCGTCATCGCCTTCTTCATCCCCGCCCTGGTCTATCTCGCCGACGCCGTCGGCACCCAGACCGAGGCCGTGGTCGTGCGCGGGCTGTCGCTGGAGATGCGGCCACTGCCTCCTCTGCTGCTGGGAGAGCTCGCCACCGGCGCGCTGATCGGGCTGCCGCTGGCGCTGATCGCCTTTCTCGGCATCTGGCTCGCTTATGACGATGCGAGTCTCGCCGGCGGCGTCGCCATCTCGCTCTTCGCCGCGAGCAGTATCGCCTCCGTGCTTGGCTTGCTGTTGCCTTGGCTCTTGGCGCGCATCGGCCTCGATCCGGCCTTCGGCTCCGGACCGGTCGCCACCATTCTGCAAGACCTGCTGACCATCGCCGTCTATTTCGCGGTCATGGCCATGGTGATCGGCCTCTAGAGGCGGTTCAGCTCGAAGCTCTCAAGCGAATAGCCGAGCTGCGACAGCCCCTCCTCCAAATAGTCGCCGAGGAGCGGTGTGCCGAGCAGATAGCGCGGAATATGCTTGGCGCTGACATCCACCGCCTCTTGGCGGGCTTGCGCGAACGAGCCGAAATCGCCGCGCCCGAGCCACATCAGCGCCAGCAGGTCGAGCTGCTCGTCGATATTGAGAACACCAAGCGCCGCCTGGAGCTCTTGCAGCACCGGATTGTCCGCCTGCTCCTCGAGCACGTCGACTTCGCGGTCGTCCGTGGGATTCGACCCCGAATCCGGGTCCGTGGGCGCTACCTGCTCGTCGAACTCGCGCGCCTTGACGATGATGAAGAACGCCTTCTCCGGCGAGATTGTCAGCTCGTCTGATGGGTCGTCGATCATGGCCAAACCTCTCTGTTGCGCGCCGTCAGTAACCGCCGTGCACACGGCGGCTACCTTGACGTGGCTCAAGTCCGAGGGAGCGGCCGGCTCAGGCCGCCTGCTTCTCGATATCGGCCGTCCATTTGCCGAGCGCGGCGAGACCGTTCATCTCGGCCCGGTGCGAGAAAGCGCTTTGCGCCGCCGTGACATTATCGGTCTTGCCGGACCATGCCACTTGCGGGGCGTGCTGCAGCGCGCGCCCATAAGAGAACGTCAGATGCCACGGCACACCGCCGAGCTTGTTCATGGCGTCGAGCCGCGCGGTGGCCTCCACGTCGGACTGGCCGCCCGACAGGAAGGCGATGCCCGGCACCGCCGACGGCACGCAATCCTTCAAGACCCGAATGGTTTTCTCGGCGATCTCCTCGTCCGGCACCTGCGTCGCGCATTTCGCGCCCGGAAGGACCATGTTGGGCTTGAGCACCATGCCCTCGAGATTGACCTTGGCGTAATAGAGCTCCTGGAACACGGTCTTCAGCGCCCACATGGTGACGGCCTCGCAGCGGTCGATGGTGTGGTCGCCGTCCATCAGCACTTCCGGCTCGACGATCGGCACGAGATCCTGCTCCTGGCAGAGCGCCGCGTAGCGGGCGAGCGCATGCGCGTTGGAATTGATGGCGTCGTGGCTCGGGATACCGGCGCCGATGTCGATCACCGCGCGCCACTTGCAGAACCGCGCGCCCAGCTCCCGATATTCGATCAGCCGCTCGCGCAAGCCGTCCAGCCCCTCGGTGATGGTCTCGCCGGGGCAGAAGGGGAGCGGCTTGGCGCCCTTATCCACCTTGATGCCCGGAATGGCGCCGGTCTGTTCGATCACCTTGACCAGCGGCGTGCCGTCCGCGGCCTTCTGGCGGATGGTCTCGTCGAACAGGATCACGCCCGAGATATGGTCGTGCATGGCCTTGGTCGTACGGAACAGAAGCTCGCGATAGTCCCGCCGGTTCTCCTCGGTGGATTCAACGCCGATGGCATCGAAGCGCTTCTTGATCGTGCCGCCCGACTCGTCGGCGGCCAGAAGGCCCTTGCCCGGCGCGACCATGGCGGTCGCCACTCTGTTGAGCTCAGCGAGGTTCATCAATCTCTCTCCCCTGATCCTGTTCCGCGATTGGTGGTTTTCCGGCTCTTATAAGCCAGGATCGTGCGGCTTTGCAGCCCCCACGATGGGCTTTCCGCTGATCCGACGCTTACTCTTTGGACTCGCTCAGTTTCCCATGCGCGGCGGAACTTTCTTCCACGCATAGCCGTCTTGGGCGAGCCGGTAGCCGAGATCGTAGAGCTTCGTCATATAGACCGGGTCGAAGGACTGGGTGCTGGTGTCGTGAAAATCGGCGGGGATATAGGCAAGGTTGTAGTCGATGCCGTTCCGCTTGGAGAAAAGGTAGAGCTCGTAGAGATCCCCGACACCCTGACTCTTGATCAGGCTCGACACGGCGCGGCCGGCAATGGACAGGGTCCTCGCCTTGACCACCTTGTATTCGGGCGCCACGTGGCCGTTGCGGATGATGTAAGCGCGCCTGATCGGATTGAAGCCAAGCGTGCGATCCGCCTTGCTCGCCATGAACTGTGTCGGCACGAGGAAGACTTCGCGGGTCGCTCCGCCATCCACGTGCATTTCCTCATAGGTTGAGCCATTGGCGGCGACCTTGATGAAGCCGGGCGGAAACACGGCGGGAATCGCCGCCGAGGCTAGCAGCACCGTGCGGAACAGATCCAACGCTTGCGGACTGCCGCTCGTGGCGATGCGGCCCATATCCCAGATCACCGGCCGCTCGGCGTCGAGATTCGTGGTGCCGATCAGCAGGCGGCGCCCTTTACGATGCTCGGCGGCGATTTCCTCGAGAAACGCCTCATCGACGTAATAGGCGACGATCTTGGCCAAGGGTGCGTTGCTTGAAAGCGAGTCCCCGCCGAGAAGCCCTCTGATCGGGCGGGCGATGGCGATGTCCTTGGTGTCGGACTGGGTAAAGACCTGCTTCAGCGCCTCGTCGTATTTCGGTCCTAAGAAGGCGAAGGGGGCGGTGAGCGCACCGGTCGAAACGCCGGTCACGAGTTCGAATTCGGGCCGCGTGCCGGCGGCGGTCCAACCGCCGAGCAGACCGGCCCCGAAGGCGCCGTCGCTGCCGCCACCGGACAGCGCGAGGAAATTGACGACGGGACGCCGTCCCTTGGCCACCAACTGAGGACGCTCCGCCCGAATCTGCGTCCACTTCTCCTTGACCATGTCCTCGGCATTGGGTGGGAGCTGGTCGCCCCAGAAGCGCACGGGCTCGGGTCCCATGCCGACGACCTCGGCCTGCGTCTCCAGACCCAGCGGCACCGGGTTGCGTGCGATCGCGGCAGCGCAACTCGCCAGCCCTACGGCCAGCGCAACGCCACAACCGGCTCGCAACGCCCAACGCCACCTATGCACGAAAGTCCCCCTTTCCCCGCCAATACCCGCGGGGAATTCCCTTTGAGCCCAGCAACCTAGCGCATTACCCAGGTCCGTGGCGAGCGCGGAGAATCAGCCCCCTTTTTGGGGAAACAGGAAGGTCGCCGTGGCGCGCAGGCCCCAATCAGAGCCGAAACGAGGGGTTTCCGGGTACCAGCGGCCGCCGACCTCCAGGCTGACCGGCTGCTCGCCAAGGTGGTAGATGTGGCTCACCATGAGGTTGAGAGGGATTTCCCACTGTTCCGCCGTCCAGTTGTAGCCCGCCTCCGAATTGAGCGTGAGCGTCGTGGAGTCCTTCCAGGTAAAGGCCAGGAAGGGCTGGAGATAGGTCTGATTGACCTCGGGCTGATCCTCGCCCCCGCCCGCGTCGGCGAAGGACCAAATGTGATGGGTGAGGATGCCGTAGGTCCAGCCTTTATCCTGCTTGAGCACCACGAAGGTCGGACCGATGCTCCATTTCTCGCTGTCGACGAGGGAGTCCGTTCCCGTCGGCAGACTGATTGCGGGGCCGATGCCCCAAGTGGTGCCGTCTCCTTCGGTATTCGGCGACAGGAAGAAACTCTGTAGCGTGTCGCCGAGCGCGAAGGTTTCGCCGAGCCCGGGAGCCGGCGAGCCCAGCGCCACGACGGGGAGGATGGTGCGGCTGATCAGATTCCACTCGGGATTCAGATGGAACGGAATGACCGGCTCGATTTCGAGCTGCCAGCGGCTGGCATCCGAGGGGCCGTAGCAGCAATCGTAGTCGTTCTCGAACGGCACGCTGATCAGGTCGGCAACCGGGTTGGCCAGTTTCTTGGCAAGGTCCGCGGAGCTAGCCACTTGCGCTATGCCCGAGCCTGGCGCCGCCGCCACGAACAGCCCAAGGGCGATCGCCAATCCCACCCGCATCGCCACTTCCCCGCTCGGTTGGCGCCTGCGCCGGAGTCTAGCTGAGTCGCTTGCGCGCCCGGCGGCGAATACCGGTCGAGCGTGGATAAGGTCCGGCCCGACCCGACCGAGGACCCGCCATACCGTCCGTTCCTACATCGCTAATGCGCGCTTAACCGGTCTCAGAATGGCCGCACGGTTCCCCAACTCCCGCCCAATGCTCTCCGAACTTCGGCCCCGGCCGCGCGTTACCCCCGCTCAAATCGCAACAGGAGAAGGTGGGATTCATGCGTTATTGGGCCTTGGCGGGACTGATCGTCCTCGCAACATCGTCAGCACAGGCAAGCCAGACCGTCGGTGCAACATGGTACGGCAATGAGCTGCGTGGCCATCGCACGGCCAATGGCGAGGTTTTCAACCCGGACGGGCACACGGCCGCTCACCGCAGCCTGCCCTTCGGCACTTGCCTGCTCGTCGGCAACCCGAACACCGGCAAGTCGGTGAAGGTTCGGGTCAACGACCGCGGCCCCTTCACCAAAGGCCTGACCCTCGACCTGTCGCATGGTGCGGCGCGCGCCATCGGCATGCGCTCGACCCAGAATGTGACGATGAAGAAGTGCTAGCGGCGCGCTAGAAACGCGTAGACGAATAAGGAGCCGATCACCGCGTGCAGGATGGCGCCGGGCCAAAGCCCGGCTCCCTCTGTACCCCACGCGGAAAACAGCACGAGAATTACGCCGCCGACAATGTTGTAGGTGCCGAGGCCATACGCCGCCGCGAGTCCGCCTTGAGTCTCCAGATGGTTGCGCCCGATCAACGCGCCCACGCCGAGTCCGAGGGTCGCGGCCCCGAGCAGGCTGACCAGAGCAAGCGTCGGCGTCTGCACACCGCCGCCCTTCCCGCCGGCCATCTCGATTACGCTGAGCGGGGCGACCAACGCCCAGGCGCCGAACAGGACCTCGATCCACCCGGATATCAGCATCAATAATTTCAGCATCGTCCCCTCCAGGGGCTCCCGAGCTCAAAGGCTCACGGCGTCGGCTTCTCCCAGGAGAAGATCACCTTCCAGTCATTCTTCATATTCACCACCGACCAGCCATTCGCCTCGGCATGTTCCAGCAGCTCGACGGGGAATTTGCCCACGTCGGAATCCGGGCCATAGGCATATTCGCGTTCGGCGTCGGTGTGATGCACGAGGCCCATGAAGCACAGGCCTTCGCAGTTGGCGGTCCATTCCAGCATCTCTTTGTCGCCGATCGAGTTGCCGAAAGCGAAGATCGGCTGCCGCCCCACATAATGATTGATGCCTTCCGCCTTGCCCGGCCCATCGTCGAAGAACAGAAGCTGCGGCAGCTTCACCAGCGCCGGGCTCGCGTCCCACATCCGAAATTGCGTCTGCCCGGCGGAGCCGACGACCTGCCAGGGCGGAATGCCGTAGCACTGCTCCGTATAGGCGCGCATGAACTCGACGCCGCCGCCCGAGACGATGAAGGTCATGAAGCCGTTGGCGCGCAAATAGTCGAGCAGCTCGATCATCGGCTTGTAGGTGAGATCGGTATAGGGGCGCTTGAAGCGCGGATGCTTGGCGGTCTTGAGCCAATTCGCGATGATGTCGTTGAACTCGACCGTGGTCATGCCGCTATGGGTTGCGGCGATGAGCTCCACCGCGCCCTTCTCGCCATAGGTCAGGAGCTTTTTGGTATTGCCGTCGAGCACCGACTTGAACGGCTCCTTGGTTTTCCAGTCGGGGTGCTTGTTCGACATCGCCTTCACCCGGTCGATGACGAAGACGAACTGGGTATAGAGCGGCTTCTCCAGCCACAGCGTGCCGTCATTGTCGAAGGTGGCGATGCGGTCTTGCGGCGCCACATAGTCGTCGCTCCCTTCCGTGGTCACGCGCTCGACGAAATCGATGATAGTCGCCTTGACGGGACTTTCGCTCCACGACGGCAGCGGATCGGGGCTCTGCGCTTGCGCCAGCGATGCCGGGCCAAGAACACCGAGCAGCGCGGCCACAAGCGCCTTCCGGAAAAACGCGACAATCATGGAGCCTCTCCACTGGATCATTGGGCTGGCGCATTGAGGAAGTCCCGGATCGCCGCCAGGGTCTCTCCGGCTTCTCCACCATGGGAGAATGCCCGGCGCCGTCGATCATGACAATCTTCGCGCCCGGCACGCTATCGAAGAGCTTGGCGCTTGCCGGTGAGATCAGCGCGTCTTCCGTGCCGAACAGAACCAGGAGCGGCGGCACCGGATCGATGGCCGCGAGCCGCGCGGGCGTGCCTTGCTCGGTGACATAGGCGATGCTGTCGTCGTGGGCGCGGCGGAACACGGTGTAAGTGAGCTGCCAAAGGTCGGCGACGAATTTATCGGGCACCGGAAATCCCGGCGCGAAACCTTGGGTCAGGGCCTGGCGCAGCATCGCGTCGGTGCGGACCCGCCACAGACCCTGGCCGATGAGCGGCATGAGTCCGAGCCGCGTCATGAGATCGAAGGCGGTTTCCGGCTTGGGCGGCGAATCGATCAGCACCAGGCGCTCGACTTGGCTCGGATTGGCCACGGCGAAGGCGGCCGCCACCTCGCCGCCCATGGAATGGCCGATCACCACGCACGCGCGACGCCGAGCTTGTCGAGCACCGCCTTGACCAGCGCCGCCTGGCGCGAAATGGCATAGCCGGATCCCGGCGCCTCCGTGCCGCCATGGCCGATCAGGTCGAAACGGATCACCTGATGATCGTTCGACAGTGCCGGCGCGATCGCATCCCACCAATCGAGTGCGGCGCCGAAGCCGTGGATCAGGACGATGGGCGGCCCCTCGCCCTCGACCTTGACGTTGGCGGTGACGACCGCCGTCTCCATCAGCTCGCCGCCGCTGCGCGCCATGGCAGGCCGCGTTTGCAGGCCAACCAGCATGGCATTGACGGCGAGCGCGGCGGCCAGGGTCAACACCACGACCACCGCGACGAGGAAGCGTGACATCACGCCTTCTATCGCAACACGTCCAAGCCATCCACGCCGGAAAACCGGCCTGTGGCAAATCTGCATCCCGGCGCCGCTTCTTGTCGGCGAGTGCCCCTCGCCAATAGCGATGACGGAACCGCCAGCGTAAGCTGGCACGCCCAGAATCAAGCTGGGGCAGATCGTCGGGGGGAGAGAACGGAATGGCACGGGGGAGAACAATCGCCGGCGGTCTTGCCGTGGCGCTGGCAGTCATGGGCAATGGTACCGGCCACGCTGCCGAGTTCGGCACCGGACCCTGGGTCAAAGGCTATACCGACATTTTCGGCGGCGTGCTTCCCTCCGCCCCCGGCGTCTATGTCCGCACCGACGCCTTCCATTATAGCGGCAGCGCCGACACGACCATCTTCGACGGCCGCATTGGGGTCTCCGTCGAGCAGGACTACACGGCCACGCTCGCCGCGCTCAACATCGTCACGCCGTGGAAGCTCTTCGGCGGCACCTACGCGCTCGCCGTGGTACCCAGCATGGTCGCCATGAGCGTCGACGTCGGTGTCGAGATCCCAGCCTTCACCGGCCCGCGCGGCAACAGCTTCGGGCCGTTTCAGCTCAATCGCGGCGACACCAATCTCACCCCGGGCGACACCGCCTTCTCGCCGTTCCTGCTCGGCTGGGACGCGGGCAAGTTTCATTGGAACGTCGGCGTGTTCGGCTTCGCCCCCACCGGCGACTACAGCACCAAGCAGCTCGCCAACACGAGCCTCAACCACTGGGCAGTGATGAGCCGTCTGGCGGCAACCTATTTCGATCCCCAGACCGGATGGCAGGCGACCGGCGCTGCGATCTACACGGTGAACTGGGAGAACCCCGACACCGATTACGAGACCGGCAATATTCTCAACCTCGAAGGCTCGATCACCAAGAATTTCGGGCCGCTCGGTCTCGGCGTGGTCAGCTATGCGATGATCCAGACCACCGGAGACAGTGGCGCAGGCGCCCGGCTCGGCTCGTTCGAGTCCCGGGTCTATGCCGTCGGCCCGATCGTGACCTTCACGACCAGCGCCGACCCGTCGAAGGCCCTCACCATCATCGTCAAGAGCTACCACGAGTTCGACGCCGAGAACACGTTCGAGGGCGACGTGGTCGATGCCGCGGTGAGTTTCAAGTTCTAGCGGCCAGTAGCTGGCCTGGTCGATATGGTTACGAGCGGCACACCAAACCGTTCGCGATGCGAAATTCTGTTCACGAATCTCCGCTAACGTCACGCCCTTCCCGGGAACGCATCCACGTTCCCCGTTCCCCAAGGAGGAGGCAAACATGACCCTTACCCGTAGCCTTTGCATGCTAACGGCCGTCGCCGCTCTGCTGGTCGCGCCCGGTCTGGCGCAGGCCGAAGACGCCATCAGCCACCCGGCCAAGAAGTCGATCGGCTCGCACAGCAATGAAATGGTCGCATCGCTCGCCGTGCTCAACGCGCGCGGCGCCAGCCTCGACGGCAACACGCTCACGCTCACCGGTGTGTCCCCCAATTCCATCGTCTTCGCCGACCGCCCGGTGCATGCCGCCGGCCATGTGCTGACCTCGCATTTCATCCGCGAATGGGATGAGGGCGTCGAGAGCTTCGCCAAGAGCCCGCCCAACGCCACCATCTCGGTGCTCGGCGAGGACGGCGGCTCGGTCAAGGACGCAGTCGTGGTCCTCAAGTCGCCGAAGCTCGACGGCGACAAGCTGACCTTCGACGTCTCCGTGCTCGAAGGCGACCTCAAGGGCGCGTCGGGCGCCGCGGCTTTGTTCATCGACCGGTTCGCCGCCCATATCAACGGGCCGCACGGCGGTCATGTGAATGTCGTCGGCGGCCGGCCGGCCTGGCATGGCGCCTGGTATGCCCGTCCGGGCGCGGCCTTCGGCGCCGGCGTCGCGGTGGGTGCCATCGGGGCCGCGGCGGCAGCGCCCTACCCCTATTACGGACCCCAGTGCGGCTACTACCCCTACCCGCCCTGCTACTAGGGCGCGTTTCGCCAGCGGCAAGCCGTCCCAGGCGGGAGGGCTTGCTCTGGCCCAAATGTGGTTGTGAACTCATGGGCTAACGCGATCGGGCTCGGGCATTGCCCCGGGCCCGGCCTTTCGGAGCCACATGACGGGAGCAACGGAAAAGACCCCGGATCGCAAGCCTCTCGTGGCGCTGACCGGCGCCACGGGCTTCATCGGCCAGCACTTGCTCAAAGCGCTGTCCGAGCGCGGCTACCGCCTGCGCGTGCTGCTCCGCCGCCCCACCATCCTGCCGCAAGGCTGCGCCAGCGTTCTCATCGGCGATCTGTCCCAGCCCTATAATATGTCGGAAGCCCTGGCGGACGTGGACGCGGTCATCCATACCGCCGGCACCGCCGGCTCGATGTCGGGCTTGCCCGAGGACGACTATCGCCTGCTGAACGCGGAAGCGACCGTGGCTTTCGCCAAGGCCGCCGAGCGGGCGCGCGTCAAACGCTTCATCTTCCTGTCGTCGATCCGGGCGCAGGCCGGCCCCACCGCCGAGGGCGTGCTCACCGAGGAGCGCGAACCGCACCCCACCGACGCCTATGGCCGCTCGAAGCTCGAGGCGGAGAAGGGTCTCGCCGAAACCGGGCTCGACTGGGCCGCGCTGCGCCTCGCCCTCGTCTACGGCCCCGGCGCCCAGGGCAATATCGCCCGGCTCCTCAAGCTGGCCCGCTCCCCCTACCCCCTGCCGCTGGCGGGGTTGCGCGCCCGGCACTCGCTTCTGGCGCTCGACAATCTAGCCGAAGCGGTCGATCGAATTCTCGCCGCGCCGGCCCCATTGCGTCGGCCTTTCATCGTCGCCGACCCCGAGCCGCTCACCATCGGCGAGATCGTTGCTGCATTGCGGCACGGTTTGGGCCGCCGCGCTGGCCTGTTCTACGTCCCGCGGGCAATGCTCAAAGCGGCTCTACGCGCGGGCGGACATGGCGGAAACTTAGAGCCTTTATTCGGTTCACTGGTGGCCGATCCGTCGGCACTCACGCGTCTCGACTGGCTGCCGCCTGTTGCAACGCAGCACGGACTCGCCGCGCTCGCGCGCGATGCCGCACACTGATGCTGCAACGCGCAACGTCTCGATTTTTATAGGCTTTCGAGACGCTGGTCTTACGATCGTCGCATTCAAACGCTATAAACTACCCATGGCTGACGTGGGGGTAGCCAAGTGCAACGACGGTCACGACGAGATCGAGACTCTGGCTTGGGACGCTACAGAGCGGATTTCTCGGGTGACGAACAAGGAGGCGTTCATGGCACTCCCCAAGATTGTCCTGCGCGGCAGGAAGGTGATCCTTCTGAGCGGCTACAAGGATGAAAATGCGAGCACGGGCGTTACGCGCCGTGGCGTCATCGTCGACGCCAAGGACAAGCTCCTGATCGCCGCCAAGCGGAACCCGGATGCGGTTGCCTTCGGCTTTGTCGCCGGTGAATGGGTCGCGTCCGCCTAAGGCGGACCCTCCAAGCGAACCCTTTTGGCTAAGCGAGCCCGTTTGCGCTTGAATTCAATTCTTCGAAATCGTCACGCCCCACGGCGCGGTCCCGGTTGCGATCGACTTGATGACCTTGAGGCGCGGCACGTCGATCACCGAGACGTCGTTGCTGTTGCCGTTGGTCGCGAATAGCAGCTTCTGGTCGGGCGTGAACGCGAGTTGCCACACGCGCTTGCCCACCAGCAGATAGTCCTCCACCTCGAACGTCTTCGCGTCGATGACCGCCACGCGGTTCGCCGGCCCCAGCGCCACGAACGCCTTCGTTCCGTCCTTGCTGACGCGCACGCCCACCGGCTGGATATATTCAGGCTGCACGCCCGGCACGTTGAAGCCGATGGTCTTGATGATCTTGCGCGTCTTGGCATCGATCACCGTGACATTGCCCGCGACCTCCGCCGTGACCCATAGCTGCGTGCCGTCGGCGGTGAACTCGGCAAAGCGCGGCCGCTGCCCCACCAGCACATTGTCGGTGATCTCGTAAGTCTGGCTGTCGATGAAATGCGCCATGTTGGTGGTTTCGGACGTCACCACCACGACCTTGCCGTCGGGGCTGATGCCGACGCCCTCCGGCTCGACCCCGACCTCAACCTCGGCCAGCCGTTCCCGCGTCTTGAGATCGATCACCGTCAGCAGGTCGTCGTCCTCGTTCGCGACGTAAACCGGGTTGCCGGACGGGTGGATGTTGAGGAGCTCCGGATCCGGCCCCGAAGGTAGATCGGCGACGATCTCGTGCGAGGCCACATCGAGCACTTGCACCGTGTCGGAGTCGCTGGCGCAGATGAGCACCTGCGAATCGTCCTTGGTCAGCATGATGCCGCGCGGCCGCTGGCCCACGGGGATGGTCGTTTGCACCTCGAGCGTGTCGCTGTCGATGACCGTAAGCGAGTTGCCCTTCTCGTTGGAGATGTAGACCGTATAGGCCTGGGCCGTGCCGGCCGAACCCCAGGCGAGTCCGACGACCGCGACGACCGCGGCAAGCCTCGATACGCTCATGTCTCTCTCCCCATTCTCATTTGTTTGGCGGCAGCCGAACACCGGCCCCTAATCAGAACTTGCACTTGCTTTCCGGCGCATCGATGCCCAGCGTGTCGACCTCCGCATGCTCGTGCAGGAATCCCGCTTGCGGCGACGTGGAGACCGGCAGATCCGGCCCGGCGATGATGATCGGCTGGCGCATCTGACCGTCCCATTTGCGGAAGGTCACCTTCTGGCCTTTGAACGCCGCGAGATCGAACTTGTCACCGCGCAGATAATCGTTGATCGCCGCGAAGTCGCCCGAGCCCGTGCGCGACGCCGCCTCACCGATGGCGCGCACCGCCACCCATGCCTGATAGTCCACCGGCCACATGAAACGCTTGGCGAAACGCTGGAAGCGGTTCTGCATCTGCGTCGCGCCCCATTGCTCATGCGCCGGGTGCCAGCTCATGGCGGTGAGCCCGGCGGTGCCGGCGACGGGCCGCGGGTCCCAGGTGCGATAGGGCAGATACGGGCCGAACACTTCTTTCCGGTCGGCGACCACCAAGACGTCGTAGTCGGGTGCGCCTTGGGTGAAGACCGGCATTTGCAGCTGGATCAACTGCTGGCCGCTATCGGAGCGGCGCGCTCCGGGCGTCTCCTTATATTCGCGCTCCTCGACGATCGTGGCGCCGAAGCGCTTGGCCGACCGGCGCAGAGCCGCGAGAAAAGCGCGATCCTCGGGATAGACGCCGGACACCACGAACCAGCGCTGCCACCGCTTCCACACGAGATATTGGGCCAACCCGTCGGCCAGCATGGCGAGATCCGGCGCCGTATGCAGCACGTTAGCCCGGCAATCCTCCTGACGCAGGTTAACCTCCGGCGCGCGCACGTTGAACAGGAGCACGTCCTGGCCCTTGACCGAGTCGGACAGCCGCAGCAGCGTCTCGGCCGGCGCGTCCACCAGGACAAAGCGGTGTCCGCTGGCCACCAGCCCCCGCAGCGCCGCCACGGCGTCGCCGTCGACCGGAACCTGCTCCACATCAAGCGTGAAAACCTGCTTGGTGAACTTCCCCGTGGTGTTGTCGTCCTTGAGCGCGATCTCGGCGCCGGCGATGCGAGATCCTCGGGCTCCACATTGAGCCGCGACAGCGGGATGAGCCGCGTCACCTCCTGCTTGAGATAGCCGATCGGGATTTGGGTGCGCGCATCGCCGGGCGGCGGTATCACCGCGGCAGTCTCGGCGATGGCCGGAAACGGCCCGATCGGGCCGGCCGCCAAGAAGCCGGACACAATAAGGGCCCAAAGTGGCCCTCTGACCCAAACAGTTCTGTCGTAGTATTTCATTTGAGCCAATTGTACCCGTCTAACGGCAGGTGCAGTAGCACGTCAAACGAGTGTAATTAGCAAGGTGATTGCGATCAGGCATTCTGGATGCCGCGTGCAATCAGCGGTTTTATTGACAAATGGCAAGGTGGCGCGCAGTCTCGCCGGTGCGAACCCGTCTGGAGCAGCCGGTACCAATCGGCTGGAATCGGGAGCACCCAAGGAGGAACACATGGGGAGCTGTAAGACAGCCGCCACAGTCGTCGGCGCGCTAGCGATGAGTTTTGTCGGAGCTAATCTGGCTTGGGCAGGCTCAGAAACGGAAACTGCCGCAACCAGCAAAGCCAAGGATGCGCCGGTTCCGTCCGTGTCGCAGGAGCAGCTCAGCGCTGCTGCCGGCGACGAGAACAACTTTCTTCATACCAACGGCAATTACGACCAGACCCGCTTTTATCCGGGCAAACAGGTCAACAAATCCAACGTCGGCAATCTTCGTCCCGCCTGGATTTTCCAGACCGAGGTGAAGGAGTCGCTTGAGACCACGCCGATCGTCGTCGATGGCGTCATGTACGTCACCACGTCGTTCAACCACGTCTACGCCATCGACGCCAAGACCGGCGAAGAGTTCTGGCACTACAAGCACAAGATGGGCCCGGTCACGACCTATTGCTGCGGTCCCAACAATCGCGGCGTCGCCATCTATAAAGACAAGGTCTATATGGGCACGCTCGATGCCAAACTCGTGGCGCTCGACGCCAAGACCGGCAGCCTCGTTTGGCAGACGCAGCTCGCCGATCCCGAGCTCGGCTACAGCGAGACCATGGCGCCCACGGCCGTGGACGGCAAGATCCTGATCGGCACCAACGGTGGCGAGTACGGTATCCGCGGTTTCGTGCGCGCCTATGATGCCGAGACGGGCAAGATGGTGTGGAACTTCCACACGACGCCCGAGGACTCGACCGGCGTGTGGGCCACCCACGACGCCACCGGCAAGGACATGCACCGCGACATCGAGGCGGAAAAAGCGGCGCTCAAGAAATTGGGCGACCCCTACAAGACCCTCGGCGGCGGCGTGTGGCAGAACCCGGCTGTCGATCTCAAGACGAAGCGCATCTACTTCGTCGTCGGCAACCCGTCACCCGATCTCGACGGCTCGATCCGTCCTGGTGACAACCTCTACACGGACTCGCTCGTCTCCGTCGATCTCGAGACGGGCAAGTATGTCTGCCACTTCCAATACATCGCCCATGACGTTTGGGATCTGGACTCGGTCAGCCCGCCGATCCTGGTCGATGTGAAGGATAAGGACGGCAAGACGGTTCCCGGCGTGATCCACGCGGGCAAGACCGGCAACGTGTATGTCCATAACCGCGACGATTGCAGCCTCATCCGCTTCTCCGATCCGATGGTCGATCAGACCGGGATGTGGACTCTGCCGACTCCCGAGGGCGCACCCATGCTCCCGGGCGCCAATGGCGGCGTCGAGTGTCGGTGATGGCCGTCAATCCGAACCTGAACCTGACCTATGCGGTCAATCTGCATCAGCCCATGACGTATCACGTCGAAAGCTCGCCCTATCCGGGCGGCAAGCTCTGGCTCGGTGGTGCCTTCAAGATCATCCCCGGCTCCGAGCAGTTCGGCAACGTCTCGGCCGTCGACTACAACACCGGCAAGATCAAGTGGCAGAAGAAGACGCCGCTGCCGATGATGGGCGGTGCGTTGGCCACGGCCGGCGGGCTCGTGTTTACCGGTGAAGGCGACGGCTGGTTCCGGGCCTATGACGCCGAGAACGGCGACGTGCTGTGGTCGTTCTTCGCGGGCGCGGGCGTGAATGCGCCGCCGGCTTCCTACTCGGTGGACGGCAAGCAGTACATCGTGGTCGGCGCGGGTGGTAACACCCAGATCGACTTCAAGCGTGGCAACAACATCATCGCCTTCACGGCCGACTGATCGCGTTCGACGTTTGACGGTTAGCAAGACCAAGAGGACGGGGCATAATCGTGCCCCGTCCTTTTCCATGACGGGGTCCTACCTTCGCCATCCCATGCCGGAGAAATAAGAATGTCGGTTTCAAACTGGGCGCTGCGCGCCGCCGCTCTGCTCGCCGCCCTGCTCTTGGGCGCCATCATCATGGGCGGCACCGCCTTCGCCGCCGACGATATCGAGCAGAAGGCGCAAATCTGCGCCGCTTGCCATGGCGCGAACGGCGTGCCGGTCAACAACACGACGCCGGTGATCTGGGGCCAGGACGAAGGCTATCTCTATCTGCAGCTCCGCGACTTCAAGAGCGGCATGCGCAAGAACCCGCTGATGGAGCCCATCGCGGCCCAGCTCGAGAAGTCGGACATGTTCGCGCTCGCAGCCTATTTCAAGAAAAAGGCCTGGCCGGATCTCAAGCAGCCGCCGGCGCCGGACGACGTGGCCGCCAAGGCCGAGTCGGCCGCCAAGTCCATCGGCTGCCGCGGCTGCCATCTCGATCACTTCCAAGGCGACGGCTCGACCGCGCGCCTTGCCGGCCAATGGCAGCCTTATCTCCTCAATACGATGATGGCGTTCCGCGACGGATCGCGCGGCAACAACCCGGGCATGTCGGATCTGATGAAGGCTACGCCGGCCGACGATCTCGAGGCCCTGTCAAAATATCTGGCCGGCCTCCAGATCGACGCCTATCTCGGCCATGGCCGCTAGCCGGACCCCGACGGACTAGTGCGTCGCCGCGAGCTTCTCGCGCAGCACCGTCAGCGAGGTGAGGTCACCGGCCTTCTTGCCCTGCTTGTCGCGCAGGCTGCTGTCGGCGCCGCGGGCGAGCAGGAGATCGACGATCGCCTCGTGGTCCTGCTCGGCGGCGATCATCAGGGCGGTCCGCCCCCGGTTATCCTGATCGTCGATCCGGGCGCCGCGATCGAGCAGCAGGTCTATGACGGTCATGACATCCTTCACGCCGGCTTCGCTCGAATAGCCCGAGGCCCACATCAGCGCCGTGAGATCGTTGCCATAGCGCGCATTGACGTCGACGCCCTTGTCCAGCAGCAGGCGGGTCACGGGCAGGAATCCGCGCCCGGCGGCATACACGATCGGCGCCTTCTGCGTCTTGTCGATGGCATTGAGGTCGGCGCCGTGGTCGATCAGGAAGGCGGCGATGGGCTCGCTGCCCATGAACGCCGCGCCGCAAGCGGACTGATATCGCTGCGGCCGGGTAGATTCACATCGGCGCCGCGCGCCACCAGCAACTCCACGATCTTCAGCCTGCCGGATTCCGCCGCCTTATAGAGGGCGGAGGAACCGTCGATATTGCGGGCGTCGATGGCCGCGCCGCGATCCAGGAACAGGGTGACGAGGTCGGCATGGCCGGCCGCGGCGGCATGGGCCAGCGGGTTGGCCCGAACCGGTCGCGCGCTTCGAGCGATGCCCCCTTTTCGAGCACGAGGACGGCGAGCGCCTCGCAGTCTTGGTCGGCGGCGGAGAACAGCACGTTGTTCACCTCGATGGGGCTCGCCCCCCGCTGGATCTGCTCATAGCCCTGCTCCAGGGCCTGACAGGCCTTGCGGTCGGCGCGTGCGTCCGGGGACAGGAGCGGCAGGCAGATAAGGGCCGCGGCGGCGGCGGCGGCGGCGGGCCGAAATGCGGCGGCAAGGAGGGATGGCTTCATGGTGACTTTCTCTTTACATCGAACGCTTACAGCGACCCTGTTAGGCTTAAACGCCTGGGGCGACGCCCTATATCCTCGAAGGCTATCACGACAGCCTCCTGACATGACAGTTTCCCCCTTATGACCGTGTCCCTGACCGAACAGACGATCGCCGTGCCCCCCGAATGGGCGCCGCAAAAGGCCATCTGGACCGCCTGGCCCGCCGACCCGGCCGAGTGGAACGATGACCTCGCGACGCCGCGCCGCGACGTGGCGGCGATGGTGCGCGCGCTGGCCGGGACCAACACCGTGAGAGTGCTGGTCAACGGCACGGAAGCCGAAGCCTCCGCCCGCGCCGCGCTTGGCGACAGCGCCGGCATCCTGCAAGCCGCATATGGGGACATCTGGCTGCGCGACACCGGCCCCATCTTCGCGCATGGGCCAAACGGTCCTGTCGCGCTGCGCTTCAAGACCAATGGCTGGGGCGGCAAGTTCGACCTCGCAGGGGACGACACGGTCGGCGACGAGATCGCGCTGGCCACCGGCACGCCGACCAAGAGCTTCGACTACGTGCTGGAGGGTGGCGCCATCGAGCAGGACGGCGAAGGCACCATTCTCACCACGCGGCAGACTTTGCTCAACGAGAACCGCAACGGCTGGAGCAAGCCCGACGCCGAAGCGGCATTGCGCACCGCCTTCGACGCCAAGACGATCGTCTGGATCGACGAGGGTCTCGCCGGCGATCATACGGACGGCCATGTCGACAACATCGCCCGCTTCTTCGCGCCCGGCCGCGTGGTCTGTCAGACACCCGCCGGACCCGACGATCCCAACGGCTCGGTGCTCGACGCCATCGCCAGCAGCCTCGAAGCCGCGACCGACGCCAAGGGGCGAAAGCTCGACGTCATCCGCGTGCCGGGCCCGGGCCGGGTGGTAAACGCCCATGGCGAGCTGGCGCCCGCCTCGCACATGAATTTCGTCATCGCCAACGGCGTCGTGGTGGTGCCGGTCTATGGCACGGCGACGCAAAGCGCCGCCCTCGATGCCCTGCAAGCCGTATTCCCGGACCGCAAGGTGATCGGCCTCCCCTCGCACGGCCTACTCGGCGCCGGCATCGCCGGCGGCGGCTCGTTCCACTGCATCACCCGCGAGGAACCCGCCCGATGACCGCGCGCAGCATCGCCGTGGCCGCCATCCAGTCGGCCTTCGGGCACGACATGAAGGCCAATCTCGATAAGGTCGAGGCGCTCGTGTGCGACGCCGCCGAGCAGGGCGCGCAAGTGATCCTGCCGCCCGAGCTGTTCCAGGGCATCTATTTCCCGACGCGCCAGGATCCGAAATGGTTCGAGACGGCCTACGGCGTCGGCGATCATCCTTGCGTGCGCGCGCTACAGAAGATCGCCAAGACGCTGAAAGTCGTCATCCCCGTCTCCTTCTTCGAGAAGGACGGGCCGCGCTATTACAACAGCGTGGCCATCGCCGATGCGGACGGCGAGATCCTCGGCGTCTACCGCAAGAGCCACATTCCGGACGGGCCCGGCTATCAGGAGAAGTATTATTTCCGGCCCGGCGATACCGGCTTCAAGACGTGGAAGACCAAGCACGGGCTGATCGGCGTCGGCATTTGCTGGGACCAGTGGTATCCGGAAGCCGCCCGCGCCATGATGCTCGAAGGCGCCGAGGTGCTGTTCTACCCGACAGCCATCGGCTCGGAGCCTTACGACGAGGCGCTCGACACCCATGACCGCTGGCAGCGCGCCATGCAGGGCCATGCGGTGGCCAATGCCGTTCCCATCGTCGCCGCCAACCGCATCGGCGTGGAGGACAATGACGGCTTCAGCCAAAAATATTACGGGCACTCCTTCATCGCCGACCATACCGGCGCGCTCATCGCCGAGATGGACGACACCAGCGAAGGCGTCATCGTGGCGCGCTTCGATGTCGAGGAGATCGCCCGCTACCGCGCCGACTGGGGATTCTTCCGCGACCGCCGCACCGATCTCTACGGCAAGAGCGTTTTATGAGCGGCGTCGCCAACGACCTCGACGATCCGACCGCGACGCGGATCGCCACGGGCGACACCGATGCGAC
The DNA here is from genome assembly GCF_001723305.1 of Methyloceanibacter superfactus. Taxonomy (GTDB): domain Bacteria; phylum Pseudomonadota; class Alphaproteobacteria; order Rhizobiales; family Methyloligellaceae; genus Methyloceanibacter; species Methyloceanibacter superfactus. The sequence goes on from NZ_LPWF01000030.1 coordinate 49,422, forward strand.
CTTCCTCCCCGGCCACGGCATGCTCGGCATCTCGCTGCGTCACCAGGGCGTCGAATATCTGCGGCGCGTCGAAGAGCTGAAGATCTTCGCCGCGAAGAACCGGACCGCGGGCATCCCCTTCCTGTTTCCCTGGGCCAACCGGCTCGCCGGCTTTCAATACGAGGTCGCCGGACGCGGCGTGACTCTCAGCGCCCACTCGCCGGTGCTCCGCTATGACGACAACGGCCTGCCCATGCACGGCATGATGTGGCCGCACCTGTCCTGGAGCATCGTCGAGGCGAAAGCGGACACGTTGACCGCGAGCCTCGACTGGTCGCACCCGAAATGTCTCGTGGTCTTCCCCTATCCCTGCCGACTCTCCATGACGGCGACCGTTGCGCCCGCGAGCCTCACCATCGAGACGGCACTGACGCCGACCAGCGACATCGCCGTTCCGGTGAGCTTCGGCTTCCACCCCTATCTCGGGCTGCCCGACCTACCGCGCCAGGACTGGCGCGTGACCCTGCCGGCGATGCGTCACCTCACGCTCGATGCGCGGAACATCCCGACCGGCGCCGAGGCGCCCTTCCCCGGCCTCGACGCCCCGCTGGCGATGCGCGACTTCGACGATGGCTTCGCGTTGCTCGGCGATCAGGCGACCCTGTCGGTCTCGGGCGGCGGACATCGCATCTCGGTCGACCTGCTGGACGGCTACCCCTTCACACAAGTCTACGCGCCGCACGCGCACGACTATCTCGCCTTCGAGCCGATGACCGCGCCCACCAACGCGCTTATCAGCAAGACCAGCTTGCGCATGGTCGCGCCCGGCGAGACGTTCCGCGCCACGTTCCGCGTCCGGGCCGGATAGATATTTAATTATAACAATGACTTGCAGAAAGCGCGGGCGCCATCCCCAAGTCACCGGCGGGGCGCGATTGTCGGAGATCCAACAATCTGCGAGACAGACACTAAACCGCAACGCCCACCGCGAAATTTCCTGGCACAAGACAGGCCGCCAGGCCTAATTCGTGCCGCGTTAGCACGCGAGACCTGGCGACTGGGAACTCGGGGCACTTGGGGCACTTGGGAATAGCCATGATCGGGAGCGTTGTATGAGCCGGCAAGACCCGCTGATCTTTGTCGTCTCGGGCGAGGCCTCCGGCGACAACCTCGCCGGACGGCTCATGAGCGCGCTGGAAGCGCAGACCGACGGCCGCGTCCGCTTCGCCGGCGTCGGCGGCCCATGAGTGCGGCGCACGGCCTCGAAAGCCTGTTCCCCATGCACGACCTCTCGGTCATCGGCCTCGCCGAGGTGATCCCGCATCTGCCGCGGCTCATCAAACGACTCAACCAGACAGCCGCCGCCGCCCGCGAGCTCAATCCCGATGTCATCGTCACCGTGGACTCGCCGGGCTTTGTCTGCGGCTCGCTCATAAGATGCGCGGCTCCGGTGTTCCCATCGTGCATTACGTGGCGCCCCAGCTGTGGGCCTGGCGCCCCGGCCGCGCCCGCGAACTCGCCCAGCGCGTCGATCACCTGATGGCGCTACTGCCCTTCGAGGTGCCCTTCTTCGCCAATTACGGCATCCCGTGCACCTATGTCGGCCACTCGGCCATCGAGTCCGGCGCCACGCGCGGCGACGGCAAAGCCTTCCGGCAACGTCACGGCCTGCCGGCCGACGCGCCCGTCCTCTGCGTGGTCCCGGGCAGCCGCACCAGCGAGGTCCGGCGCATCCTGCCGATCTTTGGCCAATCGCTGCGAAAGCTGATCGAGACCAATCCCGACTTGCGCGTCGTCATCCCCGTGGCCGCCTCGGTTGCCGGAGAGGTCGAAGCCCTGACCAAGGATTGGCCGTTGCCGGTCACCCTGATCGCCGACGCGGACGAGCGCTTCGACGCCTTCGCTGCCTGCGACGCCGCTATGACCAAGTCAGGCACAGTGACTCTGGAACTCGCCCTCGCCCAGGTGCCCATGGTGGTGGCCTACCGGGTCACCGCTACGACAGCGTTTCTGGTTCGCCGCATGGGCGTCAATGTCGAATATGCATCGCTGGTGAACCTGCTTGCCGGCCACATGGTCGTGCCGGAGTTGATCCAGGAGGATTGCACCCCGGAGAAGGTCGCCGCGGCGGTCGAGGAATTATTTCGCTCGAAGGAAGCCCGCCAGGCCCAGCGCGCCGGCTTCCGCGAGGTCATCGCCATTCTCGGCGACGCCAATCCGCCGCCGAGCGAGCGCGCCGCCAAGGTGGTGCTCGACGCCATCCGCGTGCGGGACGCGGTGCAACGGCAAGGCTAACGAACAGGCTGGCGGAGAAGGGCTAGCCCCGGGGCGGGGCGACCGCGCCGAAGCGCTCTTGCACCATTTGAAGCTGCTCGTTGATGCTCTCGTTGATCAAGCTCGCCACGCGCAACGCTTCACATCCCGCGCGGCCGTCGACCATGGGCTTCTTGCCGCTAACGATGCATTCGAGGAAGGATTCGATCTCGTTGCCGAGGCTGTCCTCTTGCGGAATCTCGTATTTCTCCGCCGCGATGGCCGCCAGACCGTCGACCATGGGATCGCCGCGCAAGCGATAGCCGGAGATGCGCCGCTCGCCGAGATCGCAACTGAGATAGTGGTTACGGGCGAACACGCGCATGCGGCGCTCGGTCTTGTAGCTGACCCGGCTCGCGGTGACGTTGGCGATGCAGCCGGACTCGAAGCTGATCCTGGCATTGGCGAGGTCGATCCGCTGTCCGAGCACCGGCGTGCCCACCGCATCGACCTTGCTGACCGGCGAGCCGACCAGGCCGATGATCATGTCGATGTCGTGGATCATCAGGTCGAGAACCACGTCCACCTCGACCCCGCGCTCCTTCCATGGGGCGATGCGATAGCTCTCGAAATAGAGCGGATCGACGATGATCTCGGAGAGCGTACGATAGGCGGCCGAGAAGCGCTCGATATGGCCGACCTGGAGGACGGTGCCCTTCTGCTCCGCCAGATCCGTGATTGCGTTGGCACTGTCCACGCTGTCGGTGATCGGCTTCTCGATCAGCACATGCAGGCCGGCTTCGATCAGATCGCGGGCGATCGCGGCATGGGCCGGCGTCGGCACGGCGATGCTCACCGCATCCACCCGGCCGAGGATGTCACGATAATCGGTGACCGGCTCGGCCCGAATTCGGCTGCCATCTCGGCCGCCCGCGCCGCGTTCGTGTCGACCACGGCGACGAGCTGAGCGCGCGGGTTCTTCGTGTAATGGTTGGCATGGAAACGGCCGAAATAGCCCGTCCCCACCACGGCCGTGCGAATTAGCTCTGCCATTGCCCCCTACCGCCTCATGTCCTCGCCGGTTTGTGTCCCAGAATCCGGCGCTCCGCCAGCCCTAAGCTGTATTCGGCGGCTGATGGTATCAGGAATCCGGCGGTCCGACAGGGCCCGCCGCCGTCCCGGCCCTATTCGGCGGCGACGCTGCCGGCGCCCGAGCCCAGGGCGCCCAGCACCGTGTCGATCACCGTGTCCTGCCCCGCCTCGCTGAGATAGCCGTGCATGGGGAGGCTGATCACGCGCTCGGAAAGCCATTCCGCCTGGGGCAAGCCGTCCGGCGCGGTCGGAAACTCGCGATAAGGCGTGAGCTTGTGCAGCGCGCTCGTATAGTGGATGGCCGTGGGCACGCCCGCCTGGCGGCATGCCGTGGCCAGCGCGTCGCGGCGATCGGTGACGATGGTGTATTGCGCCCAGACGGAGCTCGCCCCCGCCATCAGCTCCGGCACCTTCGCCGCGGCGCCGAGCCTGGCGCTATAGCGGTCCGCCGCGACCTGGCGCGCGGCGATCTCCGCCGGAAACAGCTTCAGCTTCTCCAAAAGGACAACAGCCTGGAAGGAATCGAGCCGGCTGTTGAGACCGATCTCCTCGGTCTCCTTCTGCCCCGGTCCCTTGCCGTGATTGCGCAAGGACAGCAGCAGCTCGGCCTTGGCGTCGTTATCGGTAAAGATGGCGCCGCCGTCGCCATAGCCGCCGAGCGGCTTGGACGGATAGAAGCTCGTCGCCGTATAAGCGCCAAGCGTGCCGACCTTCTTGCCGTTGAGCGCCGCGCCGAAGCTTTGGGCCGCGTCGTCGATGACCACCAAGCCATGCGCCTCGGCGATCTCGTTGATGCGCGCATAGTCGGCCGGCTGCCCGAACAGATCGACCGCGATGATGGCGCGCGGCTTGAGCCCGTTCGCATTCGCCACGCCGATCGCGCCCTCGAGGCTGTCCGTATCCATATTGAACGTGTCGCGCCTGACATCGACGAACACCGGCGTCGCGCCCACGAGCACGGCGACCTCGGCCGTGGCGACGAAGGTGAAGGCCGGCACGAACACCGCATCGCCGGCGCCGATACCCTCGGCCATGAGCGCCAGCAGCAGCGCATCCGTGCCATTGGCGCAGGAGATGCAATGCTTGGCGCCACAGAATGCGGCGAGCTGCTGTTCGATCTCGGTGACCTGCGGCCCCAGCACATACTGTCCGCTTTCCAGCACGGCGATGAGTGCCTTGGCGAGGCCGTCGCCCATCTTCTCGCGCTGCGCGCCCAAATCGATAAAGGCCGGGATCGGCCGCGTCGTGTCCTTGCTCATGCGTTCTCCACCAAGCGCCTCTGCGACCGTCACGGTCGAAGGCGGAACGTCAATCGGCTTTGGCGGGCCTTTCGGACCTCCTGGCCTAACCATATGATTTTGGGGAATCCCCTCAGGCTTCCTGTCAGCCCCGTCGCCGACTACCATAGCACTGAAATTCGCAGGTGAAACCCGCCGCGATTGCGGCTAAGCCCTTGCTATCCTTAGCCAAGGGGAGGGACCTAATGCCGCAAGACCCAACGCCCGAGGGGGCATTCCGCCTCCCTTACGCCCGCGCGCGCTGACGCCATGCTGCTCGGTTCCGAACGGCTGATCGCCTCCCCGCGCCTCGACGGGCTGCGCGTCGGCATCCTGGCCAACCCCGCGTCCGTCGATCACGCCTTCCGCCATGTGGTGGATCAATTCGCCGAAGCGCCGGCCTTCAAACTCGCCGCGATCTTCGGGCCGCAGCACGGCTTCCGCTCCGATCTCCAGGACAACATGATCGAGACGCCGCACGGCACCGACCCCCGCCGTGGCGTCCCGATCTTCTCGCTGTATAGCGAGACCCGCGAGCCGACGCCCGAGATGCTCGACCTCATCGACGTGCTCGTCATCGACCTGCAAGACGTCGGCGCCCGCATCTACACCTACATCTACACCATGGCCAATTGCCTGCGCGCCGCAGGCAAGGCCGGCATCCCCGTCATCGTCTGCGACCGTCCCAACCCGATCGGCGGCATCCAGGTCGAAGGCCCGATGCTGGAGCCCGGCTTCGAATCTTTCGTCGGGCTCTATCCCATCCCCATGCGCCACGGCATGACGGTGGCGGAGCTGGCGCAGATGTTCAACGAGCAGTATTGGCTCGGCGCCGCGCTGGAGATCGTGCCCATGGAGGGCTGGTCGCGCGAGATGTATTTCGACGACACCGAGATCCCGTGGATCATCCCCTCGCCCAACATGCCGACCCTCGACACGGCCATCGTCTATCCGGGCACGGTCCTGTTCGAAGGCACCATGGTGTCGGAGGGCCGGGGCACCACGCGCCCGTTCGAGCTTATCGGCGCGCCGTGGCTCGACGGCGCGGCACTCACCGCCCGATTGAACCAAGCCGGCCTCGCCGGCGTTCATTTCCGTGAGGTGGTGTTCGAGCCGACATTCCAGAAACACGCCAAGGTGCCGTGCGGCGGCTGCCAGATTCACGTGACGTCGCGCTGGGACTTCGAGCCGGTCAAGGTCGGCGTGGCGGTGATGCGCGAGTGCTACGGGTTGGGCCTCGATCAGTTCAAATGGCGCGACCCGCCTTACGAGTATGAGCACGACAAGATGCCGATCGACATTCTCGCCGGCTCCACTCAGTTGCGCGAGCAGATCGAGCAGCAGGTGCCCATCGAGGAGATCGCCGCGAGCTGGCGCGACGGCGTGAAGGCATTCGAGGAAACGCGTAAGCCGTATCTGCTTTATTGAGCGCGCACCCGGCCTAGGCCGTACGAGGGCACATGTTCCCCATCGCCGACGACAATCCGCGCATCAATACGCCCTATGTCACCTGGTCGCTCATCGGCGCCTGCGTGCTGGTCTATCTCTGGCAATTCTCTCTCGGCGCCAATAGCGGCGAGATCGCCGTCTACCAATACGGCATGATCCCGGCGCGGCTGTTCGGCGGGGCCACGCTCGATCCCGAGCTCGCCACCGTGCCGGCTTGGGCGACGGTGTTCACCTCCATGTTCATGCATGGCGGCTGGATGCATCTCGGTTTCAACATGCTGTTCCTATGGATCTTCGGCGACAACATCGAGGATTCCATGGGACATGTCCGCTACCTGGTCTTCTACCTGACCTGCGGCGTGGCGGCGGCGCTGGCGCAAGCCGTCGTCAATCCCGGCTCGACCATTCCCATGGTGGGCGCGAGCGGCGCCATCTCCGGCGTGCTCGGCGCCTATCTGCTGCTGCACCCTCGGGCCACCGTGCGCACGATGATCTTTCTCGGCATCTTCGTCACCATGGTGCATCTGCCGGCGCTGATCGTGCTCGGTCTGTGGTTCCTGATGCAGCTCGTCAGCGCCACGCTTTCGAGCTCGGGCGAGGCCGGCGTCGCCTTCTGGGCGCATATCGGCGGCTTCGTCGCCGGCATGGTGCTGGTGCCGCTGTTCAAGAAGGCGAACGTGCCCCTGCTGCAGGCCGCCCAATACCGGCCGTTCCAGATCGAGCGCCGCCGAGGTCCTTGGGGCTAGGGGTTTAGGCTAGTTTTTTGCGACGGTCTTCGCCGCGGGAAGCTCCGACATCATCGGACAGCCGAGCGTCTTCTTGAATGCGGCGACGAGCTCGTCCTGATCGTCCGCGCTGATATAGAGCCCGTTATTGGTCTCGGCGAGGCACTGCACGTCGAGAATGCTCTGCGCGCCCGTCCACAAGAAATTCTTCATGCGGAAGCCGATCACATGGATAGTGAGCTGCTGCGCCTGGGAATGCAGCAACTTGCCGAGAGCGCACGGGGCGCCGTCGCAAGTCTCCTCGCCGTCGGTGAGCACCAGGATGACCCCCGGCTTGTTGCGGAAATCGAGAACGTCCGCGGCACCGCGAACGGCGGCAGATAACGGCGTCTTGCCGGCCGGGTTCAACGCGTTCACGTCATGCATGATCTGTGGGCCGGCATCCGGGGCCGGCCGCAGATTGAGCTCGACATTGCATTGCTCATACGGGCCTGGCCCATAGGTGATGAGGCCGACGCGCCGGTGATGCGTCACCGAAGGCAGCGCCCTGGCGAGCGCCGCGCGCACCTCGTTGATGCGCGGCTTGGTGGTGGCGATGCCTGATTCATGTTGCCGGCCATGGACCCCGACGCATCGAAGACGATCATGGCGTCCTCGGTGCAGGGGGGCGGGTCCTCGACGGCCGCCGCGGCGCAGGGAGCGGCAAGCAGTGCCATCATGGCGATGGCCGCTCGTCGTGCGGGTCGGCAAAGCAGGGTCATCATCCGGCGCCTCCGCGCAGGTGAGCCTAAGTCTACTGCAAAACTCGCGGCCCGTGGGCACTATCGGCTAGTTCTTGAAGAAGGCGTGCGGGTCGGGCAGTTGCGACATCATCGGACAGCCGAGCGTCTTCTCGAACGCATCGACGAGCTCTTCCTGGCTCTCCGCGGTGATGTAGAGGCCGCCCGTCGCCTCGGCGAGACATTTGACGTCGAGCGCGCTCTGCGCTCCCGTCCAAAAGGCCGTCATGCGGAAACCGATGACGTGGACGGTCAGTTGCGCGCCCTCTTTGTCGAGCATCTTTCCCAGAGCACAGGGGGCGCCGTCGCAGGTCTCCTCCCCGTCGGTCAGCAGGACGATGACCCCGGGTTTCGCCTTGTAGTCCAAAACTTCCGCCGCCTGCTCGACGGCCGCCGTCAACGGCGTCTTGCCCGACGGATTCAAGCCGCTCACCTTTTCCATGATGGGCTTGGCCGCGTCGGGGATCGGCCGCAGGTTGAGCTCCACATTGCATTGCCGGTAGGAGCCCGGGCCATAGGTGATGAGCCCGATGCGCCGGAAATGCGTCACGCGGGGTAACGCCTGCGCCAGCGCCTTGCGCACTTCGTCGATGCGCCGGATCTTGGCGCCGATGCCTTCGGCCAGACTGCCGGCCATGGAGCCGGAGGCATCGAAGACGATCATCGCATCCTCGGTGCATGGCTTCACGTCATCCGCCGCGAGTGCAGCGCCGGAGCCGGCCAGCAGCACGATCAGCGCGATCGCGCCCCGCCGTACCTGGTTGATGAGCCTGTTCATGGGCGGGACACTAGCCGAAAAAATGGCGCCGCGTGCAAGCTTTTGGCACAAGCTCACGCGCCGAGCGGTGAAAAATTCCTGGCGCCCATGAACGCCATCGGCGAAGCTGGAACACGAGTTTGGTCGGCCAAATTAAGAACTTGACCCGTGGGAGCGATGCCGGTGGCGGACACCAGAGTTCTAACCGTGCTGGTGCTGTGCACGATCGTGATACTTGTCACGGCGCTCTATTTCGCGGCCTCCATCTTCGCACCGCTGACCTTCAGCCTATTCATCCTGGCGCTCGTCTGGCCGATGCACAAGCGCTTCAGGATCACCTGCCTAGAGGCTTGGCGCTGTTCGTCACCCTGTGCGTGACGGTCATCGTCTTCCTGGCTTTCGCTCGATGATCGCCTGGGCGCTAAGCGGCATCGCCGAATGGCTGGTGAGCAACATCCAGCGATTTCAGACTCTCTATGTGCAGTTCACCGATTGGCTCGAAGACCATGGCATCTTCGTCGCCGGCACGCTGGCCGACACGTTCGACGTGCCTTGGCTCATTCGCATGTTCCAGGAGGCCGCGCGCCGGCTTAACCGGCTGACCGGCTTCGGCATCCTCGTCTTCGTGTTTCTGATGCTGGCGCTCCTCGAGACCGAAGAGTTTCGGCAACGCCTGGCGGCACTCGGCAAGCACGGCAACGGCACCAAGCTCATCGGCGCCGCCAAAGAGATCGCCGCGAAGTTTCGCAAATACATGATCGTGCGCACGCAGCTCAGCGTTCTCACCGGACTGCTCGTCTGGGGTTTCGCCATGCTGGCGGGCGTCGAGCCCGCGGCCGCTTGGGGCCTGCTTGCCTTCGCCCTCAACTACATCCCGTTCATCGGTTCGTTCGTCGCCACCATTCTCCCGGGCGTATTCGCCATGGTCCAGTTGGACACATGGCAGGGCATCATTCTCGTTTTCGCCGGGCTGGGGGTCATCCAGTTCTTGATCGGCAACTATCTGGAGCCGCTCGTTGCCGGGGCCGCCTTGTCCATCTCGCCCTTCGCCGTGGTGTTCGCCGTGTTCTTCTGGGGATTCCTGTGGGGCATTCCCGGCGCCTTCATCGGCGTGCCGATCCTCATCGTCCTGATCGCCATCTGCGCGCAATATCCATCGAGCCGGTGGATCGCCGATCTTCTGTCGGGCAACGCGCCGCTGCCGCCGAAAAGGACTAGAGCGCCCCCATGACGCGCAAACGCCCGACCACCAAGACGAGCGCGCCGCCGATCCTCGATCCGCGCCAGGGCGACATCGAGGACGACGCCTCGAGCACCAAGCGCCGTTCGATGCTGTCTCTTCTCGGCAGCCTCCTCGTCGAGATCAGCCTGCCCAAGCTGATCTTCGCCTGGATTCTGCTGATGGTGGTTCCCGGCCTGCTGCTCGGCGTGGCGCCGCTCGTGCTCACCTCCTGGCTCGGCCTCGTCGCCGACAAGATCACCTCGGCTTTCATCGGCATCTGGTCGGCGCTCCTGTTCATTGGCGTCATTGCGTTCGGCTGGTACGGCTGGCGGTCGCTGTTCCGCATGGTGGAGAAGAATTTCTGGGCGCTGAACTCCATCGTCGTCGAGCCCGGCTATGCCGCGGCGCGGGAGATCCTGCGCCATCTGGTGGAAAAGCTCTTCGCCAAGCACGCCAATGAGGCGACCCGCGCCAAGCTGCGCGCCGTTTCGGCGGCGGTGGCCGGCGTCATCGTCTCCGCCCTCGCCCTCCTGGTGCTGTGGTGGATCTGGCCCAGCGCCCATCTATTCGGCCAGGCCTCGGAAGTTAGGAGCTGGCGCGACCTCGTGCCGGTGGCGCTCGCCAACAGCATCACTCTCATCGCCGGCTATTTCGCCGTCGCCGCGCTGATCTGGGGTCTCGCCGATGCCACCATGGCGGAGCCGCGCAGCCTCAAGACCTTCCACACGGGCAAGACCAAAGGGCGCAAATGGCGCATCGTCCATTTGTCGGACATTCATCTCGTGGCGGAGCGTTACGGCTTTCGCGTCGAGAGCGGCCGCTCGGGCGCCCGCGGCAACGACCGGGTGCGGCGGCTCTTCGATCAGCTCGAGGCAATCGACGCCAAGGCCCCGCTCGATACTATCCTGATTACCGGCGACATGACCGACGCCGGCATCTCGACCGAGTGGGTCGAGTTCTTCGACATCCTCGCGCACCATCCCAGCCTTGCCGCGCGCGTGCTGATCATCCCCGGCAATCACGACCTGAACATCATCGACCGCGCAAATCCCGCGCGCATGGACTTGCCGACGTCGCCCGACCGGCGCTTGCGTCAGATCCGGACGCTGTCCGCCATGAACGTCGTGCAAGGTCCGCGCGTTCGCACCGTCGACCTCGATAGCGATGGCCTGGGCGCGACGTTGGCGGAGTCGCTTGCGCCGCATGTCGACGAGATCAAGCGCTTCGCCGATGTGGCGCGGCCGCTCTTCTCGACCACGCTGCAGGATTTATGGGCAAAGTCCTTTCCCATGGTGGTTCCGCCCGACCAAGACGACGGCCTCGGCATCATTCTGCTGAATTCGAACGCCGACACGCATTTCTCTTTCACCAACGCGCTCGGCATGGTGTCCGCGGCCCAGGTGCACGGCATCGAGATCGCGCGACAGACCTATCCCAAGGCCTGCTGGATCATTGCCCTGCATCATCACGTGATCGAATATCCCTGGGCCGCCAAGAAATTGTCGGAGCGCATCGGCACTGCGCTGATCAACGGCAACTGGTTCATTCGTAGCCTGAAGCCGCTGGTCGGCCGCAGCGTGCTGATGCACGGCCACCGGCATATCGACTGGATCGGCGAATGTGCCGGCCTGCCGATTGTCTCGGCCCCCTCCCCGGTGATGGAGGCGACCAACGACATGCCGACCGCCTTCTACATTCACACGCTGGCAATCGGCGACGGGGGACGACTCCAGTTGCTACCGCCCGAGCGCATCGTCGTCGAGGGCGAAGCAGGGTGAACCGATGACAAGCCGCGAGCCAGTGCTCGTCGATCTCGCGTTGCAAGGCGGCGGCGCGCACGGTGCCTTCACCTGGGGCGTGCTCGACCGTCTGTTGGAAGAGGATTGGCTGACCATCGAAGGCATCTCCGGGACGTCGGCCGGGGCGATGAACGCCGCCGTGCTCGCCGATGCTTTGGCGCGAGACGGCGTCGACGGCGCGCGCACCGCGCTCGAAGCGTTCTGGCGGAAGGTCTCTGACGCCGCCAGGCTGAGCCCGTTCCAGCGCACGCCGCTGGACATCCTTCTCGGCCGCTGGACGCTCGACTATTCGCCCGCCTTCGTCGCCATGGATGTCATGTCGCGGCTGTTCTCGCCTTACGAACTCAATCCGCACGGCGAGAACCCTTTGCGTGAGATCCTCGATCAATGCGTGGACTTCGAGCATCTGACGGGCAGCCCTATCAAGCTGTTCGTGACCACCACCAACGTCCATACGGGGCGGCCGCGAATTTTTCGCAACGACGACATCACGCCTGACGCCTTGCTTGCCTCGGCATGCCTCCCCACCCTGTTTCAAGCGATCGAGATCGACGGCGAGAGCTATTGGGACGGAGGCTATTCCGGCAATCCCACCATCACGCCGCTCATCCGCGAATGCCGGTCGCAGGACACGATCCTCGTGCAGATCAACCCCATCGAGCGTGCGGAAACGCCGCGGTCGGCGCGCAATATTCTGAACCGGTTGAACGAGATCTCGTTCAACAGCGTGCTCCTGAAAGAACTGCGGATGATCGCCCTGCTTCGCCAAGTCTCCGATCCAGGCAACACGGAAGGCACGCTGGGCCAATATGCGCATGCATCGCATTTCGAGCGCGGCATTGCTAGCGCTCGGCTACTCCTCGAAGCTCAATGCCGAATGGCCGTTTCTATGCCTGCTGCGCGATCAGGGCCGCGAGGCGGCGGACGCTTTCCTCGCCGCAAGCAGCGGCGACCTTGGCCACCGCTCATCGCTCGACCTCGACGTCCTGCTGCAGGGCGTTTGAGGATGAGGGTCGCCTGCCACCGGCATGACGACCCTCATGCCATTGTTAGCGCCGGACGCGGAAAGCCCAGATGATGAGGATGACGCCCTCCACCAGCAGCAGAATGCCGAATACCAGGGGAACGGCGAGCGCCGCCATCATGGGCGAGGCGAGCAGCAGCAGGCCGATGAGGAAGTTGACGAGGCCGAAGATGAAGGAGCCCACGCCGCCGCCGGTAAACCCGCCGATCATGCCGAACACGCCGATGACGAGGCCGAGCACACCGAGCCAGACCACGATGGCCGTCGGCAGCACGATGGCGGCGAAGATCGGATGCCGCAGCACGATGATGCCGGCGATGATGCCGACGACGCCGATCAGCAGCGACCAGTACCAAGGCACGGAGCTGTCGACGAACACGCGCACCAACTCCAGAACGCCGACGAACAGCCAATAGAAACCGAGAAAGATGACCAGTGCGACCAAGGTCGCGCCGGATTGGTGATGAGCAAGATGCCGAAGATGATCGCCGCGATCCCTTCGAGCAGAAATACCCACCAGACGTCCGACTGGTCTTTATGTGCCAACGCGGCCATGATGATGCCTCCCTTAGCCACCCCTGATGAAGAGCCAGCGAGCGGGCGGCCACCTCGCCTGGCGACGCGCTTACGAGACGTGCCCGGACTATACCCTTCTTGTTACAGCCATGCTGCATGGCTCTTTCTTTCCCTTGCTTTTGCGCGGTTTTTTGCGAAAGGGAGATCGGGGTGGCAGCTTCTGCCGGGTTGACCTATCTAAGAGTGATTCTCCCGAGCGCGCGCTCGGGAGCCACGCCACGAGGCGGAGCATCCATGCCGCGACCCACGATCCGTGTTCCCTGTTCCATCTGGCGTGCCACCGGCACGACCGAAGGCGAGCGCGCGATCCCGCAAGAGACCGCGATCGCCTTCACCTTCAACACCGCCTCCTACGCGGTGATGATGGCGACCCCCCAGGATCTCGAGGACTTCGCCGTGGGCTTCGCCTTGACCGAAGGCGTGGTCCCGTCCATCGACGCCATCGACGAGATCGAGGTGGTCGAGGAAGCGGTCGGCATCGAGCTGCGCGTCTGGCTCAAGGCGAAGGACGCCACGGAGTTCCTGGGACGCCGGCGCAAGATGGCGGGACCCACAGGCTGCGGCCTATGCGGCGTGGAAAGCCTCTCCGAGGCCATGCGTCCGCCGCCGAAGGTCGGCGAAGGCCGCGTGCTCACGCCCAATCAGATCATGACGGCCGTCGAGTCGCTCGCGCCCCGGCAAGAACTCAACCGCGAGACGCGCGCCGTGCATGCCGCGGGCTTCTGGGATCCGGAGCGCGGCCTGGTCGCGGTGCGTGAGGATGTCGGCCGCCACAATGCGCTCGACAAGCTCGCCGGTGCCCTGGCGCGCGACGGCGCCACTGCCGAGCAAGGCGTCGTGGTACTGACGAGCCGCGTCTCCATCGAGATGGTGCAGAAGTCGGCCGCCATCGGCGCGGCCATCGTCGCCGCGGTGTCGGCGCCGACGGCGCTCGCGGTGCGCATGGCCGATGAATGCGGCATGACGCTGGTGGCCATCGCCCGCAAGGACGGCTTCGAGGTCTTCACCCATCCCCATCGCGTGAAGGGCAAGCTCGAAAGCGACGTCGCCTAAGCCGCGCCGGGCTCCCACGCCAGCAGAAGCTCGGCCGCGGCGAGATCCTCCGGGTGATTGATGTTGAAGAACGGATCGACCCTGCGCTTATCGATCTCGACCGGCGCGAAGAACGCCTCCGCCGCGCCCTGCATCTCCGCCCAACGGCTCACTTTGCGAAAAACCTCCGCCAGGGCCGTTTTGAGATCGCCGGCCATGCCGACAGGCCACAGCCCGACCACCGGATGCACGCCGGTTTCCGAGCGCGCCACCACCATTTTGCCCGTGTCACCGCCCGCATCGACGAGCCGGGCGACAAGATCGTGGGGGATGAACGGCGTATCGCCGGGGACGGTGACGACCCAAGAGACCCCTGGCCGGTTCGCGGCCGTCCACGCAAGCCCCGCCTCGACGCCGGCGAGCGGGCCGGCGAATTGCGGCTCGCTGTCGGCGACGACCGGTAGCCCGAAGGAGGCAAAGCGCGCGGGATCGCCATTGGCGCTGATGATCATGCTGGCGACCTGCGGTCTCAGCCGGGCGAGGACGTGACCGAGGAGCGGCCGGCCCCGCAGCGGCTCCAGGCACTTGTCGCCGCCGCCCATGCGGCTCGACCGGCCGCCGGCCAGCACTAGTCCGATGATGTCACGGGTCACTGCCATCGCCGCACTCTAGAGCGAGCCGGCAGGAGCCGTCACGGCCTACGCGGCGCAATGGGGGAAGGGAAATGTCTCGGGAAGCTTAGGCGGATCTCCCCGCCGAAGCGCAAACGGGTCAGGAATAGGCGATCCAGACATTGGGCTCTTCGTAGGTGCCCGTCTGCCGGTCCACATCGATATCGACTGGCGCGATGCCGCCTTTGAGCGCGTAGCGCCCTGTTTCCTGGAAGCGCTTCTGCGACCAGTTCTCCCAGAACCCGAGCGGCTCGTGCACGGTCATCGAGCGCTCGCAAGGCCCGACGATCTTGCCGCCGGAGGCAGATGGCTGCGCAGCCAAGGATCGTAGGGCCGCCCTTTGTCGTCTTTCCAGGTCATATAGTCCGCGATGGGCACCCAAGGGTGGCGCACCTTGCCCGTCGGGCGCACCGGCACCACCACACCATTGAGCTTCTTGGACTCCGCGAGGTTCAGCAGAGACCGAATGATCAGCCGGGCATAGCCCTTGGAGCGATGAACGGCCGGTACCGAAACGGCCAGGGCCCCGAGCATATTGGCCTTCGTGTGCTTGGTGCGCGCCGCGGTCTCGACCACCCAGTCCCAGCCTTCCGCCGGCAGGTCGTCGGGACCCGAACAAACGAACGGGACACTGTTGGCGACGGCCACCGGATAGCCGGTCTCCTCGTCGACGAGGCAAAGCTGATATTCGGGATACTCGTCTAGGAGCCCCTCGTAATGCTCATAATGAGCTCTAGTATAGTTGAGATAGCCGAGCTCGGTCCAGGCGGCCTGCTCAATCGAGCTCGCCGCCTTCTTTAACTCCGGGCTCTCCGCCCTGGAACGTACGACGAGACGTGCCATTCTGGGCTCGAAATCCTAACGAGTATCGAGTCGGCCACGCCGCTCAGCAGCACCGCCGGCCCAAGGGATGTCCCTGGGGCATGTAGTTAATAAACTGTAAACGGACAACCTGCAATTCGTTAATCAGTCCACGGTATGAATTATTCCGTAGCCGGACGATTGCGGCATGGGGCTCGTCGCCTGGCCCGCGGCAAGACAGAAATAAGAAGGAGACGTAAAGCCTTCGCGGGCGCTGCAACGAGGGCTTAACCCCTCGCAGCTATAAGAAGAATGCTTCGAGGCTCGTAGGCTATTTGCGGTTATCTGGTGTCCTTAATTGATCGAGAACATCCCTTTCGCGGGGACCTTCGCCGGCTAACCACCCTCATCGGGGTGGCGATTGCTTTTTTCGGCGTGCTTCTGCTCGCGATCATCGCTTATGCCGGCTGGTCGGCGAACCAGACCGCGGTCGAGCGAGAGCGCATCCTTCTCGACAACGCGTTCAACGAAAGCATCTTGCGCGTTCTGAACGAGCAGAAGAGCATCGCCTGGTGGGACGACCCCGTCATCAAGATCACCGATGACGCAATCGACCTCGAATTCACCGACGCCAATTTTGGTATTTTCCTGACCGAGACCTACGGGCAGGACGAGGTTTACATCCTCAACGGCCAGAACAAGCCGCTCTTCTCTTGGCTTGAGGCACAGCGCGAGGAGCCCTCTGCGTTCGAGGCCCGCCGCCCCGCCCTCGAGTCGTTGATCAAAGAGATCAGGGTCGGTGACAACTCGCTGCTCAGAGCGCGCCCTGACATGTTCAGCGAAACCAAGAATCGCTACGACGTGCTGATTGGCGTGCAGGTCGCGCGCTGGGCCGGGCACATCGTATCGGTAGACGGGCGCCCGGCCGTCGTTGCCGGGATGACGATCGTCCCCAATATCGACATGAGCCTGTTGACGGGCACGCCCAACCTTCTGCTCAGCGTGACTTATATCGACGAGGAGTTCGTCTCCCAGATTGGACGCTCGCTGCTTCTTCCCGACTTGGCGCTAGGCGCGAAGCCGGAGGGGGACGGATCCGTGGTCTCCGAGCCCTTCGTCAGCGATGACGGAGTGTCGGCCGGCTATTTGAGCTGGACCACGCGCCAGCCGGGGCGCGTGCTGCTGACGATCATCCTGCCACTGGTTGCCTTTGGCGTTCTGCTGACGGGCCTGTTGTCCAAGACCATGCTCGGCCGCCTCAAGCGGGCTTCGGCCGCTCTGTCACAGCGCGAATACGAGGCCCGGCACGAGGCCAAGCACGACGCTTTGTCGGGCCTGCCGAACCGCGTCCACATGATCGAGAGGATCGAGAAGTTCCTCAATAGCTACATCGCCAGACGCAACGGCCAGCGGGCGCTTGCCGCCTATATCGACATCGACCGCTTCAAGGACATCAACGACACGCTGGGTCACGAGACGGGCGACCAATTGATCAAAGCCGTCGCCCAGCGCCTCGACTCCCGGCTCCGCCCCCACGACTTCCTCGCGCGCTTCGGCGGCGACGAGTTCGTCATTCTCTGCGCCCCCGCGGGCCCCGAGGCCGGTCCCGCCCTCGCCGAGCGCATCGACCAGACCTTCGCCTCGCCCTTCGCCATCAGGGGGCAGTCCATCCGCGTAACCGCATCCGTCGGCTTGGCCGTCGCCCCGGACAACGGCACCACGGCCGACGAGCTGATGCGCCACGCCGACATCGCGCTCTACGAGGGCCAAGAGCCAAGGCCGCGACCGCGCCGTGTTCTTCTCCAACGAGATGGCCGAGCAGGTGGAGCATCGCCGTTCAGTCGAACTGGACCTGCGCGCTGCCTTGGAAAACCAGGAACTCGACCTCCACTACCAGCCGATCATCGCTTGCGACACGGGCGCCGTCATGGGCGTGGAGGCTCTCCTCCGCTGGCATCACCCGCTCTACGGCAGCATGCCGCCGGCGGAGTTCATCCCCATCGCCGAGAACGCCGGACTTCTGCCCGAGATCGGCGAATGGGTCCTCGGCCGCGCCATGACGGATTCGAAGCGCTGGCCCCAGTTGCAAGTGGCCGTGAACCTGTCACCGGTTCAGTTCCGCCATGTCGACATCGAGACGATGCTCCGCCAGCTGATCGTCAAGCACGCCATCGACCCGAGCCGCTTCGTGCTGGAAATCACCGAAGGCGTCCTGCTGGAATCGACCGACCGGGTCAGCAAGGTCCTCGCAGCTATTCGCGATATGGGGTTCAGGACGGCGCTCGACGATTTCGGCACCGGCTACTCGAGCCTGTCCTATCTCTGCAACTTCCAGTTCGACACCATCAAGATCGACCGCTCGTTCATCAGCAACATGTCGAAGGTCGATAGCTCGAAGACGATTGTGAAGTCCGTGGTGACCCTTGGACGGGGACTAGGCATGGACATCGTCGCCGAGGGCATCGAGACCGAGTTCGAGGCCATCATGATGGCCCGGTTCGGCTGCACCGAGATGCAAGGCTTCTATTTCTCGCGACCGCTCCCGGTGACGCAGCTGATCGATTTCCTCAAGACCTACGAGCCGAAGCCCATGCAACCGGCGCTCGAGCCGATCAAAGCTGTCGGCGGTAGCCTGGCCGGCTGAGCCGGCACGATCGGCACTCTCCCGGTAGACTTGCCTCGATAGAGACTTGTCTCGATCTTGACTTGCCTTCGGCCCCCACCTCCGCGAAACCTAACAACACGACCTCGCGAAAGGTGGCATCGGTGACTCACGACAAGATCCAACAGACCTCGTCCGCCCCGGCCGGCAACGCCGACTATGAGTGGGGCACATTCGATTCCGAGGCATATTTCCAGCACTATTACGGTGAGCCGCACCCCGACGACGACGCCGTCATCCGCTGCGCGGTCCAGGCCATCAAGGCGGCGCCGCCGCTCGGCGCCAGCCTCGACATTGTCGATGTGGGCACCGGCCCCAATCTCATTCCCTTCTTCTGCGCGTTGCCCCGCGCCGCCCAGCTGACGGCCTGGGAGTATGCGCAGAGCAATGTCGACTGGCTCAAGACCGAGCTCGCATCCGACGCAATGCGCCCCCAATGGCGGCACTTCTGGGCGACGACGCGCGAGGCCTATGGGCCCGGCCACGACCTCCCCGAGAACCCCATGCCTCTCCTGCGGACCAAGGCCATGATCGAGCAAGGCTCGATCTTCGATCTCCCGCGCGCCCATTGGGACGCCGCCACCATGTTCTTCTGTGCGGAATCGATCACCGAGCGCCAGGACGAGTTCGAGGCGGCCTGCGCCGCGTTCGCCCGCTGCGTGAAGCCTGGTGGCGCCTTGATCGCCGCCTTTCTCGTGCGTTCGGCCGGCTATGTGGTGGCGGACCGCCCCTTCCCGGTCCTCAGCCTGTCGCCGGAATCGATCGAGACGGTCTTCGCCGCCCATGCCGGCCACGTCGCCGCCGAAAAGATCGGCATCGTCGAGCGCGAGATTCGCAGCGGTTACTCCGGCTTCATCTTCCTGACCGGCATCGCCCGCTGATGATTTTAGCCCTATAGCGGGCTCGCAACCGCCACAATGCGCGTCTAGGTGGAACTTGCGGGTCGGGGGGCCAATCGGGAGGACGTCTGCGCATGAAAACCCTGTTCGCCAATCTGTTCGTCGCCATCCTCGCCGCCGGAGCGCTCGCCGCGGTGCCGTCGGCGGCCGTGCGGCCTCAGGTCCCGAGATCGATCACGATGCCAACGCGACGCTGCACAGCTTTGTCCGCCAGATCGGCGGCGCGAAGGAGCTCGCCAACAAGGCCGCCGGCATCCTGGTGTTTCCGTCCGTGGTGAAAGCGGGTTTCGGTTTGGGCGGCGAGTATGGCGAGGGCCTGCTGATCGTCGATAAGCGCCCGGCCGGCTACTACAACCTGATCTCCGCCTCGTTCGGCTTCCAGCTCGGAGTCCAGGAACGTTCCGTCATCATCATGTTCATGACCCAAAGCGCCCTCGACAGCTTCCACCGGCGGGCCGGCTGGAAGGTCGGCGTGGACGGATCGGTGGCCATCATCACCGTCGGCGTCGGCGGCTCAATCGACACCGACAAGGTTACGCAGCCGGTCATCGGCTTCGTTCTCGATCCGAAGGGCCTGATGTACAATCTGACCCTCGAGGGATCGAAAATCAGTCAAATCGAACGCTGAGAGGCCGATCTCGGCCTCCGCGGGAAGAGCGGTCCAATCGGGCCATTTGGACGCGCGTCTCTTGCGACGGCACGGCGCTTCTTGCTGACCTAAGTCTACCTTTTTGCCCCCGAACCGGCCTGTCCGGCGATATCCGGCCGCCTGCAACCGCAAGGCTTCCGCCATTTACGACATGTTGTCCATTCGCTTCTATTTTTCCGGGCAGGGCAACAACTTAAGGGCGAAGCGACGATGACCGCTGCCATGCCTAGCAGCCTGGAGGCGAGCCCGCTGGAAACCGAGATTCAGCGGGCACCGGCGCCGGACCAGCCGGGAGAGCAAGAACCGGTCCTCGATCCCGTCGGGGGACCGGGGCGCCGCGTGCTGCTGGCGGAAGACAGCCCCATCACCCAGGACCTGCTGAAGCTGCTGCTGAACCAGCGCGGCCACCAGGTCGACGTCGCCATGGACGGGGAGCAGGCCTTGGAAGCCCTGCGCCGCAATACCTACGACGTGGCCCTGCTGGACTTCCACCTTCCCAAGATGGATGGCCTGCAAGTCGCCGCCGCGGTCCGGAGCCAAACGGACGGCCGCCCACTGCCGCGATTGATCGCCATCACCGCCGACGTCGAAGGGTTGCTCGCCCATGCGGAAGGCTGTGACAATTTCGATCTCGTCATGCCGAAGCCGCTCGATATCTATCAGGTCGGCGCGTGGTCGAAGAGCAAGGCGAGCCCGCCGATCTCAGGACCGAAGCACAGCCCGCGCCGCCGACGGCTCACCCCGCCGCAGCGAGCCGGCCGCCCGAGCCGAAATCGCCGTTCGAGACTTTGGGCTTCACCTTGCTCACGTGGCCGGGCGACATCGACACCAAGCGCCTCTCCGCCCGGGCCATGCAAGCCACGCTTGGCGACCCCCGCTTCGACGGCATTCTGGTGAAGGTTCACCCCTCCCCTGACGCGCTCGGCGCGATCTGGCGGGCCAAGGCTCTGTATGTTCTGCCGATCATCGACCTCCGCGGCACTCTTGGCCGGTTCGCCGACATCGACGGTTCGAAGCTCGCCTCCACCGGCGCGACCAAGTCGGAAAGGTGATCCGCGAATTCCAAGACCGCCGCGAGCGGCTCGATCGGGATCTGCTCTTCAGCGAGGATCTCGGCGAGCAGCTCATCGGCCGCCTCTTCGTGTCCAATCGCCCGCTGACCGCCGGCTACGACCCGCGGTCTCGCAATCTGGTGGCCTACGACGTGCCGCTAGCGGCCAATATCGTGATCCGCGAGGCCGAAGCGCTCTGCAGCCATGGTCTGCTGAAGCGGGAATTTTTCGACCGGTTTCATGTCTGTCCCCGCTGCGAATCGTTCCGCCTGCACGTGCGGGAGGAATGCGTGAAGTGCCGCTCGTCGCATTTGAAGGACGAGCAGTATCTGCATCACTTCAGTTGCGCCTTTCAGGGACCCGAGGACGACTTCCGGCAAGAAGACAGCTTGATCTGCCCGAAATGCCGTCAAGAGCTCACCCATTTCGGCTTCGATTACGATCGCCCGGGCACCATGGTCGTCTGCCAAGATTGCGCCCACGCCGTTTCGGATCCGACGATCGGTTTCGTGTGCGTGGACTGCGGTGGACATGTCGACTCCGATGCGGCCAGCACCCGCGATGTCTACACCTATCACCTCACCGACCAGGGCAAGGGCTTTGCCGAGCATGGCCGCTCCTTCCTCGGATATGCGCGCCACGCGCTGCGTTTCGCCGAGCTGCCGCTCGAGCTCGTCTGCCCTCAACGCCGAGGCGAAGAGGTTCAACGACGAGAAAGTCCCTTTCACCCTTCTGAATATTCTCTATCGGAACGAATTGGAGATCATCTCGGAGCATGGCGCGCGAACCTTCGCGCAAGTGCGCGACCTCTTCCTCGAGACGTTGCGCACCCTGCTTGACCCGACTGATCTCGTCGTCAAGGGGCAGACCTACGACTTCGCGTTGCTCGCGGGTCTCAGCCTGGACCAAGCACGGGCCGACTTCGATCTGTTGGCCGAGCGTGCCAGCGAGACGCTTCGCTACGATCTCGGCGTCAAGTTTCAGGGCTTCGGTCCGGAGGACTTCTCCTAATGTGGCAGGTCGCGTCCGACGGCATCACCTATCTGACCTCACAGAGCGGCGACAGCCTGCTGCATCTGTTTTGGTTCGTCGCCCTTTTTGAGATCCCCCGGTATCTGTTCGCGTTCCTCGCCGTAGCGGCATTGAGTTTCCGGACGGCGCGGGAGCCAACACAACTCGCGCCGAATATCGGCCGCGTGACCGTCGTGATCGCCGGCCACAACGAGCAGGACTCCATCGACCGCTGTGTTCGCTCGGTCTACGAGCAAAGCCTGACGCCCGACGAGATCATCGTCATCAGCGACGGCTCCACCGACCGCATGCCGGCAAAGCTGCGCGAGCTGCAGGAGGAAGGTCTGATCAAGGAGGGCCACTGCACCCAGCTCCGCGCCGGCAAGTCCGCCGGATTCAACCTCGCCCTCGGACGAGCGACCGGCGACATCATCGTCAATCTCGACTGCGACTGCACTTTCGACCGCCACGCCCTCAAGCAGATCGTGGCCACGTTCGCCGATCCGCGGGTTGGCGGCGTTGCGGGAAATATCGTGCCGCGCAACGCCTCGCGCAGCCTGATCACCGAGTTTCAGGCCATCGAGTATCTGATCAGCATTTCCCAGGGCAAACAGGCCGCCAATATAACGGACCTGATGACATGCGTCTCCGGCGGCTTCGGGGCGTTTCGGCGTTCGGCCATCGCACGGGTCGGGGGGCTCGACGCGGGCGGCGGCGAAGACCTCGACGTGACGCTTCGCTTACGCGAAGCCGGCTGGAAAACGCTCTTTGCCCCCGATGCGATCTGTTACACCGACGTTCCCGAGACGCTCGGCGCTCTGACGCGCAGCGCTTCCGCTGGGAGCGCGACGCCGTGCGCCTTCGCTATCGCAAGCACGGCGCCTTGCTGAACCCCTTCAGTCGCAGATTCCGCCTCATCGAGCTCGCCCACGAGCTCGACTTCATCATCTTCAGCATTCTGTCGGCCGTCGTTTTTCCGTTCTACATCCTGTGGCTGTTCGCGACCTACGGCGATCTGGCGATCATGATCCTGATCGGCGCCCAAGTCGGCATGCTGGCGCTCGACGTCGTGAGCTTCATCCTGGCCGCCCTCACCTCGCCGCGGCTGAGAAGTTGGCCGCTCCTGCCCTACGTTCCCGGCTACAGCCTTTTCAACGGGCTGGTCATGCGCTTCATCCGGCTTGCCGCCTATCTACAAGAATGGATCTTCGACGCCTCCTACCGCGATGCCTACGTGCCCCAGAAAGTTCATAGGGTGCGAAGATAGCCATGCAGCCCCTTCGGAAGCGTCTCCGTCCCGACAACATCCCGAACGAGAAGCGCGTCGAGCGCGGCCGAACCGGACGGACGATCTATCTTGTCTTGCTCGGCCTGTTCTCCATCACCGTTGCCAACTATCTGCTCGGCGACTTCTTTCTGCTCGACGCGGACGGGCTGGTGCTGCGCGACCAGCATGTCGTCGCCACCACCTATGTCGCGCGCGCGAGGATGTCGATGTCAGAGAAGGCCAGGAGGTCAAGGAAGGGGCCGCCCTGCTCAAGCTCCAATCGACCGAAATTCTCGAGCGCCTCGCCGATTTGTCGACAAAGCAGGCCGACATCATCGCCAAGATCACCGACTTCAAGGTCCGGGCCGAGAGCGTCTCGAAATTGCTGCCGCTGGCCGAACGCCGCGAGGCGGAGGCCGCACAGGCGATCCGCCAATTCGATACTCTACTGGAAGGCAAATACGTCACCTCGGTGCGCTACGAGGAGGCGCTGCGCGCGAACTATGAGGCCACCCGCGAGCGCGTTACCCTCCTCACCCAAGGCAACGTGCTGAAAGAAGAGCTGACCTCGCTCGACCGGGCGCGCGACGACGCCGACGACGCCTTATCCAAGCTGCAGGCCATCTATGCCGACGGGCTGGTGCACTCGCCCGTCAACGGATCCATTGGCTCGACGATTCCCTCGGTCGGCACCGTCTACCGTCCGGGCGATCCCATTCTGTCGATCTACTCGGGCGAGCCTATGTGCTCGTCTACTTGCCGCGCCGCTATCTCTTCACGATCCGCACCGGCATGGAGGTGCGCATCACCGACGGGCGCGAGGTCGCCGACGGCGTGGTCACCGAGATCTTGCCGCTGACCGATACGTTGCCGAAGGAGTTTCAGAACACCTTCAAGCCCTCTGATCGCAACCAGCTCGCCAAGATCAAGATCTCGGCGCCGTCGCCCTTTCCGCTCAATCAGAAGGTCAGCGTGTCGCGCCATATGCCGCTCGGCGGCCTCGTCGAGATTCGCAAGCTCCTGGGGCTGAGCGACGCGCAAGTCGCCACGCGCGCGCCCTAGACAGCGGCCGCAGATCAGGAGGCGCGGCGCGTCTTCTCCGTTGCGGGTGCCTTCTCCGTCGCAGGCACCTTGGCCAGCGGAAGCCTCACGGTGAAGATCGTGCCCCCCTCCGGCGGGCATTTAAATTCCACGCGGCCATCGAGGTGATCCAGGATCTGCTTGACGATGGCGAGGCCGAGACCGGTGCCACCCTTCTGCCGGGAGTCGCTGGCATCGACCTGGAAGAATTTCTCGAAGATGCGGCCTCTGGCGGACTCCGGAATGCCGGGACCCTGGTCGCGGACCGAGATGCTCACCGTGCCGTTGCCGGTCGCCAAGGCAATCGTCACCTCGCTCCCGCGCGGCGAGAACTTGATGGCGTTGGACAGCAGGTTGGTGATCACCTGAATCAGCCGGTCCGGATTAGCATTCACGTACGCCCGTTTGGCATTGCCCTCGAGACGGACCTCGACGCCGTAGGTTTCGGCATAGCCCTTGTTCGCTTCGACGGCCTTCTCGACAAGCGCATGGACCTTGATCGGCTCATTCTGCGGATCCATCGCCTCGCGGTCGATATGCTGGAGGTCGAGGATGTCGTTGGTGAGACGGACGAGACGCTCGCAGTTGCCGTGGGCGATCTTGATCAGATGGACGGCATTGGCCGGCAACGTGCCGGCGGCGCCCGCCGCCAGGAGGCCGAGCGAGCCCGCGATCGAGGTCAGCGGCGTGCGCAGCTCATGGCTTACGGTGGAGACGAACTCGTCCCTGACTTGCTCGTTGAGCTGACGCTCGGTGACGTCCCGGGAGATGCCGACCAGGCCCCTGATCTCGCCGTCGCGGTTGCGCAGCGGCGCCTTGGTCATGGAGAACCATTGAACGCTTTGATCCCGCCGCACCATGCGCTCTATCGAATCGATCAGCGGCTCGCCCGTGGCCAGCACATGCTCCTCTTCCTCGCGCCACCGCCGTGCGCGTTCGGGCGAGAGAAATTCATCGGCCGTCCGGCCGAGAACGTCGCCCACTTGATCGGCGTTCAGCACCCGGCATTCGGCTTCGTTGAGGCCGAGATAGCGAAGCTGCAAATCCTTGAAATAGATCGCATCCGGAGCGCTTGCCATGAGTTGATGAAGCAGCCGATTCTGGTCGTCGATCCGCTCGTCCGCCAGCTTCTTCGCGCGCCGCGTCTGCGCCGCATCCAATTCGCGTTTGATCGCCAACCGCAGCCGGTCGGGATTGGTCTTCAGCACGTAATCCTGGGCGCCGGCCCGCATGAGCTCGACGGCCGTCTCCTCGCCGATGCCGCTGGAGATGAAGATGACGGGCGTATCCAGCGACAGCTCGTGGCGGACGCTGCGAAGAAGCTCGTGGCCGTTGAGCTGTAACGACGTATCGCCGCAGAGAATCACGTCCCAAGGCTGCTCCAAGAGCGCGCTCTTGAGCTCCGGCATGGTCTCCACACGGATCGCCTTCGGCCGGTAACTGTTTTGCTTCAACTCGGCGATGATGAAATCGGCATCGCTCTGGTCGTCCACCGCCAGAAGAACGTTCAACGTTATCTTGTTCAAGCTGCCCCCATATGCCGCTCAATGATGTGCTACCGCCGGACGACACGCCCCCACGCAGTCTCTTACCGGCGAGAGAGATCGGCGTTGTAGAGGGTCGAGGATTCCGGCGTGGTGTCCCTGGCAATCCGCTGCAGGTCGTCGAACAGCGCGATCGCGGGCTCGATATGACCGGCAGTCACAGTCCCGCCCAGGGCGACAAGGCTCTTGAGTTGGTCGTCCAGGATGGTCGCGGCGTGGCTAATATCGGCGAAGCCGATCGAGCCGCCGGCACCCTTGATCTGATGGCAAAGCCCCTCGGTCTCGGCAACGGCTTCCGCGCATGCCGGATCCGCCGCGTCGAGGCCGGCGATCATCTGACCGAGCTTGTCGATTTGCGCCAACAGGCTGACATGATGAGTCCGCACCAGAGTCCGGAGCTGGTCCTGCATCTGATCGCCCCGATCTGCCGGCTGCGCCGCCGCTGCGTTCTCCATGCAGGCCTCCTTCGTGTGAGCCCTATCCATAAGGCCCCAAGGTTGACGAAGGATTGAGGGAAACTGGGGCGCCACAGGCCTAAATCGGCCTAGCGAAGACAATGGGGAGCGGACTTGAGCCAGCCCGCAAGGGGCAAGGCTTCCAAGGGCTGCCTTGAGATCAAGCGTCGGCGAACTGGTCGGCGGAACCGTCGTCCGCTAGTGGCGCTGCGGGGCGCTCGGCTCGGTCTTGCCGGCCTGGTCCGGGGGCGCCAGACGGAACCCGCCAAGGGCCGAGCCCGGCAGCTCGACGGCACAGCCGGCGGCGGACAGGGCGAGGAGGCAGACAAGAGCAGTCTGGGCAGTGATTCGAATCATGAGATCAGTGGCTTCCTTCTTTGATGACACTGTCACAAACAAAGGCGGCCAAAATTTGGAGGCCACAACGAACCATGGCCAATACATTGATTTACCTCAGATTAGCATCGCTGATGTGGGATCGACAGAAGCTGCTATAGGCACACCACCCAGGCCGTCAGCGCTTCCCCAGGAGGGGTCAATGTCTTCTCGGATTCTTGTCATCGACGATAGCGGTACGATGCGAGCGATCCTCAGTCACCTCCTGCGAGATCTCGGACACGATATCATCACGGCCAGAGATGGCGTTGAGGGTATCGAAGCGGCGGCAAACAAGAAGCCACGCTTGATTCTGTGTGACATCACGATGCCAGGAATGGATGGCTTTGAAGTTGTTCGGCGATTAGCAGCAAACGTGGCAACCAGGGAAATACCGGTCATTGCCCTGACCGCCCTGACGAGCACCGCAGAACTCAAGCAGATCGAGTCCGCAGGCTTTGCGGGCTCCCTCTCCAAGACCACCGATCCGACACAACTCGCTACGCTCATAGAAGCGACTCTCGCGTCCTGCGCAGCCAGTCTGCCGCGCGCCCTCGGCGGAGAAATCTAATTGACGAGAAATGGTAGCGGAGGAGGGACTCGAACCCCCGACACGCGGATTATGATTCCGCTGCTCTAACCAGCTGAGCTACTCCGCCCCAACCTTGCGGCTCACCCATATATATGGGGCGAGCCTGACGACGGGCTATTCCGCCAATTGGCTCTGAAGTCGGCGATATAGGGACCGCCAGTAATTGGTGTCAAGCAAACGGCGGGCATGGACGAGACCGCGGCCCACCGACCACTTGATCCGCACCCGCATCGGCTCGGCTGCGCGCCCGCGCGCCTTGGCGCCGGACAGCATCTCGCGCGCCGCTTGCGGCGCCATGCCGAAGCCCGGCTCCTTGACGAAGCGGAGCATGGTGAAAAGGCCGAAGGGCCACATCCCGCGGCGCTCGGCGAGCCTGAGATCCTCGCAGATCAGAACGCGGTCGACCTCGAACACCGCATGCCAGCCGATCAGGTCGGCGAAGGGGGCGAGCTTCCGCTCGAAGAACCCGCGAACGCCGTCTTCCTGGCTGAAATGATTCACCAAAATCACCTCGCCGCCCGGCGCGCAGACCCGCTCCAACTCCCGCATCACCTTGTCGGGATCGGGCACCACGGTCATCACATACATGGCGACCACGGTGTCGAAGCTCTCGTCCGGAAAGGCGAGCGCGCTCGCATCCATCTCATGCAGGCCGTCCACATTGGCGAGCTTTTGTCGCGTGACCTTGTCT
This sequence comes from Methyloceanibacter superfactus, assembly GCF_001723305.1. Classification (GTDB taxonomy): domain Bacteria; phylum Pseudomonadota; class Alphaproteobacteria; order Rhizobiales; family Methyloligellaceae; genus Methyloceanibacter; species Methyloceanibacter superfactus. The sequence goes on from NZ_LPWF01000030.1 coordinate 77,135, forward strand.
TGCGCCTTCTCCAGCATCTCCGGAGACAGATCGATGCCGGTGATGGTGAGATGGTCGCCGTAGCAGGGCAGCGACAGGCCGGTGCCGACACCGACCTCGAGCACGCGGCCCTTGCGCGTATTGATGATCTTGACCGCGTGCCGGCGGCCCGCCTCGGCGACTTTGCCGAATGTGTAATCGTAGACCGGCGCCCAGCGGCGATATGCGTGGCGCACGGAAGCCGTGTCCATGACCAGTGACTTTGATGCCAACGCTACCTCCCCGACTTTAAAGCCGCTTGTCCGCCGCGGCTTAACGCGATCCGGCCGCGAGCGCTTCCGCAGACCCGCGCGATGCAGGCGCCGCAAAACCGTTCTCGGCCAACCAGGCTCCACCGTCGGCGGACTTGATCCATCCGCCGCCGAGCAGCCGCTCCCCGCCGCCTGTCGCGGCATAAAACACACAAGCCTGTCCCGGCGATACGCCCTCCTCGCCCTGGGCAAGGTCCACGATCACCTCGTCGCCGTCCAGGCTGACCGTCGCCGGCTGCAGGGGGCCAGTCGAGCGAATCCGCGCCAGCACGTCGATGCCGTTTCGCGCCGCCGTCTCGAAAGGCTCATCGCCAAGCCAGTTCACGTCGCGCAAAGTCAGCGTCCGCGTCCGCAAGGCATCCCGCGGGCCGACCACCACCTCGCGCCGCGCCGCGTCGAGGCGCACCACATAGAGCGGGTCGGGTGCAGCCACGCCGATGCCTTTGCGCTGGCCGATCGTATAATTGATGATGCCGCTGTGGCGGCCGAGCACGCGGCCGTCCACATGCACGATATGGCCCGGCTCCGCCGCGCCTGGGCGCAGACGCTCGATCACTTGCGTGTAGCGCCCCGTGGGCACGAAGCAGATGTCCTGGCTGTCCGACTTCTCGGCGACCGCAAGCCCGAACTCGCGCGCGAATTTCCGCGTCTCTTCCTTCGGCCGGTCGCGAGCGGGAAGCGCAGGTACGAGAGCTGCTTCTGCGTGGTGGCGAACAGGAAATAGCTCTGGTCGCGCTCCTTGTCTTGGGCGCGATGCAGCTCCCACCCGGTCTCGCCGGGGCGGCTCTTGACATAATGTCCGGTCGCCAGCGCCGCGGCGCCGAGCCCTTCGGCCGTCTCCAGCAGATCGTGGAACTTGATCTTCTGGTTGCAGGCGACGCACGGTACCGGCGTCTCGCCGTTGACATAGCTGTCGGCGAACTCGCCGATCACGGCCTTCGCGAAGCGCGCCTCGTAGTCGAGCACGTAATGGGGAATGCCAAGCGTCTCGGCCACGCGGCGGGCGCGTGAATATCCTGCCCTGCGCAGCACGCGCCCTTCCGTCCCACGGCTTGGCCGTGGTCGTAGAGCTGAAGCGTGATGCCGACCACGTCATAGCCCTCGGCCTTGAGCAGAGCCGCGACGACGGAGGAGTCGACCCCGCCCGACATGGCCACGACCACTCTCGTATCGGCGGGGCGCCTGGTAGCTGCAGACTATTAAGCATTCTCGGCTTCAATGATGGCGACGAAAGTCGTTGCTCGAATTTCTGAAAGGCATGCCCGCGAAAAGGGCCTCGGGCGGAAGCGCATTATAAACGGTCCAGGACGGTCCCGGGCCAGTTTCTTGGGCACCCTCTTCGGGCGCCTACTTGGGGCCGTCTTGGGGGCCTCGAGCGGCCTGAACATAGGGACCGGGCCCCTAGGACGCAAGACGCCCTAGGGCCCACGAGACCTCGGGAAGCCTTGTAAGGGCCTAGGATAGTCGAGTGAATTCAGCAAGTTTGGGCTATTTCCTTGCGGGTTCTTTTACCTGACAGCTTAGGCAAATCTTAAATGGCGCTTGCTAGCGTCCAAGTCGAAATTGGCTCTTCGAGCCAAGTCTAGAAGTAGGCTCATCGAGCAGGTGTGGTGTTGAGTACGATGACCGAGCATTACAGGCCGCGTGTCAGATACGTGATTGGCCCCGACGGCAGTCCGCTGACCGTGGCCGATCTTCCTCCCAAGGATACCAAGCGGTGGGTGATCCGCCGCAAGGCCGAGGTCGTGGCTGCCGTGCGCGGCGGCCTGATCAGCCTCGAAGAAGCTTGCGAGCGCTATACGCTGACTGTGGACGAGTTCCTCAGCTGGCAGCGTTCGATCGACAAGCACGGCCTCCCGGGTCTGCGCGCGACGCGCATCCAGGACTATCGCGGCGGCTAGCCGCCTCCCCTAGATCAGATTTCGCGATGGCCGGGCTCGTCCCGGCCATTTGCATTTCTTGGGGTCCAGTCTTGGAGTCAGCTACTGCGCGGCGGGTTGCGCAGCCACTTTCGGCATTTCCTTGCTGCAATTCGTCTGACCGGCCTTCCAGCGGTCGATGTCGAACTGCATCTTGGCGGCCTGCTCCGGTGTCATCGTCCGGTTCTGGGTGGTCACCACCGTGCGGGCGCCTTCCTGGACGAAATCGATCGCATAGGCCGATTTGCCGGCGCGCCCGAGATTGCGCCTGTCGTGGATGGTGATCTTCACCTTGCCGCCGTCCGGCTGCACGTCCGCGCGGTAGACATGCTCGGGGAAGAGCGGATCGTTCGGGTTGAACCAGCAGGTCTTGATCTTGCCGCCGAGCAGCACATAGGCGTCGACCGGCTTGGCGGTCGCGATCGACATGCGGGTCGTATTGTAGGCCGGCACCGTGCCGACGCTCTCGTCCGAGGCCACGCTCGCGCTGCCGGTCGAGCGCCCGCAGGCGGACAGGCTCAACGCCACGCACACGGCCATCGCGGCAAGCGCCATGAAGCTTCCTGATCTCGGCAAGACGTCTCCCTGCAGCATGCCCGCACTCAGTCGCGAAAATTCACGTATTGCAGCGGCTGCTCGATCGGAAGCCCTTTGACGTACTCGATCACCGCCTGCAAGTCGTCACGCTTCTTGCCGGTGACCCTGAGCTCGTCGCCCTGGATAGCGACCTGGACCTTGAACTTCCCGTCCTTGATCTCTTTGACGAGGCGCTTGGCCACGTCTTTGTCGATCCCTTGTCGGACCACCGCCTTCTGCCGCACGGACTGGCCGGCGGCCTTCTCCACGGTCTTATAGTCGATGGCGCCTGCGTCGATTTTGCGGCGTGCCAGATGGCCCTGGAACAGCTCGTGCATCTGCTTAAGCTTCAGGTCGTCATCGGCGTGGATGGTGATCTCCGCCTCTTTCCGCTCGATCTTGGCCTGCGACCCCTTGAAGTCGTAGCGCTGGCTCATCTCGCGCGTCATGTTGGCGAGCGCGTTGTCGACCTCTTCCAGCTCGGTCTTGGAGACGATATCGAAAGACGGCATGACCCCGTTCCCGTCCTTTGCAAGAAAAATCGCTGGGATATTAGCACCGGGAGCGCGCGCGGTCTGCCCGCCTTCGCCCCAGCTTGGCCCCTGCACTTAAATCCGAGCACAGCCCATACGGGATGCCGAGCGGCCTAAAAAACGCCGCTCACGCCGGTGGCCCGAATTGGCTTAGCTGGCGGCGCGATGGGCGCCGACGGCAATCAGCTCCGCCGCCGCCGGGGCCGGTCTACCCGGAGCCGCTCCGCGTCGCGCTCTTGCAGGAGCTCGATCTTCTTCAGATCTTCGCTCGCCTCATCCAGCTCGCCGCGGGCCACCGCCAATTTAGCCTCGAGCCCAGCGACCGAGTTCGACAGATTGTCCCGCCGCTGGATCGCCGCCTTGGCGAAGGTCGGATAGGCGTAGTGATTGACGTCCGAAACGCCGGCGCGCTCCTGCTCGATAGCGATCTGCCGGTCGAGATCGGTGGCCATATGATTGAACTCGCCGATCATGGATTCGATCTCTTCGACCTTGCGGCGCTTCTCGTCGACCTCGAAGCGCTTCAAGCGGATGACTGCGTCGCGTGACTTCATGACTCAATACCCTCAGCCTGCTCGGATCCTCCTCTACGGAGGATTCAATAACCATGCCAGCAGCGCGCTTCAGCCGAGCCATTGCCGGAATTCGGCAACACCCCCTTAAAAGCGAACCTAGGCCAAATTCAGGACCGGACCCCCTTCCCCTCACCTCTGATCATGGGCGACAGGGCTTAAGGGGCGGTAAACCATATGGGTTGCATTTAAGGGATGCCCGGACCCCCTCGGTGTAGAGATGGTTAGCGGGCTTGGTTAGCGCTCGCCAGAAGCTTAGCTTTTGTTAACTATTGGCCATTAATTTGTTGATTCGAATTAACCAATCTGCGTCCGACGTATTGGGTCAGGGGATAGCCAGGAATACGGAGATTACGGGGGATTTAAAATGCGGGTTCTTCTGATCGAGGACGACAGCGCGACCGCTCAGAGCATTGAACTGATGCTCCAGTCGGAAGGCTTTAACGTCTACAAAACCGATCTGGGCGAAGAGGGTGTCGATCTCGGCAAGATCTACGACTACGACATCATTCTCCTCGACCTAAACTTGCCTGATATGAGCGGTTACGAGGTCTTGAAGACTTTGCGCGTGAGCAAGGTTCAGACCCCGATCCTAATCCTCTCAGCCTTGCCGGCATCGAGGATAAGGTGCGGGGCCTCGGCTTCGGCGCCGACGACTACATGACCAAGCCTTTCCATAAGGACGAGCTCGTCGCCCGCATCCACGCGATCGTGCGCCGCTCGAAGGGCCATGCCCAGTCCGTCATCCAGACGGGCGGCCTCAAGGTCAATCTGGACACCAAGACGGTGGATGTTAACGGACAGCGCGTGCATCTGACCGGTAAGGAATATCAGATGCTTGAGCTGCTCTCCCTGCGCAAGGGCACGACCCTGACTAAGGAGATGTTCCTGAACCACCTCTATGGCGGCATGGACGAGCCGGAGCTCAAGATCATCGACGTCTTCATCTGCAAGCTGCGCAAGAAGCTCGCGGCGGCGACCGGCGGCAAGCACTATATCGAGACCGTCTGGGGGCGCGGCTATGTGCTGCGCAATCCCGACGACGAGACGGAGTCGGACGAAGCCGCCGCTTAAAAGCGGGACAGATCCGCAAGACGTTTCAAAGTTTCAGAGACTTAAGGTGGCCGGGCTTGTCCCGGCCACTTTCATTTTGGGACATCTCCAGCGCCGGCGGCGCTATCCCCTCACCACCTTCAGGGGCGGGGCCAGGCCGGCTTCGGAACCAGACCGTTCATCCTGCGCAAACTCGGCCAGGAGCCGGGCCACGCTCACGCCGCGGGCCTTGGCGCGCGCCTCGAGCCGCTCGGCGGTTTCCCTGTCGAGTTCCACCGTCCGGATCGCATTATCCGCAGCCGGGACACTCTTGGGACCGCCAACGGCCGGTTTTCCGTGGCCCACCATGCAGCCGGATCGGCACCGGGAGGAGGCCCGTCCACCGGCTTTGGCCGGCGGCGCTGCCTGGCCCTCTCCTCCGCCCGCGCCGCGCCTCCGGCGTGAAGCAGAAGATGCCGTGATGGGGTTCGGGCACCGGCATGAAGTCGGCCGACACCCGCGTCGTGGTCTCCGCCGAGCCGAGGACGAGATAGCCGTCGCCAGCGAGCTGTCCCGAGACGCGCCCGAGCACGGCTTTCCTCAGGCGTTCGTCGAAATAGATCAGCACGTTGCGGCAGAAGATGATGTCGAACGTGCCGAGCTCCTGGCAATCGTCCAGGAGATTGTGCTCGTGGAAGGTGACCATCGCGCGGATCTCTGGTTTGATCTGCCAACCCTTGCCCGCCTTGCGGAAATATTTGATCAGCATCGACACCGGGAGGCCGCGCTGCACCTCGAACTGGCTGTAGACCCCGGTGTGAGCCTTGAGCAACGCTGCTTCGGCGAAGTCCGTCGCACGATCTCGACCTTCCAGCCGTCGAGCTTCTGGCTGGCTTCGTCGAGGAGCATGGCGAGGGAATAGGGCTCCTGGCCGGTCGCCGCGGCGGCGCACCAGATCCTGATGCGGCGCGACGCCCGCCGCCGCGCCATCAGCCGCGGCAGCATGACCTCGCTGAAATAGTTGAACGGCGTCTTGTCGCGGAAGAAATAGGACTCCAGCACCGCGATGGTTTGGGCCACGCGCGAGCGCAAGCGGTCGGCACCGGGCTTGGTCAGCGCCAGGGTCAGATGGGCGAAGGACGGGAACTCGAACTCGTTCAGCAACGGCCGCAGCTTCACCTCGACAAGGTCCATCTTGTCCTCGCTGAGCTCGATGCCGGAGCGCTCCTTCAGGATGCGACGCAGCAGACTGAACTCGTGCGCCATCATGGTCGCTGCCCCTCGATGAGCTTGGCGACGACCCTTGCGATCCCCAATGGAGGCAAAACCGCGGCGCATGCGCCTGTCGCCGCGGCGGCGCCCGGCATCCCCCACACCACGCTCGACATCTCGTCCTGGGCAATCACGCTGCCACCCGCATCGGCGATCGAGCGCACACCGGCCGCGCCGTCCTGGCCCATGCCGGTCAGCACGATGCCAAGCGCCGCCGGGCCGAAATTGGCGGCGACGCTCGTGAATAAAGGATCGACCGAGGGCCGGCAGAAATTCACCGGCGGTCCGCCGCTGATACCGAGCCGCGACGGCCGCGAACCATGCACGGTCATATGGTGGTTGCCCGGGGCCACGTAGATCGTGCCTGGGTGCAGGATTTCGCCATCCACGCCTTCCTTGGTCTGGCGCCCCGCATCCCGCGCCAGGCGTTCGGCCAGGATCGCGGTGAACATCGGCGGCATATGCTGCACCACGAGAACCGGAATGCGGTCGAGCGCCGGCGACAGCGCTTCGAACAGGTTGGCCAGGGCCTGCGGCCCGCCGGTGGAGCTGCCGATGGCTATCACTCGCGCGGCACCAGGGAAAAGGCCCGCTGCCTGAATTGCGCCGGCGGCCTTACCGTCTCAGCGAGCGGAAAGCCGGGTCGATGCGCCCCGGCCAGCGCCCTGACTTTGCGGATTACCTCGACGCGGAATTCGGGGAGCGTCGTGATCTCACGATTGGTTCCGGGCTTCGGCACGTAGTCCACCGCGCCGAGCGCCATCGCCTTGAAGCTGATCTCCGCGTTCCGTTGGGTCAGCGTGGAGACCATCACCACGCGAACCTCGGGGCGCGCGGCGAGCAGCAGGGGCAACGCCTCCAGCCCGTCCATCACCGGCATCTCGATATCGAGCAGGACGACGTCCGGTGCGCTTCGGCCGATATCCTCGACGGCGAGCTGGCCGTTGGCATGGCGGGCCACGACTTCGATCCGGGGCCCCGGCTCCTCCTCGAGCCAACGCGCGACGAGCCCGCGCACGACGGCCGAGTCGTCGACGACCATGACCCTGATCGGTTGGTCGGCAGACGCTTGTGCCACCGGAGCCATCGGTGTCTGGAGGAGCGCGCCCTGGCGGTCGCTAATCATGCGCCCGGGCTAGAGCAGCCCGACCTCGTGGAACTTGGCCTCGACGATGTCACGGTCGAAGGGCTTCATGATGTACTCGTTGGCGCCGGCCGTGATGGCGCGCGTGATGTGCTCCACGTCATTCTCGGTCGTACAGAAGATCACGGTGGGCTCGTCGCCGCCGCGCTCCTTGCGCAGTGCGACGAGAAAGGCGATGCCGTCCATCACCGGCATGTTCCAGTCGAGCAGCACGGCATCGGGCATCGACTCACGACATTTATCGAGAGCCTCGCGCCCGTTCTCGGCTTCCGACGTCGAGAAGCTGAGCTCATCGAGGATGCGCCGCGCCACCTTGCGTATGACGGCGCTGTCGTCCACGACCAAACAATGTTTCATAAATCCTCCTCCGCGAAACCGTCCGCTTGAGCCCTGCCCCTAGGCGGCGGCCGCGCCGAACTGACTGAAGTCGAGCACCTTGTCGATGTCGAGAACCACCATGATGTCGCCGTCGAGCCGGTAGACGCCCGCGCAGACTTGCGCCCAACGCGGGTCGAGATTGACCGGATTGTTTTCGAAGCTCGACGCTTTGAGCCACAACACGTCGCCGGCACGGTCGGCAATGAGTCCATACAGCTCGCCGCGATCCTCGATGCCGACGGCGATCATCGGCTTTCCGCTGTCGCGGGGCGGCAACCCGAGCCGCCGGCGAAGATCCAGCGCCGTGACGATGCGGCCGCGCAAATTGAGAAGTCCGGCGACCTCCGGCGGCGCGAGCGGCACGGCGGAAAGGCCCTGGGGCACAAACACGTCGCGCACGCGATCGAGCCCGAGACCGAACAACTGCCCGGCGGTCGTCACCGTGACGAACCCTTGGACCGTTTGTTCTTGAGTGTCGTCGGGACTCATGCGGCCTCTCCCCATCCCTTGAGACATTCCTGGAGCGCGTGCATCAGACTGTGCCGGTCGAACTTACCCACATAGCTTTCGAAACCCGCCGTGTGACACTTCTCGATGAGCCGGGGGTTCGAGTAGGAAGAGAGCGCGACCATCGGCACGTCACCCCATTCGGTATCGGCCTTGATGCGCTTGGCCATGTCGATCCCGTCCATGCCGGGCATGTCGATGTCGCTGACGATCAGATCGAAACGCTCGCCCTTGTCCTTCAGCGCCAGGGCCTCCGCGGCGGACGCAGCGAGCGTCACTTCATAGCCGGCGGCCGTCAGGAGCGGCGCCAGCATGTCGCGGAAGAATTGGCTGTCGTCGACGAGCAACAGCTTGAGGCCGCGCGCCGTTTCTTCCGGCCCGCGCGCCCGATGCCGGTCGAAAATCTCTCCGAGGTAATGCGACACGTCGATCATCTCGACCGCCTGATCGCGCACGATGGCGGCGCCGATCACTCCTGGCGTGTCCGCCTGGAGATCGATCGACAAAGGCTCTTCGACGATATCGACGATCTCGTCGATGGCGAGTCCGGCCGGATGGCGCGCCTCGGTGAAGACCAGCACCGGCTGCACGCCTTTCGGGAGCGGTGCGCGCTCAGTCTGCATATAGACGAGCGGCATCAACGCCCCGCGATACTGCACGACGTCTCCCCCATTACAGCGCTCGATGGCCTCGACCGAGATCTCCTCGAGCCGCGTGATCAGGGACAGCGGCACGGCCTTCAGGGTCTGAGAGCCCGCGCGGAACAGGAGCAGCGCCGTCCGCGCCTCATTGGCCTCCGCCTTGTCCACGGTGGCGTGCGCCAGTTCGGCCTCGGCATCGACCGGGCTCACCCTCGCGCCCACCGCATTCGGGTCGATGATCATGATGACGCTACCGTCGCCGAGAATCGTGTTGCCGGAGAACATGGTCACATGGCGCAGCACGCTCGACAGCGGCTTGACGACGATCTCCTCGGTGCGGAACACCTTGTCGACCAGCACGCCGAACAGGTTCGTACCGACCTGGATCACCACGGCGGTCAGTGCCGTGTCCCGCAGAAGATCAGGGTTCGGGCTAGTCGCCTTGAGGCCGAGCAATTGCGCGAAGTCGATCAACGGCAAGAGCTTGTCGCGCAAGCGCAACACCGCCGTGTCGTTGATCATCTCGACGGGATGGCCGGCGGCCTCTCCGGCACGGACCAGCTCGACCACGCTGAACTGCGGAATGGCAAAACGCTCGCCGGCGACCTCGACGATGAGCGCCGCCATGATCGCCAGCGTCAGCGGGATCTTGATCAGGAAGGTGGAACCGTCCGGCGAGGTCGATCTCAATTCGACCGTGCCGCCGATCAGCTCGATATTGTTGCGGACGACGTCCATGCCGACGCCGCGGCCGGAGATCTCGCTGACGCCGCTCGCGGTCGAGAAGCCCGGCTTGAAAATAAACTTGCAGATGTCGAGATCGCTCATGCGGTCGAGCTCGGCCAAGGTGGTGAGACCGGTCTCCAGCGCCTTGGCGCGGATTTTCTGCACGTCGAGTCCGCGCCCGTCGTCATGCACCTCGATGACGATATAGCCGCCCTGCTGATAGGCGCTGAGCGCGATCCGCCCGAGTGGGGCCTTGCCGGCCCGCGCCCGGTCGATCGGATCTTCCAGCCCGTGATCGGCCGCGTTGCGGATCATGTGGGTGAGCGGGTCCTTGATCATCTCGAGGACCTGGCGGTCGAGCTCCGTCTCGCCGCCGCTCATGTCGAGCTCGATCTTCTTGCCGAGATGGAGCGACAGCTCCCGCACCAGCCGCGGCAGCTTCTGCCAGGCGTTGGCGATCGGCTGCATCCGGGCTTTCATCACGCCCTCTTGCAGCTCCATCGTGACGTTGGAGAGCCGCTGCAGAGGCGTCTTGAATTCGCTTTCGTCGGTTCGCCGCACGATATCTAGAAGCTGATTGCGGGTGAGCACGAGCTCGCTCACCGTCGTCATCAAATGCTCGAGCGTGTCGACGGAGACCCGCACGGTCTGCGCCCGGGCCACCAAGCTCCGGCCGCCGGCTTCGGTTGCCGTTTCGCCCTCGGCGGCGACAGATGTCTCTGAAGGAGCGGGCTCGGGGTCCGGCCCCGGCGCTTCGCGCCAAGCGCGCTCCAACTCGTCGAGCGTGGCCTGCATCGGAGGCCCGCTTCCGGCCGCGACACCGGCGGAGTCGCCTTCGTCACTCGTGGACTGCCCGGCAAGCTGAGCGGGTCCGCCCGCATCGGCCAAGGTTTGCAGCGCGCCGATCAGATCGCGTCCGATCCCGGCGGCTCCAACCCGACGCGCTCGATCCCGGCCAGAATCTCCTTGATGCGGTCGATGCTGGCCAAGATGACGCTGACGCCCTCGACCGTGACGGACGCGCCGTCGCGATATTGGCCCATGAGCGTCTCGGCCGCATGGGTGAGCTTGGCGAGCCGGTCCAGACCGAGAAAGCCGCACGTCCCCTTGACCGTATGAACCAGACGGAAGATGGCGTTGAGCATATCGGCGTCGTTGGGCTCTTGCTCGAAACGCACGAGCCCAGCGTCGATTTGGTCGAGACTCTCGCCCGTCTCGGTCAGGAATTCAGACAGCAGCTCGTCCATCACCCACCCTCGACGCGAATCGGATCATTCGCGCCTTATGTCCCCCGCACGTGTTGGGTGGGGATTGTCGGCGAATTGTGGTTTACGTTCCGTTGACCAGCCGGAGGATTCCGCCTTGGAGCGGCGGAATTTCAACGATTAGGCGGCCCTGAACACGACCTCTTCGTCTTTCGACTCGGTCGTGACGGTCATGCCCGCCGCCGTCGCCACCCGCCTGGCGTAATAGGGCTGGATCGAGTGGGCATCGACGTCGCCCCCATCCGCCCCTGCCAGCAGGCTCTCGGTCTGCTCGCCGAGCTTGGCCCTGGGGCCCTTGGAAACCACGGCGAAACTCACCGCGGGAGGCTCGCCGGCGATCTCGACGCTCACGGTGCCCCCGCGCGGCAGCGCGACGACGCCGAGGGCAACGAGATTGAGCAGGAGCTTCACTTTGTTCTTCGGCAGCGTGACCGGCGGCCCTTGCCACACGACCTCGTGCTTGCCGGTGCCTTGCACGAAATCGCGCGCCACCTTCTCGGCATCGCGCAGATCGACCTCGGCGCCCGCCGACCCGGCCGCGCCAAAGGCGAGACGGGCGAATTGCAGCTTGGCGGAGGCCTGGAACGCGCTCTTGCGGATGAGGTCCATGGCCGCCTCGCGCATCTCGTCGTCGGGCTCCTCGGCCAGCATTTCGAGGCCGTTGGAGATCGCCGAGACCGGATTGATGACGTCGTGACAGATACGGCTGGAAACAAGCGCCGCGAGATCAAGATCGCCGAGTGCCGTCGGCTCGGTCATAGCCTCCTCCTTCGCTTCCGCATCTTTCCGCGGAGTTGACGTGGCCCGTGCACGAATTTCTGTTACAGGAGGGGCGCATCGTCACGAACACCCGAGCTGTCGCGAAAGCGCAAAAACGAATCAGCATCCCCTTTGGAGCATCTTGCCTTGTCAGCACCACGACACACAACCGCGCCGGTGGCGGACACCCGCGGCGACTTCGACCTCGGCCGCGCCGCCGACGTGCTTACCAATGCCGCCGCCAAGGCCGGCGCCGCCATCATGGCGCACTATGCCGGGCCCCTCGAGATTGAGGTCAAGGATGACGACTCCCCCGTGACCAAGGCCGATCGGGACGCCGAGGCGATCCTGCTCGAAGCGTTGCACGCGCTGGCGCCCAGCATCCCGGTGGTCTCCGAGGAAACCGCCGCCGACCGGACGGCGCCCTTAGGCCCACTGTTCTTTCTGGTCGACCCGCTCGATGGCACCAAGGAATTCATAAAGAAGCGCACGGACTTCACCGTGAACGTCGCCCTGATCGAAGAAGGCCGCCCGCGCTTCGGCCTGGTCTATGCCCCGGCGCGCTCCTTGTTGGCGGTGACCACCGCCGATGGCGTCGCCTTCGAGGCCGAGCTCGCTCCCGATACGGCGGGCGCGGATCTCGCCAGCCTTCCCAAGACCCGCCTGCACGCGCGCGCCGGCGACGACGCGGGGCTGACGGCCCTCGTGAGCCTGTCTCATCTCGACCCCGAGACAGAGAAATTCCTGGAAGGCCTCAACATCGCCGAGCGGACCGCGCCGGTTCCTCGGTCAAGTTCCTCGAGGTCGCCAGAGGTAAGGCGGATGTCTATCCCCGATTCGGGCCCACCATGGAGTGGGACACCGCGGCCGGCCAGGCCGTGCTCGAGGCCGCCGGCGGCCATGTGGTCGACGCCAAGGGCGCGCGGCTTCTCTATGGCAAGACGTCGGAGGGATTGCGCAATCCGAGCTTCATTGCCTGGGGCCGTCAGATTCGCCTGACTCTCTGAACACCGGCCCGGCCAGGCGTTGTGCGTGGGCGCGGACATCAGGCGGCCACGCGGCGATCTCCCTATCGAAGCGCGCCTCATCGCGGGCGAACAGCGCCCGCGACGCCTCCTCGAAACCGGCCTCGTCGCCGGCCATGGCCACCATGAACCGGTACGCCACGTCTTGTGCCTGACGAACGTCCCCGCCTTTGCCGCGCCGCGCCGCTTCGACCAGTTTGCGCAAAGCCACAGAGGCACCGCCGGGCTGCTTGCCGAGCCAGTCCCAATGCCGCGGCAGCAAGGTCACCTCCCGTGCCACCACACCGAGCTTGGGCCGCCCCGGACCGCGGCGAACCCCGCTACCCGGGCTTACGGCGGCCGCGCCTTGGCTCCGCTCCAGCCGGCGGCGCATCTCGGCCTCCGTGCCGCGAAAATCGACCTCGACCGTGTGGGCGCTGGCATCGTCGAAGATCAGGATCTGCGCGGTCTCGTCCGTATCGAGAACCGCCTTCGCCTTCGCGGCGACCTCGGTCAAAGGACCCGAGGCGATGCGCACCGGTCCCCGAAAGGCCGTGACGATCTGCTGCTCTGCCATGGTTTTTAGACCCTCCCATCCGATGGGAAGGTTATACCCGGATAAAAACTGGCCCGTCAATATAACCCGGGTAAAATAAGCGCTGCCGGGCCGCCCGTCGCGTTCCGCGTCTCTTAACGGCGCGGTAACCCAACCACAGTTTGGTAACGCTTTAGGTAAATTATCGGGGTCTTGGGGCCCTACCCTCGCTTGGCGGGCAGACATGCCGGCCGCGAGCCCAAAGGCCATCCGTCAAGGGGCACTCGTCATGCGTATGAGCTACATCACGATGGCCGCGGCTGCGGCGATCCTCGCTTCCGCCGCTTCCATCGCCTCGGCCCAAGAGGCGCCGATGGTGATCAGTCCGCAGCCCCAGGGCGATGCGCCCTACGGCGAATACAGCCCGGGCCAAGCGGACCAAGCCAACCCGAGCCAGACCTACGAGGCGCAAGGCTATGCCTCCGAGAAGCTGGACAGCGGCGACGGCACCTTCTCCATGGAGGAGATCAAGGGCACGGGCCATCGCTTCTTCGGCAAGGTGTCCGTCGGCTTCGCCAAGGTCGTGGAACACGCCTTTTCCCGCTCCGGCAGGCCGAACGGCTACATTCTGGGCGAGGAAGCGGGCGGCGCCTTCGTTGCCGGTCTGCGCTACGGCGAAGGGGTGCTCTACACCAAGGACGCCGGCGAGCATCGCGTCTATTGGCAGGGGCCGTCCATCGGCTACGACTTTGGCGCCGAGGGCTCCAAGACCATGGTGCTAGTCTATGACCTCCGCAACCCCGGACAGATCTTCAACACCTTTGCCGGGGTAGACGGATCGGCCTATTTCATCGGCGGCGTGGGTATCACCTATTTGGCCCGCGACGACGTGGTTTTGGCCCCGATCCGCTCCGGCGTCGGCCTTAGGCTGGGCGCAAATATCGGCTACCTAAAATATACCCGCCAGCCGACCTGGAATCCGTTCTAGATTGGGGCTAAGGAAGCTCAGGCTGAACGGCCTGGCGGGTGCGCTCAATTGGCGCCCAAATTCGCTCAGGCCTGCCCGCGACGCGTCGGATAGTGTGACGCGCGGGCGCTAGTTTCGGGAAGCACCGATGATCGAGTGGTTCATGTTTGGGGCGTTAGGCTTCTTCCTAGGATGCCTGCTCGCTCTCATGCTCGCCCCGCCGCTGTGGAACCGCGCCGTCAAGCTCACCACCCGCAAGCTTGAAGCGACCATGCCCATGACGCTCGCCGACATTCAAGCCGACAAGGATCAGTTGCGCGCCGAATTCGCCATCGAGCTGCGCAAGGTCGAGGTCGCGCTCGACAAGTCCAAGGAAAAGGCGGCGCGCGAGCTGATCGAGGCCAACAAGCGCCGCGTCCAAATTCAAGTGCTGAACACCGAGCTTGGCGGCCTCAAGGGGCAGCTCACCGAAAGCGAGAACGCGAATCGCGTTCTGCAGCAGACCATCAAGCGGCGCCTGCCGGATCTCGACGCGCGCCTGAAGGCGGCGAAGAAGGCTTTGACCGAGCTCGAGACCGTCAATGCCGAGCTCCGTAACACGGTGGCCTCCCAGTCCGAGGCGCTCAAGATCGCGCGCGGCACCGTGCACAATCAGCGCGCCGACATCGATCGCTTGCGCATGACGCTGGAAAGCGGCGGCGGCGCGCCCGGACGCGGGTCGGCGAAGTCCGACGGCCGGGCGCTGGCCGAGAGCCAACGCCTCGCCGCCGAGCTATCGCGCGTGCATGAGGAGCTAGACCGCGCCAAGACCGGCGCGCAAGAGAACGCCTTCCTGCGCCGGGAGCTGACCCGCCTCGCCTCGCAGATTCTCACCGCGACGCGCGCGCAAGGCATGCAAGGACAACCCGCAGCCGCCATGCCGCAGATGGCCGCCAACTACGACGAGACCGAGATGGCGGAGGAGGCCTACCCGCAGGAGGCCGATTGGCGCGACGCGCATAACGGCAACGGCGCCGCGGCCGAGCCCGAGATGGAAGAAGAGTATGTCGAGGAAGCCGTCGCGGTAGAGACGGTCGAGATGGAATATGCCGAGGCCGAAGCGCCGGCGACCGTCGAGGAAGACTACATCGAGGAAGAGGTCGCGCCGGAAGAGGCCGAAGAGGAGCCGAAGGGCGGCCTCGCCAGACGCTTCGCCGCCCGCAGGGCAAAGCGCGACGGCAAGTCCGGCGGCAGTCTCACCAGCCGCTTGCGCGGGCTGGTCTCCGACTCGCCCGAGACCCGGACCTGATCTCAGGTCTGCAAGAAACCCTGTTCCCCATTCTGAAGCCGTACGCCGTCAGCCGGCCGGTAAACACCGCGCCAGTGTCGATGCCGATACGGTTCGGCTTCACGACCGGCGCGTCCGTCGGGGTATGGCCATGCACCACCACTGGGCCGAACGGCTCGCGGGAGTCGAGAAATTCATGCCGGATCCAGATGAGATCCGTCTCGTCTTGCGCGTCGAACGGCACGCCGGGCCGGATGCCCGCATGGACGAAAAGATAGTCACCGGTGGAGACGCGCAGGCGAAGCGACTCGTAAAAGGCGAGATGCGGCTCGGGCAGCTTGGCGGTAAAGACCGCGTGCCAAACCACGGGTGACGCCTTGGCGGCGAGGAGGCCGGCAACATCGACCCCGTAGGACTCCATGGTCGCGCCGCCTCCATTCATCCGCCAATGATTGAGCATGTCCGGATCGGCGACGAAGTCGAGCAGCAGCGCCTCGTGATTGCCTTTGAGAAACAGCGCGTCGAATCCTTCGGGCAGATCGTGGAGCAGCATCTCCACGACGCCGCGAGAATCCGGGCCGCGATCCACATAGTCGCCGACAAAGACGAGCGTCGTTTTGGACGCGTTCCGTCCCGCGGCATCAATCTCGATTTGGCGGAGAAGGTCGGCCAATAAATCGGCCCTGCCGTGGATGTCGCCCACGGCGTAAAGAAGCTCGCCTTCTGGCAGTTTCGGGATCACGGCCCCGCTAAGCGGCTCCTGACGAGAGGGTAAGCTCCCGATAGAGCCGTGTCGGGAAGCTGAACACCGTGCTCACGCAGTTCGCTCTCAGCCCGATGAACAGCACCATCCTACCGTCGCGGAGCTGGTCGTCCTCGGTGATGACATAGAGCTTTTCGATCCGAAGCGGCGGCAAGCCCTTCAGATAGGTGGCCCGCTGCTCGAACGCTTGAAGGCCGTCGCCTTCGAAATGGTCGTATTTCGCGTGCACCCGGGCGATTGCGCTCAGGATCTCGCCTTCGGACTTGCACGGCACCGGCGCCGAGGGCGGACCCTCGCCGTTGAAATAAGTGGTGCCGTAGGCTTGGACGAGCGGACCCAGCTTCTCCGAATAGGCCTTGAAGCCGGCGAATCCGAGCAAGGTGACGGCAAGGACGAGTCCCGCCGCAATTCGCGACCAGACTGGCATGGCCAAATCCTCCAGAGATCCGAGGAAACTAGGGCGTTTCTGCCCTAGATCTCAGCATCGACCTCACAGCGCACTGTATCACGATGCCCGCATTCAGGCATCTTCCAAGCGATGATATCCTCGCTCCCGTCCGGGTTCTCCGCACGATGGGCACCGGGCAGGCCACCCGCCAGAAGCGGTATTTGGAGCCGCGATGACCGGCGTCCCATTGGCTTCCAAGCATGATGGCGGAGCGCTGGCACCGCTGGACGTTGAAGGGCTGGGCCTGAGCGCCCATGGCTTCGGCCTGATCGAACAGTTGGACCTCCTGACGGCGGCACACCATCATGGAGTTCTCCGTCGCCCATTCCCGGTTCTCATATCCGGTAAAGGCCGAATTCTGGTCTTCCGGCCCGACGACGACGGTCTTGCAGACGATCAGGACGACCGCGGCTGGCATGGGGACTGGCATGGCTATGCCCTCCCGGCCGGTGCGGCGCCGTCGACCGGGCAGGCCCGATCCGAGGTCCGGAATGGATTGTCAGCGTAGGATGGCGCTTTTCGTGGCTGCTTCACAGCGTGCACAGGGAGGAGCAGTCTAGCCATCGCGGCTAGGGTAAGAGTTGTCGGCATGGTCGTGCCCCCTCTTAATAAAGTTGCTCTGTCAGCACCCCTTGGAGTCCCCTTAGGGACCTACTGCCTCCACTAATTCCCTAGACCGTTTGGAACATTGTCTTGCGGACCGGACTATGCTGCACCGCAGCATCGGCCCGAGCGGTTCCATAACTCAAGTATGGCACCTGCAACTTTCATGCAAGGTTAACGCCCCTGCGGCAGAATGCCCTTAAGTCCGTGCTTTTACGCCTCATTTCGAGGTCCCATTCTCCGATTTCGACGGTCAGGACACGGCACTAAACGCCTTGATCCACCCTCGTAACGAGAATGCTGCACTGCGAAAAAGTGATTCGCAAGACTGACATAAGCCTACGCCTAACGATCCCTCGCCGGTAGAGCAGGACGGCAACAGCTTCCAGACATTTGGTATGGCCTTCGCCAATTGCCGAGCCGATTGCCTAAGATTCAGGCAATCCCGGGATCTAGGTTCCGCGCGCCAGGCCGAGGCTATTGAACGGCGCGACCCAATCCGCCGTCCAGCCGAGCCGGCCGTCCTCGGCGAAGCGCAAGCCGGCCAGCATGAACAGGCCGCCATTGCGGTTCGTGGTCTTCTCGATCTCGACCACCGCATAGCCGATATAGCGGCCGCAAACCTCCGCACCCGCCGCCTTGTTGACCCGATTGATCGCCATGGGCTCGGTCTGGCCGGAGGCCAAGGTCGAGGCCAGCGTCATGGCCTGGTCCTCCGTCTCGCACAAGATGGCGTTGAGCTTCTGGGGCACGGCACCCGGAACCAGCGCGGCGGCGCGGTCCGCGAAAGAATGGGTCGCGAACAACAGACCCGCGATGGCGGCAAGGATGAGCTTTGTCGGCATCGTGAGGCCTCCTCATGGCAACCTACGGGCGCGGACTTGCCATCGAAGTGTCAACGCTGTCCCGGGCTCGCGTCAACAATTCCCAGGCTCTTGGTAGGAAAGTTTGCCACTCTCTTCATGCTTTGTTTGCCCTGAGCCGCCAGCGGCGGCATGCCGGGGAGATTTTCGGAGCCATTCGCGGGATTCGCAGACCGGCCACCGCTACACTGGCCCCGGTCGCGACGATTCGCGGGAAAGTGCCGAGGGGATTCGATGCTCATCGATGGCGTGATGCTGCTCTGGTTCGCTTTGACCGCGCTGGCCGTGGCCTTTGTCGCCATCGACATCCGCTCGACGCCCGAGCACCCGGTGATGAAATGGGCCTTCGTCCTGTTCACCGCCTATTCGGGGCCGTTCGGCGCGTTTCTCTACGTGCTTGGCTGCCGCGAGCCCGTGCCCGGCCTGCACGAGCAATATGTCGCCGCGCGCTGGCGCCAGGCCCTCGGCTCGACCATGCATTGCGTGGCCGGCGACGGCATCGGCATCCTGGTGGGCGCGGTCATCGGCGCGCTGATCGCGCTGCCCATGGCGGCGGACCTCGTGCTCGAATATGTGCTCGGCTTCGCCTTCGGCTGGACCATCTTCCAAGCCTTGTTCATGGGCGAGATGTTCGGCTCCTACGCCAAATCGCTCAAAGGCACCTTCACCTCCGAGCTCCTGTCCATGAACTGCCTCATGGGCGGCATGATGCCGGTCTCGGCCCTCGCCTTCGCCGGCAACCCGGCCGCGCACGACCCCACCGAGCCGCTGTTCTGGTTCCGCATGTCATGCGCGCTCATGGTCGGCGCCGCCTTCGCCTATCCGATGATTGGTGGCTCGTCGCCCATCACCTGAAGCACGGCATGCTGACCGTGCGGCCCAAGGACGAGACCGCCGCCGCGCCTGGCGCGATGCCCGGCATGGACATGAAGAAGAAGATGGATATGGCGGCGAGCGGCACGGCCATCCATGACCCCTCCCCGCCGGTCTGGGTCATGGGCGCGGTATCCTTCGCGGTGCTCGCCATCGGCGCCACCATCGCCCTCACCTTCGGCAAGGCGCATTAGGCCGGCAGATTTCCGTCTTTCAGTCAGCCTGGAAAAGTGCCGGATTACTCGGCCGCTTTCACGCCCGGCTCGTAGGCCTCGTAGACGATCACCGGAATATTCAGGTCGCCGAGATGGCTGTCGATGAGCGGCTCCACCTCGTTCCAAGAAAGACCGCCGACACCAGTCGCAAGCTTTGGCAAGGCAACCGAACTGATGCCCTGCTCTTCGACGATGCGGCGCAGTTCCTTCAAGGCATGGGTGACGTTGTGGGCACTGGCCTTGCCGGGATGGGCATGGTTGTCGGGCGCCGGATCCTGCGTCATCAGGTTGATGATGACCCGCTCGGGGCCGGCCCAGAGCCAAGCGTGGCCGGCGCTCGGATTTTCCTGATGGCAGTAGTGGCGGAAATCCTTCGCCATCGCCGGGTGGCGTTCCCGCAAGGCGAGCGCAAGACCCTGGTTAAAGTGATCATGCGGGGCCACGCCGTGGGCGATCGCCTGCGCGTCAGTCAAAAGAATATCACCACGAACCTTCGTAATCACCGCGTCACCTCACGTTATGGGGAAGAATCAAGGGCTGAACTTATGTCTGACCTAGAGCAGCGACTTTGATCTAGGGCAAAGCCATCGGGGAGCATCGCCGCGCCGGGCGCTCACGCATGGGTCACTCTTGCAGGCTCTGGTTCGCCAGCAGCGCCACAGGAAAGCGTCCGAGCACCTCGCCCACCGCAAGGCGTGCTTGGCCTGCGTGAACTTGGCCGGTGACCACGTCCCGCCAACGCTGCCCGGCGAGATGATCCGGCAGCATCGCGACGGTGTCGCCCCAGCGCTCGGTGGGCACGAGTGGAGTGCTCTCCCCCGAAAGCAAGCCCAAGGGCATTCGCGGTACGATGGTGACGACCGCCTGCCCGTCCGCGATGCGCGCGAAGGCCAGAACATGCTCGGCTGCATCGCCTTCCACGGAGAGCGGCACATACGCGCCGCCGGCAAACAGGTCCCTGCCGCGCGCGCGCAAGGCCAGGCCCGCCTGGAGCAGCCGCAGCTTGAGCGCGCCGGAACGCCAATCGGCAAGGAGCGCCTCGGGCGCCGCGTCGCCGACACTCGCCTGTAGCGCCCGGCAAGTGTCGTAATCGACGGCACGCCGGTTGTCGGGATCGACCAGGCTCAGCTCCCACAGCTCCGAGCCTTGGTAGATGTCCGGCACGCCCGGCGCGGTCAGCTTGATCGCCGTCTGGGACAGGCTGTTGAGAGCCCCGGCGAGGAAGACCGGCCCGCACATAGCGGCGAAATTCTGCAAGAACGCTGGCGCCTTCGCCGGATCGAGGGCATCGCGCGTGAAGCGCTCCACCGCCGACTCGTAGTCCGCATTTTGCGCCGTCCAGCTCGTATGCGCTTTGGCCTCGCGCACCGCCTTCAACATGAACTGGGCCATGCGGTCGGCAAGCGCGGCCAAGCCGTCGGCATCGTCACACGCCAGATCGGCGGGCCATGCGCCGGCGAGCGCCTGATAGAACATCCACTCGACCTCGGGCTCCGGCATCGTCAGACCATCGGCCTCACGGCGGAACTCTGCGTTCTGCGCGGTCCAGCGATGAACCGCCGCGGCCCAGGCCTCGGGCATCTCGCTCAAGCTGTAGAGACGCGCACGCGAGTCCTCGCCGCGCTTGGTGTCGTGGGTCGACGTGGCACTCAGGCCCGCCGCTGATGGTGCAGGCGCAGCACCATGGCCGCATGAAACGCGTCCACCGGCGCACCGAAGCGATCGGGCTCGCCGCCCACTTCGTTGAGCGCGATCAGCCGGTTGTAGCGGTAAAAGGCGGTGTCCTCGAGCGCCTTGGCCATAACCGGCCCGGTCGTCTGTTGGAAGCGCACGGCAAATTCGAGCGCCGATGCCTGCTCCTCCGGCGACTCCAGATCGAGCTCCAGTACGCGGCGCAGGAAGTCGATGGCCTCCTCGTCCTCGACTTGGCGTGCCGCCTTGGCCTTCTCCGCCGCGGCCGCGAGGATGGCACGGTCCTCGTCCTGCGCGCCGGCGACATCCACATAGGTGCGATAGACCGGCAGCGCCGCAGCCAGCTCGATGATCGCCCGACGCAGCGTGTCGTTGCCGAAGTCGCGGGTCGCCAATTGGCGTAAAGCGAGCGCGCCCGCCATGTCCTTGAGATGCTCGAGTTCGCCCGCTAGGTTGCGGATCAGCATCATCCGCTTGGCGCCGATGATCAGCGCCTCGTAATCGACCTCCTCTTGGAGAAAGTCGCAATAGGCGCGGCTCATGCTGCTCTCGCCGCGCGGATCGGTGAACAGCTCAGCGAGCGCGCGGATGAACTCGTAGCCGGTGGTGCCGGCGACCGGCCAATCGGCGCGCAGCTCCTCCCCCGGCCCCAAGATCTTCTCGACCACGAGATAGAACGGGTCGTCCTCGCCGACGGTCTTCTGCAGCCGCTCCAGATAGGCTTTGGGATCGGCGAGACCATCGATGTGATCGAGCCGGATGCCGTCGATCTTGCCCGCTTCGACCAGATCGAACAGCCGCGCATGCATCTCGTCGAGGACGCGCAGGCCGCTCCTCCTGCATCCCCACCAAATCGGTGATCTCGAAGAAGCGCCGATAGGTCAACGTCTCGCGCGCCGCACGCCAATGGGTGAGCCGCCAGATCTGCATTTCGTGCAGCTCATGCAGCGCGTCGGCGTCTGCGGCGACCGCCGCCATAGCCTGCTCGATGGCCCGATGGGTCGCGGGGTCGCGTGCCGCCTCGGCCAGCTCGGCCTTGAGCTCGGCCGAGGTCTGGGGCGTCGCCACAGCGAACCGCCGAGCCCATTCGGCGAAGTCCTCGCCGTCGGCCCGCATGAGCACTTGTGCGTAGGAGGTCGGCGTCAGCGGCAGCTTGAGCCCGTAATAGGTGAAGGTCATGCCGCCGTCGCGGGCATCGAAGTGAAGGCCAAACCTGCCTTCCCCCAGCGCCGCGCCGTAGCTGCTGCCAAGCGCCGGCACCAGCAGCTTGGGTGCCGACCAGTCGATGTCGAAGAATTGCGCGCAATCGCTCGCCTCGCCCCATTCGAGCACGTCGCGCCAATAGGGATTGTAGGTCGAGGCGCTCATGTGATTGGGGACGAAATCGAGCACGATGCCCATGCCTTCGGCGCGGAACGCCGCCGCCATGCGCTGGAAGGCTTCGTCCCCGCCGAGACTGGAATCGATCACCCGATTGTCGACCACGTCATAGCCGTGGGTCGAACCCGGCTCGGCCTCGAAGATCGGCGCGGCATAGAGATGGCTGATGCCGAGGCGCGCCAGATACGGCGCGAGCTCGGCGCACGATCGAAGGTCATGCCGTTGCGGAACTGCAGACGGTAGGTGGCGGTGGGCGTGATCATCGCGGCGCACTGATACGGACGACCACCGACCAGGGCGGCAGGGTGCCCGCTTGCAGACCGGCATCGCCGCCCCCCGTCTCATATATATGTGTGCCCGCCGCCGCGCGGTCTCTCAAATCGGACGGCACGGACCAGTCCTCGTCGCTGAGATTGGCGATCATCGTCAGAGACCCGCCATCGCCGAGCCGCCATGCCACGCCGAGACCGCTCTTGTCCGCGGCGAGCACGGCCCCGGCATGACCGGCGATTCCGGCGATCAACGGCACGATCGCCTCGCGCCGAAGTTCGAGCAGTCGCGACACCAGCGCGAGACGTTCCCGATGGGGCGAGCGCGCGATCTCGCTCCAGTCGAGCTTGGACGCCTCGAACGTGCTCAGGGCATTGGGATCGGGAATGCGCTCCCGGGTCTTGGGATCGGCGAAGACGCGCCATTTGCGAAACTCGTTGCGCCGCCCCTCGCGCACATTCTGCGCCAGCTCCCCGTGAAAGTCGGTGAAGAACAGGAAGGGCCGCGTCTCCCCCCACTCCTCGCCCATGAACAGGAGCGGCGTCTGCGGCCCAAGCAACAACACGGCGGTCAGCGCCTCGATGGCCTCCGGCTCGGCGAGAACAGACAGGCGTTCGCCGAAGGCGCGGTTTCCGGCCTGGTCGTGATTTTGCAGACAATCCACGAAGGCCGAAGGCGGCAGCCCGGCGCTCGGCTCGCCGCGCTTCTCGCCGTCGCGGAATGCCGACGGCTCACCCTGGTAGATAAAGCCTTCGGCCAGCGACCGGGCGAGCTTGGCGACCGGCCCATCGGTGTAGTCGCGATAATAGCCGTCGGATTCGCCGACCGCGATGACATGGGCCGCGTGATGGAAATCGTCGTTCCATTCGCCGGAGTAGAGTTTCGGAGCGCCGTCCACCCGCTCGGTCAGGAAGGTGACGTTGCGGTCGTCCTCGGTGGTGAGGTGCACCTGGCGATCGGTGATCCGCTGCCGCACCGTCGTGGCGATGTCGGCGAGCAGACTGTCGTCGCGGATCTGGTCGACGGCATCGAGGCGCAGGCCGTCGAAGCGATATTCCTCGAGCCAGTATAGCGCGTTCTCGATGAAGTAGGCGCGCACGGGATCGCGCCCGTAAGCGATGGCAGCACCCCAGGGCGTGTGGCGGCTGGGATCGAAGAAGTCCGGCGCGTAGCAGTTGAGATAGTTCCCGTCCGGCCCGAAGTGATTATAGACCACGTCGAGAAAGACCATCAGCCCACGCGCATGGGCCGCGTCGACGAGACACTTGAGCGCGTCGGGTCCGCCATAGGCCACATGCGGCGCAAACATCAGCACGCCGTCATAGCCCCAGCCGCGATTGCCGGAGAATTGCGCGACGGGCATGAGCTCGACCACCGTCACGCCAAGCCGGACCAGATCGTCGAGCCGACTCTCGATAGCGGCGAAAGTTCCTTCGGGCGAGAACGTGCCCGGATGCAGCTCGTAGATCACCGCCTCTTCCCATGGCCGGCCGCGCCAGTTCCCCGTCTGCCAGTCATAGGCGCGCGGATCGATAAGCTGCGAGGGACCATGAACATCGGCGATTTGTGCCCGCGCCGCCGGGTCCGGTACGCGCATGCCGTCGGGGAGCTGGAACAGGTAGCCGTCGCCGGGCTCACCAGGTCCGTGACGCACTCGAACCACCCGTCCTCGGTGCGAGACATCGCTTGCGTCACGCCGCCCGCCATGGCGACCAGCGACACCGTCTTATGCGCCGGTGCCCATAGGCGAAACCGCGCATCGCCATCGGGCAGGATTTCGGCGCCCCAGCTTCGCTCCAGGGCAAATAGCCTGCTCATGGCGCGCCTTTAGTCATCGGCATGCTCGAACACGACTGTCGCCAGCGGCGGCACGGTGATGTCGATGGAGAACGGCCGTCCATGCGCGCTCTCTTTACGCGCCTCGATCTCACCGAGATTGCCGACATTCGAGCCGCCATAGCCGGCGCTGTCGGAGTTGAGTTTCTCGATCCAGCGGCCGCCTTTCGGTACGCCGAGACGGAAGCCATGATGGACCTGCGGGGTGAAATTGCACACGACCACGGCGGGCGCGGTCCCCGGCTTGCCGTAGCGGGTGTAGGACAACAGGCTCTGGGCCGTGTTGCCGCCGTCGATCCATTCGAACCCCTCGGGCTCGCAATCGAGCTGATGGAGCGAAGGCGTCGACCGGTAGAGATGGTTGAGGTCGCGCACCAGCGACTGGACGCCGCGATGGGACTCGTCGGCGAGCAGATGCCAATCGAGCGAGTGATCGTGATTCCACTCACGCTCCTGGCCGAACTCACCGCCCATGAACAGCAGCTTCTTGCCGGGATGCGTCCACATGAACGCCAGATACGCGCGCAGGTTGGCGAATTTCTGCCAGCGGTCTCCCGGCATCTTGCCGAGCAGCGATCCCTTGCCGTGAACGACCTCGTCGTGGCTGAGCGGCAGGATGAAGTTCTCCGAGTAGGCATAGACGAGACCGAACGTCATCTCGTTGTGATGGTAAGTGCGGTGGATCGGATCGCGGGCCATGTAGGACAGCGTGTCGTGCATCCAGCCCATGTTCCACTTGTAGCCGAAGCCGAGGCCGCCGGCGTCAACGGGGCGCGGACACGCCGGGCCACGCCGTCGATTCCTCGGCGACGGTGATCGACCCCGGGAAATCGCCGTAAGCATGCGTGTTCATCTCGCGCAGAAAGCTCACCGCCTCGAGATTCTCCCGGCCGCCATGCACGTTCGGCACCCACTCCCCGGGGTCGCGGCTGTAATCGAGATAGAGCATGGAGGCCACCGCATCGACCCTGAGGCCGTCGATATGATAGCGGTCGAGCCAGAATAACGCGTTTGATTCCAAGAAGTTGGCAACTTCCCGCCGGCCGAAATTATAGATCAGCGTGTTCCAGTCCTTGTGGAAGCCGAGGCGCGGATCGGCATGCTCATAGAGGGCCGTGCCGTCGAAGCGGACGAGGCCGTGCGGATCGCTCGGAAAATGCGCCGGCACCCAATCGATCAGCACGCCGATGCCGGCGGCATGGCAGCGATCGACGAAACGCGCGAAAGCGTTCGGATCGCCGAACCGGGCCGTTGGCGCGAACAGGCCGATCGGCTGATAGCCCCAGGAGCCGGAGAAAGGATGCTCGCTGATCGGCAGGAGCTCGATATGGGTAAAGCCGAGATCGCGGACATAGGGGATGAGCTCGTCGGCCAGGCGGTCGTAGTCGAGGAAGCTGTTGCCTTCCCCGCGGCGCCACGAGCCGAGATGAACCTCGTAGATCGAGATCGGCGCCGAGCGATCCTGCAAGCCGGCTCTCGTCGAGATCCAATCGCCGTCGCCCCAATCATGGGCAACGAGCCCGTTGACGCGGGACGCGGTCGACGGCGGCGCCTCCGCGGCAAAGCCGACGGGATCGGACTTCAACGGCAACTGGGTGCCGTCGACGCCGACAATCTCGTATTTGTAATAGGCGCCGCGATGAACGCCGGGAATGAACAGCTCCCACACGCCGGCATCGTGCCGCTTGCGCATGGGATGGCGGCGGCCGTCCCATCCGTTGAAATCGCCCACGACGCTGACGCGCTGCGCGTTCGGTGCCCAGAGCGCGAACACCACGCCTTCGGTGCCCGCCAAGGTGATGGGATGCGCGCCGAGCTTTTCATAGAGGCGGCGATGGGTGCCTTCCGCCAGCAGATAGACATCCATCTCGCCGAGAAAGAGCGGGAAACGATAGGCGTCGTCCTCTTCCCACTGGGCGTCGCCGCGTTTGAACCGCAGCCGGTAGACGGGCGACTCCGCCTCAGCATCGATCACCCCGGCGAAGAAGCCCGCATCGTGCAGCTTCTCGAGCGTGCCGAGGACCTGGCCTTGCCCGTCGATCGCCTCGACGGTTTCAGCCGCGGGCGCCATGACCCTGATTGAGACGCCGCCGGCGCAAGGATGCGGCCCGAGAATGGCGAAGGGATCGCCGTGCCGGCCGGCGACGAGCGCCGCGACGGCATCTTTCCCGGGTCGCCAATCAGGCTCGGTTGCGGCGGCTTTGCTCGAAAACTTGGTCATGCTTGATATGCTCTCGTTCCCGTCAATAGATCGATTACGTTGCGCAAAGGTATCGACAGCCAATGGGGGCGGTTGGCCGCCTCGTAGGCGATCTCATAGAACCCCTTTTGCAACAGAAACAGGTCGAGCAGGCTCTGGGCGGCCTGCTCATCCGCCGGATAGATCGGCGTGCCCTGCACGGCCTCAGTATAAGCGCCGAGAAAATCGCGGCTGGCGCGGTTGCGCCACGCGGTCGCCACCGCCATGACGCGGTCTGGTAACTCGCCCTTGCGCGTGGCAAAGCGGTCCACCGCGGCCGACGCCGCGTAGTCGAGCGAGCGCAGCATGCCGGCCGCGTCCCGCAAGGGAGAGCTCTTCTCACGACGCTCGGCGAGCGAGCGGCGCGGCTCGCCCTCGAAATCGATGATGATCACGTCGTCCTTGGAGACCAGCACCTGGCCGAGATGATAGTCGCCGTGGATGCGTGTCTTCAGCCCCGACGGCGGCGTGCCGGCGATCGCATCGATCCGATCGCTGAGCGCCTGCCGCGCACCGAGCAACGTCGCGGCGTGATGGCGCGCCGTCTCCGATAGCGAGCCGATCATCTTTTCCAGCTCGCCGAGAACGCGGTCGGACTCCTCGCGGAGCGCCTGCGTCCATCGCGCGATGTCGTCTTGGGTGATCGGTTCCGCCGCGAAGGCGGCATCGTCGGTCGCGGTCGTGAATGCCCGATGAAGCTCACCCGTGCGCGTGCCGAGCCGCGCGGCGAGATCGAGCGGGAATCCATAAAGCCCTTCGAGGTCGCTCTCGACGCTCGCCTCCTCGTCTTGACGGAGCGCGAGATCCTCCAAGGCCCGATCCAGGCCCTCGACCACCGCGGTCCACGCATCGCCCTGGTTCGTTACGAAGGCGAACGCGATGGCGAGCGCCGTGTGCTCGCCGGTCTCCGCGACATATTCCACCGCGCCGAGATATTCCGGCGTATTTGCGTAGCGCGCGACCTCGGTGAGAAAGCGGGCAATCTCCAGCTCCGGCTGAATGCCGGCGCGAACCCGCCGGTAGATCTTCAGCATGATGCGCTCGTCGACGATGATCGACACGTTGCTCTGCTCGGCACCGACGCCGCGGATCGGCGCCTCTTCCGCCACATGCGCCCAACTCGGGCTGGCGGAGAACACAACCCGGCCGTTGGCGGCATCGATGCTCTTGTTCTCGCCGATGGCTTTCGTCACGTCGCGAATGAAGTTGTGATCGTTGGCGGCGTCGAGCAAGGCGCCCACGCGCGAGCCCGATCTCAGCTTGGCGAGCGTAAAGGGAAGATGCGGGGCGCCTGCCCGCACATGCTCGCTTCCCCATTTGGCGGCGAATGGCAGGAAATAGCTCTGGCTGTCGCGGCCAAGCATCGACGCCTCGCAAACGGCGAGCGGATAGGTGCCGTGCATGCCTTCGAGCGTGGCGAGCGGCGTCATCGAGAACTGAACGTGAGAAGCATCCTTGGCCCCGAACCAGCGTTGGCGAAGGACGAAGTCCGGCAGGACCTCTTGCTCCATGATCCGCTTCTGACGGTCCGTGAACACGCTGTGCCAGCCGTCCGAAGCGATCAGCGTGATGTAATCCGGCGCGGCCTCGGGCGGCGCCACATGCCATTTCGGCTCCTCCTCCTCACCCGCCAGGATGAACCAATAAAAGCCGTAGGCCGGCAGGGTCAGCATGTAGGTGAGCTCACCGATGGGCGGAAAGGCCGAGCTGCCCGTGAGCTCGACCGGCACCGCACCGGCATAGTCGTGCAGATCGAGCTCCACGGGCTTGCGCCGAGCGCGCCAGGTTGAACACGCAGAGCAGCGTCTGCCCTTCATGCTTACGTAGAAAGGCCAAGATCTTGCGGTTGCGCGGATAGAGGAAGCTCAACGAGCCGCGCCCGAACGCGGCGTGGGTCTTGCGGACCTGAATCATCCGCCGCGTCCAGTTCAGCAGGGAGGATGGGTCCCGCTGCTGCGCCTCCACATTGACGGTCTGATAGCCGTAATTGGCGTCCATGATCGGCGGCAGATAGAGCTTTTGCGGGTCGGCCTTCGAGAAGCCGCCATTGCGGTCGGCGGACCATTGCATCGGCGTGCGCACGCCGTCGCGGTCGCCGAGATAGAAATTGTCGCCCATGCCGAGCTCGTCGCCGTAATAGAGTACCGGCGTGCCGGGCATCGACAGCAGCAGCGCGTTCAGAAGCTCGATCTTGCGCCGGTCGTTCTCCAACAGCGGCGCGAGGCGCCGGCGAATGCCGAGATTGATGGGGGCGCGGGCGTCGTTAGCGTAGGTGCGCCACAGATAGTCGCGCTCGTCGTCGGTTACCATCTCCAGCGTGAGCTCGTCGTGGTTCCGCAAGAACAGCGCCCATTGCGCGCTGTCGGGAATTTCCGGCGTCTGCCGCAGAATGTCGGTGATCGGGTGACGGTCTTCCTGCGCCAGCGACATATACATGCGCGGCATCAGCGGGAAGTGGAACGCCATGTGACATTCGTCGCCGTCGCCGAAATAGGGCCGTGTGTCCTCGGGCCATTGATTGGCCTCGGCCAGGAGCATGCGGTCGGGATATTGGGCGTCGACCTCCTGGCGGATACGCTTCAGGATCGCATGGGTCTCGGGCAGGTTCTCGTTATTGGTCCCCTCGCGCTCGCAGAGATACGGCACCGCGTCGAGACGCAAGCCGTCGACGCCAAGGTCGAGCCAGAAGCGCATGACATCGATGATCTCCGCGAGAACCTTCGGATTGTCGAAATTGAGATCGGGCTGATGCGAATAGAAGCGGTGCCAGTAATAGGCTTCCGCCACCGGGTCCCACGCCCAGTTCGATGTCTCCGTGTCGAGGAAGATGATCCGCGTGCCGTCGTAGCGCTTGTCCGTATCGCTCCACACATAGAAGTCGCGCTCGGGCGATCCCGGCGGCGCCTTCCTTGCCGCCTGGAACCACGGATGCTGGTCGGAGGTGTGATTGACCACCAGCTCGGTGATGACGCGGATGCCGCGGCGATGGGCCTCTTTGATGAAGGCCTTGAAGCCATCCATGTCGCCGTAGGACGGATTGACGTGCCGGTAATCGGAGATGTCGTAGCCGTCGTCCCGCAGCGGCGACGGATAGAAGGGCAGCAGCCAGATCGCGGTGACGCCGAGCGCCTCCACATGATCGAGCCGCTGCATCAGTCCTTCGAAATCGCCGATGCCGTCGCCGCTTGCGTCCTGGAACGCCTTGACATGCAGCTGATAGACGATGGCGTCCTTGTACCAATCGGCGGCGCTGCGATCGATCGCGGCCTGTTCGTCGCGGTCGGGCTCGGGCGCCGACGGCACCTCGATGGGTGCCTCGTGCGGCGCCTCGATCGGCGCTTCGGACGGAACGTGCGCCGAGACTTGGGTTGCTTCGATCGAGCTCATCCGGCAGCAGCCTCCTTCGGCAAGAGCCGCCAGATCGCATAAGGCCGGTCGGCCGGGTCGAGCAGCATGTGCTGCACCTTGCCGGACCAGGTGAAGCGCTTGCCGGTCACCAGATCCTCGACGCCGATGTCGGCGCTGTCCGGCAGGCCGAACTCCCACAGCGGCACCTCGAAATGGCCGCCTTGGGCATTGTGCGGATCGAGATTGACCGCAAACAGCAGGAAGTCCGACAGGTCCGCGGTTGCCTTGCCGTAATACAGAACCTGATCGTTCCAGAAATTGTAGAAGCTGAGATCGGTAAGCTGCTGCAGCGCCGGATGGTCGTTGCGCAGCCGGTTGATCAGGGCGATGTCCGCGCGGATATGGTCCTCGCGGTCCCAATCCCACGCCACGATCTCGTATTTCTCGGAGTCGAGATACTCCTCCTTGCCGGGGATGGCGCGCGCTCGCAGATCTCGACGCCGTTATAGATGCCGTAATTGCCGGCAAGTGTCGCCGCCAGGACGAGCCGGGCCTGGAAGCCGGGACGGCCGCTCGTCTGTAGATAGGGCGGATTGATGTCGGGCGTGTTGACGAAGAAGTTCGGCCGGAAATATTCGCGCATGTCGCTTCTGGTCAGCTCGGTCGCGTACTCGGTCAGCTCCTGCTTCGTGTTGCGCCAGGTGAAGTAGGTATAGGACTGGGTAAAGCCGAGCTTGGCGAGCCGCTTCATGGGCGCCGGCCGGGTGAAGGCCTCCGCCAGGAAGATCACGTCCGGGTATCGGTTCTGAACCTCGCGGATCATCCACTCCCAAAACGGAAACGGCTTGGTGTGTGGATTATCGACGCGGAAAATGCGCACGCCCTTCTCGGCCCAGAACAGGACGACGTCGCGCAAGGCCAACCAGATCGACGGGAAGGCGTCTCCATAGAAATGAACGTTGACGATGTCCTCGTATTTCTTTGGCGGGTTTTCCGCGAATTTGATGCTGCCGTCGGGGCGCCAGTCGAACCACTCTTTGTGCTCCTTGATCCACGGGTGATCGGGTGAGCACTGAATGGCGAAGTCGAGCGCGATCTCGAGACCTTCTTTCTTGGCCGCCTTGATGAGACGTTCGAACGCCGCGAATGTTCCAAGCTCCGGGTGGATCGCGTCATGGCCGCCCTCCTCCGAGCCGATGGCATAGGGGCTTCCGGGATCGTCCGCCACCGGCGTGAGCGAATTGTTGCGGCCTTTGCGGTTGGTCTTGCCGATCGGATGGATCGGCGGAAAATAGAGCACGTCGAAGCCGAGCGCGCGCACGTAAGGCAGCCGCGCGATGACATCGTCGAAGGTCCCGTGCCGCCTCGCGTCACCCGACTGCGAGCGCGGAAACATCTCGTACCAGGCGCTGAAGGCCGCGCGCTTGCGGTCGACCCAAACGGAAAGCACCTTGCTGTAACCGGTCACGTTGGCGCGCGGTCCGGCCTGCGCGAACAGCATTTGCGCGGGCTCCGCCATCAGGCACGCGAGCTTGGCGGCGTCGCCCTTCGCTTGGCCGAGCGCCTTGAGCAGGCTCTGGAAGCTGCGCCGGTCCGCCCCCGAACCGCGCCCGCCCGTCACCATCTCCTCGATCAGGTGGCGGGCCTCCGTCAATTCGAGCGTGATCGCTTGGCCGGCCGCATGTTTCTTGCCGGCCTCGTCGCACCATGTGGCATAGAGATCCCGCCAAGCGACGATCGTGTAGAAATAGCGCGCATTCGCGCTGAGCGGCAGTTCGGCCCGCCAGCGGTCGTTACCGAGGAAGCGCATCGGAAGCTCGTGCCAGTCCGTCTCGGCCTCGCAGCGATAGCGCAGCACCGCGTCGATCTTGTCATGGCCGTCGCAAAAGATGTCCGCCTCGACCGCGAGCACGTCGCCGACCACGCGCTTGACCGGGAACCGGCCGCTGTCGATCTCGGGCGAAACGCCCTCGATGGCGATCCGGTCGCTGGCGGCCTGACGCAAGGCGTCGTCATTTGGCGTGGGCGTCGATGTCATCGGCGTTGCTCGCAAAGGTCGGGGCGTCCACTCAGCCATGTTGCCTCAAGATTGGTGTTCAGTGCCAGGCGGGCCGATGTCTCAACACGATCGGGCCGCAGTCCTGCGTCGCGGGCCGATACCGTCGCGGCTTCGGCAGGCTTTGTCTCGGGCAGACAAGCGACAGTGGCGTAACGCTTCGATGAAGGGAAAGGGTCCGTTAGCTCGGCACGTTACGCCGGCAATCCTGGAAGCAGGATGCGAAATCCGTCCCAAGATTCGATTAAGCCCGGGACTAATAATGTGGCCCCGCGCGATTTTCGCACCCCCATTTCCGGATTGGGAGAGCTTAGATTCTATCAGTAAAACAACCGCTTATTTCAGGCAGCGCGGGCTGTCCCCCTGCAACGTGATGGGCCCTAGTTGCCCCACTGGAAGTGATATGTCTCGACGCAGAGTTCGCGGGCTTTTGGGTCGGATCCCGCTTCTTTCATACAGGCGCGGAACGAAGCGCCTGTCACCTGGCACATCTTGATGCATTCCTTGATGGTGGTGCTGCTACCACCATACCTCTGGCAACTCTGTTCGCAGGCCTCGTTCTGCGCGTACCCGTGGTTCGTTGCCACCGCCAGCAGCAGCAGAACCATGAACCCGATCTTCGATGGACTTGACATCGCAGCACCTTCTTCTGCCTGACGCTGGAGCCTTCTCAGGATAGATATCCGTCGAAAATTGCCTTGATTTGCATCAACCAGGCCAGCCAGCATGTGCCCGTGCCAAAACGCAGACACATGCCCTGGTCGGAGCGCTGCTCGCCGCCCCGCAGCGTGACCGTCAATTTTTTGGCAAGCAGAAAATTGGAACCAACGCCCGCTTTTCAAAGCGTTCGGGGAGAACGCTGACCGCAAAAGTTGGAACTCCCGCCGGCGAAAGGGCCTAAGCCCTTGATTTAAAATGGCGCCCCGTAGGGGTTTCGAACCCCTGTTTCCGGCGTGAGAGGCCAGCGTCCTAGGCCACTAGACGAACGGGGCGTGGGCCAGACAGGTCCAAACCTATAGCTTGGGCCCGCGAACCGGATCAAGGATTATTGAGACTTGAGCCTAATGCGCGAGATCACCTTGCCGGTCGTAATGTCGATGACGGCGATCTCCGGTCCGGCGCTGGAATTGAAATGGAGCGCCAGCCGGTCGCCATCGAGAGCCATCGACGTGACGGTGGCGTCCGGCGGGATCGCAAAGCTGGTTTCCGGCCCCGGCACGGCGACCGGGGCGACCGGCACGGCCTTCTCAGGCGTTCCGGACTTGCCCTGCCCCAAATGCGAGGCTTGATAGACGATCGCCGCCATCACGAAGGCGAAGCCGCCGACCAGCAGGACCCCCATGACGATCACGGCGATCTTGAGCACCCGGACCTGACGCGGCGTGAACACCGTGCCCGGTAAAGGCGTATTGTCTGGCTCGCTCGTCGCCGCCATCGTTTACAAAGACCCCAAATGCCGCATTCGAATCAGCCACCCGCCGAACGCCTGACCGCCGACGTGGACGAAACCCACGCGGGCCAGCGGCTCGACCTGTTCTTGACCGGGGCCCTGCCGCAACTGAGCCGCACCCGCGTGCAGGCCCTGATCCGCGAAGGCCAAGTGGCTTCAAGCGGCGCGACCATAGAGGACGTCAAATATAGGGTCAAACCGGGCGATCGCTTCGAGGTCGCCGTGCCACCGCCCATCGACATCACGTTGCAGGGCGAGAACATTCCCCTCGACGTGGTCTATGAGGATGACGCGCTCATCGTCATCGACAAGCCGGCGGGCCTCGTGGTGCACCCCGGCGCCGGCCAGCCCGACGGCACCCTCGTCAATGCTCTCATCGCTCATTGCGGCAAATCCCTGTCGGGCATCGGCGGCGTGGCGCGGCCGGGCATCGTTCACCGCCTCGATCAGAAGACCAGCGGCCTTCTCGTCGTGGCCAAGACGGACCAGGCACACCGGGCGCTTGCCGCGCAATTCGCCGATCATGGGCGGACCGGCGATCTCGAACGAGGCTATCTGGCGCTCGTCTGGGGCGCGCCGCAGCGCACCCACGGCAGTATCGACGCCCCGATCGGCCGTCACCCGACGAGCCGCACCAAGATGGCGGTGCTGAAACCCGATAAGGGACGCCACGCGGTGACCCATTGGCAGGTGGTGGAGACCTACGGCCAGGACAAGGACGGCCCGATCGCCGCGCTGCTGGCCTGCACGCTCGAGACCGGGCGCACGCACCAGGTCCGCGTGCATTTGGCCCATATCGGCCACCCGCTGATCGGCGATCCCCTCTATGGGCTTGGGTTTAAGTCAAAGGTTAAGAAGCTGCCGCCCGCCGCTCAGGCCAAGCTGGCAACGCTCGACCGGCAAGCTCTTCATGCCGAACACCTTGCGTTTGAGCACCCGGTAACCGGCACCTTACTGGAATTTAATAGTCCACTCCCCGCCGATCTCGCCGAGATTGCTGATACACTCAAGCAACTGTGATGCCCTCTGAGTCTTTTATGCCTAGTGCAAAAGTTCTATAGAGGGGATCGCCGGGGGGCGGTTAAACGGGAAGATCGCGACCATTTGTGGTCGCTGGAGACGGGTCCATGGCCGCCAAAAGTTTGCCGAGTGTGAGTGCGCATGGCGGACTCACACGCTACCTCGAAGAAATCAGACAGTTCCCGATGCTGGAGCCGCAGGAGGAGTACATGCTCGCCAAGAGTTGGGCCGAGCATGGCGACCGCGACGCCGCGCACCAGCTCGTCACCTCGCATCTCCGCCTCGTGGCCCGCATCGCCATGGGCTATCGCGGGTATGGCCTGCCCGTGGGCGAGGTCATCTCCGAAGGCAATGTCGGCCTGATGCAAGCGGTCAAGCGCTTCGACCCCGACAAGGGCTTCCGGCTCGCCACCTACGCCATGTGGTGGATTCGCGCGGCGATCCAGGAATACATCCTGCGCTCGTGGAGCCTCGTGAAGATGGGGACCACCGCGGCGCAGAAGAAGCTGTTCTTCAACCTGCGCAAGATCAAGGGTCAGTTGAAGGCGCTGGAGGAAGGCGACTTGCGGCCCGATCAGGTGGAGCAGATCGCCACCCGTCTCGGCGTCAGCGAGGACGACGTTGTTTCCATGAACCGGCGGCTTGCCGGCGACTCGTCGTTGAACGCACCCGTGCGCAACGACGCGGAGAGCGGCGAGTGGATGGACTGGCTGGTCGATGACGGCATCGATCAGGAGACGGCGCTCGCCGAGTCCGAGGAGCGCGATCAGCGCCATGACATGCTGCAGGATGCACTGAAGGGTCTGAACGAACGCGAGCGCCGCGTATTCGAGGCTCGCCGTCTCGCCGAGGACCCGCTGACGCTGGAGCAGCTCTCCACCGAGTTCGGCGTCTCCCGCGAGCGGATCCGGCAGATCGAGGTCCGCGCCTTCGAGAAGGTGCAGAAGGCGGTGCAGAAAGCCGCCAAGGCCGCCGAGCTCGAACCCGCCGACGCCGACTAACCTCTGAGGTTCGCCAAAGCGCAAGCCCATCCGCCCTCAAGGGCACCACGCCTAAGGCGGGTGGGAGAGCGCGCGCGAAGCGGTTAAGGTGACCGCCGCCACGGCATGCGCGGGGGAACCTTGAAACCGGTGAAACATCTTACCGTCAGCGGCATCGACGTCGCCTATCTCGACGAGGGCAAGGGACCGTGCGCCATGCTCGGCCATTGCTCCAGCGCCTCGCACAAGGAGTGGCTGCCGCTCATCGAGACGCTGAAGGAGGATTGGCGCGTGCTCGCGCCGGACTTCATCGGTTACGGCCAGTCCGACCCATGGCCGATCGATAAACCCTTCAGCATCGAGGCCGACGTGAAGGTCTTGTTGGGTCTGGCCAAGAAGACCAGAAGCCCGCTCCATCTCGTCGGCCATTCCTATGGCGCGGCGCTGGCGCTCGAAGCCGCCCGCAAGCTCGGCGCTCGCGTCAAGAGCTTGACCCTGGTCGAGCCGGTGTCGTTCCACCTCTTGCGGCTCGAGGATCGCCCGGAATGGAAGGAGGTGGAGAAGCTCGGCATCTCCGTGCTCGACCCCGTGGCCAAGGGGGACGACCGCAAGGCCGCCGCCGCCTTCATGAGCTATTGGCTCGGCCGCTGGCGCTGGTGGCTCTCACCCGAGCGCTTCAAGAACGCCATCGCCACGACGATCCCGAAGGTCGCGCTGGAATTCTCCATCGCCATCGACGCGCAAACGACGCTTGCCGACTACGCCGAGATCGCCGCGCCGACCCTGCTGATTGTCGGCGGCAAGACGCGCAGCCCCACCCGCGCCGTCGTCGAGCTGCTGGGCGGTGCTCTGCCGAACGCCAAGGTGGAAGTGTTGAAGGGTGCCGGCCATATGAGCCCCTTCACCCACCCGGCCGAGCTCAATCGGATGATTCTCGATCATCTCGCGTCGGTGCGCTAGGCGGAGGCCCCTCCTCGCGGAAGTCTTCCACGTCCTTGGCGAACAGCTCCTCGAGCTCGACCGCGGCGGTGAGCGCGTTGGCGCGCATCTTCTCGGTGTCCGTGTAATATTTGTAGGCCTCGTACAGCCGCCCTTCGTCGTGACGCTTGAACGTCTCGATGAGCCGCTTGGCCTCGGCGGGCTTCAGTCCCAGCCCACGCAGCAATTGACTGGTCAGCTCGAGCGCCGCGAGAAACGTCTCGCGCTCGATGATGGTGACACCGAGATCCATGAGCTTGTGCACGTGGATGCGGTCGCGCGCCCGGGCGTAGATCGGCAGATCCGGGAAGTGCTGCCGCACCACCTCGGCGACACGCAACGAGGCATCGACATTGTCGATGGCCAGCACGAAGGCTTGCGCTTTGTGGGTGCCCGCTGCGCGCAGGATGTCGAGCCGGCCCGCATCGCCGTAATAGATCTTGGCGCCGAAGCGCTTGACGAAGTCGACCTGGGCGATGCTGGTGTCGAGCGCGGTGAATGGGATGTGCCGCGCGCGCAGGACGCGGGCGACGATCTGGCCGAAACGTCCAAACCCGGCGATGATCACATGCCGGTCGCCTTCGGGCGGCATCTCGTAATCCGGCGCGTCGGGCTTGAGTGCCCGTGACACCAGATCGTCGACGAGCAGCAAAAGCGGCGTCGCCGCCATGGAGACGGTCACCGCCAGTGTGAGAAGGCTTGCCATGTCGCGGCCGATCACGCCCTCGAACACCCCGACCGAGAACAGCACGAAGGCGAACTCGCCGCCTTGACTGAGCACGATGCCGAGGCGCCGCGACGGCGCATCGCCGATGCCCCACCAGCGCCCGAGCCCATACAGGATAGCCGCCTTGATGGTGACGAGGCCGGCCACGATGGCCACGAGCGCCCCGGGCCGCGCAACGAGCACGCCGAGATCGATGGACATGCCGATGGCGATGAAGAACACCGCGAGCAGAAGCCCCTCGAACGGCGCAATATCCGCCTCGATCTGATGGCGATATTCGGAATCGGCGAGCAGCGCGCCGGCGATGAACGAGCCGAGCGCCGCCGACAGGCCCACCTCCTGCATGATCACCGCCACGCCCACCACCGTGAGCAGCGCCGTCGCCGTCATCGCCTCGCGCACGCCCGTGGAGGCGACGACCCGGTAGAGCCGGCTCAGCAGGAAGCGGCCGGCGACGATCACCCCGAGGATGGTCATGATCGCGATGCCCGCGCTGCCGAGATCCATGCTCGGCTCGGCCGCCCCGAGCGCGAAGAGCGGCACCAGAGCGATCAACGGAATCGCGGCGAGGTCCTGAAACAGCAGCACGGAGAAGGCGAGACGGCCGTGCCGCGTCGTGAGCTCGCCCTTCTCCTCCAGCACTTGGAGGGCGAAGGCGGTGGACGATAGCGACAGCGCTAGACCGATGAACAGCGCCTGGTTCAAGGCCAGACCAAGCCCCGCCCCGATCGCCGCCAGTACGAAGGCCGTGGCCACGAGTTGCGCCGCGCCGAGACCGAATATGGCCGAGCGCATGGACCAGAGGCGGATCGGCCGTAGCTCGAGCCCGATCACGAACAGCAAGAGCACCACGCCGAACTCGGCGAAATGCAGAACCTTGTCCACATTGTCGAGGGCGTAGAGCGGGCCGAGCACATAGGGGCCGATCAGCACGCCGGCGAGGAGGTAGCCGAGAACCGAACCGATGCGGAGGGTGCGGCCGAACGGGGCAGCAATGGCGGCGGCAGCCAGAAACACCGCCACCTGAATCAACTGCGCCGTTGTCATGTCGCCTTATACCCTCCTGCTCTTTCGGTATCATGCGATTCGCCGGTCAGCCAGCAGCCCGCATGGATTGCCCGTCGCGGGCCGAGGTTCTAGGACTTGACCGCCATGGATGTGACCCCCGACCGGCCCGAGCCGACATTTCGCGAAGCCCTGCCCGTTTGGGCCAAGATCGGCGTCATGTCCTTCGGCGGCCCGGCCGGCCAGATCGCCTTGATGCACCGCATCCTCGTCGATGAGCGCGGCTGGATCGGAGCGCAGCGTTTCCTGCATGCGCTCAATTTCTGCATGCTGCTCCCCGGACCGGAGGCCATGCAGCTCGCCACCTATGTAGGCTGGCGGCTGCACGGCACAATCGGCGGGCTCACAGCCGGGCTCCTATTCGTGCTGCCGGGCGCCCTCGTCGTGCTGGCGCTCAGCATGGCCTATGCCTTGTTCGGGCAGGCACCGCTCGTCACCGCCGCTTTTGTCGGCATCAAGGCCGCCGTGTTGGTCATCGTCGTCGAGGCGCTGATCAAGGTGGCACGGCGGGCGCTGCACCGCCCGCATGATTGGGTCATCGCAGCGGCCGCCTTCTTCGCCATCTTCTTCCTCGCCGCGCCCTTTCCGCTGATCATCGCCGCCGCCGCGCTTATCGGCTTTGTGCTCGCGCTGATCTTCCCGCAAAGCCTGCCCGAGCCGCTCAGCGCGCCGCCCGTATCCTTTGCCGCGACGCTGCGCACCGCGTTACTGTGGCTCGCAATCTGGATCTTGCCGCTCGCCGCCGTCGCCGCCCTGTTCGGACCGGCCACCGACAACGTGATCGCCGACATCGCGCTGTTCTTCTCCAAGCTCGCCGTGGTCACCTTCGGCGGCGCCTACGCGGTGCTGGCCTACATGGCGCAGCAAGCCGTCGAGACTTATGGCTGGCTAAGCGCGGGCGAGATGCTGGATGGGCTCGGCCTCGCCGAGACCACGCCCGGCCCGTTGATCCTCGTCACCGAGTTCGTCGGCTTTCTCGCCGCGTATCGCGATGGCGGCGGCCCGCCGCTTGCTTATGGGTTGCTGGGCGCGGCGGTGACCCTCTGGGCGACCTTCGCCCCGTGCTTTCTGTGGATCTTCGTTGGCGCACCTTATATCGAGCGGCTCGGCTCGAACGCCAAGCTCGCCGGCGCGCTGGGCGGCGTCACCGCCGCCGTGGTTGGCGTGATTTTGAATTTGAGCGTCTGGTTCGCGCTGCACGTAATCTTCGGCCGCGTGGACGCCGTCGAGCACGGGCCGTTTCGTCTATGGATGCCGGAACTCGCCAGCTTCGACCCGGTAGCCGCCCTGCTGGCCGTGCTCGCCGCCGTCCTGCTGCTTTGGCTCCGTCTCGGCATCATGGCGACGCTGGCGGCAACCGCCTCCGCGGCACTTGCCCTGCACCTTCTCGCCGGCAGCTAAAGAAAAAGCGCGGGCTTTCGCCCGCGCTTTCGCAAAGGTCCTACGGTGTCCGAAAGCGCTTAGTCGCGGGGCACCCAAAGATTCACGAACGGCGCGCGAACCCACGTGCCGCGCGCGCCCGTCCGTACCGAGGTGAACGGCGCCTCGACATCGGTGGCACGGTTGTTCGTCCGCACGGACGTGGTCGGCGCATCGACTTCGGTGTCGTAGCCGTTGCTGCGCCACCAGCGGCGATTCCGCCAGCCGGCTTCCTTCACAAGCGACGCCTCGTTCGCGGTGCTGCTCGTGATGCCGAAAGAGCCGGCCGAGGCCGACACCGGCAGGAGCATGACGGCCGCGAAAAACGCCGCAACGAAACTGGAAATGATAAGTCGGGTCATCCTTCCTCCTTACCGAGGGTTGGGGGGTGTGACTGGAATAGCTGGATTGAATGGTATCGCCGTAATGTGGCGAGACGGTGCGCCCCACGCAAGTCCAAACTAGAGCCATCCTTTATGTTTGAAATAAATATAAGGCAACACGGCGAATAGGACCATGAGCCCGAGCGCGAACGGATAGCCGAAAATCCAATCCAACTCCGGCATAGTGTGAAAATTCATGCCGTAAATCGAGGCAATCAAGGTCGGCGGCAGGAAGACCACCGCCGCCACCGAGAAAATCTTGATGATGTCGTTCTGCTGGATGTTGATCATCCCGAGCGTCGCATCGAGCAGGAAGATGATCTTCCCCGACAAGAAGGTGGCGTGATCGGTCAGCGATGTCACGTCGCGGGCCACCGTGCGGACGCGCGTCTGCATCGGCTTGCCGTCCTTGCGCTCATTCACGGCGTAAGACAGGAAGGTCACGAGCCGGCCGAGCGAGTGACCGCTCTCCCGAGCTTTCGAGGCGACCTCGCCCTCGCGCCCGATCGACCGCAACAACACGTCGAAGCGGCGCTGGCGCGACGACGCCGCGCCATGATTCTCGAACACCGAATGTGACAGCAGCTCCACCTCGGCCTGAATCCGCTCGATGAAGTCGGCCAGCCGGTCGACGATCGTGTCGAGCAGACCCATGAGGACCGCGGGGCCAGTCGACAGATCGCTCTCCGACCGGTTGCACCGCGCCAAGAAGATGTCGAAGGCGCGCGGTTCGGCATAGCGGACGGTGAGCAGCCTCGTGCCGGCGAGAATGAAGCTGACCGGCGTCGTCGTGGCTGCTGCGTTTTCACCTTGGTAGAGCAGTGTCGCCGTCATGAAATAGGCGCCGTCCTCGTGATAAAGGCGATCGGAGACTTCGATCTCCTGCTGCTCCTCGCGCGTTGGCACATCGATCCCGAGCGACTTCTCGACCTTGCTCTCCTCGTCCGCTGTGGGATTGAGAAGGTCGATCCACACGGCCTCGGCCGTGATCCTCGGCTTGCCGGTTTGGACTTTGAGCTCGCCAGCGAGAAATTCGTAGATCTTCAGCATGGGCCCCTGGTTCCCGTTCCTCGAATCCTGCGATCGGCTGGTTCGAAAAACCCTTATATACCAAGGCCCATATGTCTAGGGTGAGACAACGTGGACGTACCCGGGCTTTGACAGTGCCCGGCGGGAGGCATATCCAAGTCTGTTATGGGTTGGCTGCGCAAAGAAAGAGATCTGATCGGCCTTGTCGTGGTCTGGACAATTCTGCTCCAGGCCATCATCGTGCCGTTCACCTCCGGCCTGCACGCCGCAACGCTCACCTCGGGCCCACAGAGCAACATCCTCTGTACCTCCCGGGGCACGGTCGTCAGCCCGGAACAGCCCGGACCAGCCAATAAAAAGCCCGATTGCCAGTGCTGTCACATGTCCTGCCGCCAAGGTTGCGGCAGCGGCTGCGGCGGCATTTTGCCGGACTTGGCCCGGATACCGTTGCCGTCCTCGACGGTCATTGCCATTGCCGGACCGCGCCTCGACGCACCCTCGGCAAGACCGGGCAAGCACCATTCGGCCCAGCCCCGCGCCCCTCCCCTCGCTTAGTCCTTCAGCGTAGCCCTCGTCTTTCATGACGGCATCTTCGGACTCGAAGTCCGCCGAGGCTGCGCGACATTCCAAGCAAGAATCCAACTAGGGGCATGCCCGGCTTCCAGGCCGGTGCCCATCGGGGGGCTACTAAAATGCGTATTTCATATCTGCGCGCCGGCGTATCGGCGCTTACTCTTGGCTTAGGTGCGGCGCTCGCGGCCGTACCGGGCACGGCTCAGGCCGACTCGGATACTGGCACCGGCCCGCTCGCCGACCAGCATGCGCCGGCCGGCGTCATGTTCGACCACATGCACAAGGCCGGCGAGTTCATGATCGGCTTCCGCTATGCCTATACGAGCGCCAGCGGCGACATGCTGCACGGCTCCGACAAGGCCAGCGACCAAGAGATCATCGACAAGGGCTGCACGCCGCACACCTGCAGCTCGACGCCCAGCGAAATGGCCATGAACATGTACATGCTCGACATCATGTACGCGCCGACCGACTGGATGACCCTGATGGTCATGCCCATGTATATGAGCCACGACATGACCATGCGGCCGCTCACGTCTTCCATGAGCAGCATGGGCCATATGGATCACATGGACATGGACATGCCGATGGATGAGCACGGTGCGCACATGCATAGCGGCAGCCATTCCCACGGCACCGAAGGCTGGGGCGACACGATCTTCGGCCCCGAGCTCAAGATCGCCGACGGTCCGGGCTATCATTTG
This sequence comes from Methyloceanibacter superfactus, assembly GCF_001723305.1. Lineage (GTDB taxonomy): Bacteria > Pseudomonadota > Alphaproteobacteria > Rhizobiales > Methyloligellaceae > Methyloceanibacter > Methyloceanibacter superfactus. The sequence continues at coordinate 119,436 of NZ_LPWF01000030.1, forward strand.
CAGTTCTCGCCGATGTTCAGCGCGCCGACCGGCGACGTGGACAAGAAGATGAACGGCAATTTCACCCACTACATGATGCAGCCGGGCTCTGGCACTTGGGACTTCATCCCGAGCCTTACCTATACCGGCCGCGCCGACCGCTTCGCCTGGGGCGCGCAAGTTCTGGGCGTCATCCGCATGGAGGAGGAGAACGACAGCGGCTATCGCCTCGGCGACGTGGTCCAGGCCACTGGCTGGGGCAGCTATCGCTTCGCCAACTGGATCTCCGCCTCGCTCCGGGCTCTCTACACCGAGCAGGGCGAGATCGAGGGCCACTACAACGGGCCGCATAACCATTCGAGCCCGCCCGACCTCCAGTTCAACTATGGCGGCCGCTATTGGGACATCGGCTTCGGCGTCAACACCGTAGTGCCGAGCGGCTCGCTCAAGGGCCTGCGGCTCAGCGCCGAATGGCTCCAGCCGGTCGACGAGGATGTGAACGGCTATCAACTCGAGCGTGACGGCACGCTCTGGGCCAACGCCACCATGTCCTTCTAGGACGGATTGCGGCCGCCTCCCGCGTGGGGGCGGTCGCTCAGTTCTTTTGCACGATGCAAGGCGCCGCCGGGCGGCCCTCAGCTCCGCGCAAATCTTGCCCGCGTCGGCGCGGCTGTCGGCGCCGATCTGCACCTGATACATCGCGCGGCGGCCACGGCTGAGATTGCGCGCCGGCGTCACGAACGGCTCCCGGTCGCCGAGCACCGAAACATGCTGTCGCCTCAACCGCGCGAACTGGGCGAGCGCCTTGGCCTTGGAAAACGCGCTCGATACATGCGCGCCCCACGGACGCCATGCCCCGCTGGCGGTCAGCGGCTCGGTCTCGTACACCGCCCGCACCACGAGCGGCGCCAGGCTCTTGCAAGACTCCTGCACCGTGTCGCCCATCGTCTTGAGCGACTCCGGCAACTCAGTCTCCGGCAGCTTCCATTCCTCGGCAGCGCGCCCGGTTACGAACATCACATAGCGGCGCGTCTCCCCGGGAAGGAGGCGGTTCCCCGCAAGCCAGCCCCTCACCCGTTCCTCGCCCGCGTTATAGGCCGCCGCCGCCAGACCGAAATTTCCGAACTCCTTGTTCAAATCGGCCAGCAGGCTCGCCGAATGGACAATCGCCGATTTCGGCTCGAACGGATCGGCGAGACCGCGGTCGTCCGCCGTGCCGGGCATAAACTGGGCGATACCTTGCGCGCCTTTGGGGCTGACCGCGTTCGGGTTGAAGCGGCTCTCCCGCCAGATCAGCCGCACGAAGGGCATGGGCGGCAGTCCGCGCGCCTCGGCCTGCTGCTGCATCAGCGGGCAGACCGTATCCACGAAGGGCTTCGGCCCGGCCGCGGCAAACCCTGCGGCTTTGAGGCCGGCGGCGACACCAGTGATGACGAAGGCCTCCGCCGCCTGCGCGCCGTGCAGGCCGAGCACAAGCCACGTGGCGACACATAGAGCCTGCAAGGCGCCCATCATGCGGCCACTCTGAGCCATCGGCGCGGGGAGGTCCATCCGGAGAAAATTGAAGCGCGGAGCGCTAGTTCTTGAGGACCACGCAGGCGCCGCCCGCCGCCTGCAGCTTGTCGCAGAGCTTGTCTGCGGCATCACGCTTGTCCAGGTCGATCCGGGCGGAATAGCGCAGATCGGTTCCCATGCTCAGATCGCACACCTCGACGATGGTGGGGCTGTAGTCCCCGAGAATGTCGGAATATTTGTCTTTGGCCTCGGCAAAGGCATCGAGCGACTTTTGCTTGTCGAAGGACGACGCGATCTCCACGCCCCATTGCGCACCGGATTGATCGGCCGGAACGTCGTTGCTCTTGGCGGCCTTGCTATCGGCGGTGCACGGCGACAGTGGATCGCCCGCTTCCACCTGCGGCTCGGCCAGTGCGGGCCAAGCGGTGAGCATCAATCCCAAAGCCGCTATCGGGAACGTCTTCATGGGGAAAATCATGCCGCGATTCTGAGGATCAGGCCAGACCACCCTCGCCTTACGGCAAACCGCGCGTGAACGCCTCAGCCGGGCCAGACCCGCATCGCCATGTCGGCGATGCGCTGAAGCTCCTTGCCGGTCGCGCCGGCGGCGGCCTGAATCGCCATGCCTTGCGTCACTGTCGAGACATAGCGCGCCAGCTCCGCGGGATCGGCGTCGGGCGGAAGCTCCCCCTCGCTTTGCGCGCGCTGCAGACGCTCGCATATCACCTTCTGGTTGGCCGCGCGCCTGTTGCTGAGCTCTTCCTGGATACATTGAGCGTGATCGCCGGCGCGGCGACGCCTTGGACTAGAAGACAGCCGGCCGGGCTCGACTTATCGGCAAGAGATTGGGCCGTGCCGCGCAGAAGTGCTGCGATGGCGTCGCGGGCCTTGGGTGCCGCAAGCGCTTCCCGGACCAGCGCGCCCTTGGTCTCCGAATAGCGGTCCAGCGCCTGACGGAACAGCGCCTCCTTGTTGCCGAAGGCGGCATACAGCTCGGCGGATTGATGCCCATGGCGGCGGTCAGGTCGCAAATGCTCGCGCCCTCGTAGCCCTTGCGCCAGAACACCTCCAGCGCCTGGTCGAGAGCTTCTTCCTTGTTGAATGTTCGCGGGCGGCCAATCGCCACGGCGCCGTCTCCTCTTGGTTCTCCGATTCCCTATCACCTCCCATCTTTGTAGTGCTCGCTATATAATGCTCTTGACGGTCAGGGTCCAGGTACATATGTAGCGTTCGCTACGTAATTCATCAACGGGAGTACGGACCATGTCTAAGACGCTCACTGGAAAGGTTGCCCTCGTCACCGGTGGCTCGCGCGGGATCGCGCCGCCATCGCCCGCGCTCTGGCCGATGACGGCGCCGATGTCGCCATCAGCTACGCCGCCTCGGCCGACAAGGCCCAGGCCGTCGTCCAAGACCTTCTCGCCAAGGGCGTCCGCGCGGAAGCCTTCAAGGCCGATCAAGCCGATACCGGCGCGGTGAACGCGCTCGTCGCTGCGGTTGCGCAACGCTTCGGCCGCCTCGACATTCTCGTCAACAATGCCGGCATGTTCGCCATGGGCCAGGTGCATGATCGCGCCAACAATCTCGCCGACCTCGACCGGATGTTCGCCGTCAATGTCGGCGGGGTGGTCGCCGCGGTACGTGCCGCCGTGCCGCTCATGACCGACGGTGGCCGCATCATCTCCATCGGCTCGGTCGTGGGCGACGCGACGCCCTTTCCCGGCGCCGCCGATTACAGCGCCACCAAGGCCGCGCTTCTCGGTTACACCCGGGGCTGGGCCCGGGATCTCGGACCCAAGGGCATCACCGTGAACACCGTGGCTCCCGGTCCCATCGAGACGGACATGGCCCCGGCCGATGGCGAGTTGCACGACGCCCTGATCGCCGGTACCGCTCTTGGCCGGTTCGGCAAGCCCGAGGAGGTCGCGGCTCTCGTGACGTTCCTCGCGGGGCCCGCCGCCGGCTACATTACCGGCACGACAGTGACCGTCGATGGCGGCTTCAACGCCTAGGCACAGTCAAAAGAGTTAGGAGGTTTGCGATGATCGAGCTCAGACCCTTCGACACACTTGGCGGCGCCGACCATGGCTGGCTGAAGGCCAAGCATCATTTCTCCTTCGCCCGCTACCACGACCCGAAGCGCATGAGCCACGGCGCGCTCCGGGTGTGGAACGACGACGAGATCGCTCCCAACACGGGCTTTCCGCCCCATCCGCACGCGGCGATGGAGATCATCACCTATGTGCGCAAAGGCGCGATCACCCATGAGGACAGCCTGGGCAACACCGGCCGCACCGAGGCCGGCGACGTGCAGGTGATGAGCGCCGGTTCCGGCATTCGCCATGCGGAGTACAATCGCGAGGACGAGCCCACCACGCTGTTCCAGATCTGGATCGAGCCAGGCATGGAAGGCGGCGAGCCGTCTTGGGGCGCCAAGCCGTTTCCCAAGGAAGAGCGCTCGGGCGAGTTCGTCGCGCTGGCGTCCGGCTTTGCCGGCGACACCGACGCGCTGCCGATCCGCGCCGACGCCCGCGTTCTCGGCGCCACGCTCAAGGTGGGCGAGACGGCGGAGTATCGGCTCGGCACCGCGCGGCACGCCTATCTCGTGCCGGCCGTTGGTCTTGTCGAGGTCAACGGCATCAAGGTCGGTGCGCGCGACGGCCTCGCCATCGACAACGAGACGACGCTGACGGTGCGGGCGCTCGAAGATGCCGAGATCGTCCTGGTCGACGCGTCCTGACGAAAAAACGGGGCGGTGCTCATGAGTGCCGCCCCATCCCCTTCAAGAGAACCTATTCGCTCGGAACGAGATCGCCGAACAGAGCGTAGTTCGCTCGCGGTCCCTGCATCACGAGGGTCCAAGCCGTGAAGTCTCCCCCGCTTGTGCAAGCGTTGCCTCGGCCTTGCAGGATCAGCGTAAGGCGCTGGCGTGGGCCGTTCGAACTTGCGAACGCGTCGCAACCCGTGACCTCGCCGGTGAGCTTCCACTCCTTATAGAGCGTGGGCCCTGTCCCTTCATCCGCGCTGTCCCGAGGATCGACCTCGAAGATCGAGATCTTTTTCGGGAGCTCAAGCGATAGCGTGCCGGAGCGGCCCTCTTGGTTGCCGAGCGCAAAGACTGCGCGCGTCGTCCCCGGACGGCTCTTATCCCAGGCGACCGTAAGGTCGTAGCGTTCGACCGGCGTCGCGATCCCCGCGATCGACTGAGGATCGGCCTCGCCGACAAAGAGCATGGCGGCCTTGCCGAAGCGGACGCTCTCGATTTGCTCGAGGCGTCCGGAGTCGAGCGCCTCCACCTCCACATAGCGCTGACCCGGGTTCGTGCAGCAAGCGCAAGCCAACGCGCCGCGCGGCGCCGTGAGGGCGAAGAAAGCCCATAAGGCCGCCGCGACAAATCTCAACGTTCGGCTTCCTCGCATCCGTTCTCCGCGCTCCCCTAGATCGAGATGAGGACCACGCCGACGACGGCGGCAATCAGCCCGATCACGCGATGCCAGGGCATCGCTTCGCCCAGCACGACCACGCCGAGCACCGCGCCGCCGACAATGAACATGCCGTAGACGGGCACCACGATATTCGCCGGGCCGAGCGACAGCGCATGGAACAGGGAGGTGACGGCCACGGTGAGCGCGATGCCGCCGGCGATGGCCCAGAGCAGGGGCGGCGTCTCCAACTCGAAAATCAGAGCTTTCAATTCGCCGCGCCAGGCGACCACACCGATGGCGAAGATGGCGACGATGGTAGTCGACACCGCGAGCACCATATAGGTCGTCACATTGCCGCTACGCTCGGCGAGCTTCACGAACAGCGTCATGAGCGAATAACCGGCCATGCCGAGCAACGCCCAGAGAATATAGGACGGTATCATTTGTCCCCCCGATCTCTGCCCTGTTGGATATCCAAGAGCCAAAGACCTTGATCGCGGCAGGGTGTCAACCGCGCGGGGCCTGATGGGCAAGCGGCGCTTCGAAGTCTAGTCTTCGACCGCGGTCTCGGGGCGATCCGACCCAGGATCGAGTTCCTCGTGCCACTTGCCGTCCGCCGTCTCATATTGGATGCCGACCGTCTCGCCGGGGACTTTCTGCTCCCCGGCGGCGCGCTTGGCCGCAGCCAAAGCGGCGTCATGGGTGGGAAAGCTCCGAGATCGTGCCGCGCGCCTGATAGGCCCAGCCGTTCTCGTGCTTCACGATTTTATAGACCACCTTGGTCATGGCCTCTCCTTCCTCGAGCATCAAACCGGCATAACCGGCCCTGCGCGCCAATGGTTCCCTACCGGTACAGCGGAAAGAAGGTGTCCTTCGGGCACGGTTAGACCGCGGCGCTGTTGGCGCTCTCACAAGGCGCCGCAGGAAGGTCGTCGTCGAGCCGCGCCGCCCAGCGATCCACGAAGTGCAAAAGCTCGTCGGCGTCGATGGGCTTGGGAATGTGATCGGTGAACCCGGCCTGCTTGTAACGGACTAACCGCGTCGGCGACACATCGGCGGTCAGCGCGACAATGGGGATATCGCCATGTTCGGCGCTCAACTTGCGGATCCGGCGCACCGCCTCAATCCCGTCCATGCCCGGCATCCGGATATCCAGGAAGATCAGGTCGTAACGGCGGGTTCTCGCCAATTTGATGGCCTCGGCGCCGTCGCGGGCGACCGTGACGTCATGGCCGGCATGGTTGAGAAGCAGTTTGACCAGTTCCCGATTCATCTCAAGATCGTCAGCCATCAAAATGTGAAGGTGCCGCTTGGAATGGCTCTTGGACTTTTCCACTTCCTCGGCCGGGGCTCGGCAATGGGGAGCGTCACCGTAAACCAGAATGTGCTGCCGACAGCGCGCTTGCTATCGACGCCGACTTCGCCACCCATCGCCTCGACGATGCGCTTGGAGATGGCGAGGCCGAGCCCCGTACCGCCGTATTTCCGCGCGACGGACGAATCCGCCTGGCTGAAGCGGATGAACAACTTCTCCTGATCGGCCTCGCTGATGCCGATGCCCGTATCGACCACGGCGAAGCGCAATCTCACCGCCGCATCCCCGCTGGACGCGCATTCGAGCCTGAGCTCGACATGTCCGTTGGGCGTAAACTTGATGGCGTTGTTGAGCAGGTTGAGCAGCACCTGTCGCAAGCGACCCGGGTCGCCCAAGACCCATTCCGGAACGCCGGCGCCGATCTTCACCTTGAGCTCGAGGCCTTTCTCCTCCGCCATCAACCGCACGATGGATGTGCAGCTGTTGATAAGGGCGTGGAGGGCGAAGGGAGCGACCTCGAAGCGAAGCTCGCCCGCCTCGAGCTTCGAGAAATCGAGGATGTCGTCGATGATGATGCGCAATGCGCCGCTAGCATCGTAGGCCCGCTCGACATAGGAGCGCACCGTATTCGACATATGGCCGTATTCGAGGGCCAGCCGGGAGTATCCCATGATACCCGTCAGCGGCGTTCTGATCTCATGGCTCATATTGGCGAGGAAGTCGCTCTTCGCGACCGCGGCACGTTCCGCCTTCACCTTGGCGGCATGAAGCTCGTTGAGTATCTTCTTCCGCTCCGTGGTGTCGCGCGTGATTTCGGCAAATCCCAGGAGCTCACCGTGATCGCCCCGGATCGCCTGTAGGATGGTGTTGGCCCAGAAGCGCTTGCCGTCCTTGCGAACCCGCCAGCCTTCCGACTCGTGGCGCCCCCAGTTCTTGGCCTGCTCCAGATTGCGGCCGGCCACGTCCGCGCTGCGGTCCATTGGCGAATAGAATTCCGAAATATGCTCGCCGACGATCTCCTCGGCGCTGTAGCCGTTGATCCGTTCGGCCCCCTGATTCCAATTGGCGACTCGGCCTTCCGGATCCAGCAGATAGATCGCGTAGTCGGTGACGCCGTCGACCAACAGCCGAAACCGGCGTTCGCTGTCGCGCAAAGCCTCGTTGATCGTGCGCTGCCGGGCAGTTTCGCGCGCCGTGATCCACCACATCAAACCGACCAGCGACAACACCGCAAGGGAACCAAGCCCCCCGATCAGCGCAGAATGCCACCATGAGGCGAGCACTGCATCGAGAGGACGTGAAACGGAAACAATGAACTGACGGTTCGGCAACCACTGCGCCATGCCGATCCGCTTCGTCTTGGTCAACGGGTTCTCATATTGGAGTGAAACGCCAAGCTTGTGGGTCGCTGTCAGCGCCTCGTAGAGCGGATAGTCCGCCACCGACACTCCGATCAACTCGGCGATCCAGGGGTTTCGCGCCACCACACGAAGGTCGCGGCCAACAAGGGTATTGGCGTCGTCGTGAACCTTGGCCACCGGCATGAGCCGGTCGGCAATGTGATGGGTGTCCACCGCGGCGCTGATGATTTGGCGCAAACTGCCATTCGCGTGGAAATCCGGCTGTGAGACCCAGATGACCGTGCGGTTACCGCTGCGCATGGCTCGTGAATAATAGACGGACCCGGTGTCGCCGCGCGCGAAGGCGTCTACGTGCTTCGACCTCGCAAAGAAGGCGGGCGCGCCATCGTCGATCTCGATCGGCTTGGAGCTGGAGCTGCGCACGATCTTGCCTTCGGCGTCGCGGACGGCGATCGCCGCGATCGCCGTGATCGACTGGGTCTCCATGCGGAGATAGTCGTCGCCGTCACCGAGCGGATGGCTCGCCCCATATGCCTCGATCTCGTGCAGGGCGCCCTCGATTTCGCGAAACAAGGCCGTTACGGAGCTATCGATGAGGTCGGCAACATGCTCAAGCTGGACGCTTTCGCTGTCGAGCGCGCGCTGCTTGAGCGGGACGAGAAGGAAATAGTTGAGCGCGCCGAGCCCTATGACCGCGGCAAGAAACACCACGGCCCAAGGCCAGCTAGCAAACCATGCGTTTCGGTAATCGGACGTCCGCCGCAAACTCTCTTCTCCCTAGACACCCTGGAAGATGTTCCAAACACCTTAGCAAACACTTACACGTAAAGGTCGCTAACGCCCGGCGGCACCCCCTTTATACAACCCGTGCGCGCGCATGGTAACCTTCTGAGACATGATGAAATACTCAGAGGTCGGCAACGAGAGGGAAGCGCGGCCATGTCGCTGAAGGTGATTGGAGCCGGTTTCGGCCGCACGGGCACGCTGTCGCTGAAGCTGGCCTTGGAACAGCTCGGGTTCGCGCCCTGCTACCATATGATCGAGACCGGCCAGCGTCCCGAGCACGACGCTCTGTGGCTGGCGATTGCCCGCGCCGAAAGCGACGACTGGCGCCTGATCCTCAAGGGCTACGCGGCTTGCGTCGACTGGCCGGGCGTATCCATCTGGAAGACGCTGGTAGCCGCCAACCCGGAAGCCAAGGTCATCCTCACCGTGCGCGATCCGGAACGCTGGTATGCGAGCGCGGCAAGCACGATCTTCGCCAGGATGCGGGACTTCGCCGATGCCCTCGCCCGAGGCGACGCTGTCGATCCGGCGCGCCAGGCGCATATGACGATGGTCAACAAGATCGTCGTCGACAACAGCTTCAGCGGCAGCCTCGATAAGGCTCACGCCATTGCCGTGTTCAACGCCCACAACGACGAGGTGCGCCGCACCGTTCCGCCCGACCGGCTTCTCGTCTATGAGTCGGCGGAAGGCTGGGACAGGCTCTGCGCGTTTCTCGACGTGCCCAAGCCGCAAACGCCCTATCCCGAGGTCAACAGCACCGAGGACTTCGCCGCGCGTTTTCCTGGTAAGCGCTAAGGGATAGCGACGAATCGGATCCTTTAATATGCTCTGCCGCGGAGGGTAGTCCCATGATCGAATGGACAGCCGAGCGCATTGCGGCCTTGCCAGCCGACCAGGTGAAAGAGCTTCAGAAGAACGCAATTCGGCTTTGTAAGGACGCTGTGGCCGAGCTTTGTGCGGTAGACCTTGCCAGACGGAGACCAACGCGCAGCGCAGCAACTCGTGGCGGCAAGACGTCAACGAGAAATAAGGGTGCAGTCGTAGTCGGGTTCCACTTTGTTTGTCCCGACGAAAGAGGTGTTATCCAAAATCCCGACGGTACATTTTGGACTGGAACGTGGGTTGTCGATAGTGATCACGCCGAGCGTGGTTTAAGACGCGGCGCCTACGTCGCGCTCCACACATCGAAGTCGGAACCCTCATACCTCCAAGGGACGATTCGGGATTGGCGGAAAGCCCGCCGAGAGTCGGAGTATGCTGAAGGACGGCAAGTCAAAATCGATTCTGGAATCGATTTTCTATTGGACCCCTCTGACCAAAAGTATGATTGGCAAGGCGATGGTGCTGGCGAGAAAGGTTACGCTTGGGAATAGCAGAAATTGCTGACTCCCTTTTCACCATCTCATGCTGTTTCTATGCGCAAGCAACCTCAGCGCACGCAAGCCTAGCGAACGTAAGTCTCCGCCTGCGATCCGCCGGCTCTGGGCGCGGCGGCCTCTTTCACACACGCATTGAGAGACGCCAAGACCGAGTGACTGACCACGGCATTGGACTGAAAGCCCTGACGCGCCATCAGCGCCTCGTGCAATTCCGGCAAACGATAGAAGGGCACGCTCGGATACCAGTGATGCTCGATGTGGTAGCCGACATTGCGCGGCAGGATGAAGATCCGCTCGAACCAGGTCGGAATGGTGGTGCGGGTAATCGCGTATTCCTCTTCGTCGCTCTCCACCGCACTGTGCTCGCAAATCAGCCGCGTGTACTGGGCCGCGATATGCCAGGTGCAATAGGGCACGATCCAATAGAGCAAGAAGGCCGACCAGCCACCGAAATAGGTCAGCGCCGCCGCGATCGACCCGTAGAAAGCGAACATCGCCGCCATCATCCAGCGCGGTGATGGGATGAGGAACATCCCCACCAAGCCGCGAACGATCCAGAACAGGCCGGTGACAAAGGCCGCCCGGCGCAGCAGCACCAGCGCCAGACCGCTGCGCGTCTTGGGAAACTGCCAATCCGGCGCGAGCTCGCCGGCGGCGTCATGGGTGCGCCAGATATGCCGGTTCCCGTCATCCGGGAGATTTGTGTATTGGTGATGGGTGCCGTGAAACTTGCGGAAGCCTTCGACCGAGGCAAAGCTCGGCCACATCAAGAAGAGATTGGCGAAGAGATCGTTCTGCCAGCGGGTCGGCAGATAGCGATAATGCGACGCGTCATGACCGAGGATCAGCAGCGCGTGCTGCCGCGCGCCGATGAACATGACCGCCACGAGATAGAGCAACGGGTTCCAGAAAGCCATGCAGAGCGCGATCGCCGCCGCCATTGCGGCCCACTCGCCGGCGGTGGCCGCAAGCGCCCTGGCGGGCTGAAGCTGCGAAAGCTCTTTGATCGTCGCCGGCGGCAAGCGCTCAGGGACGACTCGGCTGGTGTTATGCGGGTGTTTGACAACCGGATTTGCCGAAATGTCCTCTGTCGGGTTCTCCGCCCGAAGGAAGGCAACGATCTTGGTGATTTGTTCGACGGCCGGCATCGGTCCTCGTACGCTGCGTACTGGAATTGAGGACTTAGCCCACACCTGTGACCGTTCTTGGGCAGCCGGCGCGAAGCGCTGTTCCGGCGGCGCAACTCCGTTAAGCCCCAGGCGCGGTCCGCCAAGACCGCAATCTCGGCGCTGTGCTAGCCTCACCCCGCTCAATCGTTCAGAAAATCAGGTCCCACGCCATTTCCAGCAACCGCGATAACTCGAAGTTCGACGTCTTGGTGATCGGCGGCGGTCATAACGGCTTGGTGTGTGCCGCCTATCTCGCCCGCGCCGGACTGACGGTGAAAGTGCTGGAGCGGCGGGCCGTCGTTGGCGGCGCCGCCGTGACGGAAGAATTTTATCCGGGCTTCCGCAACTCCGTCGCATCCTACACGGTGAGCTTGCTCAATCCCAAGGTCATCGCCGATCTAGACTTGCATCGGCATGGGCTGAAGATCGTCGAGCGGCCGGCGATGAACTTCTTGCCCCTCCCCGACGGCGGCTATCTGCTTGCGGCCGAAGGGCGCACGACGTCCGAGATCGCCAAGTTCAGCGCCGCCGATGCGGAGCGCTACGACGACTATTGCGCGCAGCTCACCGTCGTCGCCGACACCTTGCGCGATCTCGTGCTGAAAGCGCCGCCCAATGTGGTGCAAGGCTCCGGCTGGCGCGGATTGCGGGAGCTGGTGCGCGCCGCGGCGCTCGGCAATGACTTGCGCAGGCTCGATGCGGAGGCGCAGCGCCTCCTCCTCGATCTCTTCACCAAATCCGCGGGCGACTTCCTGTCCGATTGGTTCGAGGCTGAGCCGCTCAAGGCGCTGCTCGGCTTCGACTCGATCGTCGGCAACTATGCGAGCCCCTTCGATCCCGGCACGGCCTATGTGCTGCTGCACCATTCCTTCGGCGAGGTGAACGGCAAGAGAGGCGCCTGGGGTCATGCCATTGGCGGCATGGGCGCGATCACCCAAGCCATGGCCAAGGCCGCCACCGCGCATGGCGTGGAGATCGAAACCGACGCCGACGTCGCCGAGGTCATGATCGAGCAGGACAAGGTTGTGGGCGTGACCTTGAGGGACGGCCGGATCGTTCGCGGCAAGGCGGTTGCCGCCAATGTCAATCTGAAGCTGCTCTATACGAAGTTGATGCCGGACGAGGCCTTGCCGCCCGCCTTCTTGCAACGCATGCGGAATTTCAAATGCGCCTCGGGCTCGTTCCGCATGAACCTGGCTCTATCGGAGCTGCCGAGCTTCACGGCGCTGCCGGGCAAGGCGGCGCAACCCCATCACGCGCCGGCATCATCATCGGCCCGAGCCTCGCCTATATGGATCGCGCTTATCGCGATGCCGTAGCCCATGGCTGGAGCCGAGCGCCCGTCGTGGAGATGGTCATTCCCTCGACGCTCGACGACAGTCTTGCGCCGCCCGGCGCGCATGTGGCCAGTCTGTTCTGCCAGCACGTGGCGCCGGAACTCCCCGGCGGCCGATCCTGGGACGACGCGCGCGACGAGGTGGCCGATTTAATGATCGCCACCGTCGACGCTTACGCGCCGGGCTTCGCCGCGAGTGTGGTGGGGCGGCAGGCTTTGAGCCCGCTCGATCTGGAACGCACCTTCGGCCTGGTGGGTGGCGACATCTTCCACGGCGCGCTGAGCCTCAACCAGCTTTTCTCGGCGCGTCCCATGCTCGGCTTTGCCGACTATCGCGGGCCCTTGAGCGGGCTCTATCACTGCGGATCGGGCGCTCATCCCGGCGGCGGCGTTACCGGCGCGCCAGGTCACAACGCGGCGAAAGCGATCCTCGCCGACCTCAAGCCGCTTTCTTGGCGCTAGGTTTCTTGGCGCTAGATTTCTTGGCGCCGCCCTTCGGCTCCGGCATGCATTTCACACAGCGGCAACCGATGGGCTTGATGAACTCGTCGAAATAGGTCTTGCCGTAATTGTAGCCCAGCTCCTCGCCGGGCTTGATCGCGCGTTTCGACATGACGAAGACGCGTCCCCGGTGAATGTCGATCTCACAATTGGGACGGCAGGAGTGGTTGATGTAGCGCGCCGTATTGGCCTTATCCCAGCCGTCGATGGTTTTCTTGGCCGTGACCTCGAATAGGTAGCGGCTGCGGCTGGTCAGCTCTTCTTCCTCGTCGAGCGTGCGGCCCGTATACTCGATGACGCACACGCCTTTGGGGATCGGCTCCTGCGCGAACAGGCCGCGCCCGGCACGGGCGCGTTTGACGGCAAGGCTGAACCCGCCGGGAGTGTATTTCGACTTCTTCATGATCTCGGCACTTTTGGGAAGATGTTGGGTGGCAGACGGAACCGCTCTCATACCGGCGGACCGCGCCGCCGTCGAGCCCGTCTGCCGCGTTAGCCCTTACCCAACAGCGTCTCGCGCTCCTTCAGGAGCGCGTCCAGCTTCGCTTGCTGATCGGCAATGCGATCGGCATTGCGCTCTTCGTCGGCCGCGCCCGAATAGGCGGCGGCCTGCTCCGTGAGCTGGCGGAGATTGTCTTCGACAATCTGAATACGGCGTTCGATCTCCGCCAGCGCTGCTTCGTCTGTCATGAGGTTGACCTGCTCGTCTGCGTCGCTCTAGAGCGCGTCTTTGGCGGCCTTCACGGGGCGAACCTTGAGCATCTTCCGGGCGGGCTTCGCCTTGAACACGGTCGGCTCTTTGGTGAAGGGGTTGATGCCCTTGCGTGCCTTGGTGGCGGGCTTCTTGACCACGACGAACTTGGCGAAGCCGGGCAGGAGAAACTCGCCGGTCTTCTTCATTTCCTTGTAGCCCACGCTGGCCAAAGACTCGAGAACGGCCTTCACGTCCTTCTTGGCCAGCTCGAGGTCGTCGGCGATTTTCTGAATCAGTTCGGATTTCGTCATGCGATTCGTCCTTCCAAAAAGAGAAAGCCCTACACCCTAAGCGGCTCCGGCTCCATCCAATCACCCCTCACGCATGGCCGATTCGAGAGCAATTGTCTGCACCGAAGCTCATGATGCTGTTGATTTCCTTAAAACCCGATCCGGTCCGGGAAGGCATAAATAAGGGCGATTCCGGCGTCTGGGAGGCTTTGCTCCGCCCAGCGTCTTGGTGAATAGTGGCCAGCGCCAATTCTCGGAGACAGTCCATGCCGGTTCAGCCTGCGTCAAATTTCAAGCGCTCATCGGGGTCGGTTCGCCGCTGGGCCTTTGCTCTGCTGTGGGGCGCGAGCCTCGCGCTCGCCTTGTCGCTTGCCCCGGCACATGCGGAAGACGCGGATAAATCGCTCCTCAAGGCGCCGGTGTCGCCCGTGCCGCCTCTCTTCACCGAAGAGGCGATCGGCACGGCCAAGGCAGCTCTCGACGGCATCGTCGAGCGCGCCATGACGCGCACCGGCCTCCCCGGCGCTGCCGTCGGCATCGTCTACAAAGACAAGGTGATTTACGCTAAGGGCTTCGGTCTGCGCGAATTGGGCAAGTCCGGCAAGATCGATCCCGGCACGGTGTTCTTGCTGGCATCCGTGTCGAAGCCGATCGCCTCGACCATCGTCGCCAAGCTCGCGGGCGACGGCACCGTCAAATGGAACGACACCGCGAAGAGCTACAATTCTGCTTTCGCGCTGAACGATCCTTACGTCACCGAGAACGCCACCATCGCCGATCTGATGTCGCATCGCAGCGGCTTACGCACCGGCTCGGGCGATCTGCTCGAAGACCTCGGCTTCGACCGCACCTACATCCTGTCCCATCTCGATCAGCAGCCGCTCGACCCGTTCCGGTCGACCTACCACTACAGCAATTTCGGCTACACGGCCGGCGGCATCGCCGCCGCGGTGGCCGCCGGCGAGACGTGGGAAAACCTCGCCGACGAAGCGCTGTTCAAGCCCGCCGGCATGACCACGGCCAGCTATCGCCACGCCGACTATCTCGCCCATGATGACCGCGCGCACATCCACGCACGCCTGCCCGATGGGACCTGGGCGGCGAAGTACGATCGCAACGCAGACGCGGAAGCGCCTGCCGGCGGCGCCAGCGCATCGCTCAACGACATGCTGCGCTTCACCCGCCTTCAGCTTGGCGGCGGCACGCTCGACGGTAAGGAGATCGTCAAGGCGGAGGCGCTTGCGGCGCCTCACGAGCCGCAGATGATCCCCGGTCCGCCGCGCTCGCCTGCGGCGCGCGCCGGCTTCTACGGCTTCGGCTGGAACGTCTCCTATGACGACGAAGGCCGCGTGCGTATCGGCCATTCCGGCGCGTTCAATCTCGGCGCCGCCACCAACGTCACCTTCATGCCGGGCGAGGATCTCGGCATCGTCGTACTCACCAACGGCCGACCCATCGGGGTGGCCGAAGCGATTGGCGCGGCCTTCCTCGACGTGGCGCAAAACGGCCGGGAGACCGTGGACTGGGTCGGTTTCCTCGGCGCCGTGTTCGAGCAGATGGACGCAGGCGAAGCGCCCGAGGTGGATTACACGGACGTGCCCGCCAGCCCGAAGCCGGCGCAGGACCTCGCGGCTTATGCGGGCCGCTACGGCAATTCCTATTACGGTCCGCTCGATGTCGCGGCCGACGGCGGCAAGCTCTCCATGTCAATGGGGCCGCAAGGCGCGCCCACCACGTTCGCGCTCACCCATTTCGACGGCGACACGTTCTCATTCGAGACCATCGGCGAGAACGCCAACGGCCTCGCCGGCGCGATCTTCACGCTCGGTGAGGACGGGCGGGCGATGAAAGTAGTGCTCGACTATTACGACCGCACCGGGCTCGGCACCTTCGTGCGGGAGTAGGCGAGCGCAACCGTGGCTACAGCCCGCGCTCGATGGCCTTCAGCACCCGATAGCGCAGCGTGCCGGTGTTGCCGCTGAGCGCGATCACGAAGCGCACCCGTCCGTGATTGGCGGTATCGGCGTAGCCTGCCAGCGTGCGCACACCGCTCATCGTGCCGGTCTTGTATTTGGAGCCGCGGCCACCCTTGAGCAGGCCGGCATGGGGCTCGAAGAGATCGAGCACCTTGGCGAGACCACGCGCCGTGAAGCGTGTGTCCCGGCTGATGCCCGAGCCTTCCTCGAGGTGGATGGCCTCCGCGAGACCGTGCGCGGCGAGGCTCTCGTTCGCGACCTTGAGCGACTTCTCGAGGCTCACGGGCCCGCCCAGGCGCTGCGCGCCGATCTCCAGGAAGACCTGGTTGGCGATGTAGTTGTTCGAGCCGAGCAGCATCTGCGTCAGGACTTCCGACAGCGTGCGCGATTGATTGTGCACGTAGACCGGCTCCAAGCCCTGCGGCACCGATCCGACCGTGATCTCGCCCTTCACGCTGCCGCCAGCCTGGTCGATGAACGCGGCGATCAGCTCGCCCGCATAGAGCAAGCTCACCGTTGGATCCTGGGCGAGACTGATACGGCTGCGGCCCTTTGGACCGCGGGCCCGGAACTGACTGATCGCCAGCGGGGTAATCGGCGTCTGCTTCTCCGCCGAGCGGACACTGTTGCCGCTGCGTACGGCGTGGATCGTGTTGAAGTTCACGGCAAGCGCCGAGTTCAGCGCGTCATAGGCCTCGTTGGTGTCCTCGATGCCCGGGATACGCAGGTCGGCGGGAAAATAGCTCGAGTCGAGCACGATGCCGGTGATCGGCTCCTTGCCGATCGCGGCGACCAGCTGGGGGGCGAGCAGGGCCAGCTCCTCGGAGATCAGGAAGGGATCGCCGCCGCCCTGCACATACAGCACCCGGTTGCCGTCCAGGTAGAAGCGGGTCTTGAACCGGTAGTCGCCGCCGAGGACCTCCATCGCCAGCCAGGCGGTCACGATCTTGGTGACGGAGGCCGGCACGAAGGGCTTGTCGGCATTTTGCGCGACGAGCTCGTTGCCCTTGTCGTCCATCACCAGAACCAGCCCCGACGGCGCCAACGCCTTGACGGACTTCGCCGCGTCGGCCAGCGCGGGCGCGGGCAGCAGAAGCAGGGCGAGAATGAGAAAGCGCGACCACATGGCGGCCACAGCCTGACGGATGATCGTCAGAACGCAAGTTACATTCATCTCAATGTCACGTGCCTCGCCCTTTACTGACCCCGGCATTTGAAGAAGCCCCTATTCATGAAGCGCGGGTTGTACATGAAGGGCGGCGCCGTCTTGACGCACTTCTTTTTCGCCTGGGTGCTCTTGGCCTTCTTGTTCTGCTTCTTCACCACGCCGGAGTCCTGAGAATTCGACGCGGCTTCCGCCAGCCCCGGACCGGCAACGGCCAGCAGCAAGGCTGCGATCATCAGGCGGGCAATGGCTTTGCGCATCGTCATGGTGCACCTCTTAAGGCTTGGGCCGCGGCCGTCAGGAACGGACGTCTCGATTCCCTCGAAACATACACCGCGCCGCCCCTCTCACGGAACCGCTCCCGCGATCCTAGCCCGGCTTTGCGCTGCCTCGACAACGGTCCGGCTTTGCTGTTTTATTTGCCCTCACCCCCGAAGGCCGCCGAGGGAATTGCGGCTTTTCGTCGATGCGAAGAAGTAAGCGAGTAGAGCGTTCTGGGTCGAGCACCCGAGGGGGAGAACCTTGAGACAGGGCCTCGGCGCCGGCGCATTGGCGGCCACCATGGTGGCGATCGTCGCCTTCGCGGCGGAAGCATCGCCGCTCATGACGGGCCGCTCCCCGTCCGCGCCGATTTCCGCGCAGATCTCCCTGCTCCATCGCGTGCTGATCTACGCCAAGGAAGGAACCCAGAAGCTCATCGACGGGCGCTGGAATCTCAGCCAGGCGGAATCGAAGCTCGGCATCACGCTGTCCGCCGACGAGACCGACCAGCTCATGGCGTGCACGGGGAAGATCGTGTGCAGCAACCGCGGCGACGAGATCTTCGCGTCCGCGGCGAGCGTGCTGCGGCCGGATCTGCTGGTGACGGCGAAGCACGTCTTTGCCAAAGGCAGAGGCGGCGCCGTGTCGCCCGGCTGGTGCAGCTTCCGCAGCTTCGCCCAGCGAAACACCGCCATTCCCATCGTCATCGAGAAGGACCAGCGGAAGGGCTACTTCCTCAACAACGAGGATTTCATCGTCGTTCGCCTCAAGCGCGCATTGAAAGGCTGCAATGGCTTCGCCCTGAACAAATCCGATTCGTCCCTGGCCGAAGGCGACGAGATCTTCTCGGCGACGGCTATCAGCGCCGGAGCCTGAACAAGCTTTCGAGCCGGGAGCCGGTGCTGGCGAAGGGCAAGATCAGAAGCGTCTCCAGCGGCATGTTCGGCGGAGCCCCCTTCTACTACGGCGAGATCGACCTCGACGAAGGCGGCTCGGGCGGCGCGGTGTTCGGACTGAAGGACGGACGGCCGGTTCTGGATCGCGAAGGCCGCATCGTCCTGAGAGGCATCTTGGTGGCCCACGGACCCAATGCGCGGGACGGCAAGCCCTATAGCGAAGAGCGGAACTACACGATCATCATCGGCCTGCAGAAGCAGTTCAGGGACTTGGTCGAGGGCAAAGCGCAACGGCCGCCGGTCGGCGTCGAGCAGGCGCTTTGTCACGAGGGCGAGGTGCCCAAGATCGATGTGCTTTCGGATTCCGTTTCCGTGCCGCCGGAAACGCTCGCGCCGGCTCTCCAGCAAGATGCTTGCGGCGGCGAAGCGGGAGACGCGGGCGCAACTGCACGAAGATCGCCAAGGAGCTGAAACAGCTCGCCAAGCGCATGGAAAGCTTGACCCCGGCACCGCGCGGCAAAGGCAAGCGCGAGTTCCGGCTGCGGAACGGCACGAGCTGTCCGATCTGCTTCACCTATAATCGGTGCAACGAGTACGGATGTTGGGACGAAGTGGTGCGGGCGAGCGGCAAGTCCACGCTGTTCGCCGGCGTGAGCGAGCGCGCGCCCGTGATCAAGAACCCGCGCTTCTGCGCTTCGGGACAGCTCCTCGCCGATTGGCGGCCGCCACTTCCGCCGAAAAGGCCCGCGCCCCGCCACCGCTGCCGTCGCGGAAGCCCGCGCCCGCGCTCGCCAACATCGCGGCCGCGCCTGCTTTCGCCGCCGAACCCGAGGCCATGGTCCCGACCACAAAGTTCCTGGCCGCGCAGCAGAAGGCGAAGCGCGACGGCGTTTGGACGTTGACGGCGGACGACATCCGCGGCTTGAGCCTGGAGCAGATCACCGCGCTGCGCGGCTACTAGCTTCGCCTCAAGTATCGGCTTTCCGCCGGATGTCGATGGACGCGAAGCCCAGTTGGCTTGCTTGCGTGTGCAGCCATTTCACCGCGTCGGCCTCCTTGGCGAAGACCTCGGACTCGCCTTCCCGCGAGAAGACCTCCCCCGGCTGCAGCGTGCGGAACGACGCACGCCATGCGTAATCGTAGCGCTCGACGAAGCCGATGAACTTGCCCCGGCTCTTTGGCTCCTCGTCCCCCAATTCGCCCTCCTCGCGCTCGCCGGCCCACCGCCGGAGAGGATCGATCTCTCCCTTCTAGCAGCCTCGGCCGCCCGTTTCACGCCCGGCCCGGAAAACTTGGCGTGCAATATCGTTGCCGCCGCGTGGATCGCGCACGGCGACTGTCAAAGAGCGCTCCCATGGCTCCCGGAAACTCATCCCCCGAGGGGGGTGGCGCGCCGCGTGGCGCAGAACCTTTAGGCGTCCGCGGGCTTTGCGAGACCCGCGGCGGGCGCTAGCGGCGCGCCACATCCGGCGATATTTTATGGCCCCCTTCCGCACGGCTTCTCACCAGTGGCACAGGCGCGCAGATCGTTCACGCACCTCACCCGACGACCCACGCGTTACAGCGCAGGTGGGCGGAGCGGGGACCCCCGAGGC
>NZ_LPWF01000031.1 GCF_001723305.1 Methyloceanibacter superfactus
CGGCGCCCGAGGTGGCGCGGTACGCATGGGTCATCGTGGACAGGAAGAGCCACCAGCCCGGACCACCGCACCACGGCTAACGGACCGACCTCGGGGGTCTCTACTCCGCCCGCCTGCGCTGTAACGCGTGGGCCGCCGGGTGAGGTGCGTGCTCTAGCGTTGCGCCTGTGCCACTGGAGATAAGCGCGCGGCATGAGGCTCTAAAACAATCGCCGGATGCGGGGCGCCGAGAGGCTGCCCTATCACTGCAGTAGGA
>NZ_LPWF01000032.1 GCF_001723305.1 Methyloceanibacter superfactus
CCCGTGAATGCCGGCACCGATAATCACATATTTGACACTGCTCGGGAGACTCATGGAGGCGCTTCTTCTGGCTTGTTCAAAGGTGACGAAAAGTGACGAATCAATTGCTCTGTCGACGATCGAATAACCGCATAACGACCCGCATCAACTCCAGCGGGGAACGAAATGACTTGGCAGACCTTGATACCGAGGCAAACTGCTTGTTTCGCTTAATTCTCTTCCCGTGAATGTGGTTCACCCTAGCCTCGGCCAGGGTCCGCGTTCCATACCCCTGTGGAGGTAAGCTCTAGCGACTAATCGCTGCGGGCCGGAGCGCGCGGAGCGTCGGTTCCTCTCACCGGGCGGAACCGCGATCCGCCGCCAGCGTCACCGACAATGTCATCTCACTCCCGCGGCCGGATGTCATCACCCATCGGGCATATCCCTTCCGGTGTAGTTTCAGCCCCCTCTACTTCCTCTATCGTCGGCGGCATGAGAGGGGATCAGCTCTGCACAGTACCGGAGGCCGTGGACGATTTGCGCCGCGGCCGCATGATTGTCTTGGTCGACAATCCCGATCGCGAGAACGAAGGCGATCTCGTGATGCTTGCCGAGCACGCCACGCCCGAGGCGATAAACTTCATGGCGTGCCAGGGCCGAGGCCTCATTTGCCTTCCGTTGCCCGCTAACGATTGCGACCGGCTGGGCTTGGAGCTGCAGCCGCGGCGGCATACGGCGCCTTCGACACGGGCTTCACCATCTCCATCGACGCAACCGACGCTCCGGGTCCCGGCATCAGCGCGTCGGCCCGCGCCCACACCATTCGCCGCGCGGCGGATCCCGTCACCTCTCCGGCGGATTTTCCATCGCCCCGGCCACGTGTTTCCCTTGCGCGCCGCGAAGGGCGCGGTGGTTCGCGCGGCCTACAGAGGGGATCGTCGATCTGGCCCGCTTGGCCGGTGCACGCGAGGCGGGCGCATCTGCGAGATCATGAACGAGACGGCTCGATGGCACGCATGCCGCAGCTGCACCAGTCCGCCCGGCGCACGGAT
>NZ_LPWF01000033.1 GCF_001723305.1 Methyloceanibacter superfactus
CGGCCTGAGGCGGCGGCGCCATTGGCGGGGGTGGCGGCACGGGCGCTCGCGCGGAGCTTGCGGCTGAGGCGTCGGAGCCTGCGGGGCGGCTTGTGGAGCTGGCGCTTGTGGCGCCGGCGCCGCGGGTGGCTGCGGCGCCTGAGCCGGCGCGGCCTGGGGCGCCGCGGCTACCGCCTCGGCACCGGCTGGCTTTGCCATCCAGACATGGCTGCACTTCGCGCAGCGACCTTGCGTCCTTCGGGTGGAAACGCCGCCTTGATCTCATAGCGGGTCCCGCACGCCGGGCAGATGATCTGTGTTGCCATTTCAGAAGCCGAAAATCGTCCGTTACGCGAGGACTTTACGAACGCCCCATGTGTTGCCCAATTCCATTGATACCGGACGGGGAGTTCAGCATAAAGAGCCTGTGGTGGGCAATCTTAAGAGACTTAAGGAAGACGGGTGATCCGCTTTGACAACGTCGGGCTCCGCTACGGCTCAGGCCCGGAAATCTTGCGTGACGTCACCTTTCACGTGCTTCCCGGGTCCTTTCATTTCCTGACCGGACCGTCGGGCGCCGGAAAGACCTCGCTTTTGCGCCTGCTTTTCATGTCCCTCCGGCCGACCAGAGGGCTGATTTTCGTGTTTGGCGAGAATGTCGCCGATCTCCCGCGCAACGGCCGGGCGGCGCTCCGCCGGCGAATCGGCATCGTTTTCCAGGATTTCCGCCTGCTCGACCATCTCACCACCTGGGAGAATGTGGCCCTCCCCTTGCGCGTCATGGGCCGGAAAGAATCCGACTATGCCGAGGACGTGACCGATCTGCTCCGCTGGGTCGGCCTCGGCGAACGGATCCATGCCTATCCCGAGATCCTGTCGGGCGGCGAGAAACAGCGCGCGGCCATCGCCCGCGCCGTGATCGGCCGCCCCGAGCTGCTTCTCGCCGACGAGCCCACGGGAAATGTGGATCCCGCCATCGGCAACCGCCTGCTCCGGCTGTTCGTCGAGCTCAATCGGCTCGGCACCTCGGTCATCATCGCCACCCACGATTACGCGCTCATGGACCAGCTCGAGGCCCCGCGCCTCATGCTCTATGACGGCCAGTTGCAGGTCAGCACTCCGTGAGCGTCGTCACTGACATCCGGGATTATCCCTGGACCACGCTGCTGGCCGCCGTGCTGCCGGCGCGGCTCACCGCGCTGCTGCCGAAGCGCTTCCAAGCCGCGCCCTCGCAGATCGTGCCGTCCGCCTCCATCGCCGGCAACGCGCTGGCCGTGGTCATCGCCATCATGACGTTTCTCGCCTGCCTCACCGCCGGCGGCGTCTACATGATCAACCAATCGGCGCAGCTGGGTCGACGACATCGCCAGCGAGATCACCATCGAGCTCGATCCGGTGAACACCGCCGACATCGAGAAGAAGATGACGCTGGTCTCGCTATTTCTCGCCAAACAGCGGGGCATCACCCGGGTTAAGCCGCTCACCGCCGACGATTCGGCCAAGCTGCTCGAGCCGTGGCTCGGCTCCACCGCCGCCCTGTCTGCGCTGCCGATCCCCCGTCTGATCGCGGTGGAGATCGACCGCTCCAGCCCGCCGGACATCGGTCTCATCAAGAACGCGCTCAATCAGAATTTCGAGGGCGTCACCCTCGACGACCACCGCCGCTGGCAGGCGGAGATCCGCTCCATCACCCGCTCCGCGGCGCTTGGCGGCATCGCCGTGCTCGGTCTGGTCGCCGCCGCCACCATCGCCGCCATCATCTCGGCCACCCGCAGCGCCATGGCGTCCAACCGCGAGATCATCGAGGTGCTGCATTTCGTCGGCGCCAATGAGCGCTTCATCTCAGGCGAGTTCGAACGTCACTTCCTGGGGCTTGGCGTGCGGGCCGGCCTTATCGGGGCCGTATCCGCGGCAGTCGCCTTCCTCCTTTTGCCCTTCGCCATGCATCTGCTGGGCGGCGGCGTCGTCACCGAGGCGGAGACGCGCCGCCTGCTGGGCTCCGGCGAGCTCGATTTTGGCGGCTACCTGCTTTGTGTGCTCGTGGTTATCGTGGTCGCGGGCCTGTGCATGATCACCTCGCGGCTTGGCGTGTTCCGCGTCTTAAAATCCTACGCATGAGTGCTGTAATGACCCCCGGTGAAGCGGATTTCGCGGCCGTGCGATATTGCCTATTCTGCGCCGCGCCGGGGTGGGTTTGGAGTAAGTGGTGACGGAGGACGTGCAGGAGGTCCAGGAGAGCGCGGGGCGGCGGCATTTCCGGCGCTTCGGCGGCTTCGTGGGCAGCGTCCGGCTGCTCTTCGACGCGACCATCCTGGCGCTCGTCATGCTCATTATCGGCTTCATCGTGTTCGCCAACAGCGTGGACCGAGAGCGGCGCGAGCCGGCCTATGCCGCCGACGGCATCGCCGTGCTGACCGGCGGCGTGGCGCGCATCGACGAGGCCATGAAGCTGCTGGCCAAGGGTAAAGCCAAGCGCGTGCTGATCACCGGCGTCAATCGCGACACCACACGGGAGCAATTGAAGACGCTGGCGAGCCAAGGCGACCAGTATTTCGCCTGCTGCGTCGACATCGACAAGGAGGCGCGCAACACCATCGACAACGCTACCGAGACCGCTCAATGGGTCGCGCTGCATAAATATGGCTCCGTCATCGTCGTCACCTCCAACTATCACATGCCCCGCGCCCTGGCCGAGCTCGCCCGGGCCATGCCGGGGGTGACGCTGATCCCCTATGCCGTGGTCGACAACAACGTGCATGTGGAACGCTGGTGGACCTTCCCCGGCACCACCAAGCTGCTGCTGTCCGAATATCTCAAATACATCCCGGCGCTGGCCCGGCTCGGCGCCACCAATCTGGTGCGCATGACCGTGCGGGGCGGTTCCGTGCCCCCCGAGGACCAGCCGGAGCCTTGAGCCCGGCTCCCGTGATCATGCTCCGCTCAATCCTCTTCGCTCTTCTGTTCTATGTGACGACGGCGCTGTTCGTGGTGCTCGGCAGCCCGCTCCTGTTCGCGCCGCGCAGTTGGGCCATGGCGGCGCTCAAGGTGCATGCCCGCACCGAGCTCTGGCTCCTGAAGCACGTCGTCGGTTTGGACTACGAGGTACGCGGCCTCGACAAGCTGCCGAACGGCCCCTGCCTCATCGCCTGCAAGCATCAATCGGCGTGGGAGACCTTCGCCCTCATTCCCATGTTCCGCGATCCCGCCTTGCTGATGAAGCGCGAGCTGTTCTGGATCCCGTTCCACGGGTGGTTCTCCTACAAGTTCGGGATGATCCCGGTGGACCGCGACAAGGGTCCGACGGCGCTGCGCCGCATGCTGCGCGCGGCCAAGGAACGAATCGAGGCTGGGCGCGAAATCATTTTGTTCCCCGAAGGAACCCGCCGCGCGCCGGGTGCGCCCCCCGCTTACAAGACGGGCATCGTCCTGATTTATTCGGCGCTCGGCGTCCCTTGCGTGCCCGTCGCGCTGAACTCCGGATTTTTCTGGCCGCGGCGCAGTTGGCTCAGAAAGCCCGGGAAAATCGTGGTCGAGATCCTCGAACCCCTGCCGCCGGGCCTCCCCAAGGCCGAATTCATGAACCGGCTGGAGGACGACATCGAGACCGCCTCCGCCCGTCTGTTGGCCGAGGCGAAGACCGTGGACGGCATCGGTTAACTCCTTGTTAACACTTAAAAGCTTGACGCGGTCCGGAGCAAAGTTCATCCTTTGTTCCAGAAAGAATCGTGATCGCCGGCGGGTCTTGAATTTGTCATCGGTCAACCCATTTCAGGTAGGTCTGTTTAGTTAACGGGACGGATTTTCATGTGGACGAGCGAAGCCATAGCCGCTGAGACGACGGCCCCTTGGGGGCCGGCCGACGAGCCTGCGCTGGTCTGCGCCGAGGCCGCCTTCGCTCAGGCCTTCCACTATTGGCGTGGCGCTTCGGGCCGCCGCTATCTCCACAGCGTCTATACGCTGGTGGGCTGCCCTGCCCTGCCCCAAGCAAACTACATCCTGGTGCGCCGTTATCAGGACGGCACGCGCGAGGCGATCGCCTTCGGCGACACCAAGGACGACGCCGCCTCGCTCAACCTCGCCCATCTCCGCCATGAGGGCGCCAAGTGCGGCGCCAACGAGGTGCATGTCCACCTCCTGGCCGACAACGCCCATGACCGGGCGCTGGTCGAGGCCGATCTGACCGCCGCCCATATGCGCCGGCGCACGGCCGAGGCCGCGTAGGACCGACTTCCGAAATTCGAAGAACGCTTAGTTGCGGGACAGCTTCTCGAGCCGCTGCTGCATGGCCAAGAGTTCGGCCTTGAGCGTATCGATATCGTCCCCGCCCGGCGCCCCGGCGCCGATCTTGGCCACCGGCGCGGAACTCGCCTCGGCGCCTTCCTTGGCGTCCTCTGCAGGAAGTCCGTTGGCATTGGCGTCGGACCCGGAGAAGGGCGTGAACATGCCGAAAGCCCGCTCGAACGTGTCGAAATTCTTCCGCACCTGTTCTTGCATCGCATCAAAGGCCGCCGTGCCGAAGGCATTGGCGAAGCGGCGGCGATACTGCTCCTGCTGGCGGGTCAGCGAGTCGAGGCTGAACTCAAGATAGCTCGGTACAAGCTTCTGCATGCTGTCGCCATAGAAGCGGATGAGCTGGCGCAAGAAGCCGATCGGCAGAAGGTTGGTGCCTCTGCTTTCCTGATCGACGATGATCTGGGTAAGGACAGCATGGGTGAGGTCTTCGCCGGTCTTCGCGTCGTAGACGACAAAGTCCCGCTCTCCCCGCACCATTTCGGCCAGGTCCTCGAGCGTCACATACGTGCTTGTATCGGTATTATAGAGCCGCCGGTTGGCGTATTTCTTGATAATGACCGGCCGACCCTCTTGGTCCGCGTCCCTAGCCAATTGCCTTCACTCCTACGCTCTGTGGCAGCGCCTAAGGCTACTCTATGCCGCACCTGCGAAGATAACTAGCACGTTCCTTGTGCGGGGCACCAGAGGCTTCGCCGGAGGCTTAAGGGCCCCTAGGCCATTGGTAGGCTTTCCCTATGGAAATCCCTAGGGTATGACCTGTGGTCCCTAGGGGTATGGAGAATTCGAATGAAAGCGGATGAGATCGTCATTGTCGCCGCCGCGCGGACGCCGGTTGGATCGTTCAACGGTTCGCTGGCCAGCCTGCCGGCGCACGAGCTGGGCCAGATCGTGATCAAGGCGGCGATGGAGCGGGCCAAGCTGAAGCCCGAAGATGTGAGCGAGGTGATCCTCGGACAGGTTCTTACGGCGGCGCAAGGGCAGAACCCGGCGCGCCAGGCGTCGATCGGCGCAGGCCTTCCCATTGAGACCCCGGCTTGGGGCTTGAATCAAGTGTGCGGCTCGGGCCTTCGCGCCGTGGTCAACGGCGCCCAACAGATCGCCCTCGGCAGCGCCGACATCGTCATCGCCGGCGGTCAGGAAAGCATGAGCCAGTCGGTTCATGCCGCCCATCTCAGGAACGGCGTGAAGATGGGCAACACCGATCTCATCGACACCATGATCAAGGACGGCCTGTGGGATGCCTTCAACGGTTATCACATGGGCAACACCGCCGAGAACGTCGCCAACAAGTGGCAAATCACCCGCGATGAGCAGGATGCCTTCGCCGTGGCCTCCCAGAACAAGGCCGAGGCCGCCAGGAAGGCCGGCAAGTTCACCGACGAGATCGTGCCTGTCACCATCAAGACCCGCAAAGGCGACATCGTGGTGGATCAGGACGAGTATATCCGCGACGGCGCGACCCTCGAGAGCGTCGCCAAGCTGCGGCCTGCCTTCAGCAAGGAAGGCTCCGTCACCGCCGGCAACGCCTCGGGCATCAATGACGGCGCCGCCGTCGTCGTGCTGATGACCGCCGAGGAGGCCAAGAAGCGCGGCCTCAAGCCTCTCGCCCGAATCGCCTCTTGGGCCCAGGCCGGCGTCGACCCGGCCGTCATGGGCTCCGGTCCGATCCCCGCCTCCCGCAAGGCGCTGGAAAAGGCCGGCTGGAAGCCGCAGGACCTCGACCTGGTCGAGGCCAACGAGGCCTTCGCCGCGCAGGCTTGCGCCGTGAACAAGGATCTCGGCTGGGATACCAGCAAGGTGAACGTCAACGGTGGCGCCATCGCCATCGGTCACCCCATCGGCGCCTCGGGCGCGCGCGTCCTCGTCACCCTGCTGCACGAGATGCAGAAGGCGGACGCCAAGAAGGGTCTCACCACGCTGTGCATCGGCGGCGGCATGGGCATCGCCATGTGCGTCGAACGCGACTAGGTCCCGGCCTCAAGCAGGCGTAGGGTTTTGTGTGGGGTGGCCGTTCGCCGCCCCACACGCGGGTTTTATCACCAAGAAGCCGGCGCCAACGTGCGCCAAGGGAGGAAGCTATGGGACGTGTGGCTCTGGTCACGGGAGGAACACGCGGCATCGGCGAAGCTTGCTGCAAGGCGCTGAAGAAGGCCGGCTACAAGGTCGCCGCCAGCTATGCCGGCAATGACGACGCCGCCAACGCCTCAAGAAAGGAAACCGGCATCCCGGTGTTCAAATGGGACGTCGGCGACTACCAGGCTTGCGAGCAGGGCGTCATCGCCGTCGAGAACGAGGTCGGCCCGGTCGAGGTGCTGGTCAACAATGCCGGTATCTCGCGCGACGCCATGCTCCAAAAGATGAGCAGCGAGCAGTGGGAGCAGGTCATGCGCACGGATCTCGACTCCGTGTTCAACATGCGCGCCAGGGTGATCAACGGCATGCGCGAGCGGGGCTTCGGCCGCATCGTCAACATCTCCTCGATCAACGGCCAGCAAGGCATGCTCGGCTTGAGCAATTACTGCGCGGCCAAGGCCGGCATGATCGGCTTCACCCGGGCCGTGGCGCTGGAAGGCGCGCGCAAGGGCATCACCGCCAACGCCATCGCGCCGGGCTATGTTGCGACCGAGTTGCTGTCGGGCGTTTCCGAGAAAGTGATGGAGCACATCGTCGGCCAGATTCCCGTGGGCCGTCTCGGCGAAGCGGACGAGGTCGCCCGCTGCGTCGTGTTCCTTGCCGCCGACGAATCCGCCTGGATCACCGGCTCGACGCTGACCATCAATGGCGGCCAGCTGATGGACTAACGGGCTTTCGCTCTCCGAGGCGCCGGGGCCTTACGGCTCCCAGCCTTGGGGGGCGAGCTCGAACCCGGCGAAGTCGAAGCCGGGCGCCACGGTGCAGCCGATCAGCGTCCACGCGCCTAAGCTCCGCGCGGACTGCCACGCACCGGCCGGCACCACCCTTGCGGGTGCTCGCCAGCGATCAGATCGGAACCGAGCTTCACCTCGCGCCGTGTGCCCGCGTCGTCCGCGATCTCGAGCAGAAGCGGCGCACCCCCATACCAGTGCCACATCTCGACCGCATCGACCCGGTGCCAGTGGGAGACTTCGCCCGACTTCAGCAGGAACAGGATCGCCGTGGAGTGCGCGCGGCCCTCGTGTCCGGGCGCGTCGCGGAACGTCTCGCGGAACCAGCCGCCTTCGGGGTGCGGCACGAGCTTCAGATGGGCGATGACCTCGTCGGCAGTGAGCGGTTCGGCCATCTAGAACCGGTCCTTGCGCTTGCGGACCTCGCCGAACACCACGTCGAGCGGCTGTCCTTCGAGACCGAGCCGCTGCTGGATCGCGGGGCTCGACGCGCGCAGGAAGGGATTGGTGGCGAGCTCCTGGCCGATCGTCGTCGGCAGCGACGGCGCGCCCTTCGCGTCATTCTCCGCGACCTCGGCGGCGCGCGCTTTCAGCGCCTCGTTCTCCGGCTCGACGGTCAGCGCGAAGCGGCAATTGGCGCCGGTATATTCGTGGCCGCAGTAAACATCCGTCTCCGGCGGCAGCGCCGCGAGCTTCGACAACGACGACCACATGGTGGGGGCATCGCCTTCGAGCAGCTTGCCACAGCCGACCGAAAATAGCGTGTCGCCGACGAACACCGCAGCCTCGTCGGGGAAGTAATAGCTGACATGCCCACGCGTATGGCCGGGCGTCTCGATCACGCTGCCCTTGGCGCCGCCAATGTCCACCGTGTCGCCCTCCTTCACCTCCACGTCGAGACCGGGGATCGAGCCCGCCTCGCGCGCCGGTCCGGTGACGGTGCAACCGGTCTTCTTCTTCAGAGGGCCGATGCCCGCCGTATGGTCCGCATGATGATGCGTGACCAGGATGTCGGTCAGGTTCCAGCCCTTGTCTTCGAGGGCGGCGAAGATCGGCTCCGCCTCGGGCGCATCGATCGCCGCCGTGGCGCCGGTCTCCGCGTCATGGATCAGCACGCCGTAATTGTCGGCCCGCGTCGGAAATTGATAAATCTCGAGCTTCGCCATCATGCTTTCTTCTTTTTCGCTGCTAGCCTTCGGGGGTGCGGACCGTAACACCCAAATCGCGGCGATTGAAACCGCGCGCGCTTGAGCCTTAAGTGGGTGACGATCCGGGTCTCAAGAACGAACTTTAAACGTAAGCCGCGCGACACTTCAGCCATGCATCTCGACGCATTCGACCTCAAGGACTTCTACGCCCGCCGGCTCGGGCTGATGGTGCGCCGCCTGCTCCGGCTGACCATCCGCGCGCGCTGGGGCGACGTGAAGGGCCTGAACGTCTTCGGCCTCGGCTATGCCACGCCCTATCTCGGCGAGTTCAGAGGCGAGGCGCGCAGCCTCGGCGCGCTGATGCCGGCCGGGCTCGGCGCCCTGACCTGGCCTGATCGAGGTCAGTCCATGAGCGTGCTCGTGGACGAGACGGAGCTGCCTCTGGACGACGAGGCCGCCGACCGCATCCTGCTCGTGCATATGCTGGAATGGTCGGAGCAGTCGCGCGTCCTGCTGCGCGAGATCTGGCGCGTGCTCAGCCCGCAAGGGAAGCTGCTCATCGTCGTCCCCAACCGGCGGGGCTTGTGGGCCCGGGTCGACACCACGCCCTTCGGCTATGGCAGCCCGTTCAGCCGCTCCCAGCTCACACAGCTTCTGAAAGAGGCGATGTTCTCGCCGGAAGGCTGGCAATACGCGCTCTACACGCCGCCCTTCAACTGGCGCGTGCTGACGCGCTGGCCCGGTTTCTGGGAGCGCCTCGGTCTCATCCTGTGGCCGACCTTCTCCGGCGTGATCCTGGTGGAGGCGACCAAGCAGGTCTACGCGGCGATGCCGGTGCGCGAGACCGAGCGGCAGGTCCGCCGCCGCATCGTGCCGGTGCCGGCCGGCGCCGTGACGCCGCGCCTAGCGCGACAGCAGAAAGACCGCCTGCTCGCCGAAGAGATTCTGCGCGAATAACGGCATGGCGACCAGCTTGGTGCCGTAGGCGTTGAGCGCGATCGCCCGCTCCACCTTGGCGCCCACGTCGTCGCACAGATTGAGGAAATCCTTGATCGTGCACAGATGGATATTGGGCGTGTCGTACCAGCGCTCGGGCAGATTGTCCGTACGCGGCATATGTCCGCCGAACATCAGCTGCGTGCGCACCCGCCAATGGCCGAAATTCGGGAAGGACACCACGGCCCGCTTGCCGATGCGCAGCAGCTGCTCCAGCACCAATCGCGGCGAGTAGGTCGCCTGGATGGTCTGCGACAGGATCGCGTAGTCGAAGGCGAGATCGGGATAGTAAGCGAGGTCGTCGTCCGCATCGCCCTGGATCACCGCGAGCCCTTGCGCCACGCAGGAGTTCACCCCCGCTTGGCTGAGCTCTATGCCGCGCCCGTCGACGCCGTGCTTCTCAGCTAGGATACGCAACAGCGTGCCGTCGCCGCAGCCGATATCGAGCACGCGCGAGCCCGGCGTCACCATCTCGGCGATCAGCAGGAGGTCGACGCGGGTCGTGTCCGTCGGCCGGACGCTGTGGGCTTTCACCGGGGCGTCATGGTCACACCTTGCCGCCGTCCGGGAACACCACGCCGCGATGGCGCGCGGCGGCGGTCAAAAATCCGCGCACGGCGTCGAACAGCTCCGGCTCGTGCAGCAGGAAGGCGTCGTGGCCCTTGTTGGATTCGATCTCCACGAAGCTCACATTGGCGGCGACCGCGTTCAGCGCATGCACCACCTCACGGCTCTCCTCGGTGGGGAACAGCCAGTCGGACGTGAACGACACCAGGCAGAAGCGCGTCTTGGTGCCGGCAAAGGCATTGGCGAGCACGCCCCCGTGGTCGGCGGCGATGTCGAAATAGTCCATGGCGCGCGTGATGTAGAGATAGGCGTTGGCGTCGAAACGGTCGACAAACGTCATGCCTTGGTGGCGCAGATAGCTCTCCACCTGGAAATCGGCGTCGAAGCCGAAAGTGACCTTCTCCCGGTCCTGAAGATTGCGGCCGAACTTGTCGTGCAGCGTCTCGTCCGACAGATAGGTGATATGGGCGGCCATGCGCGCCACGGCCAAGCCTTTGCGCGGGCTCTTGCCCTCTTCCAGATAGCGGCCCTGGCACCAGTCCGGATCGGCCATCACCGCTTGGCGCCCGACCTCATGGAAGGCGATATTCTGCGAGGAATGCCGCGCGGCGCAGGCGATCGGCACCGCGGAGAACACCCGGTCCTTGTAGGTCGCGGCCCATTCCAGCACCTGCATGCCGCCCATGGAGCCGCCGAGCACGCACAAGGCCTGCTCGATGCCGAGGTGATCGAGCAGGCGCGCCTGCGCCCGCACCATATCGCGCACGGTGATGACCGGGAAATCGGGCCCGTAAGGCTTGCCCGTGGCCGGATTGATCGAGCTGGGGCCCGTGGAGCCCATGCAGCCGCCGATGACATTGGGGCACAGCACGAAATAGCGGTCCGTATCGATCGGCTTGCCCGGCCCGATCATCGTGTCCCACCAGCCGGGCTTGCCGGTCAGGGGATGGAGATTCGCCGCGTGCTGGTCGCCGGTCAGCGCATGGCAGACCAGCACCAGATTGGATTTGTCGGCGTTAAGGGTCCCGTAGGTCTGATAGGCGATGGAGAAGGGCGCAAGCGCGGAACCGCTGTCGAGCGGCAAGGGCTCGGCCTCGGGAAAATGCACGATATCGCTCTGCGGATTGGCGCCCTGCGCCAGCCGTTTCGCATGATCGGCGAAACTTTCCGCTCCGGGAGTCTCGTTCATCACTTGCCTATTCTGGACGCGCAAAGGCCCATCCTCGCGCGCTTGGGAGCACTATGGCTCAAGATTATACAATGCCGGGTTAGCTATGACCTCAACCTTGAAAGTCAATCTTTTCTTTGCCTTGGCCTCGGGAATAGCCCTATGAGAGGCCCTTCGCAAAGCCAGCCGCCAAGGAGAGAGACGATGACGGCCAAACGTGGGCCAAACCCGCGTCCAGGCATTCTCGACATCGCGCCCTATGTCCCGGGCACGAGCGCGCTCCCTGGCGCCGGCGCGGTGGTCAAGCTGTCCTCCAACGAGACGCCGCTGGGGCCGTCCCCGCGCGCGGTCGAGGCTTATCTCGAGCAGGCCGCCCATCTGTCGCGCTACCCCGACGGCTCGGCGCGGCCCTTGCGCGAGGCGCTCGCCAAGCTCTACGGCCTGGACGCGGCCCGCATCGTGGCGGGCGCCGGCTCCGACGAGATCCTGAACCTGCTGGCCGCCGCCTATCTCGGGCCGGGCGACGAGGCGATCTACTCCGAGCACGGCTTCCTCGTCTACAAGATCGCCATTCTCGCGCACGGCGCCACGCCGGTGCCGGCGCCCGAACGCAACCTGACCGCCGACGTGGATGCCATCCTGGCGCGGGTGACCGAGGCCACGCGCCTGGTGTTCATCGCCAATCCCAACAATCCGACCGGCACCTACCTGCCGTTCGACGAGATCAAGCGGCTGCATGCCGGCCTGCCGGAGCATGTCATCCTCGTGCTCGACGCGGCCTATGCCGAATATGTCCGCGCCAACGACTACGAGGCCGGCATCGAGATGGTGGCGACGAGCGAGAACACGGTGATGACCCGCACCTTCTCCAAGATCTATGGGCTCGCGGCATTGCGTCTCGGCTGGGCCTATTGTCCGTCCGCCGTCGCTGATGTCCTGAATCGCATCCGCGGTCCGTTCAACGTGACGGGCCCGTCGATCGCCGCCGGCGTCGCCGCGCTGGCCGATCAGCCGCACATGGAGCAGGCCGTCGCGCACAACACGGTATGGCGCGCCCGCGTGGCCGAGGCGCTTGACCGCATCGGCTTGCACACCACGCCGAGCGCGGCGAACTTCCTGCTCGTGCATTTTCCGGACGGGACCTCCGCGCGCGAGGCCGACGCATTCCTGCATCAGCGGCGCATCATCCTGCGCCGGGTGGAGGAATATGGCTTTCCGAATGCCTTGCGCCTGACCATCGGCACCGAGGACGAGAACAACGCGGTGCTCGAAGCACTCACCGAATTCATGGACGGAGCGCGATGAGCAAGCCGTTATTCGACACGCTGGCCATTATCGGCCCCGGCCTGATCGGGTCGTCGATCATGCGGGCGGCACGTGCGCAAGGTGCCGTGCGCAGCATCGTGACCAGCTCGCGGTCGCCTGAGACGCGCGCCCGCGTGGTCGCGCTGGGCATCGCAGACAAGGTCGTCGCGACCAACGCGGAAGCCGTCCAGGACGCCGACCTCGTCATCGTCTGCGTGCCCGTCGGCGTGTGCGGGGCCGTGGCGCAAGAGATCGCGCCCCATCTGAAAACCGGCGCCATCGTGTCCGATGTCGGCTCGGTGAAGGCCTCCATCGTGCGCGACATGGGCCCGCATCTGCCGGACACCGTGCATTTCGTGCCGGCCCATCCGGTTGCCGGCACCGAGCATTCCGGCCCCGATGCCGGCTTCGCCGAGCTGTTCGAGAATCGCTGGTGCATTCTGACGCCGCCCGAGGGCACCGACAAAGAGGCCGTCGACCGGCTCAGCGCCTTCTGGACCCTGCTCGGCGCCAATGTGGAGATCATGACGCCGGAGCATCACGACCTGGTGCTCGCGGTCACCAGCCACCTGCCGCATCTCATCGCCTACACGATTGTCGGCACGGCGGACGAGCTGGAGACGGTAACCCGCTCGGAGGTGCTGAAATTCTCCGCCGGCGGCTTCCGCGACTTCACCCGCATCGCCGCCTCCGATCCGACCATGTGGCGCGACATCTTCCTCGCCAACAAGGACGCGGTGCTCGAGATGCTCGGCCGCTTCAACGAGGACGTCTCCGCCCTGACCAAGGCCATCCGTCATGGCGATGGCGACGCGCTGTTCGAGCAGTTCACCCGTACCCGCGCCATCCGCCGCGGCATCATCGATGCGGGCCAGGACACGCCGGACGCCGATTTCGGCCGCCCCCACGGGCATGACGACTAGACGCGCCGTTTCGCATCCTCTGATCGATCAACTTGAGGATTTCATCTTCACCAGACTGCAAGGGCAACCATGTACCGCTAGCGGCCACAGCCGAACGATAGGACCTGCGGTCATGGAACCGTCGCCACGCATTAAGCCCTCTGCCAGGGCAAAATCAAAGAACCCGACCCCCCATCCTGGGTCCAAACGGGGGGCTGTTACCGTTCGAAACGACGTGCCGTTCGCATCTCTTGCTCAGGCATTAACGGCACTCCGGCCGGATGACGCGCAGGCAAGGCTCTTCGGGGAGCTTAATCGCTGCTTGGACGTCGCGCTCAACAACATGGGCCGCGGCCTTTCCATGTTCGATGCCGAAGCACGGCTAATCGTCTGCAACAAGCTGTATTGCGAAATATATTCGTTACCCGAGACGCTGACTCGACCGGGTACCCCGTTGGCCGCGATCTTGCGCTATCACGTCAAGAACGAAACAGGTCGAGATGATCCGCAGGAGTTGGAAAGACAGCGAAAGTGGATCGCGACTCACGTCGCGGCGTTGGCTTTGGGAAGGTCATTCTCGCATACCCAATCTCTAAAGAACGGCCGCATCGTCCTAGTAAGCAATCAGCCCCTTGCCGGTGGTGGATGGGTTGATATTCAGGAGGACATAACGGAGAGGCGACGAGCGGAGAATAAGATCGATTGGCTTGCGCGTCATGACACGCTGACCGAGGTTGCCAACCGGCATCAATTCAATGAGCAACTGGAAGAATGGTGTGCGGCTTTGCCAGAAGGACACGCATTTGCCCTTCACTGGATTGATCTCGATCACTTCAAAGAGGTGAATGACACTCTGGGACATCCCACTGGGGATGCCTTGCTAAAGAGTGTGGCCAATCGAATTCGCAAGGTGTTGCGCGGAACGGATACCGTGGGCCGGCTGGGTGGTGATGAATTTGCAGTCCTCCAAGCCGGGGCTGCCGACCAATCTCAGGCGATAAAGTTGGTCGAGCGCATTCAGCGTGCGCTCGCTGAACCTCATTGTGTACTCGGGAACCAAGTCGCCATGGGCGCTAGCATCGGCATCGCTTTAGCACCGAAAGACGGTTGCGATCCCGAAGTCCTCATGAAGAAAGCTGACCTCGCACTTTATGATGCAAAGACATCTGGACGCAGCACTTACGTCTTCTGTCCATAGATAGGCGAGTTGGCCGCGGCATCATCGAGGCCGGCCAGGACACGCCGGACGCCGACTTCGGCCGCCCGCACGGTCACAGGAGTAGCCCATAGCTAACGCGTGCGTGGAATGCCCAGATAGCGCGTGGTGCCCCGGCGGATGAAGCGGGTCGGGATCTTGCCGCGCAGGAAATGATCGAGCCGCGCGAAGAAGCCGACCGGATAACGGAATTTCGGGCTCTTGGCTTCGAGCGCGGTGGCGATCGCCTCCGCCACCTCCTGCGGGTCGCGCGCCGTCTTGGCCTCGTGCTGGTCGGCGCCGCGGAACACCTGCTCAAGCCAGGGGAGATATTCGCTGTCTTCCGGCAGGATGCGCGGCGTGCTGCGCCAGATCTCCGTGCGGTAAGGGCCGGGCTCGACCAGGATGACGTGGATGCCGAAACCGTCGAGCTCGAAGGCGATCGACTCGGCCCAACCTTCGAGCGCCCATTTCGAGGCGCAGTAGATCGAGTTGGCCGGCTGGCCGGCAAACGCCGCTTGGCTCGAGACCATGACGATGCGGCCGTGCTTCTGCGCGCGGAATGTCGGTAGCAACACCCGCGTCAGGGCCAGAACGCCGAAGAAATTCGTCTCCATCACCCGACGGATGTCGGCGTCGGGCATGTCCTCATGCGCCCCGGCGACCGCCACCCCCGCATTTTGCACGACCGCGTCGAGCGAACCGCCGGTCTCGGCCAGGACCGCGGCGACCGCAGCTTCAATTGATGCGGGATCGTTGACGTCGAGTTGCAGGAGGGTGACTTGGCTTTCGACGCCGGCCTTCTTCAGCCCGCGCTCGAGCCGATCCTTCTTGGCCAGGTCGCGCATGGTGGCGAACACGCGCCAGCCTTTCGCGGCAAGAAGCTCGGCCGTGACGCGCCCGATGCCTGTCGATGTGCCGGTGATGAGAACCGTTGGCATTTACCCTCCTGCCGATCGCTTGCCCGCTTTCCGCGCCCGGCTATGGTAATCGAGAAGCACAGTCTGTTGCCAATTTGTTACAGACACTCTTGGTGGTCAGCCCTATTTTTGCCCCTGATCTTGACCGGCATATTTGCTTCATGACGACCGATACCGACAGCGCCCGTAGACTGGCTCGCGCCGATGCCGGGGCCTCCGCGCCCCACGCGAAAGACGCGGCCAAGCCCTCCCTCTTCCGCCGCGACAGTCTGCTGGCGACCTGGCGCTATATGTCGGCCAATGTCCTCCTGGCGCTCGGCGCGGGCTCGCTGGTCGTTGGCGGCTATGCGCCCTTCCTGGTTATCGCCGTGGCCATGGCCGTCGCATCCTTCGCCGACGAGGCCAGCGGCGACGACCGCATCACGCTGAGCGACCGCGCCCGCGCCTTCTGCAATTTCAATCTCTATTTGTCTCTCCCGCTGATCAGCCTGTTGGCCATTCTGCTCGTGCGGTTCGCCGCGGAGCGCCCGAACCCTCTTGAGTGGCCGCTGGAATGGATCGGCGCCTTGTGGGTGACGGGCTATCTCTTTGCCCTGGTCGGCGCCACGGTCGGCCATGAGCTCACCCATCGGCCCGGCACGCTGGCCAAGCTGGTCGCGCAGATCCTGCTCGGCTTCACCGGAAATTCCTCCTTCGCCATCTATCATGTCTATGTCCATCACCGGCAGGTGGGCACCTTTGACGATGCGTCGACGGCGCGGCGCGGCGAACGCTTGCGGACTTTCGTGGCGCGGGCTTTGGTGCAGCAATTCGCTCAAGCCGCGCAGGTCGAGGCGGCACGCCTGCGCCGCAAGGGGCTCACCGTTTGGTCCTGGCACAACCGGCTAATCCAGGCGCATCTCGCGCCGCTGTCGATCCTCGTGCTTGCGCTGATCCTCGGGGGGCCCGCCGGTCTCTTGGCGATCTTCCTCGCCGGCCTGCTCGGGCGCCTATTCCACGAGCTCATCAACTATGTGCAGCATTTTGGGCTGGTGCGCGTCGAGAATACGCCGATCCGGCCGCATCACAGCTGGGACAGCTACCGGACGATCTCCAACATCCTGCACTACAATCTGCCGCGTCACTCCGACCATCACATGTTCGCCACCAAGCCGTTTTGGCAGCTGGACGCACCGGACAACGCCCCGATGCTGCCCTACGGCTACCAGACCATGGCGTTCATCGCGCTTACGCCCCCGCTCTGGCGGCGGATCATGCGGGAGCTGTTGGTGGACTGGGACAAGAACTTTGCCAGCGATGCCGAGCGCGAGATTGTGCGCGCCCGCGGCTGGGAAGGCCTCGCTTAACGACGTCGCGCATAGGGCGTGCGGTTTCGGATCACCGCGTCTACTGATCCCGTCATGCGCCGCGACGTGTTCTTGAACAACAAGGAGGCGATGCTGGAAGTGCTCGGCCACTTTTGCGAATGTGGTCTTAGCCGGGCCGGCTGACGGCACGGCCAGTTTCAAGGCTCGTGCCCACTACCTGACTCAACGGGGGAGTGACTTGATCAAATATCTGAGCCAACTCATACAAAACTACCTAGACGCCTGGACGAGCAGCATTTTCAAGACCGGAAAAGACGGGCGCAAACTGTTCTTTCCGAGGGGGGTATTGGGCCGCGGTTACGTCATTGCCTCGGAGCAGGACTACGAACGCCTAGTGCGGCAAACCAAGGCCCTTTGCGTCGTCGGGCTGGTTCTGGGAATTGGCTTCACGACGCTAGGTGTCCTCCTAGAGAGGTACCTCGCGCTCTTCATCGGCGCAGCGGTTCTACTATTTCTCTACCACATGGCTGTGGTCCCATACCTTGTGCGTGGCATGCAGCCTTCCGACGAAAGACTGTCGCTGAAAGGGGCCTACACCTCCGAGGCAATTACGCTCAAACCGGCTCACCTGTGGTGGCTTGAAATTGGCTTGCTTGCCGGTGTCGGTGTCGGTGTTGTCACGCTTATCGTCGACCCAGCTAACTGGCTCACCGCGCTCGCCTTGATCGTCCTTTGTGGTTTCCTCGCGGCCTTTGGTATGTGGATGATCATCCTGCGGCGGCGCGCGAGCGGTCAGGAGGCGCCACACTCATGACTTGCGGGCGGCCACGCGTTGACGACCGCATGTCCTAGATCGGAGCAAAGTCAGGACAGGGCGCTACATGACTGAGCTTTGGGTCTTCGGATACGGCTCGCTGATGTGGCGGCCGGGCTTTCCCCATGACATGCAAACGCCGGGTCTGCTCCGGGGCGCCCACCGCGCGCTTTGCGTCTATTCCGTCGTGCACCGCGGCACCCACGAACAGCCGGGTCTCGTGCTCGGACTCGACCGCGGCGGCGCTTGCCGCGGCGTGGCCTTCCGCGTCAGCAAAGGCGCCGAGGAAGCGACCGTCGCGTATTTGCGCGATCGCGAACAAGTCACCGAGGTCTATCGCGAAGCCTACCGCCCCGTGCGCCTGCTCGACGGCTCGGGCCGGACGGTGCGCGCCCTCACCTTTCTCGCCAATCCCAGTCACGCCCAATATGCCGGCAGGCTCAGTCTCGACGAGCAGCTCCGCATCGTGCGGACCTGCTGCGGCGAAGCGGGCGACAATGTCGAATATGTTCTGAACACGGTGCGGCATTTGGAGGAG
This sequence comes from Methyloceanibacter superfactus, assembly GCF_001723305.1. Classification (GTDB taxonomy): domain Bacteria; phylum Pseudomonadota; class Alphaproteobacteria; order Rhizobiales; family Methyloligellaceae; genus Methyloceanibacter; species Methyloceanibacter superfactus. The sequence goes on from NZ_LPWF01000033.1 coordinate 17,997, forward strand.
GAAGGCGTGCATGACGTCGGCCTGGCGCACCTCGCCACGCACTTGAGGCGCAACGCCTAGCCGGCTGGCTTGGCCGGCTTGGAGGGCGCGGCGGGTTTCGTCTCGCCGGCATCCTTGGCAAGTTCCGGCTTGCCGAAGAAATAGCCCTGCATGTAGGAGACGCCCGCCTTCTCCAACAGCTTCATGGTCCGCTCGTCGCCAACCCACTCGCCGACGGTGACGACGCCGAAGCTGCGGGCAAGATCGATCAGCGTGCGCACGAACATTTCGTCCTCGGCGTCGTTGCCGAGATTCTGGATGAACGAGCCGTCGATCTTGACCATGTCCACGCCGAGTTGGCGCAGGGACCGGAACGAGGTGTAGCCGGCGCCGAAATCGTCGAGCGCCACGCGGCAGCCGAGCTCCTTCAGGGCCGTGACGAATTTCACCGCCGCCTTCACGTCGGAGATGGCGGTCGTCTCGGTGATCTCGATGGTGAGGCGCTCGGTTAGCGAACGGTCCTTGCCGGTGAAGCCTTCGAGCCCAGCCATCCATTGCGGGTCCGTCGCCGTCGCCGCCGATACGTTGAGCGCCAGCTTGATCTTGGGCGAGGCGCGCAAGAGATCGATCGCCAGCTCAAGCACGCGATAATCGATCAGCTTGGCGAGGCCGAACTGCTCGGCCACGCCGATGAACTCACTCGCGCTGATCACCGTGCCGTCGGTCCGCCGCATGCGGAGCAGGCATTCGTAGACCTCAGGCTCGTGGCTACGCGAGGTGACGATCGGCTGGAGCGCGATCATCATGCGGCGGTCGTTCAGAGCGCGGATGATCTCGTCGGCGATGGCCACTTTATGCCGGCGTTCCGACTCGTGCCGCTCGCAGGGAACATATTGGCAGTACTGGTCGCCGCGGTTGCTGCGTCCGGTATCGAGCGCTTGTAGCGCGTGGCCGATGGCGCTCCGGGCGCTCGAGGCGTTCTCGGGAATGATCACCGCGCCCACGGAGATCGTCGCCGCCACCGCGCCGACGCTGGTGTCGACGACGCTCGAGCTGATCGCCTCCATGAGGCGGCGGGCAATCGCCTCGATACCGTTGGTGTCGCAATCGTGCAGCACGATGCCGAATTTGTTGGATGAGAAGCGTCCGATGCAATCCTTACCGCGCAACACGCGGCCCAAGCGCCGGCCCACCACGGTGATCACCTCGTCGCCGACATCGAAGCCATAGGTCTCGTTGATCAGGGTCAGGTCGTTGACCCCGGCCAGCAAGAAGGCGCCATTGATGGGCGAGCGGGACGCATTCGACAGAAGCGTCGTCAGAGCCTCGGTCAACCGCGTCCGGTTGAGTTGGCCGGTGAGCTCGTCATGATTTGCGGCGGGGTGTTGCCGCTCCTGCTGGCGCCGGTCGGCGATGACCCGCAGCGTGCCTTGCGCCTGCATGGGGCGTCCGTCGGCATCGGTGAAGCAAACACCCGTATCCTCGACCCAGAGGGCCCTCTTGCCCCGGCGCCCCTCGGGCAGGAGCCGGTAGTGCAAGCAGTAATGCAGCGCCGCGCCTGGCGTGGCATGCGGGCCGCCGGTGACGCCGTCGTAACGCGCGCCGGCATGCTCGGCATCGATGTGTAAGGCGAAAGCCCGCCCACGGCGAAGTTTGGCGATGTCGTCCACGCCGAGCACGACTCCGGCGTTGTCCGCCCAGTCGATCGTGTCGCCGGCGACGTCCCAGCGGTAGGCCGTGGCATGCACGCTCTCCAGAACCTGGTCGAGATCGAGCGGCCCCTGTTCCGGCGACTCGCCACCAAGCTGACCGAAATCCGCGACGCCGGCATTTCCCGGTTGGCGCGAAGGAACACCGCCGCCTCCGGCAAACTCGTTAGAGGATGCAACCACTGACCGCCCCCATTTTGCCCCACGGACCCACCATGGGAGCGCCATTCGGCGCCTCGGTTTATTGATCGGGAGGCTAGGCGATAAGGTTTAAAAAAGCCGAAAGCCCGGCCTCCCTTTAAGGATCCCCGGCGCAGCTTTACCGGCCTGGAGCCCCTCGAACGGCGGCTTTCATGTAGCTTGGTTGATGAATGCTTGCGGAATTGCCACAAGGGCCATGGCAGGCCTTGGACGCGCGAAAACGCCCGCCGCCCAAGGAGCGGCAGGAGAAGCGCAGCAAAGGAGGTTGATGAGGCGGCCGCCAGGCGCAAACGCGCGGCGGCTTAGGCCTCTTCCTTGATCACGATCACCTGACGGCCGCGATAGCGCCCGGACTTCAGGTCGATGTGATGCGGCCGGCGTAGCTCGCCGGAGTCCTTATCCTCGACATAGGTCGGGGACTCCAATGCATCGGCGCTACGCCGAAAACCCCGCTTCATGCGGGAGGTTTTTCTTTTAGGAACAGCCATAGTCGTAAAGCCTCAAAGTCGTAAAATCTCAATTCGCCCACGCGGTCCCGCGGGGAGCCTGTCTCAGCCCTTTAGGGGCCTGTCTTCGTGCCCTCATCGGGCTGTCTTGGCGCCCTTATAAGGGCAATCTTTTCCCCTGGCCAGGGCTCACAACCACCCTTTTTCAGGGCTTCAAGACGCACTGGGCCCGCTTGACCATATAGGGCATGCGGCCCTCCACGGCATTGGCGACCAGAAGCATCCTCCGGCTGGGCTTGGCGGGGTTGCGCAAACGGGGGTTCGGCAGCGCCGCGGCGAGCAGAACGGCCTCCCGCCGGGTGAGCGCGGAAGCGGGCTTGCGAAAGTAGTACCGGCTGGCCGCCTCGGCCCCGTAGAGCCCTGGTCCCCATTGGGCGATGTTGAGATAGACCTCCATCATGCGCCGCTTGGGCCAGATCGCCGTCATGAGATAGGCGAACGGGACCTCCAGGGCCTTGCGCACATAGCTGCGCTCATTCCACAGATAGAGATTCTTGGCCGTCTGCATGGAGATCGTGCTCGCGCCGCGCACCCCCTTCAGGCTATGGGCCGCCTCGACCGCGTCCTTGACCGCCGCCCAGTCCACGCCCCAGTGAGCGCAGAACCGGCCGTCCTCGCTCGCCACCACCGCCAAGCGCAGATTGGGCGAGATCTTGTCGAGCGGCACCCAGTGGCGCTTCAGGGTCGCGCCTCTCAGCTTGTCGGCGAGCATGACCGGGGTGATCGGCGGAGTGACGAAGCGAAACACGACGATGGACAGCAAGAGCGCGCCGGCAATGACGAGCAATGCCAACGCTACACGCCGCAGCCATGGATGATGCTTGCGCCCGCCAGCCCGTCCCTTGCCGCGCTTTCGAGCTCCTGAAGCCGCCGATACCGCCATGGAATCGGGTTGTACCTCCCGGCCCCCGCCTGGAGCAACGCCGGATTGCGCGGAACCCACGGGGGGTTTGCCGCCGGACCCCGCCTCCGTTATCCCTGTCCCCCAAGATGACCTTCCCGCAAGAGCTCGAACGCACAGCATCGGCCATCGAGCAACGGCTCGGCGCCCACCTGGCCGCCGTCCAGGGCGCCCCGCAAAGCGGCACGGCGCTGGCCGACGCCATGCGCTATGCGGCGCTCGGCGGCGGCAAGCGCTTACGCCCGTTTCTGCTGATCCAGTCGGCGCGGCTGTTCGGCGTGGACGAGGCCCACGCGCTGGATGCGGCCTGCGCCCTTGAATGCATTCATTGTTATTCGCTGGTGCATGACGACCTCCCGGCCATGGACGACGATGCGGTGCGCCGCGGCCGGCCGACCCTCCATATCGCATTCGACGAGGCGACGGCCATCCTTGCCGGCGATGCGCTGCTCACGCTCGCCTTCGAGATTCTGAGCGCGCCGGCGACCCACGCGGATGCGGCGGTCCGCGCCGAGCTCGTGCTGATGCTCGCGCGCGCCAGCGGGTGGCAGGGCATGGCGCTCGGTCAAGCGCTCGATCTGTCCGCCGCGCACCGCGCTTTCACGCCCGAGGATACGGTGACCATGCAGACGCTGAAGACCGGCGCCTTGTTCCGCTTCGCCTGCGAGGCGGGCGCCGTGCTTGGCGGCGCCGACGGCCGCGGCCGGGCGGCCCTCACCGCCTATGCGGCCGCCTTCGGTCGAGCCTTCCAACTGGCCGACGACCTGCTCGATGCGCAAGGCGACGCTGAAGCCATGGGCAAGGCGGTGGCCAAGGATGCGGACCAGGGCAAGGCGACGCTCGTGGCCCTGCTCGGGATCGAGGGCGCCAAAGCGCGGCTTGCCGGTCTCGTGGCGGAAGCGGAAGATGCGCTCGCCCCCTTCGGCGATGAGGCGGCCATGCTGATCGACGCCGCCCGCTTCGTGGCCGAGCGCCGCGCGTAAAGTGTCCGGCAGAGCTAGAACTTGACGGAGGCCTTGAGCCCGGCCGCGTGCACGGCGATGCGGTCGCCGAAATGCCCGTCATAGAAGATGCGCAGCGCGCTATCCTCGGTATCGATCATCTCGATCCCCGCCGCCACGTCGGCCTGCACCTCGTCCGTGGCCGCGGCGATGGTGAAAGGCGCGACGCCAGACGGCGCGCCGGAGAAGGAGGCCGACACGGTGACGTCGTCCTCGCTGTACCAAGTGAGCCCGCCGCGCAGGAAGGGCCGCACCAGCGTGCCGTTGGCCCACCACCATTCGGTGCCGACCTCGAGCGCCGGCGAAATGCTGAACACCGTGTGGTCGTCGCCACGCACCAGCAAGCTCGCGCCGCCGGCGCCGGTCTCCCGCACATCGTCGAGCGTCACGCCGGTCGCCGCGGCATCGAGCATCGGCTTGTAGTAGAGGCCGGGATCGCCCAGCACGTAGCTCGCATGCAGGCGGCCTTGCAGAATGTCGATCTCGTGATCGGCCCGCGCGGTCTCGGTGAAGCCGCCGAAATCCATCGGCCGCGTCGTGTCGTACCAGCCATGCCCGCCGCTGAGCACGCCGGCCAGGAGCAGCGCGCCGGGATTGTATTTGAGCGCAACGCCGCCTTGCAGCTGATCGCCTTCGCTCTCCGCGAGGGAATTGGTCTGCAGCGTGCTCGACTGATAGCCGGCACCGAGCCCGAGCCGCCAGACCGGGTTGAGCGCGAACTGCGCCCCGCCGGCGAACTGCACCGCGGTCTCATCGAAGCCGATATCCTCGAAGGTGTCGTCGCCCTCGACGAAGCGACCCTTGCCGCCCACCCACAGACACTGCCCTTCCTTGTTAATGGCGGCGGTCTCCATGCCGTTCACGTGGCAACTCAATAGGCTGTTGGAGAAGTCAAAGGCCGAGTAGAGCGCGGCGATCTCCGCATCGGCGTAGATCTCCGGCGACAGCTGATCGAGCGCGTCGGCGTAAGCGTTGAGGGTGAACACGTTGAACAAGCCGCCGAAGACGGGCCCCAGCGTGCCGACCCCGGCGCCAAGCACCTGATTGAGATTGTTGCCGATATGCGTCTGGTTGCGATTGAGGCCGGCCGGCGCGAAGTTCACATCGATGCCGAGCACCACGTCGTTGGCGTTGGGGAACAGCAGCTCGGCCTGCAAGGCCGGGCTCGCCAGCAGACCGAGCCCGTTGTCGGTCGTGCCGCCGTCCGCCGACAGGATGACGAATTCCTGCTTGAGCAAGGCCGGGTTCTGCACGGCGACCTTCACGGTGCCGTCGAGCTTCGCGGTCCCCGAGACGTTCACGCGGTCCGTCGTGGCGTTGCCCAGGTTCAAATCCACGGCGAACGTGCCGCCGCTCGTCTGCACCATATTGCCGGTCAACGCCGTGGTGCGCACCTTGCCCACGCCGCCCGGCGCCAGCGTGCCCGCGTTGCGCAAGAGATTGCCATCGCCAATGAACGCGACCGTGCCGGTGTTGAACAGACCGCCGGACCGGTTGTTGAACCGGTTGGCGCCGGGGCCGAGATGCACATTGCCGGTGACCGTGCCGTAGTTGTTGACGATCTCCGCGCCCGGCCCCTCGCCCTCGATGGCGTTCTCGCCCATCGTGGTGATGGTGCCAAAATTGAAGAGCCGGTTGGTGGTGCCGCCATCGAAATCGATGCCGTCGCCCGAACCTGGGCCGCCGGTGATGGTGCTGCCACGCTTGATGGTCACGAAGCTTTCCCCGTAGCCGGCGTTCACGTCGATGGCGTCCGAGCCGTTGCCGGTGACCGTGATGTCGCCGCTCTGCGTTATGCTGATCGGCCCGCCGCAGCAAATCTCCGCGTAGATGCCGTCGGCGTATCTGCCACTCGTTCTGATCGTGCCGGTGTGGTTGACCGTGAGCGCGCCCCCCAACGTGAAAGCCGAGATGCCGTAAGCGTAGTGGCCGCTGGTGGTGATGTTGCCGGTCTGCTTGACCGTCACGTCGCCCCCGTAGGAGATCGCGGTGATGCCGTTGGCGTCATAGCCATGGGTGGTGATGTTGCCGGTCTGCCTGACCGTGATGTTTCCAGAAGGCGAAAAGGCGCCGATGCCGTAAGAGCCATCGCCATGGGTCGTGATATTGCCGGTCTGGTTGACGGTGATGTCGGCGACCGGACTGAACGCGTTGATGCCCATGCGCCGTCGCCGTGGGTGACGATCGATCCGGTCTGATTGACAGTGATGGGCCCGCCGAAAGCGGTGGCGTAGATGCCGTCGCTATACACGCCTTGCGTCGTGATCGTTCCGGTTTGCTTGACGCTGACGCGGCCGTAGCCGGTGGCGTAGATGCCCTCGCTCCCGTACCCGCGCGTCGTGATATTGCCCGTATGATCGACGATGGTGCTGGCGACGCCGTCGGCGTAGATGCCGCGGGCATAGTCGCCGCGCGTGATGATGTCGCCCGCGTGCGTGACCTTGACGTTGCCGTTATAGGAATAGGCCTCGATACCATCGGCGTTGTCGCCGGTGGTCGTGATCGAGAACGGCCCGGTATCGGAATTGATGGTGACGTTGCCGTCGCTGCCGAAATAGATGCCGTCGATCATCGAAGCCGGGGCGATGTCCCGGGTGACGCCATTGACATTGAGGGTGCTGAACGTGTCGGCCGGGGCGCCGACCTGATCGATAGCGATGCCGGCGGAGACATTGCCGGAGCAGGTGACCGTCGAGCCCGAGACGGTGTTGCACGGGGCTGCCGGCGGCACGACCTGCGCCTGGGCGGGGCGCCCATACCCGCACAGCAGCATACCCGCCGCGACTGTGCCGAGCAGTGTGGAACGCCGAAGACCGGTTGGTTTGGACTGGATGGCAGCACGAGCGATCGTGAGATCGCCTGTGAGCGAGACAGACGCTTGACAACGCGGTCCGGCCGCTTTGCGGTTCCGGCCCATTCACCCCCTGAAAACAGTCGATGCGCGGCCCCCTCGCGCTCCCAATCTGTAGAACCGGGACCCGCCCCGGTCCACGGCAATTTTCCGGTCAGCCGCACTTCACTGGAACCCTGTGATATTTGGGTGACAGGAAACTTTGCCCGCCATGGTTCTGGTTATCCGGAGCCGGCACTACTTTTCCCCGCGCGCTCACCGACTTGGCCTGTCGCAAAGGGCGCGCTTGAGGAAACCTGCGAATCCGGATCGAATGGCGCCCATGGCCACGACGCCGCAGCCTTCATATCGCTTGCGGGACATGCGGGTTTCCCGCTTCCTCCAGGCGCGCTGGCGATTCGTCTTCGCGGTGATTCTCGGGTTGGCGCTCGGCGCGGTCCTGCCGAACAGCTATCATCTCACGTCGCGCTTCTTGATCGGCTTCGACGCTGGCGTGGCGCTCTATCTCCTGCTGGTGGTCGTCATGATCCTGCGCTCGGATCCCGACCGGGTGCGCCGCGAATCGCCGCTGCAGGACGATGGCCGCGTCGCCATTCCCATTCTCACCGTGGCCGCCGGCATGACGAGCCTCATCGCCATCGTGTTCTGGCTGCGCACGGCATCGCAGAGCGAGAATATTCAGCCCGGCCTTCTCGCGCTGCTGTTTGTCACCACCTTGCTGTCGTGGCTGTTCATCCACACCATGTTCGCGCTGCATTACGCCCATGAATATTACGCGGAGCATCGCGGGGCTGGTGGCGGCATGCGCTTTCCCGGCGGCGACAAGCCCGGCTATTGGGACTTCGTCTATTTCGCTTTCGTCATCGGGACCTCGACGGCGGTCTCCGACGTGGCAGTGACCTCGGCCACCATCCGCAAGACCGTGACGACACACGGCCTCGTCGCCTTCGTCTTCAATGTCACGATGATCGCGCTGACGGTGTCGATCGCGGGCGACGCGATCTCGATCAAGTAGGCGCGGGGCGCTAGCGTCTACTCCGCCGCGCTGCGGCCCATGGCGCCGGTGCCGTAGCGGCGCTCGATATAGTCGAGCACCATCTGCTTGAATTCCGCCGCCGCCCCCGGTCCGCGCAGCGTCGTCACCTTCTCGCCGTCGATGAACACCGGTGCCGCCGGCGACTCGCCGGTGCCGGGGAGCGAGATACCGATATCGGCATGCTTGGATTCGCCCGGCCCGTTGACGATGCAGCCCATCACCGCGACGTTGAGCGTCTCCACGCCGGGATAGCGGCGCTTCCACTCCGGCATCTGGTCGCGGATGAAATCCTGAATGTCGCGGGCGAGCTCCTGGAACGTGGTGGACGTGGTGCGCCCGCACCCCGGACACGCCGCCACCAGCGGCACGAAGGCGCGGAAGCCCATGCTCTGCAAAAGCTCCTGCGCCACCTTCACCTCGAGCGTGCGGTCGCCGTTCGGCTCCGGCGTCAGCGAGATGCGGATCGTGTCGCCGATACCTTGCTGGAGCAGGACGGAAAGTGCCGCCGACGAAGCGACGATGCCTTTCGAGCCCATGCCGGCCTCGGTCAGCCCGAGATGCAGCGCGAGGTCGGACCGCGCCGCCAGCATCGCATAGACGGCAATGAGGTCCTGCACCGCGGAAGACTTGGCCGACAGCACGATTTTATCGGCGCCGAGCCCCAGCTCCTGCGCGCGCTCCGCCGAGATCAGCGCCGACTGCACGATGGCCTCGTGCATCACTGCGCGCGCGTCCTTCGGGTCGGGACTTTGCGCGTTCTCATCCATGAGACGGGTGAGCAGATCCTGGTCGAGGCTGCCCCAGTTGACGCCGATGCGCACCGGCTTGTCGTGGCGGAGCGCGATCTCGATGATCTGGGAGAACTGCTTGTCGCGCTTGTCCTTGAAGCCGACATTGCCGGGATTGATGCGGTATTTGGCGAGCGCTTCCGCGCAAGCCGGATACGCGGCGAGCAGCGTGTGGCCGTTGTAATGAAAGTCGCCGATCAGCGGCACGTCGACCCCGAGCGCCGCGAGCTGGTCGCGGATCTCAGGTACCGCCGCGGCGGCCTCTGCCCGGTCCACGGTGATGCGCACGAGCTCCGAGCCGGCCCGCGCCAGCGCCGCCACTTGCGTCACCGTCGCGCCCACATCCGCCGTGTCCGTATTGGTCATGGATTGGACGACGATGGGGGCACCGCCGCCCATGGTCACGCCGCCGATCCGGACCGCTATGGTACGCTTGCGCGCTTTCATCTCCATGGCGCCAGGATACATCACATTTGTGGAGGCCGCGCTACCGCCCGGATCTCAGGGTTTCCCGCGCTTTTCCGCACAGCCAGGCTCCGCACCGACAGGACCGCATCTGCAAGAAGCGCCGCGGCCGCGACCGCCGAGGCCGCACTGAGCGCCGTGGCCGGGTCTGCCGTGCGGTCCGCCGTCAGGGCTTGCGCCGCCTCGAGCAGGACCGCGAAAGGCAGCAGCACCGCCGCCACCGCCATCGGCCGCGGCCAGGCGAGACAGGCGAATATCGTCAGCCCGAAAAAGGCGAGGAAATGCTCCACCAGCCAGTGCAGCCCGAGGCGGAATTGCCACTCAGGCGGCCCCAGCGCCGCGAACACGATGGCGCCGGCCAGCACCGCAAGTATGAACCACAGCGACCTGCGCAAGTCAGGCAACGCGAAGCAAAACCTGGCGATCGTTTCTTGGCTCGCGTCTGTCCACAGGCGCCTCCAGCTTAGAAAGAAAGGGAAAGACCGCCCGTGACGAGGTCCTGGTCCGGCCCATAGCCGCGGAGAAACTGAACACCGGCGAAGGCCTCCCAGCGAGGGCCCAACGCGATCGAAGGCACAAATGCGATCGAGTTGCGGGTCCCGTCGTCGTATTCGATCAACGCGTAACGTCCGGTGAGCGTGATTCTATCGGTCGGCGAATAGGCCAGCTCGGTCGCCAAGCTGTTTCGCGCGAATCCATCATTATTCTCATAGGCCTCGAACTGCGTCATTTCCTGAAGATCAACATGGGTTTCCAGGCCAACGGGGTCACGGCTGAAAAACGAATGACTGCCGAACACGGTGAGCTCGAGCTTTCCGGTCTCGATAGCGAACCCTCCGAGCAGCATCACATGGTCGATGTCCGTGGGTCTCTCCGTCGCTTCGTCAATGGCCTGCACGCTCGCATAGACCGGACCGAGAAATGGCGTGACCGTAGCTTCATCTCCGAGAGAGAAACGCCGGGAGCCGCGCAATCCAATCGCCCAGGCATGTTGCTCGTCGACGGGTATGTAGGTGAACGAATAGGCTTCCAAGCCAAACCCACTCGTGAAGTCCTGGTGGAAGGTCGCGCCAAGCGACGGGAATACTGGTCCGCCGGTTTCTTCCCGGACGAAGTGCCCGTTGAGTCCTATTTCCTGGTTTTCGTTTAGCGGGGCATGGAGATGCATCCCACCATGAAGATAGCCTCGCCGTCCGGCATAGAACTCGGTCCCAAACTCGACGCCGGGTGGTTCCTCCATCGCGGTATCGCCTTCCTCGGCGAGTGTCGCGGTTCCCGGCGACCCAAGGGCCGCGAGCCACAGGGTCATCAACCAAAAACGTCTGCCGGTATAGGGAAGAAGACAGAGCAGTCGTTCTTGAATCACGTGTTCGGCCCCCCGATGAATTGCCAGCTCAAGACGATAGCGCCGCGGTGAGCGCTCCGACATTGTGCTTGAACATGCCGAGATAGGTCGGCGCCGGACCGTCGGGCCCGACAGCGCGTCGGAATAGAGCACGCCGCCGATCTTGGCGCCGGTCTCCCGCGCGATCTGATCGAGCAGGCGGCGGTCGGTGACATTCTCGATGAACACCGCCGGGATATGCTCGGCGCGGATCTGGCGGATGATCTTGGCCACGTCCTGGGCCGAGGCCTCGCTCTCGGTGCTCACGCCCTCCGGCGAGATGACCTCGAGCCCATAGGCATCGGCGAAATAGCCGAAGGCGTCATGAGAGGTGATGATCTTGCGGCGGGCCGGCGGCAGATTGGCGATGGCCGCCTTGACCGCCTTGTCTTCGGCGTCGATGGCGGCCAGGTATTTGGCGGCGTTCGCCTCATAGACGGCCTTGCCGTCCGGATCGGCGGCGATCAGCCCGTCGCGGATATTCTCCACATAGAGCTTGCCATTGGCGAGGCTCTGCCAGGCATGGGGATCGGTCACCACCGCCGCGTCATGGTCCTCGTCGTCGTGGTCCTCGCCCTTGGCATGGTCGTCGTGATCGTCCTCCGCATCGGCGCCATGATGGTGGCCCTCTTCTTCCACCATGGTCAGCGGCTTGACGCCCCCGCTCGTCACCACGAGCGTGCCTTTGAAGCCCGAGGCGTTCTCCAGCCGCTCCATCCAGCCTTCGAAGCCAAGCCCGTTGACGAAGAAGATGTCGGCGCCCGCCAGCATCTTGGCGTCGGCGGGTGTCGGGCTGAACACATGGGCGTCGCTGTCCGGTCCCACCAGCGTCGTGACCTCGACCCGGTCGCCCCCCACCTGTTTCACCATGTCGCCGAGAATGCTGAACGACGCCACGGCCTTGACCGTGTCGGCGGCCTGCGCACCGCAGGTCAGGCCGAGCAGTACAAGGACAGTCCCCAAGAGTGTGATGAAGCGATTGCGCATGACGCGACTCCTTGAGCGTTGGATCAGGCTTCGAGATGCTTGCGCGGCATCAGCCGCCACAGGACGCCGCCTTTGACGCCGACAAGCATCGACAGGAAATAGAAGGCGCCGCAGGCGAGAATGACCGCGGGGCCGGTGGGCACGTTCAGGTAGTAGGACATCAGCAGCCCGGTGACGCTGGCGGCGAAGGCGGTCGCCACAGCCACGCCGATCATTCCCGACACGTCCTCGGCCCAGAACCGCGCCGCCACCGCCGGCAGCAGCATGATGCCGACGGCCATCAGCGTGCCGAGCGCCTGGAAGCCGGCGACGAGATTGAGCACCACCAGCAACAGGAACAGCAGATGGGTCGGCGAGCTCAACGGGCTCACCGAGCGCAGGAACTCCGGATCGAAGCATTCGAGCACGAGCGGCCGGTAGATCACCGCCAGCGCCACGAGCGACACCGTGGCGATGCTGGCGATGAGCAGGAGCGCCGCGTCGTCGAGCGCCAGCACCGTGCCGAACAGCACATGCAGGAGGTCGACATTGCTGCCGCGCACCGACACCAGCATCACGCCGAGCGCCAGAGACACCAGATAGAACCCGGCCAGGCTCGCATCCTCGCGCAACACCGTGGAGCGGGCGACGAGGCCGGCGGCGAGCGCCACGGCGAGGCCAGCGGCGAAACCACCGAGACTCATGGCGAACAGCGACAGCCCGGCGAGCAGATAGCCAATGGCCGCGCCCGGCAGGATGGCGTGGCCCATGGCGTCGCCCATGAGGCTCATGCGCCGCAAGACGAGGAACACGCCGATGGGCGGCGCCGTCAAAGAGATGGCGAGGCAGCCGACCAGCGCCCGCCGCATGAAGGCGAACTCGATGAAGGGCTGGACGAGCGTGTCGATCATGCGGTCTCGCGCTCCAACTCCTCGTCGCGCTCGCAAATCTCCGCGTGGCTGTCGAAGGCCTCGGTGAGTGTGCGCGATTTGGCGAGATTGGCCGGCGTCAGAACCTGTGGCGTTTTTCCCCAGGCCACGACCTCGCGCGCCAGCAGCAATGTGTCGGGAAAATGCGCGCGCACCTGCTCGATGTCGTGCAGCGCGGCGAGCACGGTACGCCCCTCGCGATGCCAACGCTCGATGAGCGCGATGAGCTCGGCGACGGTTCTGGTGTCGACGGCGCGGAACGGCTCGTCGAGCAGGATCACCGCGGCGTCTTGCAGAAGGAGCCGCGCGAACAGCATGCGCTGGAATTGTCCGCCCGACAGCGAGCCCACCGGCCGGTCCGCGAGTTCCACCAGGTCCACCGTGCGAAGCGCGCCGATCACGGCTTGCTTGTCGCGCGCGCGCAATCCGCGCCAGGCGCCGATGGTGCGCCACAGCCCCATGGCGACGCAGTCGAACACCGAGATGGGAAAGGAGCGGTCGATCTCGATGACTTGCGGCAGATAGGCGATGTCGCGCTTGCCGAGACCGTCGAGGCTCAGACTGCCGCTCAAGGGCTTGAGCTCGCCGACAATGCCCTTCAGCAGCGTCGACTTGCCGGCGCCGTTCGGACCCACCACGGCCAGAAGTTCGCCGCGGGAGATCTCGCCGCTGATGTGGTGCACGGCCGGGTGCCGGTCATAGCCGAGCGTCACGTTGTGAAAGCTGATGGCGGGCGCGGTCGTCTTCATCGCAGCGCCCAATAGACCGCGAGCCACAGTAGACAAACAGCCGCCGCCACGATGGCGAGCCGGGCCGGCACCGACAGGCGCAGGAGCGAGACGCCGCGCGCGGGCGTAACAGACTCGTGCCGCTCCACTGCTCCCTGCGACGCCATGACGATCGGTCCCTGTGTCTTATGTCTTGTGTCTTAGGCCGACGCAGCCGGACGGCAGCTTTGGCACAGCCCGGCCAGTTCAAGCGTCACCTGCTCCGGCGCAATCTCATCCGGCGCCAGCGCCAGCAGCCCGGCCTGGTCCTCGTCGGAAAGCGAAATCTCGACGACCTTGTCGCAAGCCCGGCAGATGGCGAAGGCGAACTTGCCGTCGCAGGCGCCGTGATCGCAGGCGACGAAGGCGGAGCGCGACTGGAGGCGGTGCACCATGCCTTTCCGCATGAGGTCGTTGAGCGCGCGGTAGACCGTGGGCGGATGGGAAATGCCCGTTTTCCGCACCCGGTCGAGAATGGCGTAGGCGCTCATGGGCTCGTTGGCATCGCGCAAACAGGACAGGATCTCGTTCTGATTGCGCGACAGCTTGGGCGCGTGGTCGTGATGATGGGCGTTCATGGCTGATGATATAACATAACAGCGAGACCGCCCGTCAAGGACCAATATGAGGAACCGTGGGCGCCGGCCGTCGTTTTCTAGGGTGAAAAAGCCGCCGGGCTAAACCCGCGCGCAAGAGCCCCATCAATAGGGATAAGGAAACGCCCATGCTGAGAGCACTCACCATCATCGTGGTGGCAATTGGTATCGCCTTCCTCGCTTGGTCCTTGATTGTCATGTCCGGCGGTCGGGACTGGCTGATGACGTCGCGGACCGCGGAGACCAAGGTCGCCGACACGGCGGCGAAGGATGCGAAGGCCGAGCCGAAAGACCAGCCGAAGGATGAACCCGAAGCGGAGGCGAAAGACGAGCCCAAGGACGCCCCCAAGGACGGCGAAGCCGCGCCCGATGCCGCCATGGCAGCCGATGGCGGCGATGCTGCGGCAACGCCCGAGGGCGAGGCCGCCGGCGGCGTGGATCCGGCGGGCAATCCGGCCGAGACGGCCAAGCGCCGAGAAGGGCAGCCTGAAGAGCCCCTACCGCGACAACTACGAGTCGGTGGCCGAGGAAGGCCACAAGAAGTTCATGGCCGCCGGCTGCAACGGCTGCCATGGCGGCACCGGCGGCGGCGGCATGGGTCCGCCTCTGTCGAACGAGGTCTGGATCTACGGCAATGACGGCGACACGCTCTTCCGTCTCATCGCCCTCGGCAGCGACGGCCTGAAAGAGCAAGGCTATGTGCGCAAGGGCTCGGAGAACGTGGTCGGGCCGATGCCGCCTCATGGCGGCATCGTGAAATCCAACGACGATATGTGGAAGATCATCGCCTGGATCTGGTCGATCAATCCGCCGGACAAGAAGGCCGCCTCGGCGCAGTAGCGCTTTTACCGTCACGCCGCGCACCGCGCACTTTCGCGAGGCTCGGCGTGGCCGGCGCGCCGAAGGTGCGGCGGAAATCGCGGGCAAAATGGGCTTGGTCGGCAAAGCCCGCTTCATGGGCGGCGGCGGTGAGATTGCCGCCGTTCAAGACCACGCCGATCGCCGCCCGCATGCGGCACCAGGCGCGGTAGCGGCGGAAGGGCACGCCAAGCTCTCGCGTGAACACATGCTGGAAGCGCGACGGCGACAACCCGACCGCGTGCGCCACCACCCCGACGCGGTGAAGATCCCCGTAGCTCTCATGCAAGGTCTCGACGACGCGCGCCATGCGCGAATCGAGGGGGCGTGTGCCGCGGCCGGCGAAGCCGAGCAGGATCGTCCAGACCGCGCGGCAGCCAGGACAGGCTGTCGCTGTCCTCATAGATGCTCCGCAGCACGGCGATCTCTCCGTCATTTCCCACGCGCGCGCCGCGCATGTCCTCCGCCTGATGCACGAGGCGTGACAGGCGGTCCGCGCCGGCACTTGCCTCGGCGTAGAGAACGGCAAGCGGCTCGCCTGCCATGTCGAACTCGTAGGCGACACCGGCGGGGATCGCCGCGGTCCGGCAGGCGCGCCAGGTACACCCTTCGATGCGAAGCGCGAACTTGCCATAGAGGCCGGCGAGAAAAACCGGCGTGCTGTGCCGATGGCGCGCATTGCGGCCGAGCGACCCGGCGAACAGCGCCCGCGAACGGTCGAGATACCAGAGCGGTTTGAGTTCGGATGGATCTGACACAGCACGTTCGTTCAAGCGGGCTTCGGGGCGGCGCCGATAGTCTCGCGCCATGTCGCAAATGGAAAGACCGCAAATGCCCAAACTTACGACCAACCGCCGCCGGCTCATTGCCGGCGCGGGCGCGCTGACCTTGGCGCCTCTTGCCGCCGCTCTCGCCCCACGCCGCGCCTTGGCCGCAGCCCCGATGCTCGGCGTCTCGCAGCCGACCTATTACCGCTTCAAGCTGGGCGATTTCGAGGTGACGACGATCTCCGACGCGGCCGCGTTCATCGACGGGCCGTGGCCTCTCATCGGCGGCAACGCCACGCAGGCCGAGGTCGATCAGGTGATGCGCGACGACCTGCTACCGACGAATAAATACCGGCCGGGATTCACCCCCATGATCGTCAACACCGGCCGCGAGCTCATCCTGTTCGACACCGGCAATGGCGAGCGCGGCTTCGTCCCGCGCCCCGCCGGCGGTTGGCTCAAGGCTCAGCTCGGCCCCGCCGGTTTCAAACCGGAGGAGATCGACGTGGTGGTGCTCTCCCATGGCCATCCCGACCACATCGGCGGCGTGATCGAGAAGGGCCGGCCGCTCTTCCCCAACGCGCGCTACGTGATCGGTGACAAGGAGTACGGCTTTTGGGCGGGTGACAAACCGGCTGGCGATTTGCAGCCCTTCGCCGCCTTGTTCCGCGACTATGTCGTGCCGCTCGCCGGCAAGACCACCTTCCTCAAGCCGGGCGATGACGTGACGCCCGGCATTCGCGCGATAGAAGCCTATGGCCATACGCCCGGCCACCTCGCCTTCGACATCGAAAGTATCGGCAAGCGTCTCGTGTTCTGGGGCGATTGCGCCCATCACCAGGTCGCCTCGCTGGCGCGCCCCGATTGGCATTGCGTGTTCGATGTCGACAAGGCGCAAGGGGCGAAGACCCGCGCCCGCATGTTCGACCGGGTGGCGACGGACCGTGTGGCCGTCAGCGCGTTTCATATGCCGTTTCCCTCTCTCGGCTATGTGGAGCGGCGGAAAGAGGGCGGCTATCGCTGGATTCCCCAGTCCTATCAGCTCGACCTTTAGGACGACGCTAGGGACTTGATCGGCAAGGCCTTTCGGCGTGCAATGCGGCCATGCCGGCCCGAATCGACATCGTCGAAGGCGATATCACCTCCCTCCCCGTCGATGCCATCGTCAACGCCGCCAACGAGGCGCTGGCGCCGGGCGGCGGCGTGTGCGGCGCCATTCACCGCAAAGCGGGGCCTGAACTGGCGGCGGCTTGCGCTAGCTCGGCGGCTGCCCCACCGGCGAGGCCAAGATGCGCCGGCTTTCGCCTGCCCGCCCGCCATGTGATCCACGCCGTAGGCCCGGTATGGGGTGGCGGCGAGCGGGGCGAAGGCAAGCTGTTGGCGGATTGCTATCGGAACGCGCTCAACCTCGCCGCCGAGACCGGGCTGAAATCGATCGCCTTCCCCGCAATCTCCACCGGCATTTACGGCTTCCCCGCCGACCGCGCCGCCTTCATCGCCGCGCGCACCGTGCGCGAGACGCTTCGCCAGCGTCCTGGCATCGAGCGCGTCGTGTTCTGCTGCTTCGGCCGCGAGTCCTACGAGCTGCACGAGGCGGCGCTCGCCGCCACGGCGCCGCAAGACTGATCCCATGGCGAAACAGGACGCGCCCGTCATCGTCTGGTTCCGCCGCGACCTTCGCCTTGCGGACAATGCCGCGCTCACGGCCGCCGTGAGATCGGGCGCGCCGCTCCTCCCCCTCTACATCCTCGACGACGAGACGCCGGGCGATTTTCGAATGGGCGGCGCGTCGCGCTGGTGGCTGCATGGGAGCCTCGCAGCGCTGAACGACAGTCTCGGCGGACATCTCGTGCTGCGTAAAGGACCGGCGGCGAAAACTCTCGCCAGCCTTCTCGACGAGACCGGCGCGACCGCCGTGCATGCCTCGAAGGGTTACGACCCGTGGGACGCCGCCCTCGAGGACACGATCGCCAAGCTCTGCGACGGAAAAGGCGCCGCGCTTCATTTGCATCCCGGTGCGCTTCTCTTCGCGCCGGATTCCATTCAAACGGGAAGCGGCCAGCCCTATCGCGTGTTCACCCCGTTCTGGAAAGCCTGCCTCGCCGCGCCGGCGCCGGCCTCGCCGCTGAAAGCGCCGAAGCTTGAAAAATTCGCGAACGCCAAGAGCGAGTCTCTAAGCAGCTTCAAACTTCTGCCCACCAAGCCCGACTGGGCGGGCGGCTTGCGCGCCGCGTGGACGCCCGGCGAGGCAGCGGCGCAAGCGCAGCTCGCGGCGTTCATCGATGACGGAGTCGCGGGATATGCAAACAGTCGCGACAGCTTCGAGCCTGACGCGACCTCGCGCCTGTCGCCGCATCTTCATTTCGGCGAGATCAGCCCGAACCAGGCGTGGCATGCGGTGCGCTATGCGAGCGATGCGGCCCCGGGCGTGGCCCAAGGGGCGCAAGCCTTCCTGCGGCAGATCGGCTGGCGCGAATTCTCGCATCATCTGCTGCACCACTTCCCTGCCATGGCCACGGCGCCGTTGCGGCCCGACTTCGCCGGCTTCCCATGGCGCAACGACGAGGCCTCACTCGCCGCGTGGCAGCGTGGAGAGACCGGGTACCCCATCGTCGATGCCGCCATGCGCCAGCTCTGGCACACGGGCTGGATGCCGAACCGCACGCGTATGATCGTCGCATCCTTTCTGGTGAAGCATCTGCTCATCCCCTGGCAGACGGGCGCGGCCTGGTTCTGGGACACGCTGGTCGATGCCGACCTCGCCAACAACGCCGCGGGCTGGCAATGGGTCGCCGGTTGCGGCACCGATGCAGCGCCCTATTTCCGCGTGTTCAATCCCGTGCTGCAGGGCCGGAAATTCGATGCCGGCGGCGACTATGTGCGGACCTGGGTGCCGGCGCTTGCGAACCTGCCCGCGCCCGACATTCATGCGCCATGGGAGACTCCCGACCTCATCCTGGCGCAAGCAGACGTTGCGCTGGGCGGCAACTATCCGAAGCCAATCGTCGATCACGCCGCCGCGCGGGCCCGTGCGCTGCGCGCTTTCGACACCATCCGCCGCTGAACGGCGGCCAAATGACTCATGTCAGCACCCCCTGCGGCCATGCACCTCCTAGGCTTCTGGGTCAAAGCCAGGTACTCTGCCCGCAAGTGAATGAGTCGCCATCGAAGGCGGCCTTCTGACTGGGCAGGTGGGAAACGAACGATGTCCGAGCTCGACCCGCTACTTCTCTCGCGCATCCAGTTCGCCTTCACGATCTCCTTCCACATTATTTTTCCGTCCTTCACCATCGGCTTGGCCGCGTGGCTCATGGTGCTCGAGGCGTTGTGGCTGAAGACCGGCAAGCAGATCTATGCCGACATCTCCCGCCATTGGACCAAGATCTTCGCCGTATCCTTCGGCATGGGCGTCGTCTCCGGCGTGGTCATGTCCTACGAGTTCGGCACCAATTGGAGCGAGCTGTCGCGGCTCGGCGGCAACGTCATCGGCCCGCTCTTGTCCTACGAGGTGCTCACCGCCTTCTTCCTCGAGGCCGGCTTCCTCGGCATCATGCTGTTCGGCCGCGACCGCGTGCCGAAATGGGTGCATTTCTTCGCCACCTGCATGGTGGCGGCGGGCACGGCCATCTCCGCCTTCTGGATTCTCTCCGCCAATAGCTGGATGCAGACGCCGCAAGGCTACCGGGTCGCCGCGGACGGCGTGCTCCATGTCACCGACTGGTGGCAGGTCATCTTCAACCCGTCCTTTCCCTACCGCTTCGCCCACATGGTGGCAGCCGCCTATCTCACCACGGCCTTCGTCGTCTCCGGCATCGGCGCCTGGTACATCCTGAAAGACAAGAGCGCGGCCCACGGCCGCATCATGCTCGGCATGGGCTTGAGCCTCATCGTCTGGCTCGCGCCGCTGCAACTCGTCATCGGCGACCTGCATGGGCTCAATGCGCGCGAGCATCAGCCGGCCAAGATCGCCGCCGTCGAGGCCCATTGGGAGACGCGCCGCGACGCGCCGCTCGTCCTGTTCGCCTGGCCCGACGTCAAGACCGAAAGCAATCTCTACGAGATCGCCATTCCCGATCTCGGCAGCCTCGTCCTCACCCATGAATGGGACGGCGAGGTGCGCGGCCTGAAATCCTTCCCGGTCGAGGACCGGCCCGACCCGGTCATTCCCTTCTTCTCCTTCCGCATCATGGTCGGCATCGGCTTCATCATGATCGCGCTGGGCTTCACCGGCGCGGTGCTGTGGCTCATGGGCCGGCTCTACACAAGCCGCTGGTTCTTACGCGCCATGGCACTCGCCTCGCCGCTCGGCTTTATCGCCGTGCTCGCCGGCTGGTTCGTCGCCGAGGTCGGTCGCCAGCCCTGGGTGGTCTACGGCGTGCTGCGCACCGCGGACGCCGTCTCGCCGGTGCCCGGCGGCAGCGTGCTCACCTCGATCATCCTGTTCGTGATCGTCTACGGCATCGTGTTCGGCGCCGGCGTCTACTACATGGGCCAGCTCGTGCGGCGCGGTCCCGGCCAGACGCCGCCCGTGCCGGAGAAAGACGAGGCGGACCTGTCCCACAGGCCCATGGCCGCAGCGGGAAATCCATGAGGGTCGTGAGATGACAGCCAACGCCATGGACATGAGCCAGCTGCTGCCGATCTTCCTGCCGCTCGTCTGGGCCGCGATCCTGGCGCTCGGCGTGTTCCTCTACGTGCTGCTGGGCGGCTACGATCTCGGCCTCGGCGTGCTGTTTCCGCTGGCCCCGTCCCATCGCGACCGCGACGCCATGATGGCCTCGGTCTCCCCCTTCTGGGACGGCAACGAGACCTGGCTGGTGCTCGGCGGCGGCGGGCTGCTCGCCGCCTTCCCGCTCGCCTATTCGGTGATGCTGCCCGCGCTCTACATCCCGCTCATTCTCATGCTGCTGGGTCTAATCCTGCGGGGCGTCGCCTTCGAGTTCCGCTTCAAGTCGAGCCGCTTCCGCTGGGCGTGGGATCTCGCCTTCGCCGGCGGCTCGATTCTCGCCGCCCTCATGCAAGGCGGCGCCATCGGCGCCTTCGTCCAGGGATTCGCCGTGACCGACAATAAATTCTCCGGCGGCGCCTTCGACTGGCTGTCGCCTTTCTCGATGGTCACGGCCATCGCCGTGCTGTCGGGCTACGTCCTGCTGTCGGCGGGCTGGCTCATCATGAAGGCCGACGAGGCGCTGCGCGACTGGGCCTATAGCGTCGCCCGCTACGCGCTGATCGCGGTGACGCTGTTCATCGTCGTCTTTTCGCTGTGGACGCCGTTCCTCCATCCGGAGATCGCCGCGCGCTGGTTCTCCCCCGGCAACATGGTGATGTTCTCGCCCGTGCCGCTGCTCACCGCAGTCGCCGTTCTCGGCCTGTGGCGCGGCATTTCCACCCGCCAGCGCTACGCGCCCTTCCTGTGGGGCGCCGCCATCTTCCTGCTCTGCTATATCGGGCTGGCGATCAGCCTGTTCCCCTACATCATCCCGCCGGACATCACGATCTGGCAGGCCGCCGCCGCACCCGACTCGCAGCTCTTCATGCTGTACGGCGCGGTTCCGCTCCTGCCGATCATCCTCGGCTACACGGCCTATTCCTATTACGTGCTGTGGGATGCGCCGGAGAGTGACGCCTACCACTAGGCGACGTCACCGCGTCCCGGCCAGGTCCTTCTGCTTCAGCCGCCGCTTGAGCAGCATGATCTTGCCGTAAGCCTGATGGATGCGGTTGCGCGAGATGCGCCCTTCGCACACGGCCTTGGCGATGGCCGCGTGCACGCGCTCGCCGAGGTCCGGGTCGCTCGCTTCCACATTGGAGAACACGATGATGTCGATGCCGGCGTTGATTGCCTTCACCGCCAGGTCCTCGCGCGTGTAGCCGCGCACCGCGCCCATCTCCATGTCGTCGCTGATGACGACACCGTGGAAGTCGATCCACTTTTTATTGCGCACGCCCGCACTGTCTTCGCCGACAGCGACGTGGGCATGCCTTCTATGTCGCTGAAGCGCGGATGGTAGAGATGCCCGATCATCACCGCGTCGAGCTTTCCTGATGCGGCAAGCCGGCGGTAGGGCTCGAGCTCCACCTCGCGCCAGGTCTCCGACACGTCCGCCAGCGCTTTGTGACTGTCGACGCGGCTTGAGCCGTGGCCGGGGAAGTGCTTGGCCACGGGCACCACATTCGCCGCGCGATGCGCCTCGATGAAGGCGCCAGCCAGCGCCGTCACCGTATCGGGGTCGTCACTGAAGCTCCGCCCCCGCCCCCCGATCACCGGGTTGTGCGGATTGAGGTTGAGATCGACCACGGGGCCGAAATTCATGTTGAAGCCGGCATCGGCCAACTCCGCCGCCATCTTGTCGTAGAGACGCCGCGCCGCGCCGGGCACGGCGTAGCTCGGATTCCGCCCCACGGCCTGCGCCGAGGGATAGCGTGTGAACCCGTTCCAACTGTTGAGCCGCTGCACCTTGCCGCCTTCCTGGTCGACGGCGATGAACGGCCGCGGGTTGGAATGGGCGTTGCGCAAATAGGCGATAAGATTCTTCAACTCGCCCGCCGACCGGATATTCTCCGGGAACAGCACCACGCCGCCGATCAGGCCCTTGTTCAGCTGATCGCGCACGGCGATGACGCCGGCGTCCTTCTCGTCGTCGCCGGGAAACCCCACCATGATCATCTGCCCGATCATCGCCGACAGCCGGGGCGAGCCGCAGCCGCTCGGCAGCGGCGCGGCGCCAACCGCCGTCACGCTCGGCAGATGCAGCGGCGCGAGGAGGACGGCGAGGATAACGAGGAAGAAACGGGGGAAGGACATGTGCCGGTGGGTTTAGGGACGAAATCTGCCGCGATTGTGAATAAACTCGGCCGCGGGTAAAGGACGAACGGGTCGCGGAGGGAAAGGCCCCATGCACAGTAGCATCTTGAGGTCCCTGTCAGGGGCATGCGTCGCCGTGGCGCTTCTTGCGGTCCCGGCCTTCGCCGAGCCAGAGGCTCCGGCCGAGGAGGAAGATCCGGACGCGACGCTCGTTCAAAGCCTGTTGGGCAAGACCTATGACGGTGAGCTTCCCATCGAGGGCTGGACCGATTTTGGCGGCGGCCTCGTCTCGCCACCAATCTATGTTCATCTCTATCGGCGCGAGGAGGACGGCACGTCCCTGGTGCTCACCAGCAAATTGTCGTCGGGAACCCACGAGGTGACCGATGCGCTGATCATCTCCAAGCCGTGGAAGGCTACGCCATCTCCATCGCCTGCACCCAAGGCGACGACTTCACGCTGCGCTTCATCGGCGACGCAAGAGGCCCGGAGGACAGGGAATGGTGGACCGAGGTCCGCCGCGCCTGGGCGATCGAGCTCCCACCAAAGCCCAAAGCCAAGGCTGAGACCGAGGCCGAGGCCGAGACCGCGTCCAAGAGTGAAGCCAAAGCGGAAGGCGACGCCGCCGAGCCCGCGCCCGGCAAGATCGCCAAGACCGACACCAAGGGCGTCAGGTGCACCAACCCGAACTGGTAGAAGACTAAGAAGACCGCAGGGACGGGGAGGCCCCAGGCTTGGATCGACTCATATTCGTGCTGACACTCTTGGCGGCGCTCGGCACCGGACTGCTCGCCGGCAATTTCTTCGCCTTCTCGGCCTATCTGATGCGCGCGCTCGCCGGCCTCTCGGCCGAGCGCGGCATCGTCGCTATGCAGGCGATCACCGCGGCGATCAAGAGCCTCGCCTTCCTCGTCCTGTTCTTCGGCACCGCGGTGCTCTGCGCCGTGCTGGCAGGGCTCGCCCTTCTTACCTGGGGCGAGCCCGGCTCAGGCTACCGCCTCGCAGGTACGTTACTCTTTCTCTTGGGCGCCTTCCCGGTGACCATGCTGATCCACGCGCCGCTCAACACCCGTCTCGCTGTCGCCTCGCCCGACGCCAAGGAAGGCCGCGATCTGTGGAAGCGGTTCCTGTCGTCTTGGGGCGCGTGGAACCATGTGCGCTCGCTCACCGCGTTTCTCGCTTGCGCCGCGCTGATCCTGGCGCTCGCGGCAAGCGGCAACCCCTTCACCCACTAGCGCATGCATCAGCGCGGGCAGACCGCGCTCCGCCGCGCCGCCTGGTCCTTGATATAGGTGGGCTTGTGCGCGAACGACCTCGACAGATTGTCGACCATGGTCCAGCCGTCGAAACGGCCGTCGTCGTCATAGTCCACGCGCACGAGGACGCCGTTGCTCTCGCCGACGCGCGCCGTGTTGGCGTAGCAGATCTGCGCCACGAGCCCACGCCCGAGACGCGGCTCGCACTCGATATAGGGACGGCCGCAATGGGCGGTGCTTGCCAGCGGTCCCGGCGGCAGCGCGCCGGTGGCGCGGATCAGCGCATCGCCGTTACAGGCGAAGCGGCGCTGATTGAAGATCGCGACCGTGCGCGCCTTCGGCACCGCATAAGGTCCTTCGCGCGTCCAGAAGCCGATCGACTGGCCGGCGAAAGCCGCGTTCTGGATGTCGGTGTCGAGCGGCAGCCCGCCTTTGCATTTGCCGCCGGCTCTCGCTGCGAACCAGCGCGTGTCGGTCCAGTTCTGGAAGAGATGCCACTGGCCTGAATTGTGGAAGGCCGTCGAGCCGCCGAAGGAGCGCGACGCCGACAGCCAGGTGAAATCGATCAGCCTGTGATGCTTGAGCAGCATGAGCGCATCGCCGCTGCCATAGGCCCCTACCAGATAACCGGCGCTGCGCAGATTGCGGTTCACCACCGTGAAATACTCGACCATCTTTTTGGCGGTCGCCGCGTCGCTGCGGTCGAAATTGAAGTCGACACCGAAATAGATGGCGGTGTTGGCGGGCTGGCCGAGCGCCCGGGCCTGCGCCACGGCGGCGCGTGAATCGAGCTCCGCTTCCGTCTTGGTCGAATGCGGCGGGCTCGCGGCCTTCGCGCAATTGGCGTCCTTGAGCGTGAACAGCCGGCCGCGGCTGTCGAAGCTCTTGCCTTGGAACTTGTATTTGCTGCTGGAAAGATATTGGTAGATCGACAGCACCGCGAAGCCATGGTCGAGGATCGCGTCGATCTCGCTCCCCGGTTGCCCCGCCAGACCGTTGTCGATGAGCCGCTTGCCCCGCCATTGGGCGCAGCGGCCGAGATAGCGCCCGATCACCTCGACGCCGCCGCGCGCAGCTCCGGCAGATGCGGCATCACGTTGTGGGAGGTGTCGATGATGGCGATGCGGCCGGCATCGTCATTGGCCGCAGCGCGAACGGCGCCAGCAGGAGCGTCATCATCAGCAAAGCCGTGCCGTAACGGACCAAGTGCGCGAAATCCTCTTTCAGGAGCGAATCTGCCCCGAACGGGTGGTCGAATCGTGGCCAAGCTACAAGCCTGGACTCGAGGGTCAAGCCATTGAGCCCTCGCGCTATTCCCAGGCCGGCACCTTTTCGTCCGCCGCGAGCCCCGTCATCGCCGCCTCCAGCGCGGTGACGCAGGCCACGCGGTCGCCCGTCCCGTGCAGCGTCTCGCCGACGCTGACGATGCAATTGAACGGCACCGGCAGCATAGAGCCCTTGGGCAGCACCTTGCCGAGCCCGTGCATGAACACCGGGATGACCGGCACGTGCGGCCGCGCGCAGGCCAAATGCCCGATGCCTTTCTTGAAGGCTTGCAGGGCTTCCGGGGCGCCGCGCGATCCTTCCGGGAACAGCACGAGGATGTCGCCGCGGTCGAGCGCCGCCTCGCATCCCGCCAGCGGGTTGCCTTTTAGCCCGCCGCCCCGGACCACCGGAATGATGCCGATGATGTTCTTGGCGAACCAGCCGAACATGCCCGACGTGGCGAAATAGTCGGCCGCCGCGACGGGCCGCAGGCGCGGCAGCAATTTCAACGGCATCAGCGACATCAGCGCCAGCGTGTCGAGATGGGAATTGTGATTGGCCGCGAGCACGGCGGGGCCGTCCTTCGGCAGGCGCTCGCGGTGGCGCACCGTGAGACCGATCGCCACCAGGATCACCGCGCGCACCACGACCGCGAAGAACAGGAAGCGCAAGACTCTGTTGAGCGGGCTCTGGTTCATGGGCCGCGCCTCATGGCGTGAAGAAATAGCGGAAGAAGTGGAAGAAAGCGGGCGCCGCATAGGTGAGGCTATCGACCCGGTCGAGAATGCCGCCATGGCCGGGGATCAGACCGCCGGTGTCCTTGACGCCGAGATCGCGCTTCACCGCCGAGATGGTGATGTCGCCGAGGAAGCCGGCGATACCGAGCACGGCGCCGGCCAGCGCCGACCATTGCCAATTCATCGGCGTGAGATAGGGGCCGAGGGCCGCGGCCAGCAGCACCGTCGTCAACACCCCGCCGGCGAGGCCTTCCCACGTCTTCTTGGGGCTGACCAGCGGCGTCACCTTGTGCCGGCCGAACAGCTTGCCCCAGGTGTATTGCGCCACGTCGTTGAACTGGGTGAGCACCACGAGGAAGAACAAGAGCCCGACGCCGCCGGCGACCGGGTTGTAGACCTCGCCCGAGACCAGCAGCATCGCCATGTGGCTCAGGCAGAACACGGTCAGCATCAGCCCCCAGGAGAGCGTGCCCACCGCGCGCAAGAAACCTTGCGTGTCGCCACGCAGCGCCATGAGCGCCGGGAAGAACAGGAACATCCACACCGGCACGAACACGATGAACATCGTGTACCAATCGTCCGCCGCCCAATAATACTGAATGGGAATGGCGAGATAGGCGAACAGCAGAAGGCCGCGGTCGATGCGCCGCGTCGGGATCAGCGAGAGATATTCCTTCAGCGCCAGATAGGAGATGAAGGCGAGGAAGACGATCGCCGCCGTCTGGCTCAAGACGATCGCGAGCGTGAAGGCGCCGATCATCCACCACCACGACGCGGTGCGGTCGATCAGCTCGCTATAGCGGCCGGGCCACCGCCAGTGCAGAAACAGCACCAGCAGCGTGGCGGCGAGGAGCAGACCCCACACCCCGGCTGTGGCGACGACCACATGCTCCGGCAAGCCGAACATCATATTCATGGCGACGGACTCATTCTGCGCTGCTTTCGGCGACGATGGCCCGCGCGCGGTTGACGACGGTCACGGCGGACAGCGCCAGCAGAATGGCGAGGTAGACGCTCGACCATGATCCGGGCGCAAAGCCGATGCCGACCAGCACCGCCAGCAAGCCGAAGGCGAAGGCGCGGTCGCTCTTGCCGAGCGGCCCGTCATAGCGGCGTGGCGCCTTGATGAGAGGTCCGAGCGCGCCGGCCATCTCGGCGATGATGCCGGCCACCACCACAGTCGCCACGAGGCTCCCATCGATGCCGGGGATGAGCGCGAAGGGGAGATAGAGCATCGCGTCGGCGATGACGTCCGACAGCTCGTTGAGCACGGCGCCGCTCGTGCTCGCCTGGCCGTGCTCCTTGGCCATCAGCCCGTCAATGGCGTTGAGCGCCATGCGGACGAACAGCGTGACCGGCAGCACCAGCCAGGGCAGGGCGGCGCCGGGCTGAAACGCCAGCCACGCGCCTTGAGCCGCGCTCACGCCAGCGCCGCGGCCGTGACCCCGTTGGCGGTAACGCCGGCGCGCACCAGCCACGCGGCGATGGGGCGCAAGCAGGCCTGAAACTTCGGCTTCAGATCGTAGATGGTGGCCAAGCGGTCAGCCTTGCATCTGCCTTTGGGAAAAGCACCTGGAGAAGGTCACTCGAAGGAGGCTAGCGAACCCAGTCGACGGCAAAGAATATCAGAGCGGCTAGCCCAGCGGCAGACGGCACGGTGATGGCCCAGGCGGCCACGATGCCCATGAAATGCGACCGGCGCACCAGCTTGCGGCGGCGCAGTTCGTCCTGATCGGCGAGCGAGAATCGCCGCTGCGGCTGGTTGCGCTTATGGGTGCGGATATAGTGCCGCCGCCGCCGGCTATGAGTCGTGTAATACTCGCGGAAGAAGCCGACGCCGAACACCGCGCCGACCACGATATGCGTCGTCGACACCGGCAGTCCGAGCTGCGAGGCGACGAGCACCGTGAGCGCCGCGGCGAGCGCCACGCAGAAGGCGCGCATCGGATTCATCTTGGTGATCTGCTCGCCGACGATCCGCACGATGCGCGGGCCGAACAGGAACAGGCCGAGGCTGATGCCGACGGCGCCGATCAGCATCACCCAGAACGGCACGCCGACCTGGCTGCTGAGCGCTCCCGTAGTCGCGCTGTTGAGGATTGCCGCCAAGGGACCCACGGCATTGGCCACGTCGTTGGAGCCGTGGGCGAAGGACAGCAGCGCCGCCGAGCAGATCAGCGGCAGGTTGAACAGCTGCCGCAAAGCCTGGTTGCGGTTCTCCATGCCGCGCGACTTGGTGCGCACCCAAGGCTTCGCCGCCAGATAGACCAGGGCGAAGACGAGGATGCTGATCGTCGCCAGCGCCGGGAAGCCGGGGTGCCAAATATGCTTCAAGCCCTTGGTGACGAGATAGGCGGCGAAGATCGCCGCCAGCAGCGCCACCAGCACGGGGACCCAGCGCCGCGCCGCGCCGATCTTGTCCTCTTGATAGATGAGATTGACCTTGATGAAGGCGAGGAAGCCCGCGGCGATGACGCCGCCGATCACCGGCGAGATCAGCCAGCTGACGAAGATCGACGACACGACGACCCAGTCGACCACGCCGAAGCCCACCGCCGCGACGCCGGCACCCAGCACGCCGCCGACGATGGCGTGGGTGGTCGACACCGGCGCGCCGAGAAACGTGGCGAGATGCACCCACAGCGCCGAGGCGAGCAGCGCCGACATCATCACCCACACGAACACGCCCGCGTCCGGCACGAGCGCCGGATCGATGATGCCCTTGGAGATGGTCTCGACCACGTTGCCGCCCGCAATCAGCGCGCCGGCGCATTCGAAGATCGCGGCGATGACGAGCGCGCCGGTCATGGTCAGCGCGCGGGCGCCAACCGCCGGACCCACATTGTTGGCCACATCGTTGGCGCCGATGGTCAGCGCCATATAGCCGCCGATCACCGCGGCCATGATCATCAATATGCTGTGCTGCTCGACGCCAATCTGAGTGCTGGCCAGCGCGCCGGCCGTGGCGAGAAAGAGGAGCGCGATGCCGACGGCGACGCGGTTGCGCGAGACGGCGCGCGTCGCGTCTTCCAGACGCTCGATCTTGCGGAGATCCTTGTCGAGCGAGGATTTGCGAATCCCGCTCACCCGTACGGCCGCCGCATTCTCGTCGCGCGTTGTCATGAGAGTCAGGCCCCCGGGTCCCCTAGGGTGAGGTCATAGGGGGTCTGGGGGACGGCCACAACTCCGCCCGGCCGTTCGTCCCGGCTTTTCACCGCCTGGCTTGGAAATCGTCGCCCTCAG
Source organism: Methyloceanibacter superfactus (assembly GCF_001723305.1). Taxonomy (GTDB): domain Bacteria; phylum Pseudomonadota; class Alphaproteobacteria; order Rhizobiales; family Methyloligellaceae; genus Methyloceanibacter; species Methyloceanibacter superfactus. The sequence goes on from NZ_LPWF01000033.1 coordinate 47,008, forward strand.
GCGCGCTTGAGGCTGGCAAAAATCCTGAGCACGTCCGCAAGTTGTGCCTCCCGGACCATGCCTGCGGCCTTATCCGGCGCCACCCATCGCAGCTTCCGGCTCTGCTTTTCCGGCCAATCCAGCCCCTGGCACCGCACCTCGAGCCCGAACACGTCGACATTGCAGCGGGTCCAGGAGAACAGATGCAGCCGCTTGGTGTAGTCGTAGGAACCGAGCGGCTCGGGCGAGACGTCGCCCTCGCGCCGGCCTCCTCGAAGGCTTCCCGCGCGGCCATTTCGGCGTTGGTCATGTCGGGCTTGGCCCAGCCCTTGGGGATGGTCCAACGGCCCATGGCACGCGTGGTGATCAGCAGGACCAGGGGCCCGCTCTGCGTATTCACGAAGGGCAACGCGGCGACTTGCTTCATGGGCGTCTTCATAGGGCAAACCGGATGGCTGAGGGGGAGCGTGCACGCGGCCGCGTCTCTGCGCGTTCACTCCGATAGGGCGCGCCGGAATAGACTCAAATGTGGGAGGATCGCAACCGCGATCCACGTCGGGGAAGACGTCCTACCCATGAGCAAAGCCTAATCCTCCTCGCCCGACCCGGCGTCACCTCGCGCGCGCGCCAGCAGCTCTTCCACCTTCGGCAGCATATTTTCCACGATCTTTGCGACACCCTTACCATTGGGGTGGATGCCGTCTTTCTGCATCAGCCCGTCATTGAGCGCCGCGCCTTCCAAAAAGAACGGGTAGAGCAGCACGTCATAGTGCGCGGCGAGATCCGGATAGATCGCGCCGAACGCCGTCACATAGTCCTCCCCCATATTGCGCGGCGCTTCCATGCCGGCGAGCAGCACCGGCAGACCGCGCGCTTTGAGCTGCTCGATGATCTTGGCAAGCGCCGCCTTGGTCCCTTCGGGCGGAATGCCTTGCAGAGCGTCGTTGCCGCCGAGCTCGACGATCACCGCGCCCGCGTCGTCGGGAAGCGCCCAATCGAGGCGTTTCTCCGCGGCCGACGCCGTATCGCCCGAGACGCCCGCGTTCACGATCCTGACATCGGCCCCGCGCGCTTTCAGCGCCGCCTCGAGCTGCGCCGGGAAGGATTGGTTCTGCGGCAAGCCGTAGCCGGCGGTGAGGCTGTCGCCCAAAGCGACGATCACGGTCGGTTCGCCGTCGGCCGCGGACGCTTGCGGACCGGACGCGAAAATCAGGGCTGCGGCGACAAAGCCCATGAGGCCTATGCGAACCATCATCATTTCGACCTGTTTGCCCTTGTCTAATGCGGCTATGTCTAAAACGGCTATCTAACTTCTATCCTGCCATTCGCTTTTGACCGGTGACCTTCCTGCCATGGATCAGACCTTGAAACAGCATCCCGCGATCCATCTCGAAGGCCTGCAGGTCACCCTGCCCTCGCGCGCCGGCGCGGTCGCCATCCTGCGCGGCATCGATCTAAGCGTGCCGGAAGGCGAAGCTGTGGCGGTGGTCGGCCCCAGCGGCTCCGGCAAATCGACCCTGCTCATGGTCATCGCCGGCCTCGAACGCGCCACGGCCGGCCGTGTCACCGTCGCCGGCACGGATCTCGGCTCGCTGGACGAGGACGGCTTGGCGCGGCTGCGCGCCGCCAATATCGGTATCGTATTCCAGTCCTTCCATCTGGTGCCGACCATGACGGCCGTCGAGAATGTGGCGCTGCCCATGGAATTCCTCAACCAGGAGGACGCCTTCACGGTGGCGCAGGCCGCGCTCGCCGAGGTGGGGCTGGCCCATCGCGAATCGCATTTCCCCGGCCAGCTTTCCGGCGGTGAGCAGCAGCGCGTGGCCATCGCCCGGGCGCTCGCCACCAAGCCGACGCTGATTCTCGCCGACGAGCCGACCGGCAATCTCGACCTCGCCACGGGCGAGCAGGTGATGGATCTCCTGTTCGAGCTGAAGGAGCGCACCGGCGCCACGCTGCTGCTCATCACCCATGACAACACACTCGCCAAGCGCTGCGACCGCACCGTCAACGTCGCCGACGGGCGCATCGTCAGTGGCGGCGCCAAACGCCGCGCGCGCGCCACGTGACGGCGGCCGTGACAACGGCTGACGCTGCCACGCCCCGCGCGCGGCTGCCGCTGGCGTTGAGCATCGCACTGCGCGAGTTGCGCGCCGCGCGAGCGGACTTGCCGTCTTCGTGCTGTGCATCGCCCTCGGCGTCGCCGCCGTCGCCGCGATCGGCTCGCTGGCCGCGGCCTTCGACAAGGCGCTGGCAAACCAGGGACGGCTGCTGATCGGCGGCGATCTCTCGTTCGAGCTGATCCACCGCCAGACCAATCCGGAAGAGACCGCGGCGCTGGAGAAGCTCGGCGAGATCAGCGGCTCGGCGAGCTTCCGCGCCATGGCCCGCGCCGAGGACGGCAAGAGCGCCTTGGTCGAGGTGAAGGCGGTCGACGACCCCTACCCGCTCTACGGCGATGTCGCCGTGCTGGAGCCGAAGGATGCCGGACCGCTCTGGCGTGAATCGGGGGTCGTGGTCGCCCAGCGCGTGTTGCTCGACCGGCTCGGCTTGAAGGTCGGCGATCCGCTCAAGATCGGCGAGGCCACCGTCAAGATCGGCGGCATTCTCGGCGACCAGCCCGACCGCCTCGCCGACCGGCTGTCCTACGGTCCGAAGCTGCTGATGTCGCGCGACACCCTCGAGCGAACGGGTCTGGTGCAACCCGGCAGCCTGATCCGCTGGACGTATCGCGTGAAGATGCCCGAGGCGATCGCCATCGACCGCGAGGCGCTGACCGCCGCGCGCAAGGGCATCGAGACCGAGTTTCCGCAGGCCGGCTTCGCCATCCATGACTGGACCGATCCGGCGCCGTCGCTCCGCCGCGATGCCGAGCGCTTCACCCAGTTCATCAACTTCGTCGGGCTGACCGCGCTACTGCTCGGCGGCATCGGCGTCGGCAACGCCATTCAAAGCTATATGGCGAAGAAGCGCGACATCATCGCCACCTTCAAATGTCTCGGCGCCTCGAGCCGGCTGGTTCTCAACGTCTATCTGATCCAGGCGCTGCTGCTGGCCCTCATCGGCATCACCATCGGGCTCGTGCTCGGGGCGCTGGCGCCCGCGGCCATCGCCGCCCGCTATGCCGACGCGCTGCCCATCGCGCTCGCCGTCGAGCCGCATCCCATTCCGCTGCTCGTGGCGGCGCTGGCCGGTCTCCTCACCATGGTGCTGTTCGTGCTGTGGCCGCTGGGCCGCGCCAGCCGCATCTCGCCCGCCGTGCTCATGCGCGCCCATCTCACCGAGGAGAGCGAGCGCTCCGCCCTGCCCTTCGCCATCGGCTCCGCCGCGGCCGGCCTCGCCCTCTTCGCGCTCGCCATCGCCGCGTCGGAGGAACGCATCGTCACCGCGGCCATCTCCGCCGGCATCGTCGTCGCCTTCGGCCTGCTGCTCGGCTTCGGCGTGATCGTGCAGCGGCTTGCCGCCCGCTTCCGCCGCACCAAGCCGCCCGCTTGGGGCCTGGCCTTGGCCAGCATCGGCGGACCCGGCTCGCTCGCCCGCTCCATCGCCGTGTCGCTGGGCTTGGGCCTCGGCCTCCTCATCGCCGTGGCCTTGATCCACACCTCGCTGCTCACCGAGATCGAGAGCCATGTGGAGGTCGACGCGCCCGCCTATTACTTCCTCGACGTCGAGCCGGACGATCTCAAGACCTTCCAGGACACCGCCAAGGCCATCGAGCCCACCGCCAAGCTCGACGACGCACCGATGCTGCGCGGCCGCATCATCGAGCTCAACGGCGTCTCGGTGGACAAGGTCGAGGTCAAGCCCGACGCCCGCTGGGTGCTCGCCGGCGACCGCGGCCTCACCTATACCGCGCCGTGCCCGGCGCCTCGACCATCGAGGAAGGCGAATGGTGGCCCAAGGGCTATGACGGCCCGCCGCTCGTGTCGTTCGACGGCGAGCTCGCCGAGGGTCTCGGGCTGAAGCTCGGCGACGAGATCACGGTCAACATCCTCGGCCGCAACGTGAAGGCGAAGATCGCGAGCTTGCGCAAGATCGACTGGGAGTCGCTCGCCATCAATTTCGTCATGGTGTTCTCGCCCAGCACGCTGGAAGGCGCGCCGCATCGCCTCGTCACCACGCTCGAGCTGCCCAAGGGCACCGATCCCGCCACGGAAGCCAAGATCATCCAATCGCTGGCCGAGCGCTTCCCCCTCGTCACCGCCATCAAGATCGGCGACATCATCGACGCGGCCAAGGCGCTGCTCGCCAAGCTGATGACCGCCATCACCGCCACGGCCGGCGTCACGCTCCTGATCGGCGCCGCGGTGCTTGCGGGCGCCGTGTCCGCCGGCCAGCAGCAGCGGAAATATCTGACCGTGCTCTACAAGACGCTGGGTGCCACGCGCGGCCGCATCATCCGCGCCGAGCTCTTGGAATTCGGCACCCTCGGGCTCGCCACCGCCTTGCTGGCCCTGCTGATCGCCACGATCACGGCCTATGCGCTGTGCGTCTTCGCCTTCGACATCAAATTAGTCTTCGCGCCCTGGGCCGCGCTTCAGACCGTGCTGCTGGCGCTGGCGCTGGTCCTGGCGGTCGGCGCCATCACCACCTGGCGGGTGCTTTCGGTCAAGGCGGCCCCTTATCTCCGGGCCGAATAAGGCGTTTCCGGCCCGCGCGGACACAGTGTCTTCACCTTGCGCCGCTAGCCTTAAGCCACCATATTCATAGCCAAATTGGCTTTCTGACCAACCGTTCAGCAAGGGATTCTCTTATATGGCGGAACTCGACAGACGTTATGGGCAGGGCGCGGCCGCCGGTCGCGCCGAAGCAGGTGCCATCGACCAGGGCCTGCGCGCCTACATGCTCCGCGTCTACAACTACATGGCCTCCGGCGTCGCCATCACCGGCGTCGTCGCCTATGCGATCTACGCCATGTCCGTGGTGACCGGGACCGACGGCGCCGTGACGGGCCTGACCCCGTTCGGCAACTTCATGTTTGCCAGCGCCTTCAAATGGGTGGTGATCTTCGCGCCGCTCGCCTTGGTGTTCTTCATCTCGGCGCGCATCAACTCCATGAGCTTGAGCACGGCCCAGATCACCTTCTGGCTGTTCTCCGCGCTCATGGGCGCATCGATCTCCTCGATCTTCCTGGTCTATGCCGGGGAGAGCATCGCCCGGGTGTTCTTCATCACCGCCGCCTCCTTCGGCGCGCTGAGCCTGTGGGGCTACACCACCAGCAAGGACCTCTCCGGTTGGGGTTCCTTCCTGTTCATGGGCCTGATCGGCATCATCATCGCCTCGCTGGTGAACCTGTTCATCGGCTCGACCGCCCTGCAATTCGCGGTGTCGGTGATCGGCGTCTTGGTGTTCGCCGGGCTGACCGCCTACGACACCCAGCAGATCAAGGAGATGTATTCCGTCAACGACGACGGCTCAGTCTCCGGCCGCAAGGCTGTCATGGGCGCGCTCAGGCTCTATCTCGACTTCATCAACCTGTTCATGATGCTGCTCCAGCTCTTCGGCGACCGCCGCTAGAGCCGAGCCGGCAAGCGAACCAAAAAAGGCCCCAGCGTCCGCGTTGGGGCCTTTTTAATGATGCCGCCAAGCCGCAAGGGGATGCGGTTGAAAAACGGCCCCCCAGCGCCCACTTGCTTGCGGTGATGGGCTTCCCTCCCCATCACAGGTTCCCCCCATAAGGAACCCGGAGAAGCCCCGAGTCCCCCCCGTCTCCCGGGGCTTCTCCATTTTCTGGGGGTCTTCAAGCCTCGACGAGCCGCAAGCCCTTATCGAGCGCGCGCACACGGCGGGCGAGGTCGTGGCCACGCTTGAGGATGAGCCCCGTCGCCGCGATCACGCTATAGGCGCCCTGGCGCCGCGCCAGCTTGGGCGCCTTCTCGATGCGGTAGAGGGGGCATTCGGACGACCGCCGGAACACCGAGAACACGGCCTTCTCTTTCAGCGTGTCGATGGCGTAGTCGCGCCATTCGCCGCTCGCCACCTTGCGGCCGTAGACATTCAGGATTTGGCTGAGTTCCTGGCGGTTAAAGGAGATGTCCGCGCGCCGGGCCCCCTCGGAAGGGGTAAGATCGCCGCCAGCCTTGCGGGCCAGCGGCAAGACTATCGGTTCCGTATCGCTCAACGCGCGCCTCCTGTAACGGAACCTTCATGATGACCGCGCAGGCCAAGGAATTCAAGCGGTACAAGGCCATCACACGAACTGTAACATAACGAAACATAAGTCACAGTTCCGCCTAAGTTCAGCCCTTGGAAGACCCCAAAACTCGCTATGATTATGCATGTTGCCTCTCGGCCCGGTCCAACTAGAGAGGCTTCGGAATCTCAGCCCCCCAGCCCCCCCCGGGGTCTTCTCTCGGACCGGGCCACTCTCCATGAGGCCACGAAAAAGGGCCGGCGAAAGCCGGCCCTTTTGTTTTTTCGCGAGAGATCCTGCCGCGCGGGACGTGAACTCGAGCGCCTATTTGCGCTCATAGGCGGCCGCGCCGAGCACCGGCCCCGCGCCCTCCACCTGCACCAGCGCCACCAGGCAATCGCCGCCGATGGTCTGCAGATCCTTCAGCGGCAATCGCAGAGTCATCTTCTCGCCGGCCCACATGCCGATGGGCGTGAGCTCGCGCACCGGATGGGTATAGGTGATCTTCTTGCCGCGATTTTCGCCGCGGGTGATGGCGACGGTTTCCTCGTCCTTGGCGACGGCGAGCCACACGGTCGCCTCGCGCATGTCCGAGGTCTTGGGCGCCGCGCCGATCTCGACCACCAGGCTGTTGCCCTCGGCGTGCATCGACACCGGCACTCTCACGTCCTTGAGCCGACCCGTGGCCTTGCGGATCGCCATTTCGATCGCCGCCTCGCTGCTGCCGTTCACATGCATGATGCCGTCGACCACGACTTGCGGCGTGTACACGCGGCCGTCGCCGCGGGCGAGCGCGTAGTCGCGCTGGCGCTCGCTGTTCTCGGGGCTCGACAGCGTGTCGTGCCAACCGAGATAATTCCAATAGTCGACCGAGAAAGAGAGCGTGATCACGTCTTCCTTGCCGCCGTACTCGGCGAGAAGCTTGTCCGCTGGCGGACAAGACGAGCAGCCTTGGCTCGTGAACAGTTCGAGCAGAGTCACGGTGCCGGCCCCGGAGGGCTCGGCTTGGCTCGGCGCCGTCAGGCCGACAAGAGCGACGGCGCCCACGCCCGCGGCAAGAAAGAAGACTGACCTCATGCCAGTTAGAATGCCGGAATTAGTCCGAGATTTCCGGGAAAAACGGCTCAACTGGGGTCACAACTCAGTGACCTACGCGGCATCGCGGGCGAGCGATCGCAGCACGTAATGGAGAATCCCGCCATTCCGGAAATAGTCGAGCTCATCGAACGTGTCGATCCGCACTTGCAGCGGCACCGCCCGCGTCTCGCCGCCGGCATAAGTGATATCCGCCTCCAGCCATTGCCCGGGCTTGATGTCGGTCAAGCCGCGCAACGACACCGTCTCGTCGCCCTTGAGGCCGAGCGTCTCCCACGACATGCCCTCGGCGAAGACGAGCGGCAGCACGCCCATGCCGATCAGGTTGGAGCGATGAATGCGCTCGAAGCTCTGCGCCACCACCGCGCGCACGCCGAGCAAGCGCGTGCCCTTGGCCGCCCAGTCGCGTGACGAGCCCGTTCCGTATTCCTTGCCGGCGAATACCACGAGCGGCACGCCTTCCATCCCGTAGCGCATGGCCGCGTCGTAGATCGCCAAGCGCTCGCCTGAGGGGTAGTGCACCGTCACGCCGCCCTCGACCCCCGGCACCATCTGGTTCTTGATGCGCGTGTTGGCGAAGGTGCCGCGCATCATCACCTCGTGATTGCCGCGCCGCGAGCCGTAGGAATTGAAGTCGTGCGCGGCCACCCCATGCTCGGTGAGGTAACGGCCCGCCGGACTGTCCTGCTTGATGGCGCCGGCCGGCGAGATGTGGTCGGTGGTGATCGAATCGCCGAACAGGCCGAGGATGCGGGCGTTCTCCACATCGGTCACCGCGTCGGGCGCAGCCGTCATGCCGGCGAAATAAGGCGGCTCCTGCACATAGGTCGACTTGGTGTCCCACGTATAGGTGAGCCCGCCCGCGACCTCGATCGCCTGCCATTCCGGATCGCCCCGGAACACGTCGCCATAGCGCTCCTTGAACATCGACTTCTTCACCGCCTTGCGCACGAGCTTGGCCACCTCTTTCGTCGTCGGCCAGATGTCCTTGAGATAGACGGGCTTGCCATTGGCGTCGGTACCGAGCGGCTCGGTGGCGAGATCCACCAGTACGGAGCCGGCGAGCGCGTAAGCCACCACCAGCGGCGGCGAGGCGAGATAATTAGCCTTCACGTCGTGATTGACCCGGCCTTCGAAGTTGCGGTTGCCCGACAGCACCGAGGCGACCGCCAAGCCGTTCTCGTGGATGGTCTGCGAGATCGCCTCCGGCAGCGGTCCGGAGTTGCCGATGCAGGTGGTGCAGCCATAGCCGACGAGATTAAAGCCGAGCTTGTCGAGATCCTCTTGCAAGCCGGCCTTCTCAAGATAGTCGGTGACCACCTGCGAGCCCGGCGCGAGCGAGGTCTTGACCCACGGCTTGACGCTCAAGCCCTTCTCGACGGCGTTGCGCGCGAGCACACCGGCACCGACCATCACGTAAGGATTCGACGTGTTGGTGCAGGACGTGATGGCGGCGATGACCACGTCGCCATGGCCGAGATCGAAATTCTTGTCCTTGACCGGCACGCGCTTGCCGATCTCGCCGCCCTTGCCGTACTCCTTGTCGAGCACCTCGGCGAAGGCCGGCGCGGCCTTGTCCAGCGGCACGCGGTCCTGCGGCCGCTTCGGTCCGGCGATCGACGGCACCACGTCGCCGAGATCGAGCGACAGCGTGTCGGTGAACTCGGGGTCCGGCGTGTCGTCCTTGCGGTAAAGCCCTTGCGCCTTGGCATAGGCTTCGACCAGAGCGATGCGCGAGTCCTTCCGTGCCGTGGCCTCGAGATAAGCCAACGTCTCCTTGTCCACGGGGAAGAAGCCGCAGGTCGCGCCATATTCCGGCGCCATGTTGGCGATGGTGGCGCGGTCCTCGAGCGGCAGATGATCGAGACCGGTGCCGAAGAACTCCACGAACTTGCCGACCACGCCGGCGCGCCGCAGCATCTCCGTCACCGTCAGCACGAGATCGGTGGCGGTGACACCTTCGCGCAAGCGCCCGGTCATGCGGAAGCCCACCACTTCGGGGACCAGCATGGAGATCGGCTGACCGAGCATGGCGGCTTCCGCCTCGATGCCACCCACGCCCCAGCCGAGCACCGACAGCCCGTTGACCATGGTGGTGTGGCTATCCGTGCCCACCAGCGTGTCGGGGAAGGCGAGCTTCGTGTCGCCGTCCTCGTTCTTGGTCCACACGGTCTGCGCCAGATATTCCAGATTGACCTGATGGCAGATGCCGGTTCCCGGCGGCACCACGCGGAAATTGTCGAAGGCGCCCGCCCCCCAGCGCAGAAAGGCGTAGCGCTCGTTATTGCGCTCATATTCCTTGTCGACATTGAACTGGAACGCGGCGCCCGAGCCGAACGCGTCGACCATGACGGAATGGTCGATGACGAGATCGACCGGCGCCAGCGGATTGATCTTGTGCGGGTCGCCGCCGAGCTTGGTGACCGCATCGCGCATGGCGGCGAGATCGACCACGGCCGGCACGCCGGTGAAATCCTGCATCAAGACGCGCGCCGGGCGGAAGGCGATCTCGCGGTCGCTGCGCTTCTCTTTCAGCCAATCGGCGACCGCGCGGATATCGTCGGCAGTCACCGTCCGTCCGTCTCATGGCGCAGGAGATTCTCCAGCAGCACTTTCAGCGAGAACGGCAGCCGGCTGATGCCGTCGAGCCCCGCGGCCTCCGCCTCTTTGAGATCGAAATAATCGTAAGCGCGCTTGCCCACGTGCAGCGTCCGCCGGCACTTGAAACTGTCGAGCGAGGTCGAAACCACCGATGTCAATGAAGTCTCCTTCGAAGCCCTGAAACGGGCGGGTCCCAGCAAATGAGCATGCAAAGGTACGGCCAATCCGCCGCGAGGGGCTTTCGCCATCTCGCGCCGGGGCGTCCTTGGCTTTTGGATACGCGCTCTTGGGGCCACTATAAAAGCCCTTGCGGCAACGAGACAATGACGCGAAGAGACCCGTAGCCCGCCTCCGCAACCCGCGCTTCGCCGGAAATCTGCACAGAATCCATGCAAACGCCCTTTAAGCTCAGCCTCAGCGCCCAAGACATCGCCTGCGAGCGGGGCGGCCGGACCCTGTTCCGGAATTTGGACTTTGCCGTGGAGCCGGGCCAGGCGCTGCTGGTCAGCGGCCCGAACGGCGCCGGCAAGACGAGCCTGCTGCGCCAGCTCGCCGGGCTTTTGCCGCTGGCGGGCGGCCGTCTCGTCACCGACGGCGCGGATGCCGATACGCCGATTGCCGAGCTGAGCCACTATGTCGGCCATCTGAACGCAGCCAAGACCGCGTTCACCGTGCGCGAGAATCTCGCCTTCTGGGCGGATTTCCTGGCCGAAGGCCAAGGCGATCCTGCTGACCACCTTGCCGGCGCGCTCGCCGCCTTCGGCCTTGGAGAGCTTGGCCGACTTCCGGCAGGGCTGTTGTCGGCGGGACAGAAGCGGAAACTTGCCCTGTCGCGCCTGTTTGCCGCACCCAGGCCCCTGTGGCTGCTGGACGAACCGTCCGTGTCGCTCGACGTGGCCTCGGTGAAGAAGCTGGACGGCGCGATGCGCGATCACTTAAAGGCCGGCGGCATCGCCGTGGTGTCGACCCATGTGCCGCTCGAGACCAAGTTCACCCACACCCTCGATCTCGGCCTGGAGCGCGCCGCATGAACGCGGCCCTCGCCCTTCTCGCGCGCGACGTGAAGCTCGCCTGGCGCGAAGGCGGCGCCGTCGGCGTGGCGCTCGGCTTCTATCTCGTCGTCATCGTCATCACCCCGCTCGGGCTCGGCCCCGACCTCAACCTGCTCGGCCGCATCGCGCCGGGCATTCTATGGGTCGGGCTTCTGCTCGCCGGGCTCCTCTCCGCCGGCCGCATCTTCGACAACGACTATGAGGACGGCACGCTCGACGTGCTCGCCGCCGGGCCGCTGCCGCTCTCCGTCGTCGCCGGCGTGAAATGCCTCGCCCATTGGCTCGCCACCGGCATCCCCCTGGTGCTGATCGCGCCCCTTCTCGCCCTGCTGCTCAATCTGCCCATGGGCTCGGTGCCGTCGCTGATGCTCGCCATGCTGGCCGGCACGCCGGCCGTGAGCTTCCTCGCCGGCATCGGCGCGAGCCTGACGCTCGGGCTTCGCCGCAGCGGGCTCCTTCTCGCATTGCTCGTGGTGCCGCTCTATGTGCCGGTGCTGATTTTCGGCGTCTCGGCCGTCACGCCCTACGTCACCGGGCCCAACTCTTTGTGGCCGCCCTTCCTTATTCTCTGCGCGCTCAGCCTCGCCAGCATGGTGCTCGCGCCGCTGGCCTCTGCGGCCGCGATCCGCAACGCGCTGCGATAGGCCTCATTTGCGCTTCCCCGCCAAAGCCACTAGATCAGCCCCATGATCAGCCTCGCCAACCCCACGCGCTTTCTCGGCCTGGTGGACAAGGTCCTGCCCTGGCTGTCGGCACTCGTGGTCATCCTGCTCGGCACGGGCTTGTATCTTTCGTTCTTCGTGGCCCCGCCCGACTATCAGCAGGGCGAGACCGTGCGCATCATGTTCATCCACGTGCCCGCCGCCTGGCTCGCCATGTTCGGCTACACGGTGATCGCCATCGCCGCGTTGGGCACGCTGATCTGGCGGCATCCCTTGGCCGATGTCGCCGCCAAGACCGCGGCCCCCATCGGCGCCACCTTCACCTTCGTCGCCCTCGTCACCGGCTCGCTGTGGGGCAAGCCCATGTGGGGAACCTATTGGGTGTGGGACGCGCGGCTCACCTCCATGCTGGTGCTGTTCCTGCTCTATCTCGGGCTGATCGCCCTGTGGCAATCCATCGACGAATTGGGCCGCGCCGGGCGCGCCGCCGCCATCTTGGCTTTGGTCGGCGCCATCAACATCCCGATCATCAAATTCTCGGTCGATTGGTGGAACACCCTGCATCAGCCGGCGAGCGTGTTTCGCACCGGCGGCCCAACCATCGACCCCGCGCTGCTCACGCCGCTCTTCGTCATGGCGGCGGGCTTCACCGCGCTGTTCGTGCTGCTGCATCTCATGGCCATGCGCGCCGAGATCCTGCGCCGCCGCGTGCGCGCGCTTCAGCAAACCCAAGTCGAGCGCGCCGCGCTGGCCGAAGCCTAAAGCGAACCCATGCTTGATCTCGGCCCGCACGCAAGCTTCATCCTCGCCGCCTATGGCGTGACCGCCATCGCCGTCGCCGTGCTGGTGGTCACGACCCTTGCCGACGACCGCACCCAACGGCGCAAGCTCGCCGATCTCGAGCGCCGGGGCATCCGGCGGCGCTCGGCGACGCCGCCCAAAGCAGCGAAGACCGTAACGCCGAAGACCACGCCATCGATGACGGCGCCGCCCGGCGGCGAGACGATCGAGACAGATCCCGCCGAGGCCACGGCCAAAAAGCCGGCATCGAAGCGCAAGCCGGCGGCCAAGACCGCAACTAAGACGGCGGCCAAGCGCAAGACGGCGGCCAAAGCGAAGGCGCCGCGCACCCGGAAGCCCCGCTCATGACGGCCAAGAAGTCGCCCGCCAAGAAAACGCCTGCAAAGAAGGCGCCTGCCAAGAAGGCCGCAAAAGCAGCGGCGGCTAAGACGCCGGCGGCGAAGGGTCCGGCCGCGAAAACGGCGCTCCCGCAACACGCGGCCGAGCCGACGCCACCGCGCAAGCGCAGCAGCTGGGCCGTCGCGCTGCCCTTTCTCGTGTTCGCCGGACTTGCCGGGCTGTTCTTCTATGCGCTGCAGACCGGCGATCCGTCCAAGCTGCCCTCGGCGATGCTCGGCAAGCCGGTGCCCGATTTCACGCTGCTGCCGCTCGACGGGCTGAAGGCGGACGGCGGCGTGCCCGTGCAGAGTTTTGGCGCGGCCGATCTCGCCGGCGGCAAGCCCACCATCGTCAACGTGTTCGCGTCTTGGTGCGTGCCGTGCCTGCAAGAGCATCCGATGCTCATGGCGCTCGCCAACGACACCGATGTCCGCCTCTACGGCATCAACTACAAGGACGACCCCGCCTCGGCCCGGCGCTTCCTCGGCCGCTACGGCAATCCCTTCGACCGTGTCGGCACCGATGCGTCCGGCCGGGTGGCGATCGATTTCGGCGTCTATGGCGTGCCGGAGACCTATGTGATCTCCGGCGACGGCAAGATCGCCTATCGCCATGTGGGACCGCTCACCGAGCAGGCGATCAACGAGAAGATCCTGCCGCTCATGCAGCCGCCGGCGGAGACGCCGGCCGAGTGACGGCTGACCGCGCTCGCGAAACGGCGACTACTCGTCGTCGGCGTCGGCGATCAGAATGAGAGTTTCGAGAAAATCTTGACGCTTGGCCGGCGGCAGATTGGCCAGAAGCCGCGAGTCTGCGGCGGCGGCGCTCGGCTGCGCGTCACGCAACGCCTTGGCGCCCTGGGCGCTCAGCCTGACGGCATAGGCTCTGCCGTCGTCCTTGGCGCGGCGGCGCTGAATCAAGCCGCGGCTGAGCAACCGCGCGACGATGTCGGCCAGCGTCGACCGGTCGATGCCGGTCCGGTCGACGAGTTGGGTCTGCGTCAGACCCTCCTCGTTGGACACCACCAGCAGCACGGCATACTGCCGGGGCGTCAACGCGTTGGCCCCGGCTTCATCCGCGAAGATGTCGGCGGCACGCTGCCCCGCCCGATGCAGCAGATGCGCTGCCGAGCGATTGAGAGGATTTCCAGCCTTAACCATCATCCGCACGCTGCCAATCTCACGCAAAGCGTGTAGGCGAACTGAACTGCCTAGCGTTTTCGGGCCTTGCGGGCATTTCTTTTACAACCGGAAATCGCAATCAGCAAACGACTGGTTGAAAGATTGTCCTCGCGCGGCATTACTCGACATGACCAACGGGTCGAGGTGTCATATCGGAGGGAGCCGTTCCGCATACAAGCAGACGATCGGGGAATGATTGGCGATAACCTTAAGCAGACAAGCCTGCTACTTGGGGGCCTCATCTTCGGAGAGACCATAGCGTTGCATCAATGGGACCTGAGCCATGGCGAACAGGAAGGTAATCGGTAGGAAGCCGAACGCTTTGAAGCTGACCCAGGTGTCGGTCGAGAAGTTCCGCCACACGAACTCGTTGAGCACCGCCATGGCCAAGAAGAACACAGCCCAGCGTACGGTCAGCTTGCGCCAGCCTTCGTCGGTGAGGTTGAACACCGGGCCGAACAGCAGCTCGAGCACGGGCTTGCGCATGAGCAGGCCACCTAGGAGCAGCACCGCGAACATCGTGTAGACGATGGTCGGCTTGAGCTTGATGAAGGTGTCGTCGTGCAGATAGAGCGTGAGCCCCCCGAAGGCGAGCACGATCACCGCGCTGACCAGCGGCATCACCGGCACTTTGTGATAGCGCCACCAAGCGAAGCCGAGGGATAGCACGGTCGCCACCATGAAGGCGGCGGTGCCGGCATAGATCCCGGCGGCGGCATTCGTTCCGAAGAAGACGAGCAGCGGCCCGATTTCGATGATGAGCTTGGCGACGACGGACTGCGCCGGCTCGACCGGCTTGTTGTCCGCGGTCATCTTATCGCCGGCAGCCATATTGGCCGGCGGCTCCGTCTCAGGCTGCGGCTTCATTTTCACGTCCTGCCCCGGCGATGGCCCGGGCGAAATCATGGGCATCGAACGGCTCGAAATCCTCGATACCTTCGCCGATGCCGATGGCGTTGATGGGTAGCCCGAAGCGTTCGGCGATAGCCACGAGAATGCCGCCCCGCGCGGTGCCGTCGAGCTTGGTCACGACCAGGTTAGTCACCCCGGCGATCTCCTGGAAAATCTGCACCTGATTGATCGCGTTCTGCCCGGTGGTGGCGTCGAGCACCAGCACGACGCTGTGCGGCGCATTCGCGTCGAGCTTCTTCAACACGCGCACGATCTTGGCGAGCTCGTCCATGAGGTCGCCCTTGTTCTGTAGCCGCCCGGCCGTGTCGATAAGCAGCACGTCGCGCCCTTCGGCTTTGGCGCGCTCCAGCGCCTCATAGGCGACGCCGGCGGGATCGGCCCCCACATCCTTGGCGACCACCTCGGCGCCGACGCGGCCGCCCCAGATCTTGAGCTGATCGATGGCCGCGGCGCGGAACGTATCGGCGGCGGCGAGCATGACCCGCTTGCCGTCGTTATCGAACTGGTGCGCCAGCTTGCCGATGGTGGTGGTCTTGCCGGTGCCGTTGACGCCGACGACGAGGATCACGTGGGGCTTAGCGCTCGCCTCGAGCGTGAAGGCTTGCGCCACCGGCTCCAGCACGCGCGCCACCTCGGTGGCCAAGACGCTGCGCACGTCCTCCGCCGTCAGTCCTTTGTCGTAGCGGCCTTTGGAGATTGCTTCACGCACATGGTCTGCCATGGCCATGCCGAGATCGGCCCTGAGCAGCACCTCCTCCAGCTCGTCGAGCGTTTCCTCGTCGAGCTTCCGCTTGGTGAGCACGCCGGCGATATTTTCCGTGAGCGAGTTCGACGTACGGGAGAGGCCGGCTTTGAGCTGCGCGAACCAGCTCCGCTTGGACTCGGGCGGCGCGATCTTCTCGCTCACGATGCCGTCTCCGCCAGCAGCGCCGCGCCGTCGTCGCCGGAGACCACCGCGTCAATCAGGGCGCCGGCTTCCGCGCAAGTCTCGAGCTTGACCGGCGTGAAGTCCGCCGAGCGGCCATGGGCCTCGTTCTCCATGAGCACCTGGATACGCCGGCCGCGCGCGCCTTCGAGATGGTTCTTCAGTGCGGCGACGCCCTTGGCGCGCAGGTCGGCGGCGCGGCGCGTCACCACTGCGCCGTTCACCTGCGGCATCCGCGCGGCGGGCGTGCCCTCGCGCGCCGAGAAGGGGAACACATGCAGGAAGGTGAGGCCGCAATCGTCCACCAGCGACAGCGAGTTCGCGAACATCGCCTCGGTCTCGGTGGGGAAGCCGGCGATGATGTCGGCCGCGAACACCATGTCGGGACGCGCCTTGCGCATGGCTTCGCAGAATGCGACCGAGTCGGCGCGGGCATGGCGCCGCTTCATGCGCTTCAAGGTGAGATCGTCGCCCGCCTGTAGCGACAAATGCAGATGCGGCATCAGCCGCTCTTCCTCGGCGATCGCGGCGATCAGCGCCGGGTCGGCCTCGACGGAATCGATGGAGGAAATGCGCAAGCGGGGCAGCTCCGGCACGAGCTTGAGCACGGAGCGGACGAGCTTGCCGAGCGTCATGTCGCCGGGCAGGTCCGCGCCATAGGCCGTCATGTCGACGCCGGTCAGCACGATCTCGGCGTAGCCGTTCTCCACGAGGCGCCGGACTTGCGCCACCACCTCGCCCGCCGGCACCGAGCGCGAGTTGCCCCGCCCGAACGGGATGATGCAGAAGGTGCAGCGATGGTCGCAGCCGTTCTGGATCTGCACATAGGCCCGCGCGCGATTGCCGAAGCCCTCGATGAGATGACCGGCGGTCTCCGTCACCGACATGATGTCGTTGACCGCGACCTTCTCGGTGTCTTCGACACAAAGCCCTTGGAAGGTCCGGGCTTGCATCTTCTCTTGATTGCCGATGACGCGGTCGACCTCGTCCATGGCGGCGAAGCGGTCGGGATCGATCTGCGCCGCGCAGCCCGTCACCACCGATCTTGCGCCCGGCGCGTCGCGCCGCGCCTTGCGGATCGCTTGGCGCGCCTGGCGCACGGCTTCCGCCGTCACCGCGCAGGTGTTGACGATCACCGCGTCGCCGACGCCGGCGGCCTTCGCATGCTCGCGCATGACCTCGGACTCGTAGGCGTTGAGCCTGCAACCGAAGGTGATGATCTCGATATCCGACATAAGGCGGCTTCTAACACGAATTGCTGAAAGGAGTCAGACCCCTGCGCCCGCAAGCAGGCCTTCGGGCAAGGTGCCCTCGAAGTCGAGCGCATAAGGCCCGGTCATCAGCACATGGCCGTCCGCCTCGCGCCATTCGATGACGAGGTCGCCACCTGGGAGGCTCACTTTGACCTTGCGGCCGGTGAGCTCGCGCCGGATAGCCGCCACGGCGGAGGCGCAGGCCGCGGTGCCGCAGGCGCGCGTCAGCCCGGCGCCGCGCTCCCAGGTGCGGATCTTGAGATGTCCGGGCGACAGCACCTGCACCAGCGAGATATTGGCGCGCTCGGGAAACAGCGGGTGATGCTCCAGCATCGACCCGATCCGGCCGAGGTCGATCGCCTCGACGTCGTCCACGAAGAACAGCGCATGCGGGTTGCCCACATTGACCACGGCCGGCGAATGCATCACCGGGGCATCGATGGGCCCGGCCTGGAGCTCGATGCGGCGCGTGTCGTGGAACGGCTCGGCGAGCGGAATTTCGTTCCAGGCGAGCCGAGGCACGCCCATGTCGATGGTGACTTGGTTGTCGCTGCCGACCAGCGCGCCGAGCACCTGATCCTCGGTCTCGATGGAGACCTGAGGCCGGCCCTGCTCCGCCGCCACCAGCGCCGCCACGCAGCGCGCGGCGTTGCCGCAGGCCGCCACCTCGCCGCCGTCGGCGTTCCAGATGCGCATGAACACATCGGCCTTGGTCGACGGCTCCAGCGCCACGAGCTGATCGCAGCCGATGCCCTCTTTGCGGTCGGCGATGGCGCGGATGGCGTCGGGCACCAGCGCGAGCGCGTCCGCGCGGGCGTCCAGCACGACGAAGTCGTTGCCGAGCCCGTTCATCTTGCGAAAATTGCGGCGCCCGCATCCATGACCAACCGCTCCAAAATTCCGACGCCTCTATAGCACCGCGCCCGGAAAACATCAGTCTACGTCACCCGGACGCGCCGAGCTTGCGCGGGATCGCCAAGAAGGCGATCAGCGACAGCCCGGCAAAGCCCGCCCCGGCGAAGAAGGTCGCGGCCGGGCCGATCGTCTCCCACAGCACGCCAGCCAGAACGCTGGCCACCAGGGCGGCGAGCCCGGTGACGAGGCCGAATACGCCGAAGGCCGTGCCCCGGAGCCGCGACGGCGCGGCTTGCGCCACCAGCGCCGACAGCACCCCTTGCGTGAGCCCCATATGGAGGCCCCAGAGGGCGATGCCAAGGAAGACGGCGAAGAGCGACTGGCCGCGCGCCAGCAAGAGATCCGCGGCGATCAGCGCCACGAGGCCGGCGACGAGCAGCGGTCGCGCCCCGAACCGGTCCTGGAGACGCCCGGCCGATAGGCGGCGACCGCATAGACGAGGCTCATCAGCGCGATCACCGCCGGCGCCCAGGCGAGCCCCAGCCCCTGGTCGTGGGCGCGGATCACCAGGAAGCCTCGCTGAACCGGGCCAGCGTGAACACCGTGCCGGCGCCCACCACGAGCCAGTAGAAGCGGCCGAGCCGGGCGATCTCGGCCGCCTTGATCGGCACCCGCTCCTGCTTCGCCGTGGGCGGCGGCTCCTTCACTCCGAACACCAGAATGGCCACGGCGATGGCCGCCGGGATGACCGCGAACCACAGCACGGTGCGGATGTCGTCGTTGAAGGCGAGCATGAGCCCGATGGCCAAGACCGGCCCCACCGTCGCGCCGACCGTGTCGAGGGATTGGCGCAGGCCGAACGCGGCGCCCCGATTGGCGGGGTCGGTCACGTCGGCGACCAGCGCATCGCGCGGCGCTCCGCGAATGCCCTTGCCGATCCGGTCGAGGAAGCGCGCGACCGCCACGAGCCACACGGAGCTTGCAATCGGAAACAGCGGCTTGGTGATCGCCGCCAGGCCGTAGCCCGCCACGGCGAGTGCCTTGCGGCGGCCGAGCCGGTCGGACAGCCAGCCCGAGAAGACCCGGGTAATTGAGGCGGTCGCCTCGGCGATGCCCTCCACCAGGCCGAGCACCGCGGCGCTCGCGCCCAGGCTGACCATGAGGAACAGCGGCAGCAGCCCGTGGATCAGCTCCGAGGAGATGTCCATGAACAGCGACGTGAAGCCCAGCGCCCAGACCGTCTTTGGCAAATGGGGACTCTTGGGCAGGCGCAGGCGTTGGGTCTTGTCAGCGTTCAAACCGTCCCGCCGCTCTCGAGAAGTTGCGAAGCCTTCACTTATATGGCGTTCTCCTTCATCCTCGCATAGGCAAGGAGAGCCCCATGGTCTTCATCGCCGTTCCCAAGAACGACACGATCGGCGCCCTCGTTCCCCACACGCTGGAAGAGCCGATCGTGGGACGGAGCGAAGGCCCGCTTGCCGGCCTCACCTTCATGGTCAAGGACCTGTTCGCCATCAAGGGCCGCAAGGTTTCGAACGGCAATCCGGACTTCTATCACCATGCCACCCCGGCGGCCGAGACCGCCCCTGTCATCGCCCGCCTGCTGGACGCGGGCGCGAGCCTCATCGGCATCAATGTCTGCGACGAGTTCTTCTACAGCGTGCTCGGCACCAACGCCCATTACGGCCAGCCGATCAATGTCCGCGCCGGCAACCATGTGACCGGCGGCTCGTCCTGCGGCTCGGCGGCCGCGGTGGCCGCCGCCATGTGCGACTTCGCGCTCGGCACCGACACCGGCGGCTCGATCCGCGTGCCGGCGTCCTTCTGCGGACTCGTTGGCTTGCGCCCGACCTATGGCCGCATCGACACGCGCGGCGTCACCCCCATGGCCCCGAGCTACGACACGGTGGGCTTTCTTGCGCGCGACGCCAAGCTAGCCCGCAAGCTCGGCCAATTGCTGCTCGAAGGGGAATCCGTGACCGCGCCCATCACCAGGCTGATCCTCGCCCAGGACATCGTGGGTGAGTCCGAGGCGAGCATCGACCAAGCCATGTGGGATACGCTTGACAAGCTCTTGGGCGCGATCCCGAAACCCGAGCAAATGGAGATTGCCGGCGAGGACATCGTCGCCTGGCGCAAGGCCTTCGCCACCACCCAGGGCTTCGAGATCCAGTCGACCCTGCTGCCCTTCGTGCAGTCCCACAATGTGAACCTCGGCCCCGGCATCAAGGAGCGGTTCGAGATCGCCGCCGGGATCACCTTCGACGAGGCGGAATCGGCCCGCGCCGTCCGCGGCCAGGTCACGAAGCGCCTCAAGGAGATCGTCCAGCCGGGGACGGTCATCGTGCTGCCGACCACGCCCACCCTGCCGCCGGAGCGCGATATTCCCGACGGCGCGTCCTTCGCCGAGTTCCGCACGCAGACCCTGCAAAGCACCTGCCTTGCCGGCCATGCGGGCCTACCGCAGATCTCGATTCCCATGGGCAAGGCCTCGGGCTGCCCGGTGGGCCTCTCATTCATCGGCTGGGAGGGCGGCGACGAGACCCTGCTCGACCTCGCCGCGACGCTGGAACTCTTTATCCGCGCTTGACTTAAGGGCTCCCCTCGCCGACATTCCGCCCGAAATTCAAGGCAGCTCCTAATCCGAGCCGCCGCCCTGTGTGGGGTCTCCTCTTTGGCACCTCGCGCTCAAGTAGCGCGAAGCGCGGTAGCGCACCAAGGAGACTAGCCAGGGGGGTCAACACCCGTCAGCGCGATGCGCCCACGGGTGCGTTTTTGCTTTGCCGATCCTCATCTCGAGGAGGAGACGATGGTGACAGACCGCGACCGACGCCCCGCCGGCATCCTTGCCGCGCTCATCCTTGCCTGCCTGCCGGCGGCGAGCATCGCCCAGCAGAGCGCCGTGCCGGTCATCGCCGGCCAGAACCCGGGCTACGACGCCTGCGGCACGGTCGGCGTGGTTCGCGGCCTCGATCCGCAAGGCGGCGACGGCTTCCTCGCCGTGCGCGCCGGCCCCTCCTCCAACTACGCCATGCTGGACAAGGTCTATAACGGCTACCTGCTCAATATCTGCGATCAGCGCGGCCAGTGGCTCGGCGTCGTCTACTCCCATGAGACCCAGGACTGCGGCGTGGGCACGCCCTGGCCCCGCGCCGCCGCCTATAACGGCCCCTGCAACTCGGGCTGGGTCTTCCGCAAATATGTGGCGGACTACGCCGGCTGATGTTCGAGACCCTTTCAGACCGCCTCTCCGGCATTCTCGACAAGCTCACGCGCCGCGGCGCGCTAAGCGAGGCGGACGTGACCGAGGCCATGCGCGAGGTGCGCCGCGCTCTGATCGAGGCCGACGTGGCGCTCGACGTGGTGCGCTCATTCACCGACCGGGTGAAGCAGAAGGCGCTCGGCCAGGACGTGGTGCGTTCCATCACGCCGGGCCAGATGGTCATCAAGATCGTCAACGACGAGCTGGTGCGCATGCTGGGTTCCGATGCGCAAGGCATCGACCTCGCCGCCACGCCGCCCGTCGTCATGATGTTGGTCGGCCTGCAAGGCTCGGGCAAGACCACGACCACCGCCAAGCTCGCCAAGCGCCTCACCACCCGCGACAAGCAGAAGGTACTGATGGCCTCGCTCGATACGCGCCGTCCGGCGGCGCAAGAGCAGCTTCGCATTCTCGGCGAGCAGGCCGAGATCGCCACGCTGCCCATCGTCGAAGGCCAGAGCCCGACCGAGATCACCGCCCGCGCCATCAAGGCGGCGAAGCTCGGCGGCTACGACGTGCTGCTGCTCGACACCGCCGGCCGCACCCACATCGACGAGGCGCTCATGGCCGAGACCGCGGCCATCGAGAAGATCGCCCAGCCGCACGAGACGCTGCTCGTTGCCGATGCGCTGACCGGTCAGGACGCCGTCAATCTCGCCAAGAACTTCGGTGACCGCGTGTCGCTGACCGGCATCGTGCTCACCCGCGTCGACGGCGATGCGCGCGGCGGCGCGGCGCTGTCCATGCGCGCCGTCTCCGGCAAGCCCATCAAGCTGATCGCGTCGGCGAGAAGCTCGACGCGCTCGAGGAGTTTTATCCCGACCGTAATCGCCGGACGCATTCTCGGCATGGGCGACGTGGTCGGCCTCGTCGAGAAGGCGATGGAGACCGTCGAGCTCGACAAGGCCGAGGCGATGGCCAAGAAGGTCAAGAAGGGCTCCTTCGACCTTCAGGACCTCTCCGACCAGCTCTCGCAGATGCAGAAGCTCGGCGGCATGGGCGGCGTGCTCGGCATGCTCCCCGGCCTCGGCAAGGTGAAGAAGCAGATCGACGCCGCCAATCTCGACGACAGCGTGCTGAAGCGCCAGCAGGCGATCATCAGCTCGATGACCCGCGCCGAGCGCAAGACGCCGAAGCTGCTCAATGCCTCGCGCAAGAAGCGCGTGGCGGCGGGCTCCGGCACCTCCGTGCAGGACATCAACAAGCTGGTGAAGATGCACCGCCAGATGGCCGACATGATGAAGGCCATGGGCAAGAAGCGGGGCGTGCTTTCCGGGCTGTTCGGTGGCGGACCGCCGCCGGAGATGCCCGCCGATCTGCCGGCCGGCGCCGAGCTGCCGGCGAATTTCCCGGGCCTGCCGCCCGGCGGCTTCCCCGGAGGATTGCCCGGCCTGCCGGGACTGCCCGGCGGCGGGATGCCGCGCGGCCTCCCCGGCCTGCCGCAGAAGAAGAAACGTTGAGCCATTTTTTTTGAGATCGAACGACTAGGAGAACCAAAGCAATGTCACTGAAGATCAGACTGGCCCGTGCCGGCGCCAAGAAGCGGCCCTTCTACCGCATCGTCGTCGCCGACTCGCGCAGCCCCCGCGACGGCCGCTACATCGAGAAGATCGGCACGTTCAACCCGCTGCTGCCGCGCGACTCCGAAGAGCGCGTGACCTTCGACCAGGACCGCGCCAAGCATTGGCTGTCCAACGGCGCGCTGCCGACCGACCGCGTGCTCCGCTTCTTCGACGCCGCCGGCTTGATGAAGCGCGAGGCGCGCAATAATCCGGAGAAGGCCAAGCCCGGCAAGAAGCGCCTCGAGCGCGAGGAGGCCAAGAAGGCCGCCGACGAGGCAAAGGTCAAGGAAGCCGAGGACGCCAAGAAGGCTGCCGAAGAGGCCAAGGTCGCCGAAGACGCCGCCGCCAAGGACGCTGCTGCCGCCGCCGAGGAAGAGGCTTCCGTCGAGGCCGCCGATGAGGCGGTCGTGGAAGCGGCCGACGAAGCGGCCGCGCCCGCCGAGGGCGAAGCCGAGAAGGCTGCCGAGTAGTCTTGGGCCGAGTAGTCTTGGGCGAGCAAGACCGGGTGCTGGTTGGCGAGATCGGTGCGGCGCAAGGGCTGAAGGGCGAGGTTCGACTCCGCTCCTACACGCAAGCGCCGGCCGACATCGCCGGCTATGGCCCGCTCGAGGACGAGTCGGGCGCGAGGTCGATCGAGATCGAGCGCGTCCGCGTCACGCCCAAGGCGGTCATCGCCCGCATCAAGGGCGTGACCACCCGCGAGGCCGCCGAGGCGCTGACCCGCACCAAGCTCTATCTGCCCCGCGCCAAGATGCCGGCCGCCGAGGCGCCCGGGGCTGACGAGTGGTACGTCGCCGACCTGGTCGGGCTGAAGGCCGTGAGCCCGCAAGGCGACGAGATCGGCACCGTGGTCGCCATCCACAATTTCGGCGCCAGCGACATCGTCGAGGTGTCATCGGCGGCCGGTGGCGAGAACCTGCTGGTTGCCTTCACTGAGACGACGGTGCCCGAGGTCGACATCGAGGGCGGCCGCCTCGTTCTCGTACCGCCGGAGGAACTGGCGGAGTAAGGTCTACGCCATGACCATCCGCTTCTTTTCCAAGTCGGACCGCTACCGCGAGTTCTCGAACTTTGCGCCCTACCCGATCGAGGTGGACGGCGTGCTGTGGCCCACGGTCGAGCATTATTACCAGGCGCAGAAATTCGCCGACCCCGAGTTGCGGGAGCGGGCGCGCCAGATGCCGAAGGCCGCGGCGGTCAAAGGGCTCGCGCGCAAACACCAAGCGAAGATCAGGCCCGACTGGGACCGCATCAAGGACACGGTCATGGACCGCGCGTTGCGCGCCAAGTTCGCGCAGCATCGGGATTTGCGCGCGCTCCTGCTCGGCACCGGCGATGAGGCGATCGCCGAGGCCGCGCCCAAGGATTATTACTGGGGCATCGGCGAGAACGGCACCGGCCAGAACAAGCTCGGCGAGATGCTGATGCGGCTGCGCGTCGAGCTGCGCGGCAGCGCCACTACGCATCCTTCGAGCGAAGCGCCGCTCTTCGCCTGGCTCGGTCCGTTCGTGCGCTTCGCCGAATGGGGCACCGCGGGCTATGCGCGCAACATTCGCCGCCGGCTCACCATCGTCAACGTGATGGCCATGATGATCGCCGTCTCCTCGTTGGGCTATGCGGGCATGTTCGCCGTCTTCGGCGTCGACGAGTACTGGCCGCTGATCGTGGCCAACTTCCTCCTCGTTGCCGTGGCGCTGATGGCGCCGCTCGCTCATCGCTTCGGCGACGTGGCCGCGGCGCTGCTGATCTGCGCCGCCGAATACATGACGCTGTTCTTCTTCGTGCGCGAGCTCGGCCGCGACTCCGGCATCCAACTGAATTACATCGTGGTCGCCGCGGTCGCCTTCGCCATTTGCGGCATGGCCCATATCCGTCTCGTGGTGGGCGCGGTGGCGGTGGGGCTGGCGCTGCATCTCGCCGCCTGGTTCTTGTATCCGCCGGGGAGCGCGCGCATCGACGCCGATCCCTTCCTCTTGCACAATCTCTATGTCTCCTCGGCGGCGACCACCTTCACCATCATCGCGCTGATCGTCGGCTATGCCTTCACCATGGCCGACCGTGCCCGCGCCGAAGCCGACAGCCTGCTCGCCAACATCTTGCCCGAAGCCATCGCCGAGCGCTTGAAGGCGCGCCCGGGCGAGCGCGTCGCCGACGCCGTGCCGCAAGCCTCCGTGCTGTTCAGCGATCTCGTAGGCTTCACGGCGCTGGCCCAGGAGCTCGGCGCCGCCCGCACCGTCGCCATTCTCGATCACGTCGTCACCGAGTTCGACCGGCTGGCCGCCGCGCACGGCGTGGAGAAGATCAAGACCATCGGCGACGGCTATATGGCGGTGGCCGGCGTCAGCCAGCCGCAACACGACCATGTCCATCGCCTGGCGCGCATGGCGCTCGGCCTGCCGGGCCTGGTGGCGCGGCTGTCGGAGACCCATGGCGTCGTGCTCAAGATCCGCATCGGCATCGCCGGCGGCCCCGTCATGGCCGGCGTCATCGGCGCCGATAAATTCTCCTACGATGTGTGGGGCGAGACGGTGAACCTCGCCTCCCGGCTCGAGTCCCACGGGCTCCCCGGCGAGATCCAGGTGTCGGGCGCGGTGCGCGACGCCCTGGGAGACGGCTTCCTGTTCGAGGCGCGCGGGGAGATCGAGGTGAAGGGCGTCGGCCGGCTCGAGACCTGGCTGCTGAAGGAAGAGCGCGTGGCGAATCAAGGAGCCGCATCATGACCTGGCGGGCCGCGTCCTCACTCTCTACCCCGAGATGTTTCCGGGACCCTTGGGCTTGAGCCTTGCCGGCAAGGCCCTCGAGGACGGCACCTGGGCGCTTGAGACCTTCGACATCCGCTCCTTCGCCACCGACAAGCACCGCTCGGTGGACGACACCCCGGCCGGCGGCGGCGCCGGCATGGTCATGCGCGCCGATATCGCGGCTTTGGCCATCGATGCCGGACGGGCGGACGCCGCACCCGGAACGCCGACACTTTATCTATCGCCGCGCGGCGCGCCGCTGACACAAGCTCGCGCCCATGAGCTGGCGGAAGGTCCGGGCGTCGTCCTGCTCTGCGGCCGTTTCGAGGGCGTGGACGAGCGCGTGCTCGCGGCCCGCGGCGTGGAGGAGATCTCCATCGGCGATTATGTGCTGTCCGGCGGCGAGCTGGCGGCGCAAGTGTTGATCGACGCCTGCGTGCGCCTGCTGCCGGGCGTCGCCGGCAACGAGGTCTCGCTCGCCGAGGAGAGCTTCGCCTCGGGGCTCCTGGAATATCCCCACTATACGCGGCCCCGGGAGTGGGAAGGCCGCGCCATCCCCGAGGTGCTGCTCTCCGGCGACCACGAGAAGATCGCCAAATGGCGGCGCGACCAGGCGGAAGCGATCACCAAGGCCCGCCGTCCCGACCTTTGGGAGCGCTACGGCAAGCCGAAATCTTGATCGAAGTCAGTGCCCTGAGGGTCGCCGGGCGCTAAGCGGAGCCAAGGATCACGCAAGGAGATTCCCGCATGAAGAGCCTGATGGTGCTGGCCGCGGTTGCGACGTTCGGCCTCTCCGGCGACGCGACCGCCCAAGACGCGGACATCGCCGCCGGCAAGGCCTATGCGGCCGAGATCTGCGCCGCCTGCCATGCGGTCCAGCAGGGTGAGATGATGTCGCCGCTGATGGAGGCACCCGCCTTCCAGGAGGTGGCCGACACCCCGGGCATGACCGAGCTGGCCCTTTCGGTGTGGCTGCAAAGCTCCCACCCCACCATGCCCAATATCGTGCTGGAGCAGGACGATCTGCGGAACGTCGTGGCCTATATCCACAGCCTCAAGGGCAAAGGGTAAACGGCGAGTTGGGCTGGTTTTTCACCCGAAATCCGTCGACAAGCCGGGAAAGCTAGGGTAGGAAACCCTCGCTGGTTGTGGGCTCTAGGCCCGTTCCCCGCATTTCTGGATCAATCAAAAAGAATGGCGTTCGTCCGATGGCCGTCAAAGGCCGTGAGCAGGCGCCCGTGAAAGGTTACAGCTATGAATATCATCGAGGAACTCGAGAAAGAGCAGCTCGCCGA
Source organism: Methyloceanibacter superfactus (assembly GCF_001723305.1). Lineage (GTDB taxonomy): Bacteria > Pseudomonadota > Alphaproteobacteria > Rhizobiales > Methyloligellaceae > Methyloceanibacter > Methyloceanibacter superfactus. Next base: position 73,695 of record NZ_LPWF01000033.1, read on the forward strand.
GCGCACCTCCAAGCGCAGCGTGCCCCAGTTCGGCCCCGGCGACACCGTCCGTGTCAACGTCAAGGTCGTGGAAGGCGAGCGTTCCCGCGTGCAGGCCTATGAGGGCGTGTGCATCGGCCGCTCCGGCGGCGGCATCAACGAGAATTTCACCGTCCGCAAGATTTCCTATGGCGAGGGCGTCGAGCGCGTCTTCCCGATCCATTCGCCGCTGATCGATTCCATCGATGTGATCCGCCACGGCCGCGTCCGCCGCGCCAAACTCTATTATCTGCGTGGCCGCCGCGGCAAGTCGGCGCGTATTCCGGAGCGCCAGGACACCCGCGGCAAGAAGAAGTCCGGCCTCAAGGGCTTCAAGAAGCCCGCTGGCGCGCCCGACGATCTCAAGCTCATTCCCGGCGTCACCGAGGACATCGAGAAGAAGCTGAACAAGCTCGGCCTCATTAAGTTCGAGCAGATCGCCAATCTCACCGACGACGAGATCGCCGGCATCGACGATCAGCTGAGCCTCGGCGGCGCCATCGAGAGCGGCGACTGGGTCGCCAAGGCGGTGGCTCTGATGGCCGAGACCACGGCCGACGAGGTTCCCGCCGGTGACGAAGGCGAGGCCCCGGCCGAAGGCGAAGCCGAGAAGAAATAGCGGATTTCCGCCTCTTCTGCTGTTTTCGTCATGCCGGGCTTGTCCCGGCCATCCACGCTTTCTTATCGGGCTTGGCCCCAAATCGTGGAATGACGCCCGGTTGGCAAAGGCCCCTTCAGTCGCTATCTGACGCTTAGAAATCTGGGATTCTGAGAAACCGACAATGGCGAAGCCCCGCACCCTGTACGACAAGATCTGGGACGAGCATCTGGTCCATGAGGCGCCCGACGGCACCTGCCTCATCTATATCGACCGGCATCTCGTCCATGAGGTGACGAGCCCGCAGGCCTTCGAGGGCCTGCGCATGGCCGGCCGGAAAGTGCGCAGCCCGGAGAAGACGCTGGCCGTGGTCGACCATAACGTGCCGACCACCGACCGCTCCAAGGGCATCGACGATCCGGAGTCGAAGATCCAGATCGACGCGCTGGCTCAGAACGCCAAGGATTTCGGCGTCGAGTATTATCACGAGCGCGACAAGCGTCAGGGCATCGTCCACGTGGTCGGGCCAGAGCAGGGCTTCACCCTGCCCGGCACCACCATCGTCTGCGGCGACAGCCACACCTCGACCCATGGCGCCTTTGGTGCGCTGGCCCACGGCATCGGCACCTCGGAGGTGGAGCATGTGCTCGCCACCCAGACGCTGATCCAACAGAAGGCCAAGAACATGCGCGTGCGCGTCGACGGCAAGCTGCCCGAGGGCGTCACCGCCAAGGACATCATCCTCGCCATCATCGGCGAGATCGGCACCGCCGGCGGCACCGGCCATGTCATCGAATATGCCGGCGAGGCGATCGAGGCGCTGTCCATGGAAGGGCGAATGACGATCTGCAACATGTCGATCGAGGGCGGCGCCCGGGCCGGCTTGATCGCGCCCGACCAGAAGACCTTCGACTACATCAAGGGCCGCCCGCGCGCGCCCAAGGCCGGCCAGTTCGAGCTGGCGAAGGCGCATTGGGAGACACTGTTCTCCGATCCGGACGCCCATTTCGACAAAGAGATCGTGCTGCATGCCGAGCAGCTGCCGCCCATCGTCTCCTGGGGCACGAGCCCCGAGCAGGTGGTGTCGGTCGCCGGCCGCGTGCCGGTTCCTGGCGACATCACCGACGAGTCGAAGCGGAAAGCCGCGATCCGCGCGCTCGACTATATGGGCCTCAAGGGCGGCGAGAAGATCACCGACATCGCGCTCGACCGCATCTTCATCGGCTCCTGCACCAATGGCCGCATCGAGGATTTGCGCGCCGTGGCGAAGATCGTCGAAGGCAAGCACGTCAACGAGAACCTGAACGCCATGATCGTGCCGGGCTCGGGTCTGGTGAAGGCGCAAGCCGAGGAAGAAGGTCTCGACAAGATCTTCCTGGAGGCGGGCTTCGAATGGCGCGAGCCGGGCTGCTCCATGTGCCTGGCCATGAACCCCGACAAATTGGCGCCGGGCGAGCGGTGCGCGTCCACCTCGAACCGCAACTTCGAGGGCCGCCAGGGCCGCTTGGGACGCACCCATCTGGTGTCGCCGCAAATGGCCGCCGCCGCGGCCATCGCCGGACATTTCGTCGACATCCGCGAGATGCACTAGGCGCACGCACGCCGGAAGGGTGCAACGCCATGAGCTCCCTCGTTCAGAAGAAATTCGGTGAAGCCGCCGCCGACTACGCGGCCTCCGCTGTGCACGCCACCGGCCCGTCGCTCGCCCGGCTCGTTGAGCTGATCGAGACCAAGCCAACCTGGCGCGTGCTCGACATCGCCACCGGCGCCGGCCACACCGCGCTCGCCTTCGCGCCCCAAGTGGCCAAGGTCACCGCCAGCGACATCACGCCCGAGATGCTGCAACAGGCGCGGAAGCTCGCCAAGGAGCGGGGCTTGAACAACGTCGTCGCCGCGCAAGCGCAAGCCGGCGACCTCCCCTTCCCCGATACCAGCTATCACTTGGTGACGTGCCGGCTCGCGGCCCATCACTTTCCCGATCCGCAAAGCTTCGTGCGCGAGGCGCGCGCGTGCTCATCCCCGGCGGCATCTTCGCGCTCGTCGACAATGTCTCGCCGGAGGACGCGGACCTCGCCGCCCGCTACAACAGCTTCGAGAAGCTGCGCGATCCGAGCCATGGCCGCGCGCTCGGCCTTGGTGAGTGGCAGTCCCTCATCCGCGCGGCCGGGCTGACGCCAACCGCGAGCGAGGTCATGGATCAGGACATTCCGTTCAATCCCTGGGTGGAGCGCATGCGCTGCACGCCCACGACGATCGCGCGCCTGAAAGACCTGCTCCAGCAGGAGCCCTTGCGGGCCTATTTGCGCCCCCGCGAGACGGAAGACGGTCTCACCTTCACCTTGCGCGAGGCGATCCTCACCGCGGCGAAGCCGCGCGGCTAACGCTCGGCCTGCTTCCGCCGCGCCCGCTTGTTCGCCTTGCGGTCCAGCTTCGGCGCGGTCGCCGCGTCCGGGTCCTTCGGGAAGGGGTAAGTCTCGCCCACCCATTTCGGATCGGCGAAATAGCTCTTCGGCTGCATGCGCGACAGCACGTCTGGCAGCGATTGGCCGGCGCACCAGGCGTTCCAATCGCCGCAAGCGGGGCGGCACCAATTATTCCAGGCGCCGCAATCCTTCGCCGTCGCGTCAGGCGCCGGCGCGCTCGCGGCAAGCAAGAGACCGGCGCCAAAAACCAGGAGCGGGCCCGTACGGTTCGTCATGGATTTGAGTCTAGCACGCCCGCCGGCGCGCAAGGGTTTCCGAATTTGGACTATCCCGCCGGCAGCGTGCTCGGCTAAACAGACCGTCATGACGACCGACTGGCACAAGCACAGCGCGCCGAGCATCGCCGAGTTCGAGGCGATTGCGGCCACGGCCTTCAAGAAGCTGCCCGCGGCCTTCCGCGACATGACCAATGACGTTCTGATCCGCGTCGAGGACTTCCCCACCGACGAGGTTCTCGATTCGCTGGGGATCGATTCCCCCTTCGGTCTGCTCGGTCTCTACCAGGGCGTCGATCTCACCCGCCAGAGCGTTCTCGACCCGTCGGCCCTGCCGGAGATGATCTTTCTCTATCGCCGCCCGATTCTCGATTATTGGGCCGAGCATGACGAGAGGCTCGGCGACATCGTCACCCATGTGCTGGTGCATGAGATCGGCCATCACTTCGGCCTGTCCGACGCCGACATGGCGCGCATCGAATCCGACACCGCGGGCTGAGCGCGATTCGCTTGGGAATTGCCGGTTGACGCTGCCCCACCCCACCCGCAGACTGGACGGGACGGGTGGGTAGCAGAGGAAAACATCATGCGACCGGCTGCCCATCTGGTGATGGGGCTCGCACTTTGCCTCACCCTGACCGCAACCGGTCCGGAGCCGCGCTCTGCCGCCGCCATCGAGCAAAGCAAGCTCGTCGCGCCGGGGCGCTTGGTGGTCGCCGGACGCCGGCTGTCATGTGGCCGCACCGCAACGCTGATCCGCGATTTCGAGGGTTTCGCCGTCTCCTCGACGGTGATCATGCTCAACATGCAGGCGCTGAAGGACCTGCCCCGTCCCGTTCAGTGGCTGATTTATTATCACGAGTGCGGGCACATCCTGTATGGCCCCAACGAGAGCGCCGCCGATTGCTACGCGGTGCGCCGCGCCCGGCGCGAGCGCTGGCTGACGCCCAAGGCGCTCGAGGATATTTGCGCCACATTCAATATCGCCGGTCACGGCCCGGTCCATGCCGACCCGGAGGCCCGCTGCGCCGAGCTCCAGCAATGTTTCAACAAAAAGGCGGAGCTCGAGGCGCGCGACGATATCGACACGTTGCGGTAATTGCGCGGATACCAATCGCCCCTTAGACTGCGAGTCATGCTTAACGGACCGACCCTTTATCGTGTGGCGGCTTCGTTCGCCCTGGCGCTCTTGCTTTGCGTTGGCGGCGGCGGCTTCGGCCATGCCCAGGAGTTCGTTTACCGGGGCGGGACGGCCAACGGCCCGACCGTTGAGGAGTATCTCGAGCAGACCGGCCCCGAGGCCAGCTTCGTCGCCCATGGCAAACTGACCATCGACGGCAAGTCGGTGAATTGCGGCAAGCGGCCGACGGTGCTGAACCCGAGCTTCGACAGCTGGGGCGGCGCCTTTCCGGGCTTCCTCATCCTCAACACCAAGAAGATCAACGGGCTGAACACCCAGGTGAAGCTCTACATCTACTCCCACGAGTGCGGCCATCAGTTCATCGGCGCCGACGAGGTGAAGGCCGATCTGTTCGCCATTCGGCGCGGCGTGAAATGGGGCTGGCTCGACGCGCAGGGGCTCGAGGACATCTGCACCTTCATCTCGCAGCTGAAGGGCGACGCGGTGCACCCGCCGGGCCCAGCGCGCTGCAAGCTCATGCGCGCCCGCTATCGCGAGCTGATCGAAGGTGGCGACCGCCGCGCGAGCTCGACACCGCCGTCGCGCGCTCAGATGCTGGCGCCGCCGCAATAGGCTTGCGGGCCTTCGCCTAGAAGATCCAGGCGATCATCAGCCAGAAAATCACGAAGAAGATCAGAAACCCGGCGATGGTGAAGGGCAGCTCGCCGAGAATGGCGTCGCCGCCCGAGGCAATGGTCATCACCAGAATAGCGGCGAACGACACGCCGAAGGAGATCAGCGCCGCGTTCTTGAGGCCGAGGCCTGCCGAGAACGGATCAGACGCCCCCAGCATCTCGGTGAAATAGTAGAGCCCGGCAAAGCCGATCCCGACGAGCAGGACGAGCGCCAGCGCCGAGGCCACGAACAGCCGCATGGCGTCGTTCCGGTCGCGGCGATCCTCTGGGCCTGCCATGTGTCTCCGTCCCCCGCTCTAGTCGTCGCCACGCAAGGCCTGCGCGTGGCTGATCGCCTCGCGAACCTCGTGCGGATCGGGCAGGTCCGTGACCGTGAACTCGGGCTCGTCGCCCGCCGTCTTGATCTCGATCGTGCCCACGCCGAGGATGCGATTGATAAAGCCCTGGTTCACCTGGACCGAGCGCACGTGCCTGAGAGACACCGCCAGCCTCTCCTTGCTCAAAATGCCCTTCTCATAGAGCAGTTCATGATCGCTCACGGTGAGCGATGTGGCCCGGGTCTTGATGTACCAGTAGAGCAGGATGAGGAGCCCAAGCCCGAAGGCGGCAATCAGGAGCACGAAAAGGACGAACCAGAACGGGTGCGCCCGGAACATTGCCGGATGCGCCTTATAAATCACCGTGCCCACCATGCTTTTCCCTCTCCCACCGATTGGCCCCGGACCTTAAGGCCCAGCATGGCCCGAGAAAAGCGCCGATATGTGACGGTGGAAACCGGGCGTCCGAGCGGCTATATGGCTCCTGAAACGAGGACACACATGGAAAAATTTGTCACGCTCACGGGCATCGCCGCCCATCTGCCCATGATCAATGTCGACACCGACATGATCATCCCCAAGCAGTATCTGAAGACCATCAAGCGCACCGGCCTCGGCGAAGGCCTGTTCGCCGAGCTGCGCTATGATGAGGAAGGCCGGCCGCTGCCCGATTTCGTGCTGCACAAGCCGCCTTACACGGACGCGAAGATTCTCATCGCCGGCGAGAATTTCGGCTGCGGCTCCTCCCGCGAGCACGCCCCCTGGGCGCTGCTCGATTTCGGCTTCCGCTGCATCATCGCGCCGTCCTTCGCCGACATTTTCTATAACAACTGCTTCAAGAACGGCATCCTGCCCATCGTCCTGCCGCAGTCCGAGATCGACAAGCTGATCGACGATGCCGCGCGCGGCGACAACGCCCGCCTCACCATCGATCTCGAGGCGCAGGAGATCCGCGGGCCCGACGGCGGCGCTATTCACTTCGACGTGGACCCACACCGCAAGCGTTGCCTGATGGAAGGGCTCGACGATATCGGGCTGACCCTGGAGAAGGCCGACGCCATCGCCGCCTTCGAGCAGCAGAACGCCGCCAGCCGTCCCTGGGCTTGAGCGAAGCCCGATAATGACGAAGGGACTACTCGAACGGAATCGCGTCTGACTGCTGCTCGAGGATCGCCGCGCCGTCGCGGGTGACCTTGACGGACGCGCTATAGGCCCCTTCGGGCCAGCCACCGGCCGGCACGCCGGTCTTGCCCGCCTGGAGCAGGATGTCCGAGTCGTCCGCCTCGACCTCGCTCTTGTTGGCCATCAAGGCCTTGCCGTCCTTTACGAGGGTGACCTCGACCGTGTCGCCCTTCTTGGGATGGGCGACCCAGGCATAGGCCACGCCGGGCGTGTTGAATTTCGGGACCGCCGGGGTCTCGCCCTTGGCGAGCTCGTCCTCGGCCACCTTGTGGTCGGCGACACCCAGCGCCACGACGGCCGTATCCTGGGCCTGAGCGGCCCCCGCCAGTCCGAGGCCGAGCGCGGCGGTTAACCCCATCGCGGCGGCAAACAGCACCCTTGTCAGCATTCCTCTCTCCCTTTACCCAAAGCGCCGGGCGTTCATGGCGCATTCTTGTTTGGTAGACAGGCACCCGGTCTTTCGGGGTGTTGCTTAGCACAGGGCGGATTTCGATTCATGGCTTCATACAAACTCTTGCTGCTTCCCGGCGACGGCATCGGCACCGAGGTGATGGGCGAGGTTTCCCGGCTCATCGACTGGGTCAATGACTCCGGCGCCGCCACCATCGAGACCGAGACCGACCTGGTCGGCGGCTGCGCCTATGACGACCATGGCGAGGCCATCTCCGACGCCACCATGAAGACGGCGCTTGAAGCCGACGCCGTCATGCTCGGCGCCGTGGGCGGCCCCAAATGGGACGGCGTGGCTTACGACAAGCGCCCCGAGGCCGGCCTCCTGCGCCTGCGCAAGGATCTCGAGTTGTTCGCCAATTTGCGCCCCGCCATCTGCTACCCGGCGTTGGCCGACGCCTCGTCGTTGAAACGCGAGCTGGTCGACGGCCTCGACATCATGATCGTGCGCGAGCTCACCGGCGGCGTCTATTTCGGCGAGCCCAAGGAGATCATCGATCTCGGCGGAGGCCAGAAGCGCGCCGTCGATACGCAAGTCTACGAGACCTACGAGATCGAGCGCATCGCGCGGGTGGCTTTCGATCTCGCCCGCAAGCGCGGCAACCTTGTCCACTCCGCCGAGAAACGCAACGTGATGAAGACGGGCGTGTTGTGGAACGAGGTGGTGACGCAGGTCCATAAGGCCGACTTCGCCGACGTGAAGCTCGAGCACATCCTGGCCGACAATTGTGCCATGCAATTGGTGCGCGCGCCCAAGCAGTTCGACGTCATCGTCACCGACAATCTGTTCGGCGACGTGCTGTCCGACGAGGCGGCCATGGCCACCGGCTCGCTCGGCATGCTGCCGTCGGCCTCGCTGGGCGCCACCGACGACAAGGGCATGCGCCGCGCCATGTACGAGCCGGTGCACGGCTCCGCGCCGGACATCGCCGGCAAAGGCGCGGCCAACCCCATCGCCACCATCGCCAGCTTCGCCATGTGCCTGCGCTATTCCTTCGACATGGGCGAAACGGCGGACCGCATCGAGAGGCCAATCGCCGACGTGCTCGATCAGGGTCTTCGCACCGGCGACATTCGCCAAGCCGGCTGCAAGACCGTGGGCACGCGCGAGATGGGCGACGCCATTCTCAAGGCGCTCGCCTAGAACTCGGCTTCGATATCGAACTTGAAGGTGACGTCGGAGGTCGCGTCCGACACGCCGAACAACGTGCCCGCGGCGAACTCCCATTTGGGCATGCCTTCGAGCTCGAGATAGGCGACAGGGCCCACCCGGTGCTTCTGCTCGTCCCACGGCCCCGTGTGTGAGAGATCCCCGATCTCGCTAAAGCTCTCGACGCCGAGCCCCCATGTGTCGTTGAACGCGTGCTTCAAGCGCCAGTTGAACTTGAACTCCAGGCTGTCGATGTCGCGGTGGTCGCCCACCTGCCCGACAAAGAACGCGTTGACCGTCAGGGAGTCCTGTCCCCAGACATATTTGCCGAGCGGTCCGAAAAGAATCTCGTCCGGGTCGCCGCTCTGGAGCGCGAATTCGTAGAGCGACCGGAAGGCGAGTCCGAGGCCGTCCCCGTGCCGCTCGATCATCTCGTATTGGGCGCCGAGCTCGAGCCTGTGCCACTTCAAGCTGTCGCCGACATTCTCACGGGCGGTCAACTCGGCGATGCCTTCCCACCTGTCGGTGAAGCCGTATTTCGCCTCCAGCTCATGAGACTGACGGCGCCGCTCGTCCTCGCCGGGTCCGGAATAGATCGCCCCGTGCTCTTCCAGCTTGAACTCGCCCTTCTCCACGTCCGGCGACCGGACGTAGAACTGCGCGCTCACCGGCTGAGCCGCGGCCAGAAGTACCGAGAAAACAAGACAGAACCAACTGATACGCCGCAAGATGGCGCCGTGCCCCACGTCCCCGCGCATGGGCCCTCCCCATATCGTGCCATTTCTTCCCGGCACTCTAGGGATATCAGGTTGATGCACATAGTGAAAAGCGCTCAGCACACTATGTGAGCGAATTTCATCAGACGTCGCCGTTTATACCCGGCAAGGTTGCGGATGGTGCGCGGCCCGCACCTGGACTTTTCGGACGCCGCGGCACACATATTTCTGCACGGTCTTGCTGATTCAGGGGGTCTCATGCGTCATGCCATCACTGCGATTGCCGCGGCCGCCTGGCTCGGTCTCGTCCCTGCTTTTGCCGAGGATCTTGGACCGCAAATGCACTCCAATCGCGGAGAGACCGCGGCGGAGAAGGCCGACGAGGCAGCCCGCGAAGCCTGCAAGATCGAGATTTGCGACATCGTCGCGACGCGCGAGGCCCAGGGGTCGAATGTCGCCTGCGACATCGGCTGGACGTGGCGCGGCGAGGAGATCGTCGACGCGCTGGCCGGCCGCGTCGACTGGGCCTGGGGCCAGGCGGTGTGCCAAACGCAAGTCACCGTGAACCGGGCGCCGCTTGCCAACGCCATGAGCGCGCGCCACGCCACCATCAAGGGCGACATGCACCTGGTCCGCTGCACCGTGGCGCAGGACGGCAAGCCTTACGTGATCGAGGTCGCGCTCGCGCCACGCGTCACGTTAAGAACGGCAAGGCGACAGACGCCAAGGTGAACTGGGGCGACGTGTCCGCGCCGGCGGCGATCTACCCCCTGCTCTACGCGGCGACCGGTCTCGACAACTCGGCCAACGTGCTGGGTCCCGAGGTCGTGCGCCAGGTCAATAAGTTCATCCGCAAGGACTGCGCCGAGGTAGAGGACGAACTCCCCGGCCGCCGGGTCAATTAGTCTCGCGGCATTTCCCCGGCGCCGGTTGAACCAACCGTCATATTGCACGCTTATAGCTGAAGCCCTTTTGCCGGGGCGGACATGCGGCCGGAGAATGGACAGCATCACCACACCACCCCTGGAAGGCACGATGGACACCGGGCCGGGCGCCGCGGCCGCGCCCAACGGCCGGCGCACCTCCGCGCTGCTGCGTGATTTTATCGACGGCCAGACGGGTGAGCGCGTGTCCGTGGGCGCGTTGCGCGACGCGCTTGGCGACCGTGGCTTCGGCGTGCTGCTCTTGATCTTCGCGTTGCCGAATCTCGTTCCCTTCAGCGTGCCCATGCTCTCCGCGGTGCTCGGCCTGCCGCTGGTGATCCTGGCCGCGCAACTGACCTATGGCCGGCACGAGCCGTGGCTTCCCGACTGGATCACCAGCCGGTCCTTCGCGCGCGAGGGCTTCGCGGCGGTCGCCAATCGCGCACTGCCGTCGCTCGAGCGCATCGAGCGGCTGTTGCGGCCCCGCCTGACCTGGCTTCTCACCTGGCGGGGCGAGCGGCTGGTCGGCGCCATCGTCCTGCTCCTGGCGCTGATCCTGACCTTGCCAATTCCCTTCGCCAATCTGATCCCGGCCCTCGGCATCGCCATTTTCGGCCTCGCCATCGTCGAGAAGGATGGGCTCGCGGTCGTCGCCGGGCTGTTCGTCGCCCTCGCCAGCGTCATCGTCGCCAGCACCGTCGTCTTCGGCCTCGTCAAGGCCGCCTTGCTGGTGATCGCCACCTTCCTCGCCTAGAGCCCCTTACCGCTCAGGCGCCCTCACTCAAATTGACGATGGCGTTCTGCGCCAGCGGATCGACCGCAACCGGCTTGAGCACCGGATGCGTCGCGTAGTACCGGCGGAGTTGCACGAAGGAGGCGGCCGCGCCGATGAGCGGCAGAAGGATCGACACCCCCAAAGGCACCCCGGCCCCGGCGAGCAGCGCCGCGACCAGGCAGCCGGCCGCGCCGCCCGCGTCCCAGCCGCCTTCCGTCGCCACGTGGAATCGGAGCGTGCAGGCGGACTTCTTGGCCTGGCTGTAGACCGCCGTCATCAGCGTCGGCATGTAGAGGCAGACGACGAGCGCGCCGAGCGCATTAGCGACGACAGCGAGTCCCACATGGCCCGGGGCCACGGCGCGCAACAGCGTGGTGACCACCAGCGCGCCGATGGCGTAGACGACCGCCTTGCGGCCATGGCCGGTGTCGATGAGCCGCCCGAGCACGAGTCCGCCGACGGCGCCGGCCAGCGCCGCCAGCGCCAAGGCCCCGCCGAAGGCGACGAAGCTTTCGCCAAGCGTCACGAACAGGGCGATCTCCCACACGAAGAAATAGCCCGCCGAGATCCAGCCGTCGGCCATGAACAATTTGATGCTGGGCACGGCCGCGCGGTAGGCCCCTTGCGTGCGGCGCGGCACGGCCACATCGGGTGTGAAGAGTAGCGGCAGCGTCCCGAGCAGAAGGATCGCTCCGGTGATGCCGAACGCCCATTGCGGTCCGTAGGCGACCAGCACCCAGCCGGTTATTACCGGATTGACGATGCCCGCGAGTGCTGCGAGCGCCTCGCGCGCGCCGACCTCCGAGCCACGATTTTCATGGCTGCCGAGCGCTGCGTAATAGGCGTGAAAGCCCGACCAGTAGAGCGCATCGCCGATTGCGGCGACCACGCACAGCACGAACAGCGGCGGACCGAGCCCCTCCACTTCGGCGAGGATCGGATATTCCAGCGCCGTGATGCAGGCACCGGCGACGACGATGGCGCGCATCCCGGTCCGCACCGCGATCGGCACGACGATCGGCCGCACGATGAAACGCCCGGCCAGGATCAGGGCGAAGGTGGCCAGCACCCACGGTACCGAGACGCCCGTCTTCAGCAGGTAGACCGCGAAGAACGCCCCGCCCCCACTCAGCGCGAAGGCGTGAATGGCGTAGTGCAGATTGAGCAGGTTGACGGTCTTGGAGCGGAAATAGGCCATGGGCGCGCGACACTATGGTCGCGGCCGAGCGTTGGCCAGCAGTTCCCTGACTTGGCTCGGGAACGGGCCTAATGCTCGGCGCCGAGGCGCGCGGTCTGGGAGGAGGCGGTCACACGCCACACCGTGTTGCCGACGTCGTCGACCACCAGCAGTCCGCCTTGGCTATCGATGGCGACGCCGACCGGGCGGCCGCGCGCCTCACCGTCCTCATTGAGAAAGCCGGTCAGCACGTCCACCAGCTTGCCGGACGGCGTGCCGCCGGAGAATGGCACGAAGACCACCTTGTAGCCGGCGCGCGGCGCGCGGTTCCAGGAGCCGTGCTCGCCGACGAAGGCGCCGCTTTGGTACGTCGCCGGCAAGGTGGCGCCTTCGGCGAAGGTGAGACCGAGCGGAGCGACATGGTTGCCGAGCGCGTAGTCGGGCACGATGGCCTGCTTCACCAGGTCCGGCTTCTGCGGCTCGACCCGGTCGTCCACATGCTGCCCCCAATAGCTGAACGGCCAGCCGTAAAATCCGCCTTCCTTCACCGAGGTCAGATAGTCGGGCACGAGATCGCTGCCTAGCTCGTCGCGTTCGTTGACCACCGCCCACAACGCGCCGCTGGCGGGGTTGAAGGCGAGGCCCACCGGGTTGCGCAAGCCCGAGGCATAAACGCGGGTGTCGCCCGTCGCCACGTCGATCTCCTGGATCGCGGCGCGCCCCTTCTCCTTGTCGAGGCCGTTCTCGGCCACGTTGCTGTTGGAGCCGACGCCGGCATAGAGCTTCGTTCCATCGGGGCTCGCCACGAGGCTCTTGGTCCAATGGTGATTGAGCGGGCCGCCCGGCAGGCCGGCGAGCTTTTCGCCTTTCGCGGTGATTTCCGTTTCGCCCCCCTCATAGGGGAAGCGCAGCACCGCGTCCGTGTTGGCCACGTAGAGATGGTCGCCGATCAGCGCCATCCCGAACGGCGAGTACAGATCCGTGAGGAAATCCTTCTTCGTCTCGGCGACGCCGTCGCCATCGCTGTCGCGCAGCAGGACGATCTTGTCCGGGCTCGGCACGCCGGCGCCGGCATGGCTCATCGCCAGCCCCATGATCCAGCCCTTGATGCCATCCTCGTCTTCCGGACGCTCGGGGCCGTTGGTCTCCGCCACCAGCACGTCGCCGTTCGGCAGCACGTAGAGCCAGCGCGGATGATCGAGCCCTTGCGCGAAGGCCTTCACCGCGAGCCCGCTCGCAGGGACCGGCTGCTCGCCCTTCTTCCAGCCGGTGCCTTCGGCCACGTTTACGGTCGGCACCACGGCCTGGCTCGGCTCCGGAATGGTGGGATTCGGCCCTTGCGAGGCTTCCTCGGGCAAATCGGCGGAATCGCAGGCGCTCACGAGCAGGGCGAGCCCCCCCGCGGCGATGGCGGTCCTGGGTATGGCGGTCCTGGGTATGGCGGTCATTTCGGCTCTCTGGGTCAATGGATCTTGGGGGAACAACGCATTGGGCGGCCATCCGTTTCCCGGCCAACACGCCGCGCCTTTACATTGGCGCGGGCTTCCCATAAATCCGCCGCAAGGCCCGCGGGCATGCCGCAGGCGTAGGAGTTTCATCCATGGGCTACAAAGTCGCCGTCATCGGCGCGACCGGCAATGTCGGGCGCGAGATGCTGAATATCCTGGCCGAGCGGTCGTTTCCCGCCGATGAGGTCTTCGCCGTCGCCTCGCGCCGCTCGCAAGGTTCCGAGGTCTCCTTTGGCGATCATCGGCTCAAATGCCAGGACCTCGAGCAGTTCGACTTCGCCGGCGTCGACTTCGCCTTGATGTCGGCGGGCTCCGCCGTGGCCAAGGAATGGGCGCCCAAGATCGCCTCGAAGGGCTGCGTCGTGATCGACAACTCTTCATGCTGGCGCTACGACCCGGACGTGCCGCTGATCGTGCCCGAGGTGAACCCAGACGCCGTGGCCGGCTTCACCAAGAAGAACATCATCGCCAATCCGAATTGCTCCACCGCCCAGCTCGTCGTGGTGCTGAAGCCGCTGCACGACTACGCCAAGATCAAGCGCGTGGTGGTCGACACCTATCAATCCGTTTCCGGCGCCGGCAAGGAAGCGATCGACGAGTTGTGGGACCAGACCAAGGGCATCTTCGTCACCGACACGCCCGATCCCAAGAAGTTCACCAAGCAGATCGCCTTCAACGTCATTCCTCACATCGACGTCTTCATGGACGACGGCTCCACCAAGGAGGAATGGAAGATGATGGTCGAGACCAAGAAAATCCTCGACCCCAAGATCAAGCTCACGGCGACCTGCGTGCGCGTGCCGGTGTTTGTCGGCCATTCGGAAGCCGTCAATATCGAGTTCGAGAACGAGATCTCGGCCAAGGATGCGCGGCGCATCTTGCGCGAGGCGCCGGGCGTGCTGGTCGTCGACAAGCGCGAGCCGGGCGGCTACGTGACGCCGGTCGAATGCGTCGGCGACTACGCGACCTATGTCTCGCGCATCCGCGACGACCAGACCATCGACAACGGGTTGTCGCTGTGGATCGTCTCGGACAATCTGCGCAAAGGCGCCGCCCTCAACACGATCCAGATTGCCGAGCTGATCATCGAGCGCAATCTGCTCAAGAAGGCGGCTTAGCCTCGGCCCTACGCACTGTCGGGCAAGGCGGCGAAGCTGTCGGTCTCTTCGTCGAGCGCGAGCACCGTGCCGCTGCCGATGTCGAAATGCAGCCCGTGCAGCGTGAGCAGCCCTTCCTCTTCGCGCTCCTTGAGGGCGTCGAAGGTGCGCAGGTTCGCGAGTGATTGACGGATGCCGGCGAGCTCGAACGCCGTCTCCTGGTCGAAAACGCCATCCGATGGCTTCACCTTGAGCCCGTCCAGCAGTGTCAGCCAGCGGGCGATGAAGCTCGTCTCGTCCACATTGCCCTTGAGCTTCTCGCGATAGGCCGCGACGCCGCCGCAATGGGAATGGCCGAGCACGATGATGTTCGGCACTTTGAGCACGAGCGCGGCATACTCCACCGCGGCGCTGGTGCCGTGGAACTTGCCTCCGGGCTCGAATGGCGGCACGAGATTGGCCACGTTGCGCATGATGAAGAGATCGCCCGGCGCCGCGTCGAAGATCGCCGAGACATCCACCCGCGCGTCGCAGCAGGCGATGACCATGGCGGTAGGCGACTGGCCGAGGGCGGCGAGTTGGCCGTAGCGGCCCTTGTCGGGCGCATGGCGCTCGCGGCGGAACCGCCAATATCCGTCAGCAAGGCTCTTCGGTAATCGCAAACGCAAATTCCTTCCAAAACGTGGGCACAATTCCAGCCCGTCATGCGTTTGTAAAGCAGGAGTTGCCTGCGCTTTCGATAGGCAATTCCTATCGCGCGTTCCGGACAGCCCCCTTGATCGGGCGGCCCGGGAGGCGCGTAATGACGCGTCGGCGATCCGCAAGAAGCGCGAGAAAACGGCGCCCGCCGGCATGAGGAAACGCGGATGAGGCTGCAAGCGTATATCGCGCAGGGCCTTGATCCCTTCACAGCGGCATGTGGCAGCAAGTCGTTGATCTCCACTCGTGGGCGCGGGCGGGCGTTCACGAGGCGTGTCCACATGCACGCATAAGGAGTGAAGACATGGCAAAGATTGTTTGTGTTCTCTACGACGATCCCGTCACCGGCTATCCGCCGAACTATGCGCGGGACGACATTCCCGAGATCACCGAATATCCCGACGGCCAGACCGCGCCGACGCCGAGCGCGATCGACTTCAAGCCGGGCGCGCTGCTCGGCAGCGTCTCGGGCGAGCTCGGCCTTCGCAAGTTTCTCGAGGAGGCCGGCCACGAACTGGTGGTGACCTCCGACAAGGACGGCGCCAACTCGACCTTGGACAAGGAGCTTCCCGACGCCGACATCGTGATCTCCCAGCCCTTCTGGCCCGCCTACATGACAGCGGAGCGCATCGCCAAGGCGAAGAACCTCAAGATGATCGTCACCGCGGGCATCGGCTCCGACCATACCGACCTTCAGGCGGCGATGGACAACAACGTCACCGTGGCCGAGGTCACCTTCTGCAACTCGATCAGCGTCGCCGAGCATGTGGTGATGATGATCCTGTCGCTGGTGCGCAACTACATCCCCTCGTACCAGTGGGTGGTCAAAGGCGGCTGGAACATCGCCGACTGCGTCGAGCGCTCCTACGATCTCGAGGGCATGCATGTCGGCACGGTCGCGGCGGGGCGGATCGGCCTTGCGGTGCTGCGGCGACTCGCGCCCTTCGACGTGAAGCTCCACTACACCGACAAGCACCGCCTGCCTGAAGACGTCGAGAAGGAGCTCAACCTCACCTTCCATCCGGACGTCGAGTCCATGGTCAAGGTCTGTGACGTGGTGACCATCAACTGCCCGCTTCATCCCGAAACCGAGCATCTGTTCGACGACGCGATGATCGGCAAGATGAAGCGCGGCAGCTATCTCATCAACACCGCGCGCGGCAAGATCTGCGACCGTGACGCCGTGGTGCGCGCGTTGGAGAGCGGTCAGCTCGCCGGCTACGCGGGCGATGTGTGGTTCCCGCAACCGGCGCCGAAGGATCATCCGTGGCGGACCATGCCCCATCACGGCATGACCCCGCACATCTCGGGCACGTCGCTTTCGGCGCAGACGCGCTACGCCGCCGGCACGCGCGAGATCCTCGAGGACTTCTTCGCCGGCAAGCCGATCCGTGACGAATATCTCATCGTCGAGGGCGGCAAGCTCGCCGGCGCCGGCGCCCACTCCTACACCGCGGGCGACGCCACCAAGGGCTCCGAGGAAGCGGCCAAATATAGGAAGGCCGGCTAGCGCGCCACCAACACCCGCTCCCACGCGGGCCCACCCCGCGCTCCCTCGGCGGTTGTTTCTCCTCCCGGCCGCCAGGGGGCGCGGGCATCGCGCTCCAACTGTCACCGCTCTGTCATGGCACCGTCGTATTGCGCGGAGAACGCGCTGGAAATCGGCGCGCCGCGCGCGATGCAACCGCTCTCGAAGCCGTTAGCGCTTGCGATGATGGCGAAGCCCGGCCAGACTACCGGCAATAAAAGCGCAAAGCGTTCTAGGGGGGATTGGCGAATGGCAACCGCGGCTCAGGCGGACTCTGGGGGTATTTTCCATTGGCTCGACCGGTCGCATACGGTCGCCAAGCCCGGCTTTAGCCGTTGGCTCGTGCCGCCGGCGGCGCTCTGCGTGCATCTTTGCATCGGCCAGGTTTACGCCTTCAGCGTGTTCAACCTGCCGATGACCCGGCTCATCGGCATCACCGAATCCGCGCCTGACGATTGGAAGCTCACCGAGCTCGGCTGGATCTTCTCCATCGCCATCGTCTTTCTCGGCCTCTCCGCCGCCTTCACCGGCACCTGGCTCGACCGCGTCGGACCGCGCAAGGCCATGTTCACCGCTGCGCTCTGTTTCGGCGGCGGCTTTCTCATCTCCGCGCTCGGCGTGCATCTACATCAACTGTGGATCGTCTATCTCGGCTATGGCGTGCTCGGCGGCTGCGGTCTCGGCCTCGGCTATATCTCGCCGGTGAAGACGCTCATCACCTGGTTTCCCGACCGGCCCGGCATGGCCACCGGCATGGCCATCATGGGCTTCGGCGGCGGCGCCATGATCGCCTCGCCCCTGTCGGTCTGGCTAATGCAGCAGTTCGCCACGCCCACCCATGTCGGCGTGATGGAGACCTTTATCGTGCTCGGCATCGTCTACATCTTCTTCATGATGATGGGCGCGGTGATCGTGCGCGTGCCGCCGAAGGGCTGGGCGCCGGAGGGCTATGTGGCCCCGGCGCAGGCCAAGAAGCTCGTCACCACGGCTCATGTCCACGTGGACGAAGCGCTGAAGACTCCGCAATTCTATCTCTTGTGGGGCGTGCTGTGCCTGAACGTGACGGCCGGCATCGGCGTGCTCGGCCAGGCCTCGGCCATGAGCCAGGAGATGTTCCCCGGCCAGATCAGCGCCGCCGCGGCCGCGGGCTTCGTCGGCCTGTTGAGCCTGTTCAACATGCTCGGCCGCTTCTTCTGGGCCTCGACCTCCGACTATATCGGCCGGCGCAACACCTACATGATCTTCTTCGCCTCGGCATGGTGCTCTATGCGATCGTGCCTTGGACCGGCGCGATCGGCTCCGTCGTTTTGTTCGTGGCCTGCTACGCCGTGATCCTGTCCATGTATGGCGGCGGCTTCGCCACCATCCCGGCTTACCTCAAGGACGTGTTCGGCACGCGCTATGTGGGCGCCATTCACGGGCGCCTGCTGACCGCCTGGTCCGCCGCGGGCGTCTTCGGGCCGGTGCTGGTGAACTATATTCGCCAGTACCAGATCGATAACGGCGTGCCCAAGGCGGACGCCTACTCGGTGACCATGTACATCATGGCCGGACTATTGCTGGTCGGCTTCGCCCTGAACTGGTTCATGCACCCGGTACACGAACGCCACCATATGAAACCCGAGACGTGGACGCGTAAGGGAGGCACCGATGACTGAAGCCAAACACCATGAGGACGTCTCGGCCGCCAACAAGGTCAAGCTGATCCTGGCGTGGACCTTCGTCGGCATCCCGCTGCTCTGGGGCGTCTACAACACCCTCGCCAAGGCAGTCCTGCTGTTCAAATAGCCCCCGCCGACATGAAAAAGGCCCTGTTCGGAGCGGCTTGAAGACCGCCGGAACAGGGCCGTTTTGCGTTATATTCTTGGTTCAGAACGATTTTTTCTGTCAGAATCCGTTAATGTGGCTGTCAGGATGCGTTCATGGACGCTTCATGCGGCTCTCATCCCCGTCCCCCATTATCTATCTTGAAGTTCACCGAAGGAGACGACCATGAAAGAGTGGCTGAAGCCCGAGATCACCGAGTCCGAAGCTGGTATGGAAGTGACTTCCTATCTCCCGGCCGAGCTCGACCGCGCTTAATTAGCGCTGATCTAGCAAGTTTTCGGAAAATGGCGGTCCCAGCGATAGCGGGGCCGCCATTTTTCTTTGTGCGCCCGGCTTTTCTGCGTCCATCTTTCGCCTGCCTTCGCCCCCGCCCCCTTTCAATCCCACGCCCTGCGACATTCTGTCAGACTCCCCTAATCTGGCTGTCAGACTCCGTTCATGGGCACTTCATGCGGTTCTCATCGCCGCACCCCATTCTCTAGTCTGTAGTCAACGAAAGGAGACGACCATGAAAGAGTGGCTGAAACCCGAAATCACCGAGTCCGAAGCTGGCATGGAGGTTACCTCCTATCTTCCGGCCGAGCTCGACCGCGCGTAATCAGCGCGTTTAGCTGACGTCTAAGAAAATGGCGGTCCCAGCGCTAGCGGGGCCGCCATTTTTCTTTGCCGCTCCTGTCCCTAAGGCCACCCGGCGGCCACCCGCTTCCTACCTCGACAGCCTCTCCTCGCGAAACTAAGGTCCGCCCGCTAGGCCGGCCGCGCCTCGACGCGCCGGCTCTCGTCAATCGAACACGCGCGGTACCCATGGCCTGGACCTATCTCGTGCTCGCCGGCCTCTTCGAGATCGGCTTCGCATCCACTCTCAAGCTCACCGAAGGCTTCACCAAGCTATGGCCGACGGTCGCGTTCGCCGTTTGCCTCCTCTTGGGCTTCCTCTTCCTCGAGAAATCGCTGAAAGACATTCCGATCGGGACGGCCTACGCGGTCTGGACCGGGATCGGCGCCGTAGGCACTGCCATTATCGGCATCCTCGTCTATAAGGAGCCGGCCACGGCGCTGCGCCTGTTCTTCATCGCCACGCTTGTCGCTTCCATCATCGGCCTCAAATACGCAACACCGACACAATGACCAATCCAGACAAGATCGACCGCACCATCACCGGCAACTATTTCGAGGACTTCAAGGTCGGCCAGGAAATCGTGCATGCCACGCCGCGCACCGTCACCGTGGGCGATACGAGCGTCTATACCGCGCTCTATGGCGGCCGCTTCGCCGTGCAGTCGTCGGACGCCTTCGCGCAGTCCATCGGCTATCCGAAGAGCCCCATCGACGACATTCTCGTGTTCCACTTCGTCATCGGCAAGACGGTGCCAGACATCTCGCGCAACGCCATCGCCAATCTCGGCTATGCCGAGTTCCGCTTCATGAAGCCGGTCTATCCCGGCGACACCATCGCCTCCGTCTCGGAGGTGATCGGCGTCAAGCAGAACTCCAACGGCAAGAACGGCACGGTCTATGTGCGCACCACCGGGCGCAATCAGAACGGCGACATCGTGCTGCAATTCAAGCGCTGGGTGATGGTCACCAAGCGCGATGTCGGCGCGCCGGCGCCGGAGACCGTGATCCCGGAGCTGGCCGCAAGTGTCGATCCGGACTCCTTGGGCAAGGCGCTGCCGCCCTTGAAGCTTACGGTCTACGACTATGCGTTGGCCGGCTCGCCCCGCCATTGGGAGGATTACGCGGTCGGCGACAAGATCGACCACGTCGACGGTCAGACCATCGAGGAGGCCGAGCACCAGATGGCCACGCGCCTCTACCAGAACACCGCGCGCGTGCACTTCAATCAGCATCGCGAGGCGCAGGAGCGCTTCGGCCGCCGCCTCGTCTATGGCGGTCACATCATCTCCATCGCCCGCTCGCTCAGCTTTAACGGCCTCGCCAACGCCTTCCATGTGCTGGGGCTGAACGCGGCCCGCCACGCCGCGCCCTCCTTCGCCGGCGACACCATCTATGCCTGGAGCGAGGTGCTCGACAAAGCCGAGCTCCCGGGCCAGTCCGACATGGGCGCGCTGCGCCTGCGCACCTTCGCCGTGAAGGACCGCGCCTGCGCCGACTTCCCCGGCGTGAAGGCCGATGGCGCGCTCGAGGACGGCGTGGTCCTCGACATGGATTACTGGGTGGCGCTGCCCCGTTAACGCAAGCGATCGCTCCCCTTGCAGGGAGCGGGAGACGTGCGAGACTGGCGCCATGGCCGGCTTGCCCGGACCTTGCGTGGAGTAGGAGGCGTATCATGAGCGGCAAAGACACCTGGACCGGCAAGACCTGTGGACCCCCAAGACCCTTTGGCTCGCGGGCGCGTTGACCGCGGCCTTGGCGCTCTCCACCCCGGCCTTCGCCGCCGATGAGGCCGTGGCGGTGTTGAAGGATCCCGACGGCAAGGAGGTGGGCAAGGTCACCCTCGTCGCCGTTCCCTCCGGTGTCTTGCTGGCCGTGGACCTGACCGCCGTGCCGCCGGGCGACCATGGGTTCCACATCCACGCGGTCGGCAAATGCGAGGCGCCCGACTTCAAGTCCGCCGGCGGCCATTTCAACCCGGAAGAGGACGAGCACGGCCTGATGAACGAGGCGGGCCCGCACGCGGGCGACATGCCCAACATCCACGTGCCGGAAACCGGCAAGCTCCGCATCGAGGTTCTGAACCAGATGGTGAGCCTCGGCGGCCTGCTCGATGAGGACGGCTCGGCCGTCGTCATCCATGAAGGGCCGGACGACTACGTGTCCGACCCCGCCGGCGACGCCGGCCCCCGCATCGCCTGCGGCGTCATCGAAGCCAAAGCGCCCCCAATAGCCCCGGCTCACCTGAAATAAACCTTCTGTCAAAGGTTTAGGACCCATCCTAGGGCCAGGGATTCGGGAACTGGGGGAGTTGCCATGGCTTGGGAAGGCCCATTCGAAGGCATCATGGGCGGTATCGCCTATATCGTCGGCTCGCATGTGTGGGAGTCGGTCGACGGCGGCCAGACCTGGATCATGTCCAAATTCGCGGACGACGTAGAGGCCGCCTACGAGATCGCCTCGCCCGCTTGAGGCGCTGCCTTTTCCACTTTTCCATGCCCGAGACCGCGGCCGGGCCGCCCCACACGGGCGGACCAATAGTAGCAGGCCGCCTGATTGCCCCTGCCCCATGACTGGGCTATGAGAAAGCTCGTCTGGGCAACACACGCTAATTTCCAATGACAAATAAGCTAGAGGCAGAGCGGCCGCTCTCGCCGCATCTCCAAATCTACCGGCCGATGCTGACCATGATGATGTCGATCGCGCATCGCATCACCGGCTTCGGCAATGCCATCGGCTTCGCGCTGCTCACTTGGTGGCTGGTCGCCGTAAGCATCGGCCCGGAGGCCTATAGCTATGTGGACGCGTTCTTCGGAAGCCTGATCGGCAAGCTGCTGCTGCTGCTGTTCACCTGGTCGCTGATCCACCACATGCTCGGCGGCCTCCGCCATCTCATTTGGGACACCGGACGCGGCCTCGACAAGACGAGCATCGAGGTGCTCGCCTGGCTCACCATCCTCTCGTCCATCGTGCTCACGGTCCTGGTTTGGGTCGTCGGCTACGCGCTCAAGGGAGGCCAATAGTCATGGCGACACCACTCAAGCGCGTGCGCGGACTTGGCGCCGCCCATAGCGGCACGGAGACCTTCTGGCGTCAGCGGGTGACGGCCATCGCCAACATCCCGCTGGTGATCTTCCTCATCCTTTCGATCGTCGGCCATATCGGCGCGCCGTACAGCGAGGTCAGAGCCTATCTCGCTCATCCCGTCGTCGCCGTGCTCATGCTGGCGCTCATCGCCTCCGCCGCGATTCACATGCGCATCGGCCTCAAAGAGATCATCGAGGACTATGTGCATGGCGGCTGCAAGATCGTCGCCATCCTCGCCGCCACCTTCTTCGCCGGCGCCGTCGGTCTCGCCAGCGCTCTTGCTTTGTTGAAAATTAGTCTCGGAAGCTGACGGTCCATGCCTCAAGACGCCAAGCCACAAGACACGCCGCACAACGCGGTCCTCATCAACGGCCGCGCTTATCCGGTCACCGACCACGCCTATGACGTCCTCGTCGTCGGCGCCGGCGGCTCAGGGCTCCGCGCCGTGGTCGGCTGTAGCGAAGCCGGCCTTCGCACCGCTTGCATCTCCAAGGTGTTCCCCACGCGCTCTCACACCGTGGCGGCGCAAGGCGGCATCGCCGCGGCGCTCGGCAATATGGGCCCGGACGATTGGCGCTGGCACATGTACGACACCGTGAAGGGCTCCGACTGGCTCGGCGACCAGGACGCCATCGAGTATCTCTGCCGCAACGCGCCCGAAGCCGTGTACGAGCTCGAGCATTGGGGCGTGCCCTTCTCGCGCACCGACGACGGCAAGATCCTGCAGCGCGCCTTTGGCGGCATGACCATGGATTTCGGCAAGGGCCCGGCCAAGCGCACTTGCGCGGCGGCCGACCGCACCGGCCACGCCATGCTGCACACCATGTACGGTCAGGCGCTGAAGCAATCGGCGGAATTCTTCATCGAGTATTTCGCCATCGACCTCATCATGGACGACGAGGGACGCTGCCGCGGCGTGGTGGCGCTCAACATGGCGGACGGCACCATTCACCGCTTCCGCGCGCACCAGACGATCCTCGCCACCGGCGGCTATGGCCGCGCTTATTTCTCCTGCACGTCGGCCCATATCTGCACCGGCGACGGCAACGCCATGGTGCTGCGCGCCGGCCTGCCGCTTCAGGACATGGAGTTCGTGCAGTTCCATCCGACCGGCGTGTACGGCGCCGGCGTCCTCATCACCGAGGGCGCGCGCGGCGAAGGCGGCTATTTGCGCAATTCCGAGGGCGAGAAGTTCATGGAGCGCTATGCGCCCTCCGCCAAGGACCTCGCCTCGCGCGACGTGGTCTCCCGCGCCATCACCATCGAGATCCGCGAAGGCCGCGGCCACGGTCCCGACAAGGACTACATGCATCTCCATCTCGATCATCTCGACGAGGACATGCTGGCCGAGCGGCTGCCGGGCATTACCGATCTCGCCCGCATCTTCGGCGGCGTCGACGTGCGCAAAGAGCCGATCCCGATCATCCCCACCTGCCACTACAATATGGGCGGCATCCCCACCAACATGCATGGCGAGGTGATCGCGCCGAGGGGCGACGACAAGGACGCCATCGTGCCGGGCCTCATGGCGCTCGGCGAAGCGGCCTGCGTTTCGGTGCACGGCGCCAACCGCCTCGGCTCGAACTCGCTGATCGATCTCGTGGTGTTCGGCCGCGCCGCCGCCATGCGCTGTGCCGAGGTCGTCGGCAAGGGCACCGCCATTCCCGAATTGCCCAAGGGGTTGGGCGAAGCGGCGATCGAGCGACTCGACCGCCTGCGCTACGCCGACGGCTCAACGCCCACCGCGGACCTGCGTCTCGCCATGCAGAAGACCATGCAGCGCGACTGCTCGGTGTTCCGCACCGAGGAGGTGCTGAAGGAGGGCGTGAAGGGCATCAAGCAGGTGTGGGACGACGCCGCAGATCTCAAGGTGACCGACCGCTCGCTCGTCTGGAACACCGATCTCATCGAGACGCTGGAGTTCGACAACCTCATCGCCCAGGCCGCGGTCACCGTGCAGGGCGCGCTGGCGCGGCAGGAATCCAGAGGCGCCCATGCCCGCGAGGACTTCCCCAAGCGCGACGACGCCGACTGGATGAAGCACACTCTATCCTACGCCGATTACGGCACGCATCTGGTGAAGCTCGACTTCCGGCCGGTGCACACCTACACGCTGTCGAACGAGGTCGCCTATATCGAGCCCAAGGAGCGGGTGTACTAGGCGGCCGGCGGCTGACCGAGCAGCCGGTCCACGACGGACTTCACGCCTTCGAAGTCGAACGGCTTGGCGAGCAGGATCGCCGTCTCGAAACCGGACTCTTCGCCGAGATCGCCATCGCCGGTGGCGAAGGCGAAGGGAACCCCTTTCGCCCGCAGCGCGTTTGCCAGCGGGTACGAGTCTTCATCCCCCAGCCTGAGATCGAGAATGGCGCCGTCCAGCCCGTCGCTGGCGGCAAGCGCGAGACCGTCCTGGAGGGATCGCGCCGGGCCCACCACCTCGCAGCCGAGCTCGGCAAGCCACCCTTCGACCAGCATCGAGATCAACGGTTCGTCGTCAACAACGAGGATGCGCGGCACGGAAATAGCCCTTACAAACTGGTCACTTGACTGCCACTTTAGCAGCGCGGCGAAATCCGCGCCAATGCCGTCTTCGTCCGCCGAACCGAGCCAAGGGATGGCCCCTCCTTGCCGCAACGCCTTGTCAAAGCCGACTATCTCGTCCGCCACGCGCCGCTCATCGTCCTGTTCGGTTTCGGGCTGGTGCTGGCGCCGCCGCCGCCGTGGCGGTCCTGGTCGTGCGCTCCAACGAGGCCGACGAGCTCGTCGATCACACCATCGAGGTGCAGCAGACCGCGGAGACCTTGCTGAGCGAGCTCCAGACGGCGGAAAGCGCCAAGCGCGGGTATCTGCTCACCGCGGACAAGGACTACGCCCTCTCCTTCGGCCAAGCCTCCGGCAACGTGCCCGGTCTGCTCGACAGCCTCCACAAGCTGACCGCCGACAATCCCGCGCAGCAGACCAGGCTCTTCGCCTCCGAGCCGCTCATCAGTGCCAAGCTCGAGGAGATGAAGCACACGCTGAAACTGGACGAAGAGGGGCGGCGCCAAGAGGCACTCGACATCATCCGCTCCCCGCAAGGCAAGAATCTGCTTGAGGCGATCCGAACGGAGATGTTCAGCTTCCTCAAAACCGAGCGCGACCTGCTCCGCGTCCGCCAGGCCCGGGCGGGCGAGCTCCGCCGTTGGCTCGCCGCGCTGATCGGCTTAGCCCTTCTCTCCGCCATGCTGCTGACCGGCATCCTCGCCCTGGCGACGCGGAACTCGGTGCGCGGCCTCATCGAGCGCACCAAGGAGCTCGAGGCGGAATCGAAGCGCCGGCAGGAGGCGGAAGACACGCTGAGGCAGGTGCAGAAAATGGAGGCCGTGGGCCAGCTCACCGGCGGCATCGCCCATGACTTCAACAACCTGCTCACCATCATCTTGGGCAATCTCGACACCTTGAAGCGGCGTCTGACCGGCGCCGCGGAAGAAGGTCAGAAGGGCGGCAAGGATGGCGACGGCAAGGACGAGGATGCATCCCTCGCCGCCGAGCTGGAGAAGCCGGTCGACGCGGCGATGTATGGCGCGCGCAGCGCCGCCCAATTGACGCAGCGCCTGCTCGCCTTCTCACGCCGCCAGGCGCTCGAGCCCGAGCGCCTCGACGTGAACCGCCTGGTCACCGGCATGCTCGACATGCTGCGCCGGTCGCTCGGCGAGCCGATCAACATCGAGACCGTGCTCGGTGCCGGGTTGTGGCCGGCCTTCGCCGATGCCAATCAGCTCGAGAACGCCCTGCTCAACCTCACCGTCAACGCCAAGGCGGCGATGCCCGACGGCGGCTGCCTCACCATCGAGACGGCGAACGTCAATCTCGACGATGCCTATGCCCGCCGCTTCGGCGACATCGAGGCCGGTCAATATGTGGCGCTCTGCGTGACCGACACGGGCACCGGCATCCCGGCCGAAGTCATCGACCACGTGTTCGAGCCCTTCTTCACCACCAAGCCTCATGGCGAGGGCTCCGGCCTCGGCCTCGCCATGGTGCATGGCTTCGTCAAGCAATCGGGCGGGCATCTGCGCATCTATAGCGAGGAGGGCCACGGCACCACGGTCAAGCTCTATCTGCCGCGCATGACTCAAGCCGACGAGATGAGCGCCGCGCCCGCCGCCAAGGAGGACGTCGCGCCGGCGCCCCGAGCCGGGCCGCGCGAGACCGTCCTGCTGGTGGAGGACAATGCCGGGGTCAGGGACTATGCCAAGGTCGTCCTGCAATCGCTCGGCTACAGTGTCATCGAGGCGGCCGACGCGGCCGAAGCGCTCGCCCTCGTCGCGAGCCAGCCCCCGATCGACCTGCTGTTCACCGACGTGGTGCTGCCGGGCGGAGTCACCGGCCGCGATCTGGCCGAGGAGATCGTCAAGCGCTATCCCGGGCTGCCCGTGCTGTTCACCACCGGCTACACCCGCAATGCCATCGTCCACCAGGGGCGCCTCGATGCGGATGTCGAGCTTCTCGGCAAGCCCTATACCGCGCAGGATCTCGCCCAAAAGCTCCGCGACATGCTCGACGGGGCATGAAACGAGACTTGCCCGGACCGCCGCCGCTGGCTACCAAGGACATAAGAAAAGGCCGGTAAACCGGGCAGGGCAAAGGAATAGGTCGAGATGGTCCAGTTCACACTTCCCAAGAATTCCAAGGTCACCAAGGGCAAGGCGTGGAACCCGCCGTCCAAGGACGCCGAGGCCGGCCGCTGGCGCGAATACCGCATCTACCGCTTCGATCCCGAGACCGGCGAGAACCCGCGCGTGGACACCTATTGGGTCGACATGAAGGATTGCGGGCCGATGGTTCTCGACGCCCTCATCTGGATCAAGAACA
Organism: Methyloceanibacter superfactus; assembly: GCF_001723305.1. Classification (GTDB taxonomy): domain Bacteria; phylum Pseudomonadota; class Alphaproteobacteria; order Rhizobiales; family Methyloligellaceae; genus Methyloceanibacter; species Methyloceanibacter superfactus. The sequence continues at coordinate 100,729 of NZ_LPWF01000033.1, forward strand.
AGATCGACCCGACCCTGACCTTCCGCCGCTCCTGCCGCGAAGGCGTGTGCGGCTCCTGCTCGATGAACATCGCCGGCACCAACACGCTGGCCTGCACCATGCACGCCGACGACGCGCCGAGCTCCGTCATCGCCGTCTATCCACTGCCGCATATGCCGGTGGTGAAGGACCTCGTGCCCGACATGACGCGGTTCTACGCCCAGCACCGCTCCATCGAGCCGTGGCTCAAGACCGACAGCCCGACACCGCAGAAAGAGTGGCGCCAGTCCCATGAGGACCGCGAGAAGCTCGACGGGCTTTACGAATGCATCCTGTGCGCCTGCTGCTCGACCGCCTGCCCGTCTTATTGGTGGAACGGCGACCGCTATCTCGGCCCCGCCGTGCTGCTTCAGGCCCAGCGCTGGGTGGAGGACTCGCGCGACGAGCGCACCGGAGAGCGCCTCGACGATCTCGAGGATCCTTTCCGGCTCTATCGCTGCCACACCATTCTGAACTGCACCAAGGCCTGCCCCAAGGGGCTGAACCCGGCCAAGGCCATCGCCTCGCTCAAGGCCAAGATGGTGGAGCGCACCTAAGCGCTCAAGGAGCGAAAGAGTGCGCTCAAGCAGCGAAGCGGTAGCGCATAATGGAGCGGATAGATGATCGACCATATCGGCATGCCCGTGCGCGACATCGCCCGGGCCACCGCGTTCTATCTGAAAGCCCTCAAGCCGCTCGGCATCGGCCTGATCATGGAGGTCCCGGCGGAGCTGACCGGCAACGGTCCCGCGGTCGGCTTCGGCGCTGAGGGCAAGCCCTTCTTCTGGATCGGCGAGGGACAGGTCGCCGAAGGCAGCCATGTGCATGTCGCCTTCGCCGCAAGCTCTCGCGCTGCTGTCGACGCCTTCTATCAGGCGGCGCTTGCGGCCGGCGGCAAGGACAACGGTGCCCCGGGCCTGCGCCCGCATTACCACGCCAACTATTACGGTGCCTTCGTGCTCGATCCGGACGGCAACAATATCGAGGCCGTCTGCCACGGGCCGGCCTAAGCGCTCAAGTAGGCCAGAGGCCGATAGCGCAAAAAAGATCCCTAGCGCCGGCAGCGCGGCAGCGAGAACACGCAAGTCGGTACGCCTTCTTTCCGCATCCTCTCCGCCGCCGCCTCGTTATCCTCGCCCTGCCACTCATAGGGGCTGCGCACATTCATGTGCGCGTAGCTGACGCGCACCAGCACGTCCTTCTCGAAGGTGAGGCTCGCGGTGCATGTGGGCTTGGGGCCCTTCGATTTCTTCTCGCCGCCGCCGAACGGGGTCGACGCCTTTTGCTTCTTGCCGCCGGAGTCCCCGCCCGAAGGCACCGGCCCCGCGCCGCTATAGTGATAGACGAGCGTCTCGGTGGTCTTGCCGGCGGGGATGCGCGAGCGCGGTGTGCCGGCGCAGGACAGCACCTCGGTCTTGCTCATGCCGAGATAGGGCTGGCCGTAGTCGACCGCGGTGATGCGCTCGATGGCGTCGCCCGGTCCGGTATTGGCGCACGCAGCCAGCAGCAGGCTCAACGCCCCCGCCAGGGCCATGCCGGCCACGAATCCCAGACCCGTCCGCCCTCTGTCGCGCAAATCCATGCCTTTTCATAAGCTATGGGCACGGCCTAGCGCCAGATTGCGCGGTTTTGGGGGCATCGCAAACGCAAAACCGCCGAGGTCAGAGACAACCTTCAGTTGCATAACCGGCAATTGCATGTATGATTTCCGCATGGCTGTTGGCGGACATAGGAGCCCATCGGGCCGTCGGGTGATGCAATCCATCATCATCGCCGGAGCCATCGCCGGCACGATTGCCTTTGTGCTCGACGCTACAAACACCCTCCCCGTTAGCCGTCTCACAGCAGGGGTGCTGGTGATCCTCGTGACATCGCTCGCGGCTGCTCTGGTCGAACTGACAGCAAAGACATAGGCGATGAATCCACAGGCCGTCTGCTTCATCATGTGCCAAGGGGTTGTCGGATTGATCACGCTGGCCGGTGTTCAGTTCCTGGACCCTGGCTTCCCGGCATGGGTCATCATGGCGGCCTCCTTTTTCTTTCCAAATATCGTCGGCGGGCTCGCAGGCCTGATGATCTGTCGGGCATAGAATCCGTCGCACCTTATCCCCGCCCCGAAAACCTGCGGTAGAATGCCCTTACCTCGTCTTCTGAGGGGCGCTTTCGCGAGGC
>NZ_LPWF01000034.1 GCF_001723305.1 Methyloceanibacter superfactus
AAGGGGGCCTGATATCGCCGGATGTGGCGCGCCGTGACGGCGCCCGCCGCGGGTCCCGCAAGGGACCCGCGGAACCTATAAGGATCTTGCGCCAAGCGGCGCGCCACCCCCCTCATCGCGAGGGGATTTCATGGGAGATGAGGGAGAGCAAAGCGCAAGCGCGGTGCGTGCATCGCGGCACTGAGACCGCATGTCTTGCGTCCCGCGGCCGAAAGGACCAATTTCCCGCCCATGTACGCGGTTAAGGAGATCTATTACACGCTGCAAGGCGAAGGCGCCCAGGCCGGGCGGCCGGCGGTGTTCTGCCGTTTCGCCGGCTGCAATCTCTGGTCGGGCCGCGAGCAAGACGCGGCCGATGCGGTGTGCAATTTCTGCGACACGGATTTCGTCGGCACCGATGGGCCCGGTGGCGGCAAGTTCGCGGACGCCGACGCCCTCGCGCGGGCCTGCCGGGAAGCCTGGCGCGGCAATTCCGGCACGCCGCCCTTCGTGGTGCTGACCGGGGGCGAGCCCATGCTGCAAGTGGACGAGGCCTTGGTGGCCGCACTCCACACGGTCGGCTTCGAGGTCGCCATCGAGACCAACGGCACCCTGCCCGTTCTCCCCTCCATCGACTGGGTGTGCGTGAGTCCCAAGGCCGGCGCGCCGTTGCGGCAGCGCTCGGGCGATGAGCTGAAGCTCGTCTATCCGCAAGACCGGCTGTGGCCCGACGAGGTTCAGACGCTCGACTTCACCCATTTCCTGCTCCAGCCCCTGGATGACGGGTCGGGAGCGCCGGAAAATGTCCGCGCCGCCATTGATTATTGCCTGGCGCACCCGAAATGGCGCTTGAGCCTTCAGACCCACAAGCTGCTGGGCTTACCTTGAGCGCCGGAATCGGGCTCCAACCCCTGGTCCGGCAAGGCGAAATCCCCTAAACAGCCCCCATGCGTATCTACAAAGAATTCTTTTTCGAGGCCGCGCACTTTCTGCCGTCGGCACCGCCCGGTCACCCCAATTCGCGGGTGCACGGACATTCGTTCCGTGCACGCATCACCGTGGACGGCGAGCCGGACGAAGAGACCGGCATCATCGTGCATTTCGATGAGCTGGAGGCGGCCGTGGCGGACGCGCGCGCCGCGCTCGATCACCGCATGCTCAACGACGTGGAGGGGCTCGCCTTCCCGACCCTGGAGCGCATCGCCATGTGGCTGTGGGACCGGCTGCATAACCGGCTGCCCGGGCTGGTCGAGATCGTGGTCGCCCGCGATTCCTGCCATGAGGGTTGCGTCTATAACGGCCCGCCCATGCGGCTCGCGGCGGAGTAGACCAATGACGCGCAAGATCACCGGACTCAAGCAATTGGGGCACGAGAGTCCCGTCCCCAATTCGCCCGACGAGGCGGAGCTCGAGCGCGTGCCCAATCCGCACGCCGGCACCGCTTATGTGGCGCGCTTTACCGCGCCGGAGTTCACCTGCCTTTGCCCGGTTACGGGCCAACCGGATTTCGCCCATCTCGTGGTCGACTACGCGCCCGGCAAATGGCTATTGGAATCGAAATCCTTCAAGCTCTTTCTCGCCAGCTTCCGCAATGCGAGCGCCTTCCACGAGGATGCGACGATCACCATCGGCAAGCGGATCGTCGATCTGGTCGAGCCGGCCTGGCTTCGCATCGGCGGCTATTGGTATCCGCGCGGCGGCATTCCCATCGACGTCTTCTGGCAGTATGGGACGCCGCCCGAGGGGGTGTGGATTCCCGATCAAGGTGTGGCGCCCTATCGCGGCCGCGGGTAAGTGACCGATCTCGTCATCACCAACGGCGACGCGGCCGGCGAATTGCTTCGCCGCACGCTGCCGGGCGCGAGGTCCTGCCTTGGCGGGACGTGCTGCATGAAGGCCCCGTCCCGCTCACCGAGACGCTCGAAGACCTGACCGCCGGCCGCATCGAGTATCTGGCCGCGCCGGCGGCGGTGAGATCGGGGCCATCGAGTTCGAGCTCACGGCGCGCGATCGGGGGCTTGCCATGAGCCCCAAGTTCGACCGCGTGGTGCTGTGGTTCGAGCACGATCTCTACGATCAGCTCCAGCTGCTTCAGGTGCTCGACTGGTTCGCCGATCATCCGGCTAGAGCCGGCACGCTGCTGCTGGTCCAGGTGGATGACTATATCGGGCGCCTGGAGCCTGAAGCGATTTCCGACCTTGCGGCGACCGCGAGGCCGGTCACGCAAGCCCAGCTCGATCTCGCCAAGCGCGCCTGGGCGGCCTTGCGTCAGCCGACGCCGGAAGCCTGGGCGGGGCTGCTCGAAGAAGACACATCCGCCCTTCCCTTCTTGCGGCCCGCCATCCTTCGCATGCTGGAGGAGTTGCCGGGGACCGACGGGCTGTCGCGGACCGAGCGGCAGATGCTGGCGACCATCGAGGCCGGCGAGTCCCTCACGGCGCTCGCGGTCTTTGTCGCCACGCAGAAGATGGAAGACGCAGAGTTCCTGGGCGACTGGAGCTTTTGGCGGATGCTCGATCAGCTGGCGCTCGCCGATGAGCCGCTGGTTGCCGGGCTCGAGGCGGCGCCCTTTCAGCACACGGACCCGGAACTGGCGAAGGCCTATCTCACGAGCCGGCTCAGCCTTACCTCGCTCGGCAAGGCCGTGCTGGCCGGCGGCGCGGATTGGGCCAAGCATGACCGGATCGATCGATGGTGGGGGGGCACGCATCTCACCGAGGACGCGCTGTGGCGGTGGGATCAGGTTGCGGAGAAACTTATCCCCGCGTCCGTCTGACAGGCGACAATGGCGGCTCGATATTAAGCAGGGCGGCCGGAGCGCTTCACGAGACGATCGATATCAATCAATTCGGCAAGGAGCGGCTCGAGCTCTTTCAGCGGCACCATGTTGGGGCCGTCCGACGGCGCCTTGTCGGGGTCCTGGTGGGTCTCGATGAAGACCCCGGCCACACCGACAGCCACCGCGGCCCTGGCCAGCACCGGCACGAAACGCCGCTCGCCGCCGCTCGTGGCCCCCTGCCCCCCGGGCTGCTGCACGGAGTGGGTCGCGTCGAAAATGACTGGGGCGCCGGTTTCAGCGAGGATCGGCAGCGCGCGCATGTCGGACACGAGCGTGTTGTAGCCGAAGGACACGCCGCGTTCGGTAACGAGCACATTCGGATTGCCGGCACCGACCACCTTGGCCACCACATGGCGCATGTCCCACGGCGCGAGGAATTGCCCCTTCTTCACGTTGACCGGCTTGCCGGTGCGCGCCGCCGCCAGCAGAAGATCGGTCTGGCGGCAGAGAAAGGCCGGGATCTGCAGCACGTCCACTGCTTCGGCCACGGCGGCGCATTGGTCGGGTTCATGCACGTCGGTGACGACGGGAAGCCCCGTGACCGCGCGGATCTCGGCGAAGATGGGCAGCGCCTCCTTCAAGCCGAGGCCCCGGGCGCTGCCGGCGCTCGTGCGGTTGGCTTTGTCGAAGGACGATTTGTAGACCAGCCCGATCCCCAGCCGGCCGGCGATCTCTTTCAGCGCGGCGGCCGTCTCGAGAGCATGAGACAGGCTTTCCAGGGCGCACGGACCGGCCATCAGCGCGAGGGGCAAGTCATTGCCGAACTTGGCGTTTCCGACAGCGACGGCGGCGTTCGGCGCGAGTTTCATGGCTTCGTTCATGGGCGGACCATGGGGCCAGCCAGGCTGAGCGTCAACTGTGGGGATAGACAGGACTCCGCTTGCTGGCTTGGCAGCGAGTTTGACAAGATGTCGAGCTTTTTCTGGGGGGAGATACATCTATGAAAAGAGCGATTGCGGAATTTATCGGTACATTTGCTTTGGTGCTTATCGGCTGCGGCACGGCAGTCATCGCGGGTATGGGTAGCGGCCCCACCGCAGTCGACGTGCTGGGCATCGCCACGGCGTTCGGCCTCACGATCGTGGCGATGGCTTACGGCATCGGCCAAGTCTCGGGTTGCCACATCAATCCGGCCGTCAGCTTCGGCGTGCTGGTGGCAGGGCGTATGACGCCTGGAGATTTCGTGATGTATGTGGTGGCGCAAGTCCTCGGCGCGATCGCCGGCGCCGCGGTGCTGTACCTCATCCTGACGGGAAAGGCATCCGGTTGGACGGGTTCGCTTGGACAGAACGGCTGGGGACCCGGCTATCTCGGCGAGTACAACGTGACGTCCGCGTTCGTGTATGAGGTGGCCGGCACGTTTCTGTTTCTCGTGTGCATTCTCGGCGTCACGCAGAAGGGAGCACCTGTCGGACTGGCAGGTCTGGCGATCGGATTGACGCTCGTCGCTCTCCACTTGCTCGGGATCAATGTCACGGGGACGTCGGTCAATCCGCCCGCTCGTTTGGGCCGGCCATCGTCGGCGTGGCGACCAATCCGCAGGCGCTTGCCCAAATGTGGCTGTTCGTCGTCGCGCCGCTCATCGGCGCGGGGGCCGCAGGCTTGCTGTTCAAGTCAGGCGTGCTCGCCGGCGACGATGTGATCCCGGCGCGCGGTGGTGGAAAATCCGATGTGCCGCCTGCCGCTTCGGCGCCACGTAAGCGGCGCTAGGCTTTTCGAGTAGGCCGGCCTCAATCGGGTTCCGTGCGACTCCATTGGGGCCGGCTCTTCTCATAGCGCCGGACGACGCTCGGAAATTCGGGCAGCCAGGCTCGCGCCGGATGGTCCAAAGCTCGTAGGTCGGCGCGAAGAGGCCGACCTCGTCGAACGATCCGGGGTAGAGATAGAACTCGTCGTCGCGGCCATAGGTCGAATGGATCTGCGCGCCGCACTTGGCGCAGGCATGGCGCCGCACATTCTCGCTGCTGGTGAAGGTGATGACCTCGCCGGTGACGGTCACGGCTTCGGGCGGATACACCGCATAGAAGTTGAACGGTGCGCCGTGCGCTTTCCGGCAGGTCAGGCAGTGGCAGACGCCGACGCGATAGGGCTCTCCCCTCGCCTCGAAGCGCACCTGGCCGCAGGCGCATCCGCCTTTGTGAATGGTGTCGGACATTGCGAACTACACGAGACGGCTCTGCTCCACGGCGGCGCCGATGAAGGACTTGAACAGCGGATGCGGCGCGAAGGGCCGCGACTTCAGCTCGGGGTGGAACTGCACGCCGATGAACCAGGGATGCTCGGGAATCTCGACGATCTCCGGCAGCAGCCCGTCCGGCGACAGACCCGAGAAGCGCAAGCCCGCCGCCTCGAGCTTGTTGCGGTAACGCATGTTCACCTCGTAGCGGTGGCGGTGATTGCTCGGAGATACGCGTGCGCCGTAAATTTTCGCGACCTCGCTGCCCTTGGCGAGCACGGCGTCGTAGGCGCCGAGACGCATGGTGCCGCCGAGATCGCCGTTCTGCTCGCGCCGCTCCAGTTCCTCGCCGCGCATCCATTCGGTCATGAGGCCGATCACCGGCTCCTCCGTCGGACCGAACTCGGTGGAGCTGGCGCCCTCGATGCCGGCGAGATCGCGGGCGACCTCGACCACCGCCATCTGCATGCCGAAGCAAATGCCGAAAATAGGGAAGTCCGCGGGTGCGGGCATAGCGAGCCGCGTGGATCTTGCCTCGGCGCCACGCTCACCGAACCCGCCCGGCACGAGGATGCCGTTGACGTCCTCGAGATAGGCGGCCGGGTTCTCACTCTCGAAGACCTGGGACTCGATCCATTCGAGATTGACCTTGACCTTGTTGGCGATGCCGCCATGGACCAGGGCCTCGTTCAAGGATTTGTAGGCGTCCTTGAGCCCGGTATATTTGCCGACGATGGCCACGGTGACCTCGCCGTCAGGCTCGGCGACGGTCTCGGAGATCTCCTGCCACATGCGAAGATCGGGCTCCGGCGCATTGGTGATGCCGAAAGCCGCGAGCAGCTCGCGGTCGAGCCCTTCCCGGTGATAGGCGATGGGCACGTCGTAGATGCTTTGGACGTCGAGCGCCTGGATGACCGCCTCGGGGCGGACATTGCAGAACAGCGCGATCTTGCGGCGCTCGTCGCTCGGCAGCGGACGGTCGGCGCGGCACAACAGGACGTCGGGCTGGATGCCGATGGAGCGCAGCTCCTTGACCGAATGCTGGGTCGGCTTTGTCTTCAGCTCGCCGGCGCTCGGAATGAACGGCACGAGCGTCAGATGGATGAAGGCGGTGTCGCCGCGCGGCAGCTCGTTGCCGAGCTGGCGGATGGCCTCGAAGAACGGCAGGCCCTCGATATCGCCGACGGTGCCGCCGATCTCGCACAGCACGAAGTCCACGTCCTCGTTGCCGGTGGTGACGAAGGCCTTGATGGCGTCGGTGACGTGGGGAATGACCTGGACGGTGGCGCCGAGAAAGTCGCCGCGGCGTTCCTTGGCGATGATCTCCTGATAGATGCGCCCGGTGGTGATGTTGTCGGCCTGGCGGGCCGGGCGTCCGGTGAAGCGCTCGTAGTGACCGAGATCGAGGATCGTCTCGGCGCCGTCGTCGGTGACGAACACCTCGCCGTGCTGATAGGGGCTCATGGTTCCCGGATCGACATTGAGATAGGGGTCTAGCTTGCACAGCCGGACGCTAAAACCCCGCGCCTGCAGCAGCGCACCAAGCGCTGCTGAAGCGAGCCCCTTGCCGAGTGAGGAAACCACGCCGCCGGTGATGAAGACGTACCGCGCCATGGGCCTCGACCATATACCGAGTCCGCGCCGAGGCGTACCCCCGAAACACGCGCAGACGTCTTGCCGCAGGATTTCCTGTGAGAAACGCTACTCGGACTGGGGCGCTTGCGGTGCCGCAGGTGCCGCCGGGATCGCCGGAGCCGGAGTGGCGGGAACTTGAAGCGGCGCGAGACCGTTCTCGGAGCCTGCCGGCAGGATGGACGGCGTGCCGCCGGTATGGGTGGCTAGGATCGACAGGGTCATGCTCGTTGCGAAGAAACACGCAGCAAGCACCGCCGTCGCCTTGGTCAACGCGTTGCCGGCGCTGCGGCCCGTCATGAAGCCGCCGCCAGCGCCGCCGCCACCGCCACCGCCGATGCCGAGCGCGCCGCCTTCGGAGCGCTGGAGCAGCACGACGCCCACGAGGGCCACGGCAACCATGATGTGAATCAGAAGAAGAACAGTACTCATTGTGTCGCCTTGGTCTTAGGAGGCGCTGTCTTATCCGAATCTGCCACCGTTTGGCTAGGGCCTGGATCGGGTTCGAGGGATGTTGTGATTTCCTTGGGAGTTGAGCCCGGATCGGGCTCGAGGGCCTCCTCGGCCAAATCTTCGACCGACTCTTCATCCGGCTCGGCGTCGCCGGACTCTTGGCCGGCCTCGGCATTGGCCGATTCGAGCTCCGTCTCCTCCGCACCGGTCTCGTCCGCGCCGGCCTCGGCTGCCGCAGCGGTCGACAGAGACGGCTTGCGGAGCGGCAGGAGCGAGTTCGCCGCGGCGCCGGCAAGGACCTGGCTCGGCGTGCTCTCGGCCACCTGGAGCTTGGGCACGGGCGGCTTGCGGTCCGGCAAGGGCACGGGCTTGGGCTTCGGCATCACCACGCCGTCGGTCCGGCAACGGAAAGCGACTTTCGCCTCGACCTGGAGATATTGCCTGACCTGCTCGATCTCCTCGGTGCTGTGCAGGTGGTCTTTGACCCAGTCGGGACCGCGCGCGAGGGCTGCCTTGACCTCGCCGGTCAGTAGACTCTGGCGTTCCGCCTTGAGGGCCCTACAAGCGTCAGGGTCGAGCGGCTCGGCGCGAGCGCCGATAGCCAGCAACGTGACCGCGCACACCGCGAGCAGCGCGACGGTTATGAGGCGCGAAGACGGCGTCATGGTTCTGGGAAAACCATCCCCCCTGCCACGATCAATTCGCCACAATGGCCAAGATTGCCTGATTTGCCAAGCCCCGTCCCCATAAGAGTTTTTCGGGGCGGTCACGCTTTGCCTCCGGCCCGGTAAACCTCGATAATGGCGTAGAAATCATCGGCCTTGAGGCTTGCGCCGCCGACCAAGGCGCCGTTGACGTCGGGCACGAAGAGGAGTTCGGCCGCGTTGGCGGGCTTCACCGAGCCACCGTATAGGAGCCGCATGGCACCGCTCTCGTTTTGCCCGAGCAATTGGCTGAGAACCCCACGGATGAAGCCATGGACCTCGGCCACATCGGCCGGCGTCGGCGTGAGCCCTGAGCCGATGGCCCAGACCGGCTCGTAGGCGATCACGGTATTGGCGGCACGGGCCTCTTCCGGCACCGATCCGCGCAATTGGCGCTTGAGCACGTCGAGGGTCTCGCCGTCACGGTGCTGGGCTTCCGTCTCGCCGATGCAGATGATGGCGGTGAGTCCGGCGCGGTAAGCCGCCAGCGCCTTGGCATTGACGAGTGAGTCGGGCTCGCCATGGTCGATGCGGCGCTCGGAATGGCCAACGATGACGGCGGTGGCGCCGGCATCGGCCAGCATTTCGGCGGAAATGTCGCCTGTGTGAGCCCCGGAGACCAAGGGATGACAATCCTGCGCGCCGAGCTCGATATCGCTGCCGGCAAGGACCTCGCGCGCGCGCGCAAGCAACGTCGCCGGTGGGCAGACCATGATTTCGGCCTCTGGAACAGGCGCTTGCGCCAACCGTTGGCGCAAGGCGCCAAGCTCGGCCAACGCGCTGTCGAGGCCGTTCATCTTCCAATTGCCCGCGACGAGCGGCCTGATCGCAGTCAAATCCCCCTCCGTTCCCGCCTTGTCTGACGCCCCCGCGTCTGACGGTTTTTTCCCGGCATTCTTGGTTATTTAGCAGGTCGAGCGCAGCTTGCCGCGCTGGCCCTTGCTACCTATGATGCGCGCGCCGCGCTGGACCGTCCTAGCATCGGACGCCAGCGCGGCTTTGGCAAATAGTGAAAGAAGGTATTCGAGGCGTGGCACTCGACACATTGCGCAAAGGCGCCGGCCGGACGTTCGGCCTCATTCTCGTCGGCCTCCTGGTGGTGAGCTTCGCCATTTGGGGCATCGCCGACATTTTCACCGGTTACGGCAGCCAGACCCTGATCCGTGTCGGCGACACCGACATCAACTCGCAGGACTATTTGCGCGCGCAGCAGGATGTGTTGCGGTCGATGAGCCAACAGGCCGGCCGCAGCCTCAGCATGCAGGAAGCCAGGGCGCTCGGTCTTGAGACGCGGGCGCTGGAGCGGCTCGTCGGCGGCGCGGCCGTGGATACGCACGCGAACCATCTCGGCCTCGGCATCAGCGACGATGCCCTGCTGGCGCAGATCATGAAGGACCCCAGCTTTCAGGATCCGGAGGGGAATTTCAGCCCGATCGCATTTCAGCAGGCGTTGCGCACCATCGGCATGAACGAGGCGGCCTATCTCTACTCCTTGCGGGAGCAGAATCTCCGCCGCCAGCTCCTCACCACGGTCGGCGACGTTTCGAGCAGCCCGCAAGTGCTGGTCGATGCGCTGAACCGCTTTAACCAGGAGCGGCGCAGCTTGCGTTACGTTCTCGTGTCGGAAGCCGCGGCCGGTACGGTCGCCGCGCCCACCGAGGAAGCACTCAAGACCTACTATGACAATCACCCGGCGAAGTTCACGCAGCCGGAATATCGCAAGCTCGGCATCCTGGCGGTGACACCCGACACGGTCAAAGACCAGATCGCTATCAGCGAGGACGACCTCAAGGCGGCCTACGAAGCGCAGAAGGACAAGCTCGGCGAGCCGGAGCGCCGTCATTTGCAGCAGATCGCCCTCCCCGACATGGAGGCGGCCAAAGCGGCCTCCGAGAAAATCAAGGCGGGTACCGACTTCGTCCAGGTGGCGAAAGACTTGGGCTTGAGCGAGAGCGACATCGATCTCGGCAGCGTCGCGCGCAGCGAGCTGGCCGACCCCGCGATTGCCGAGGAAGCCTTCAAGCTCGACGCCAATGCGGTCAGCGAGCCGATCGCCGGGAAGCTCGGCAGCGTCGTGCTCATCAGGGTGACGGCGATCGAGCCGGGCAAGACCAAGACCTACGAAGAGGCTAAGCCCGATATCGAGAAGCAGATCCTCAAGGACCATGCCTCCGGCGCCATCTTCGACATGCATGACCGCGTGGAGGACGAGCTTGCCGCGGGGTCCACGCTCGAAGAAGCCGCCACCAAGCTGTCGCTCGACTATCAGCTTATCGATCAGGTGGACCGCGAAGGCCGCAAGCCGGACGGATCCACTGTCACCCTGCCGGCGCAGAAGGAGGTGCTGATCGGCGCCTTCGCCACGGATACGGGGATCGAGAACGATCCGATCGATGCGCGGGACGAAGGTGTCGTTTGGTACGAGGTGCTGGGCGTCACGCCCGAGCAGCTCAAGCCGTTCGATCAGGTGCGCGACGAGGTTGCGAAGGACTGGCAGGCCGAGGAGACCCGGAAGCAAGTCGCCAAATTTTCGCAGGATCTCGTCACGGCGCTCAGTAGCGGCAGCAAGACACTTGAAGACGTCGCCAAGGAACTCAGTGTGGAGGTGTTGCCAACCTCTCCCTTGAAGCGGGACGATGTCACGGTGAATGTGCTGCCGCCAGCGGTGGCGCAGGCCTTTACCCTTCCCAAGGGCGGCTATGGCTCAGCGCCGTCGGGTGTCGAGGAAGGTCGGATCGTCTTCCAGGTGGCCGACGTGGTGGCGCCGGAACCGCTGGACGAACGGGCCGCCAAGCGGCTCAAGACGCAGCTTGGACTTCTCATGAGCGAAGACACGATCGCGGAATATTTCGGCGCGCTGGAAAGCCGCTACGGTGTCAGCGTCAATCAGCAGGCGCTGGCCAAGCTGGTGGGGACTAGCGAGCAGCCATGAGTTCAGCGCCGGCCCCGGTCACGCCGTTACCGCAGACGGGTGGGGCCGCTCCGATCGAGCCGGACTTCACGACCTTCGCGCGCCTGTATGACGAAGGCGTGCCGCAGGTGGCGTGGACGCGGCTGGTCGCCGATCTGGAGACGCCGGTGTCGGCGATGCTGAAGGTCGCCCATGAGCGGCCGAACAGCTTTCTCTTGGAATCGGTCGAGGGCGGCGCCACGCGGGGCCGCTACTCAATCATCGGCTGCGAGCCCGACGTCATCTGGCGCGCCGAGGGCAACAGGGCCGAGATCAACCGCGCGCCCTTGTCCGATCCGGACGGCTTCGAGCCATCGCCGTCGCCGGCGCTCGCGTCGTTGCGCGCGCTGCTAGCAGAGTCGGCGATCGCCTTGCCCCATGAGCTGCCGCCCATGGCGGCCGGCATCTTCGGCTATATGGGCTACGACACGGTGCGGCTGATCGAGGATTTGCCGTCCGGCAAGCCCGATCCGCTGGATCTGCCCGACAGCATCATGGTGCGGCCGACGCTGATCGTCATCTTCGACAGCGTCAAAGACGAAATGACCGTGGTGACGCCCGCGCGGCCCACGCCTGGCGTCAGCGCCAAGGCGGCCTATGCGCGCGCCGCCGAGCGTCTCAATGTCGTCCTGGAGCGACTCGACCAGCCTCTGCCGCATGTGGGCGAGCTTGATGCAGATGCCCCTCACCCGGCGCCGAAAGCGACCACCACGCCCGAGGCCTATATGGCCAAGGTGGCGCGCGCCAAGGAGTATATTTCCGCCGGCGACATCTTCCAGGTGGTGCTGAGCCAGCGCTTCGAGGCGCCGTTCGAGCTCCCCTCCTTCGCGCTCTATCGGGCGCTGCGCCGGGTCAATCCGTCGCCGTTTCTCTATTACCTGAACTTCGGAGATTTCGCCGTGGTGGGATCGAGCCCGGAGATCCTCGTGCGGGTGCGCAAGGGCGAGGTCACCATCAGGCCGATCGCCGGTACGCGGCCGCGCGGCGCCACGCCCGAACAAGACAAAGCCCTGGCCGAGGAGCTTCTCGCCGACACGAAAGAGCGGGCCGAGCATTTGATGCTGCTCGATCTCGGACGCAACGATGTGGGGCGCGTGGCCGAAGTGGGCAGCGTGCGCGTCACCGACAGCTTCTTCCTCGAATATTACAGTCAGGTCATGCATATCGTGTCCAATGTCGAGGGGAAGCTCGATGCGAGCCACGACGCGGTCGATGCGCTCATGGCAGGCTTCCCGGCGGGCACCGTTTCGGGGGCGCCCAAGGTGCGCGCCATGGAGATCATCGATGAGCTCGAGGACGACGCGCGCGGCATCTATGCGGGCTGCGTCGGCTATTTCTCGGCGGACGGCGAGATGGACAGTTGCATCGTGCTGCGGACCTCGGTGGTGAAGGACGGCGTCATGTATGTGCAGGCGGGCGCGGGGCTGGTTGCCGATTCCGTACCGGAGCGCGAGCAGGCCGAGTGCGTGAGCAAGGCCGGCGCTTTGTTCAAGGCCGCCGACGAGGCCGTGCGCTTCGCCGCGCGCGCCAAACGCGGCCAATAGTTCGGAGCGGCGGACCAGATGCTCACCCTCAGCCTTCTCCGCCACGCCAAGTCGAGCTGGAAGAATCCCTCCCTGCCGGACCGCGAGCGGCCGCTGGCCTCGCGTGGTATCGCCGATGCACCGATCATGGGCCGCGCCATGACCGAGCGCGGCATCGACCCCGAACTCGTGCTGTGCTCCTCGGCACGGCGCACGGTCGACACCTTGGCGTTGGTGCTGCCGGAACTGAAGGTCGAGCCGAAGGTCGAGTATGAGGACGCGCTCTATCACGCAAGCCCGGCGGAAATGCTTGATATGCTTCGCGCGATCCAGCCGGGCGCCAGCCGGGTCATGATGGTCGGCCATAATCCCGAAATTCAGAGGCTGGCGCTCGACCTGATCGGGTCAGGGCCGAAACACATGCGGGATAAGCTGCAGGAGAAATATCCGACCGCCGGGCTCGTGGTCATCAACTTCACGGCCGGGCTGTGGTCGAGCATCGACGTCAACAGCGGTAGCCTGAACCTGTTCCTCACGCCTAGAGAGTTGCGGGCCGGTTGAGGTCTTGTGACGGTCCGGCGTAACTCCCAGCTAACTTGACGGGCACTCCGCCCGAGGCGTAACACCAAGCCATGCTGACCCTGATCGATAACTACGACAGCTTCACCTACAATCTCGTTCATTTCCTTGGAGAATTGGGCGCGAGCACGCAGGTGTACCGCAACGACAAGGTCACCGTGGACGAGGTGCTGGCGGAAGGCCCCGAGGCCATCGTGCTGTCGCCCGGCCCGTGCGATCCGGATCGTGCCGGCATTTGCCTGGAGCTGATCGCCCGTGCCGGACCGGTGGTGCCGATCCTCGGCGTGTGCCTCGGTCATCAGGCCATCGGCCAGGTCTATGGCGGCAAGGTGGTGCGGGCGCCTTATCTGATGCACGGCAAGCTGTCCAAAGTGCATCACACGGGCAAGGGCCTGTTCGCCGGCCTGCCCCAGGACTTTTCCGCCACGCGCTATCATTCCTTGGTGGTCGACCGCGACACTCTGCCCGAGGAGCTCGAGATCACCGCGGAGACCGCCGACGGCATTATCATGGGCCTGCAGCACAAGCGCTATCCCGTGCATGGCGTTCAGTTCCATCCCGAGAGCATTGCCTCAGAGCACGGCCACCAGTTGCTGGCCAATTTCCTGGATCTCGCCCGCGTCGAGCGCGCGCGCCGCGGAACCTCAAAAAAAGAAGCGGTCGGTGCCCTCTAGTCCGGCGCCCGCCAGCGCCGCCGACACCGAAGCAGCGGCGCCGAGCCTGCGTGCCGCCATCAACAAGGTGGCGGCCGGCGAATCCTTGAACCAACACGAAGCCGCCGAGGCCTTCGAGCTGATCATGTCCGGCGGCGCCACCGATGCGCAAATCGGCGCGCTGGTGATGGGCATGCGCGTGCGCGGCGAGACGGTGGACGAGATCGCCGGGGCCGCCCGCGTGCTGCGGGCGAAGGCGGTCCGCGTTGACGCGCCCGAGGGCGCCATCGACACATGCGGTACGGGCGGCGACGCCAAGGGCACCCACAATATCTCGACCTGCACCGCCTTCGTGGTCGCGGGCGCCGGCGTGCCCGTGGCCAAGCACGGCAACCGGTCGATCTCCTCCCGCTCGGGCTCGGCGGATGTGCTTGCCGCGCTCGGCGTCAATATCGAGTGCGGGCCCAAGGTCATCGAGCATTGCCTGAAGGAATGCGGGCTCGGTTTCATGTTCGCCCCGGCGCATCATGCCGCCATGCGTCACGTGGCCAAGGTTCGGGCCGAGCTCGGCACGCGCACCATCTTCAATCTGCTGGGCCCGTTGGCGAACCCTGCTGCCGCGCCCTATCAAGTGGTCGGCGTGTTCGACGAGAAATGGGTCGAGCCCATCGCCCGGGTGCTTGCCATGCTCGGGGTGGAGCGGGCCTGGGTGGTGCATGGCGCCGACGGTTTGGACGAGCTCACCACCACCAATGTCAGCCACGTGGCGGTGCTCGACCAAGGCAAGATCTCGACCTTCAAGATCTCACCGCGCAATGCGGGGCTCCCTGACGCGAAGCCCGAGGATCTGGTTGGCGGCGACGCCACCGAGAACGCGGCTCATCTCCGGGCGGTGCTGCAAGGCAATCAAGGCCCGTTGCGGGATATCGTGCTTCTGAACGCCGCGGCGGCGCTGCTCGTGGCCGGCAAGGCCAAGACCTTGCGCGACGGGGTGGCGCTCGCGGCGGCCTCCATCGATAGCGGCAAGGCTCTCGGCGTGCTCGAAGCGCTCGTTAAGCTCAGCCATGATAAGGTCTGAGCATGGCGCAAGTGCTCGACAACATCCTTGCTTATAAGCGCGACGAGGTGGCGGCCGCCAAGGCGGCGGTCCCCGAGGCGGAAATTCGCGCCCGTGCGGAGGATGCCCCGCCGGTCAGGCCCTTCTACAAGGCGTTGCGGTCCCGCATTGCCGATGGCGTCCTGGCGCTCATCGCCGAGGTCAAGAAGGCAAGTCCGTCCAAAGGCCTGATCCGGGCCGACTTCGACCCGGCGGCGCTTGCCCGCGCCTATGAGGAAGGCGGCGCGGCGTGCCTCTCGGTGCTCACGGACACACCCTCGTTTCAGGGGCGGCCGGAACATCTGATGGCGGCGCGGGACGTCTGCAGTCTGCCTGTCTTGCGCAAGGACTTCATGATCGATGCCTACCAGGTGTTCGAGGCGCGGGCGCTCGGTGCCGACTGCATTCTCATCATCATGGCGGCGGTCGATGACGCCACGGCGCGCGACCTGGAATACGCCGCGCGGGCCTGCGGCATCGACGTGCTGGCCGAGGTGCATGACGAGGCCGAGCTCGATCGGGCGCTCCACCTGGGCACCAAGCTCATCGGCATCAACAACCGTGACCTAAAGACATTCGATACGACGCTCGCGACCACCGAGCGCTTGGCGCCGCGTGTGCCCGCCGATCGCATGGTGGTGGCCGAGAGCGGCATCTTCACCCATGCGGACCTGATCCGGCTCGCTGGCTCCGGCGTGAACAACTTCCTCGTCGGCGAGAGCCTGATGCGGCAGGCCGACGTGGCGGCGGCGACACGCGCGCTGCTGTTCGGTGACAGCACATCGTCGGAGGCGGCGCAATGAGCACGCGCCTGTCCCACCTCAACGACAAGGGTGAGGCGCGTATGGTCGACGTCTCGGCCAAATCCGTAACCTCGCGCACGGCCGTCGCCGAAGGCTTCGTCGCAATGGCGCCGGAAACCCTCGACCTCATTCTCGACGGCAAGGCTCCGAAAGGCGACGTGTTGGCGACCGCCCGCATCGCCGGCATCATGGCGGCCAAGCGGACCCATGAGCTGATCCCGCTTTGCCATCCCCTGCCCTTGACGCAAGTCGTGCTCGACTTCACGCCGTCGCGCGATCCGTCCGGGATCACGGTCGAAGCCACCGCGAAGGTCGAGGGCAAGACCGGCGTGGAAATGGAGGCGCTGACGGCGGTGTCCGTCGCTTGTCTCACCATCTATGACATGTGCAAGGCGGTCGACCGCGCCATGATCTTCTCCGGCATCCGCCTCATCGAGAAGACCGGCGGCCGCTCCGGCCATTTCCGCGCACCGTAAACCGATGGCGCTTCTTTCCGTCGATGAGGCCCTCGCCCGCGTGCTGACCGGACTTGCTCCGCTCGAGGCCGAGCAGGTCTCCATTGCGGATGCCTATGAGCGCGTGCTGGCCGAGGACGTTGCCGCGACGCTGACCCAGCCGCCCTTCGATGCCTCGGCCATGGACGGCTACGCGGTCCGCGCCGCCGATGTGGCCGTGCTCCCCGCGACGCTGGACCTGATCGGCGAAGCCGCGGCCGGCGCCAGATTTTCCGGTACGCTGGGACAGGGGCAGGCGGTGCGCATCTTTACCGGCGCACCGGTGCCGGACGGCGCCGACACCATCGCCATCCAGGAGAATGCCGAAGAGCGTGACGGCCGGGTCGTGGTGAAAGAGGCGGCGTCGGGCCGCCACATCCGCCCGCGCGGGCAGGATTTCGAAGACGGTCAAGTGCTGCTCACGCGCGCACGAAGCTCGGGCCTCGGGCGCTGCTGGGCCTCCGCCAACCATGCCGAGCTGCCGGTGACCCGGAAGCCCACCGTGGCCATTCTCGCCACCGGCGATGAGGTCGTGCCGCCGGGCTCCGAGCTCGGCCCCGATCAGATCGTCTCCTCGGTGGGATATGGGCTCGCGGGGCTCGGTGCAGGCGCATGGGGGCGAGGCCGTCAATCTGGCATTGCCAAGGACGACCGGCGAGCATCGTCACGCTGGCCCACACGGGCGCCGGCGCCGGACATCCTGGTGACCATCGGCGGCGCCTCGGTCGGCGAGCGCGATCTCGTGGCGAACGCGCTGCGCGACGAAGGGCTCAAGCTCGATTTCGCCAAGGTGGCCATGCGGCCGGGGAAGCCGGTGTTGTTCGGCCGGCTCGGCGCCCAGCGCCTTCTCGGCTTGCCGGGCAACCCGGTCTCGGCGCTGATCTGTGCCCAAGTGTTCCTGGTGCCGATGCTGCACAGGATGCTTGGACTTGCCGAGGCCGGCCAGCCTGAGCCCGAGGCGGTGCTGGGAGCGGCGCTTCCCGCCAATGGCGACCGCCAGAACTATCTGCGGGCCATGTCGGTCTGGAGCGATGACGGGACGCGGGTGGTGCGGCCCCTGCCCTCGCAGGATTCGTCCCTGGTGGCGGCCTTCACCCGCGCCGACTGTCTCATCCTGCGCACGCCGAACGCGCCGGCCCTGCCCCAAGGCGCCGCGGTGAAAATCATTCCGTTCTCGGACTAGTTAACACAGCGGAAACCCGAATCGCGCGAGCAAACAGCCTGCGGAGTTTGGCGGCTACCGGATTTTGTGGCCATTGAGCTTGCGGAACACAAATAGAACATCTATACTGTTCATGTTTTGTACAGGCGGCGCGGATAGCGTTCGGGGCTGGTGAAGGCCCGACACGGCGCTCAGAGGGGACCAGATGCTCACATCGAAGCAAAAAGAGCTTCTCATGTTCATCCATGAGCGGTTGAAAGAGTCCGGCGTACCGCCCTCTTTCGATGAGATGAAGGAGGCGTTGGACCTCAAGTCGAAATCCGGCATTCATCGGCTGATCACGGCGCTCGAGGAGCGCGGCTTCGTCCGCCGCCTGCCCCACCGGGCCCGCGCCATGGAAATTATCAGACTTCCCGAATCGATGCCCCAGGCCCTTGCCGGCCGGTCACGCGGTTTTTCGCCGAGCGTGATCGAGGGCAGCTTGGGACGCGTCCCCCAGACGGCCGAGGGCGAGAGCGCGCCGCAAAGCGTTGCCGTGCCCGTCATGGGCCGTATCGCCGCCGGCGTTCCCATCGAGGCCATCCAGACACGGCTTGCGACCATCGAGGTGCCACCGGATCTCCTGTCCAAGGGTGAGCACTACGCGCTCGAGGTCAAAGGCGACTCGATGATCGACGCCGGTATCCTCGAAGGCGACACCATCATCGTCAGGAAATGCGAGGATGCCTCCAACGGCGACATCGTCGTGGCCTTGGTGGACGAAGAGGAAGCCACGCTGAAGCGTCTGCGGCGCCGGGGCGATTCGATTGCGCTCGAGGCTGCCAACCCGGCCTACGAGACGCGAATCTTCGGTCCCGACCGTGTGCGCGTCCAAGGCCGGTTGATCGGCCTCTTGCGGCGCTACTAGTCTCTCGTCGTCTTACTCATCGGGATTGCCGCAGATCGGGCGTGGTGCCTGCGCCGGGCGTCCAGGGTCTGTGTCCGCGGCGTTGCGCGACCGTCTCGGTGCGGATCGAGAGTCCTTCGATATAGAGCGCGTGCGCACCTTATGCTTTCAACATGCGGCGGTCGACGATGACGCGTGCGCGCGTACCTCTTGCTGGACGTTAAAGGGGGCGATGACGACATCGGCGGTGCGGCAATCCTCCTCCAGCGCGCCGGGATGGCGCACAAGCGCCACCGTCTTTCCCTTGACCCTGCCGATGCAACCGAGGGGATCGCACTGGAAGGCCGTGGCGCCGGCGGCTGCCTCGTCGACGTCCCGGTCGTCGCCATCGGCTAAAAGCCAATTCTCCGCGCTGTAGCCTGCCGCGGTCGCCGGCGGGAAGACCAGTCGCCGCTGCCCGAGCGGAGGGCGGCAACGGCTCCGTCGCGCTCGATGAGAACATCGGGGCGCTTGCCGGCCGGCGCGATGGCGATGCCCAGCGCAACGACAATGAGGCCCGCCGCACGCATGCGCGTGCGCCAAAGGCAGAGCCACAACCCGCCGAGTACCATGAGCGCCAGCGCCGTGCCCGACATGCGCGGCAGGATGGAAACGGCGCTCGGCCATGAGGCCACCTCCCTAGCGGCCCCGATCATGAGCTCGATGCCGAATCCCATGGCGTAAAGCGGCCAGACCTCGAGACCGAAAGGCATGGCGATGAGTGCAAGCAGCGCCATGGGCATGATCAGGAGGCTGACCAACGGCGCGGCAATCATGTTGGCGACCAGGCCAAAATGCGTCATGCGGTGAAAGTGGTAGACGGCGAACGGTGCGACGGCGGTGCCGGCGACAAACGTGGTGACGGCCGCACCGAACACCAAGGCCCCGCTCCAGCGAACGCCCCGCCATATGGGGTTCACATCGAACAACCGGTTGCCTGTGCGCTGAGACAGCCACTCGTAAAGCGCCACGAGTCCGATCACGGCGGCGAAGGACATCTCGAAGCTGGGATCGAAGAGCGATTCTGGCGCCACGATAAGGATGGCCAGCGCCGATAGCGCCACGTTGCGCATGGTGATGGCCGGGCGGTCGAGGATCACAGCGATGAGAAAGATGCTCATCATGATCCACGCGCGTACGGTGGGTACGGCGGCACCCGATAGAGCGAGGTAGAAAGCCGCGGCCAGGAGGGCCGTAGCGGCCGCCCATTTCTTGATGGGGAAGCGCAGAGCGAGACCGGGTATGAGGGCGAGCAGGGCGCGCGCGAGCCAGAACACCGTGCCGGCCATGATCACCATATGCAGCCCGGAGATCGCCAGCACATGGGCAAGGCCGGAGTCGCGCATGGCGGTGGTCACGGCTTGCGGAATGCCGCCACGGTCGCCGGTGATGAGCGCCACGGCGATGCCGCCGGTTTCGCCTGGAAGGCTCGCGGTGATGCGGTTTCCGACGTCAGCGCGCAAAGAATCGATCGCGGCCCAGATCGCCAGATCCCAAGGCGGTGCGCGGGCGTCGCTGATGCGTTCGATCTTGCTGGTGGCATAGCCCGCGGCGCCCAGCCGGGCGAACCAAGCCTTGCGTCCGAAATCGAAGCCGCCGGGCTCGACCGGCTCCGGCGGCGGGTTCAAGGTCACTCGCAGTGAGACGGCTTCGCCGGTATGGGGTCCAACCTTCGCGGTCGTGCTGACGCGAATTCGAAAAGGCATCGCGGCGGCATCCAAATCGCCGAGCGAGATCACGCGCAACGTGAGCCTGGCTCGCCGGCCGGCGCGGCGCTCGAACTCCTCCACGAAGCCGGTAACCGGGACGAAGCGCAATTCCTCGGCGAGGATCGGCGCGGCGACCATATGGGTACGGAGCTTCGCCGTGGTGAAGCCGAGGGCGAAGGCAAGGCATGCCGCACCCAGGGCGAAACCGAGTGGGGCATGCCGCAGGCTAGCCACACGCCGCTGCGCCTAAGACGAGCGTCGCCGCAATGCGCGGGCCGGGTTCGTTGTAAAGGGCGAAATAGGTGAGGATGCCGGTGGCGAAGAGGACGGGGAGCCACAGAAACCAGCGGTCGGACTCGGTCTCCAAGGCGCGCGCGGCGCAGGACAAAGCCGAGGCGACGAAGCCTTTTCGATCGCGCCTGAAGGGGCCGTCAATGCCGCCCCACGTGTCTTCGTCCCGGTCCGGCATGGGACCGCCCCTGCCCTTACCCCGCACCTGATCCTTATGCTACACCACCGCCAGCCATTATCCCTAGCCCACCCCAGAGTCCTCAAAATCCACCGATGAGCGAGACTGTGATCACCCGCTTTGCGCCGTCGCCGACCGGTTACCTGCATATCGGCGGGGCCCGGACGGCGCTGTTCAACTGGCTCTACGCCAAAGCCAAGGGCGGCAAGATGCTGCTCCGCATCGAGGATACCGATCAAGCGCGCTCGACCGAGGGCGCGATCCTCGCGATTCTCGACGGCTTGCGTTGGCTCGGGATCGATTGGGACGGTGAGCCGGTCTATCAGCTGTCTCGTGCCGAGCGGCACCGGGAGATCGCCGAGCAATTGCTTGCCGCCGGCCACGCCTACCGGTGCTACGCGACGCCGGAAGAATTGCAGGCCATGCGCGAACGTGCACGAGCGGAAGGCCGCGCACCCGGGTATGACGGCACCTGGCGCGACCGCGACCACAGCGACGCGCCGGCGGGCATGACGCCGGCGATCCGCTTCAAGGCGCCGCGCGAGGGCGAGACCGTTATCGAGGATCGTGTGCAGGGTCGCGTGGTCTTCGCCAACAAGGATCTCGACGACCTCATTCTTCTGCGGAGCGACGGCTCGCCGACCTACATGCTCTCGGTGGTGGTCGACGATCATGACATGGGCATCACCCATGTCATCCGCGGTGACGACCACCTCACCAACGCGGCGCGCCAGACGCAGATCTTCAAGGCTCTCGGCTGGGAGACGCCGATCTATGCCCATGTGCCGCTGATCCACGGGCCCGACGGCGCCAAGCTGTCGAAGCGGCATGGGGCGCTCGGCGCCGAGGCTTACCGCGCGATGGGCTATTTGCCCGCGGCTTTACGCAACTATCTCGTCCGGCTCGGCTGGAGTCACGGCGATGCCGAGATCATGTCGACCGAGGAGATGATCTCCTGGTTCGATCTCGATGCCATCGGCCGTTCCGCCGCGCGTTTCGACTTCGCCAAGCTCGAGAACCTGAACGGACATTACCTGCGGGCCACGCCCGATGCCGAGCTCATCGAGCATCTCAAGGCGCTGATCCCCGACCTCCCCGAGGGCGGGTCGCTCGCCGCGCAAATCGGCGCTGACGGCTGGCAGAAACTCGAGCGCGCCATGCCGGGTTTAAAGGAACGGGCCAAGACCCTGATCGAGCTTCTCGACAGCGCCGCGTTCCTGTTCGCCACGCGGCCGCTCACCCTGGACGACGGGGCCCTGAAGCAGCTCGACGCCCAGGGCCGTGAAACGCTAGCGGCGCTCCTTCCCGCGCTCCAGGGGGTCGAGTCGTGGACGCCCCAGGCGCTGGAGGCTTGTGTACGGGGTTTCGCCGAGGCGACAGGCCGGAAGCTCGGCAAGGTGGCCCAGCCGCTGCGCGCTGCGTTGACCGGCCGCGCGACCTCGCCAGGCATCTTCGACGTGCTTGAGGTTCTGGGTCGCGATGAAGCTTTGGGCCGGATCGGCGACCAGGTTGGGCTAGGACATGCTTAACATTTGAGCATGCTTCAATGTTGCGCTGCGGTAGATTCAACGCGATTATGCGGCAATGCAATAAACGTGTGTTACAGATCAGGAGCGCTGCCCGAAGTGATAGGTCTTGGCGCGTTTCGATCAGATTCCCCCTAGGGGGGCAGGAGGCTTGGACATGAGCGTCGCAGAGGAATATCGGGCCAACGAGACCGATGAGGCGTCCCTCACCGTAAGGGGCGCGCGGCACGATTTGCCGATCCGGCGTGGCACGATCGGTCCGGATGTCATCGACATCAACACGCTGTATCAGGACAGCGGCTGCTTCACCTATGACCCGGGCTTCACCTCGACGGCGAGCTGCGAGTCAAAGATCACCTATATCGACGGCGATAAGGGCATTCTCCTCTATCGCGGCTATCCCATCGATCAGTTGGCCGAGAACTGCACGTTCCTCGAGACGGCGTATCTGCTGCTCTACGGGGAACTGCCGAAGGCCGAGCAGTACGAGGGCCTCAAGGAGCGCATCACCAAGCACACGATGGTGCACGAACAGATGAACCGGTTCTACACCGGCTTCCGCCGTGACGCGCATCCCATGGCCGTCATGGTCGGTGTCGTTGGCGCGCTATCGGCCTTCTATCACGACTCCATCGACATCAAGGATCCGCGGCAGCGCGAGATGGCAAGCATCCGCATGATCGCCAAGATGCCGACGATCGCAGCCATGGCTTACAAATATTCGGTCGGTCAGCCCTTCGTGTATCCTAAGAACGATCTCGATTACTCGGCGAACTTCCTCAGGATGTGTTTTGCCGTCCCGTGCGAGGAATATCAGGTCGATCCGGTGCTGGCGCGGGCGATGCGGCGCATTTTCATTCTCCACGCCGACCATGAGCAGAACGCCTCGACGTCGACCGTCCGGCTTGCGGGATCGTCGGGCGCCAATCCCTTTGCCTGTATCTCGGCGGGCATCGCCTGTCTGTGGGGCCCGGCGCATGGCGGCGCCAACGAGGCCGCGCTGACGATGCTGGAGGAAATCGGCTCGGTCGACCGCATCCCCGAATACATCAAGCGCGCCAAAGACAAGAACGATTCGTTCCGGCTCATGGGCTTTGGTCATCGCGTCTACAAGAACTACGATCCGCGGGCGAAGATCATGCAGAAGACCTGCCATGAGGTGCTCGACGCGGTTGGGCACCACGACGATCCGATCCTGAAGGTGGCGATGGAGCTGGAGCGCATCGCGCTCTCCGACGACTATTTCGTCCAGAAGAAGCTGTATCCGAATATCGACTTCTACTCGGGGATCACGCTCAAGGCTCTCGGCTTCCCGACCGACATGTTCACGGTGCTGTTCGCCATTGCCCGCACGGTGGGTTGGATCGCGCAGTGGATGGAAATGATCGAGGATCCTTCGCAGCGCATCGGCCGGCCGCGTCAGCTGTATACCGGCGCCCCCGAGCGTGCCTACGTGCCGGTTGAGGCCCGCTAGAGGCGGTTCTCTTCCGGGGGGCCGTCCGGCAATAGAGCTAATCGGCGGCGGGGTCCCAGCGCTCTCCGAATAAGAACAGCTTGCTCTCGTTCGCGGCCTTGATCGTGGCGTCGCGCTCGGCCATCAGCACGTGGCCTGCAGCCATGGCGATGCCGGAGAGGCCGGCCGCCGCCGCCAAACGTACCGTCTTCGGACCGATCGTCGGCATGTCGACGCGCTCTTCCTGTCCAGGCTTCGGCGCCTTGACCAGGACGCCTGCCGGGCGTGTGCCCCAGGTGCGGCCGACTTTGCGCAGCTCGGCGCAGCGCTCCAGCATACCATCGGTGCCTTCGGCCGCTTCCACCGCCAGCACCCGGCCCCGCGCGACGACGGCGCACTGCCCGACATCGAGACGTCCGAGGGCGCGCACGACCTTGAACGCGGCTTCGATGTCGCTCGCATCTTCAGCGGATGGCGCCTTAGTGGTGAGCTTGCCTTCCTGGGCCAAGAGCTCCGGCGCCACATCGCCTGCGCCATGCACATGATAGCCCTTCTCCTCGAAGAAGCGTACGACGCGCGACAACACATGGTCGTCGCCGCCTTTGGCCAAGCTCAGCAGGAACGGCAATGTCTTGATGGCGCCGATATCGAGCCGGACATTGCCGAAGTCGGGACGGTTCACGCCGCCGATAATCACGAGATCCTTGCAAGCATGGCTCTCGAGGGCTGCGAACAGCTTGCCGATTTCGCCCCATTTGATCCAGGTGTGGGAAAAGCCTTCGACTTCCTCGTGCGCCTCGCCCCGGATCGCCACGACGTGGACAGGCACACCATGGGCGATAGCAAGCTCGGCGAGAACGCGGGGTAGCGGTCCCTGCCCGGCGATGATGCCCAACGGGCCGGAAAGTTTGGTTAGTTCGGGCACGGTCGGGGCCGCATCGTCAGCGGCTCGGCGTTGCGGCATTGTTCGGTACGCAGAATGACCGGTCTGACTCGCTCTTGATGAAGTCGATGATCTGCTTGGCGAGCGGATTCTTTGAGAACATGGCTTCGGTGTCTTTGAGTCGCTCCTTCAGCGTGCCCTCGCTCGAGAACAGCATGCGATAGGCTTGGCGGACCTCGTGAATCTGCTCGCGTGGGAAACCCTTGCGCTTCATCCCGACAATGTTGAGGCCGTTCAGATTGGCGCGGTTGCCGAGCGCCATACCGAACGGAATGAGGTCAGCGGCGACGCCGGACATCCCGCCGACGAAGGAATAAGCCCCGATGCGCACGAATTGGTGGATGGCCGAGAGGCCGCCAATGATGGCGCCGTCGCCGATTGACACATGGCCGCCGAGCGTCGCGCCGTTGACGAGCGTCACGTTGTCGCCGAGTTGGCAATCATGGGCGATATGAGAGGCGATCATCAGCAGACAGTTGTCGCCACGCGCGTGCATCAAGCCGCCTTCGGTGCCGGGGTTGATGGTGACGTTCTCGCGAATGACGGTCCCGGCGCCAACGGTGAGCGTGCTCGGTTCGTCATGGAATTTTGCGTCCTGTGGTGCTTGGCCGATGGAGGCGAAGGAAAACACCTTGCAGCCGGGACCGAGCGTGGTGTGGCCGGCGATGACGGCATGCGAGTGCGCGACCACGCCGTCACCGAGCACCACATGGGGGCCGATGACACAAAAGGGGCCGATCTGAACATTCGTTCCAAGTTGCGCGCTTGGATCGACCACGGCGGTCGGATGGATATTAGTCATGCCGTGCCGGGCTAGTTCTCGATGATCACGGCGCTGACCTCCGCCTCGGCGACGAGGTTTTCTTCAACGCGTGCCTGGGCGCGGAATCGCCATACGCGTCCGCGGCTGCGCATCTTTTGAACGTGATAATGCACGGTGTCTCCCGGAACCACCGGCCGGCGAAACCGCGCCTTGTCGATCGCCATGAAATAGACGAGCGGCGGCTCCTTGAACTCATCGAGAAAGCGCATGCACAGGGCGCCCGCGGTTTGCGCCATGCCCTCGATGAGGAGGACGCCGGGCATCACGGGATTGCCGGGAAAATGCCCCTGGAAATACGGCTCGTTGGCGGTCACGTTCTTGATGCCCACGGCAGAGCGATCCCCATCCATCTCGACGATGCGGTCGACGAGGAGGAAGGGATAGCGATGCGGCAGAAGCTTCATGATATCGACGATCTCCGCCGTATCGAGCTTCGCATTTACCCCGCTCTCATTCATACGGACCGGCTCCTTCGATGCGGGTTCATGGCTGCTCGCCCTCCCCGCTTTGGCCCTAATCAAGTTTCACATCCTTACGCTCGGCCAACTGCCGCAGCACCGTCAACTCTCTGAACCACAACCGAATGGGCTTGGCCGGGGTCCCACCCCAACGTGCGCCCGGCGGCACATGGCCCCGCACATTACTGCTCCCGGCGATCTGGGCGCCAGCGCCGATCTTTACGTGGCCGACAACACCTACCTGGCCGCCAAGCGCAACGAAATCGCCAAGCTCCGAACTGCCTGAAATACCGGTTTGCGACACAATTATGCAATGCCTTCCGATTACGACGTTGTGCCCGATTTGCACGAGATTATCAATTTTCGTGCCTTCCCCGACGATGGTGTCCCGCAGCGCTCCGCGGTCGATGGTCGAGTTGGCGCCGATTTCGACATCGTCCTGAATAATGACCCGGCCAATTTGAGGCACTTTGAGGTGACCGGCCGAGCCCATGGCGAACCCGAACCCGTCCTGACCGATGGCCGTACCTCCGTGAATTGTGACGCGATTGCCCACCAGCGTGTGGGTGATCGTTGCATTTGGCCCTATATAGCAGTCACGCCCGACATGCACGCGATAGCCGATGACGGTCCCCGCCGCGATGGTCGTGCCGCGGCCGATCCGGGCTTCCGGGCCGATAACGGCGGCGGCTTCCACCGTGCGTCCGCTCGAGGATGGCGCTCGGATGGATATTGCCGGCACCCCCCGTTCCGTGGGCGGCCTTCGGTTTGAGGGCATCTGGATAAAACAGCGGGGCCTTGGCGAAGCCCCGATAAGGGTCGGGGTCACGAGGCGATCCGTGCCGTCCGGCACTTTGTCGGCGAATTTGGGGGCCACCAGGCAGGCGCTGGCCCGGGTGTTGGCAAGCAGCGGCAAGTATTTCGGGTTGTCCAGAAAGGATAGATGGCCCCGCCTTGCCGCGTCGAGAGGGCGAATATCCTCGACCTCGGCATCGGCAGCGCCAATCAACTCGGAGCCGGTGGCCTCGGCGAGGGCGCGCAATGAGAACGGGCCGGCGCGCTCAAAGAATCCCGGATGTTCCATCAAATCTCCAGCGGCCGGCTTCGCAGCATGAACCATGGCGCGAAGCCATAAACCGAACTGGCTTCTTTTAGAAGTTTGTTGAGGCGCCGAAGCGGAAAAGTTCGGTCTTGTCGAAGTCTGCCTTGAGCAGTGCATCGGCGATATCGGCCCTGAGCGGGCCAAGCGGGGACTGCCAAATAATGCTGAAGCCGGTGGATAGGCGGATGTCGGAGCTATCGAAAATGAAGCTCCCCTCACCCTTGGGCGGCGCCGGGTAGACGGCATCGATTGCCGACTGGCTCGGCTCCCAAAGCGAACCGGCGTCGACGAAGATGGCGCCCTGCATACCAAGGTTATCGGGGACCATGGGCAAGGGGAAACGGAGCTCCGCGGTCGTTGCCCAGAAATACTTGCCGCCGAGAGCGTCGCGCTGACAGGTGTTTCTCGACAAACGCTTGCCGGTTGTCGGATTTTCGCAGGCATCGCGTGGTCCATAACCGGCCCGCTCGAAGCCGCGGATCGTTTCGCCGCCCTTGAAGAAGAGATCGCTTAGGCGAAGGTCGTCGCCACCCCAACCTTCGATCGCGCCGCCCTGCACGCGGCCGACGAGCGTGATCTTGTTGGTGATGGGGTAATAACCGCGCGTGTCCACGACCGAGCGAATGTAGTTCACGTCGCCGCCAACGCCGGCAAAGTCCTGGGAGAAGGAGGCGAAGATGCCGCTGCTAGGCGACTGGGGCAGGTTGCGGGTATCGTAGGCGACCGTATAGCCGACGCTGGAGACGTTCACAGCGCCTTCGTCAGCAGCTTGCTTAACGGCCAGCGAGGCGTTGTTGGACACGTCGTAGATCTCTTGCTGATTGAACCTGTAGCGCAAACCCATTTGGGTGTTGTCCGCAATGGGGAAGCCCACGCGAAGATTGCCGCCGGCGTCTCTTTGGTTGAAGGACGCGGCATCCTGCAGGTTGACGTCCTTATAGAAGAGGTCGAAGCCGGCCGCCATGTTGCGGTCGAGGAAGTTCGGCTCGGTGAAACTGAAATCGACCTGAGCGCGGTCGAGGCTTCCCGAGAAGCCGAGGCGGACATACTGGCCCTTACCCATAAGGTTGCGCTCGGTGATGCTGACGTCGCCAATGACGCCTTCCTGCGTGGAGTAACCCACACCGAAGGACAGTTCGCCGGTTGGCTGCTCCACCACGTTGACCACGAGAATGACCCTATCGGGGGCGCTCCCGGGCTCGGTTTCAATATCCACCGACTTGAAGAAACCAAGCGCTCTCAATCGCTTGCGGGCCGCCTCAACGAGCAGGCGATTATACGCATCGCCCTCGGCGAGTCGGAATTGGCGCCGGATCACGCCGTCCTCGGTTCGGAAGTTGCCCACGATGTTGATACGCTCGATATAGACCCGTGGGCCCTCATCGATGACGTAGACGATATTCATGGTGTGGGTTGCCTGGTCGCGCTCGAAGCGCGGGCGAACTTGGCCAAAGGCGTAGCCCTGCTCGGAGACCAGCACGGTCAAGGCTTCGACCGTCTTCTCGACCTTCTCCGCATTATAGCGACGCCCTGGCTTTGTCAGGATCCCGCCGCGCAGGGCCTCGATGTTCAGCGAGGGCAGCGCGCTTTCGATGTCGACATAGCCGAAGCGGTAGCGCTCCCCTTCCTCGATGGTGAAGGTGATGAAGAAGCCGCGGCCGTCGCGGTCGAGGTCGGCGGTTGCCGAGACGATGCGGACATCGGCGTAGCCGTTCTTGAGGTAGAACTGGCGCAACAACTCGCGGTCGAGATTCAGCCGGTCTGGATCGTAGATGTTGGTGTTCTTGAGGAAGCTCAAGAAGTTCGTCCGCGTCGTGGTGATGACGAAGCGGAGCTGCGAATCGCTGAAGGCCTGATTGCCGATGAAATTGATGGCGCGGACTTTCGTGGTCGGGCCTTCATTGATCTCGAAGACGACGTCAATTCTGTTGTTGTCGAGATTGATAATCTTCGGGTCGACCTGGGCCGCGTAAAGGCCCTGGCGGCGGTAGAGGTTGAGGATGCGCTGGACGTCCGCCTGGACACGCGCTCGGGTGTAAACGGCGCGCGGCTTAAGTTGGACCTCGGAGGCAAGGGTGGCGTCCTCGATCTCCCGGTTCCCCTCGAAGGCGACCCGATTCACGATGGGATTTTCCACCACGATGACGATGATGGTGCCGCCCTGCCGCCTGATCCGCACGTCTTGGAACAGGCCTGTGGCGAACAGGGTTTTCAGGGACTGATCGATTTCGGCGGGATTGTACGTATCGCCGGATGAGAAGGTCAGATAGGAGCGGACCGTTTCCGGCTCCACCCGCCGATTACCCTCGACCACGATCGAACGGATGACGGCGCTTTGGGCAACTGCGGATAGGTCGCCAAAGCTCGCGCTGAGACCCAGCGAAAGCGGGACGCTACTAAGCACTAGGAGAGCTGCGAGCAGCCCTCTTTCCAACGTCCACCGCACCATTACTGGTGTCTTCCCCTCAAGCCGACCCCGTGGGCAAATCGCCCTAGGCCTCAACTGGCCACTCGTTTGTGGCCGATTTTTGGTAGCCTTTTTTCACGACGACGGGGACCTCGCGGTCCCCGCTAGTAGCCCCGTCCTGCAACCCCCGATCAGAGAAACTTCAAGTGAATCAGGTCATTCCAGGTCGCGAAGATCATTAGCATGAGAACGAAGGCTAGGCCAATGCGGAAACCGATCTCTTGAGTGGATTCGCTGAGCGGCCTGCCTCTTAGTGCCTCGATACCGTAAAACAGAAGATGTCCGCCATCGAGCATCGGTATCGGGAACAGATTTATTAGGCCAATACTTACCGAGATGATGGCTGCGAGGTTGAGAAGCGCAACAAATCCGGCGGTTGCCACTTGACCCGATACTTGGGCAATACGGATCGGGCCGCCCAGTTGATCGGCGGCCTCCCTCCCCGTTACCACGTCGTACAGATAGCCAAGGGATCGGGAGACCACGAAATAGCATTCCTTGACCGCCATGACGAAAGCTGTGGCCGGGTTGTGGCGCTCCAATGTCCAATCGTCGGGTGAGGCGCTGCGCTGAATCCCGAGCAGGCCAATCCGCATGGTGTTGCCGAATCGGTCGGTGATTTCCTTGCGTTCGGGCGAGGCGTCGAGCTCCACGTTCTTCCCGTCGCGGTCAACGACGAAATGCAGGCTTTGCTCGGGGCTCATGGCCACGATGCGCTGCATCGCCGTGAAATTGTCGATCGCGGTCCCGTCGATGCTGATGACGCGGTCGCCCGGCTGGAAGCCGGCGCGCTCGGCGGCGCTCCCCGGGGTGATCGCATCGACCTTAGCGGCGGTAATTCTCTCGCCGAAGACGCTGAAAATGGCCGTAAAGATGAGAATTGCGAGGACGAAATTCGCGATGGGTCCTGCCGCGACAATGGCTGCGCGTTGCGCCAGCGTCTTGCCTTGGAAGCTGCGCTTGCGCTCCGCCTCGGGAAGCGCCTCGAAGGCCTTGCGCCCCGACGCACTGGCGACATTCTCGTCGTCGATAAACTTCACGTAGCCGCCGAGCGGGATCCAAGAGACCCGCCAGCGCGTGCCTTTGCGGTCATAGAATCCGAAGATCTCGGGCCCAAAGCCGATCGAGAACACTTTCACCGCAACGCCGCACCACCGGGCCACCAAGAAGTGCCCGAGCTCGTGGATGAAAACCACGATGGTCAGCACGAAAAGGAAGGGAATGAGGTAGTGGAGGAGTGTGTCGCCGAGGCCAGTCAGCAGATTTATCGTATCCATAAGTGAGGCCTACCTTAACTTTGGGGCGTTATCTAGCCCCCATGGGGGCTTATGCAAACCGTGCGAGCCAGCCCCGCGCACGCGACCGGGCTTCCTCATCGATCTCGAGCACGTCGTCGGCGTCTTGGGGCGCGAGGCCGATCAAATCGCCGCAGGCCAGAAGCGTCGACTCGACCAGCCCGGCGATGGCCAGGAAGCCGAGACGCTTGGCGAGAAACGCTTCCACGGCGACCTCATTGGCGGCGTGAACACCGTGCCGGCGCTGCCGCCGGCCGCGAGGACTTCCTTGGCCAGGCGCAATGCGGGGAAACGCTCGAGATCCGGCGCTTCGAAGGTCAAGGCGCCGATCTCCGCCAAATCGAGGCGCTGGTTGGGAACGTGCATGCGCTCGGGCCAGGCGAGGCTGTAGGCGATGGGCGTCCGCATGTCGGGGCAGCTGAGCTGCGCCAGCACGGCGCCGTCGCTCATATAGACGAGGCAGTGGACGATGGATTGCGGATGGACGAGCACGTCGAGCTTGTCGGGAGAAAGCGCAAAGAGATGATGCGCCTCGAGAAGCTCCATCCCCTTGTTCATGAGCGAGGCGGAATCGATCGTGACCTTCGGTCCCATGGACCAGTTCGGATGATTGAGCGCCTGCTCGGGCCCGGCATCCGCCATCTGTTTAAGGGTCCACGTGCGGAACGGGCCGCCGGATGCAGTCAGACAGACCCGTTCGATGCGCTCCGGCGCCGTGCCGGTCATGGCCTGCAGCGCCGCCGAGTGCTCCGAATCCACCGGCAGCAGCGTCGTGCCGTACTTCGCCACCTCGGCCATGAAGATGGCGCCGGCGGAGACGAGACATTCCTTGTTAGCGAGGGCCGTCGATGTGCCTTGGCGCACGGCGCGCAGTGTCGGCTTGAGGCCGGCGGCACCGACGATCGCCGCCATTACCCAATCGGCTGGGCCGGCAAGCGCCTCGAGCAGAGCGCCCTCTCCGGCCGCCGTCTCGATGCCGGTCCCGGCGAGCGCGGCTTTCAAGTTCGCGTGGCAGGTCTCGTCGGCGATCACCGCAACTTCGGCGCGGTGCTCGATCGCCATCTCGGCCAGCCGCGTCACGTTCCGGCAGCCGGTGAGAGCGACCACCTCGTAGCTGTCCGGATCGCGACCGACGAGGTCGAGCGTGCTCTCGCCGATCGAGCCGGTGGCGCCGAGGACCGAAATTCGCCGCGGCTGCGCCGTGGTGCGTGGCGTGGGTTGCGGGGATCTTGCTGAAGCAGACAGGGTCAAGACGCCTCTACCAAATGAGAAGGCCGGCGCCGGGCGCGGCCAGATCGCGCGCGGCGATGAGGGCCGCCACGACCGATGCCAGCAAGAGGCTGTCGATGCGGTCGAACAGCCCCCCATGGCCTGGGATGAGCTGGCTCATATCCTTGGCTCCAAAGTGCCGTTTGATGGCGCTTTCGATCAAGTCCCCGATTTGGCAGGCCAGTGCCAGGCCGATGCTCACAAGAGCCAAGACGAGCGCGGAGGTGTTGCCCAGATAGGCCGCGAAACCATAGCCGACCAGCCCCGGCGCATCGTGCCGACGAGGAATCCGCTCCAGGTCTTTTTCGGAGAGATGCGCGGTGCAAGCTTGGGACCGCCTAGCAAGCGGCCACCCACATAGGAGGCCGTGTCCGTGGTCCAGGCGACGGCCAGCAGGAAGAGCACGGCGGTAAGTCCGAGATTCGGGTCGCTGCGCAGCCAGACCAGCGCCGCGGCCGGAAAGGCGACATAAGCGAGACCTGCGAGCGCCAGGTGGCGCGGGGCTTGGACGTGCCGCCGAAGTAGATGGTCACGGCGGTGGCGCCGAAGATCAGAAGCGCGAGCTCGGGCCGGCTGAGGGCTATGAAGATCGCAACTGCTGTGACGCAGACAGCGCCGATCAGAGCGGTTCCGTCGAAACCATTGCCCCGCGTGAGCGAGCCCCACTCCCATGTGAGAAGTCCGCCGCCGACGACCACGAGACCGAGGAAACTCCAGGGGCTGGCGATGACCGCGCCAAGCGCGATGGCCGCGAGGACGACGGCGGAAAGAACACGAAGCATGAGTTCCGGCAGTTTGCGGACCTCTGCTGTCTTCGGCTCGGTTCCCGAGGGCGTTTCTCTTGGCGTCACGCGGTGGATCTCGCCGAGGTTCCGCCGAAGCGACGGTTTCGCCGCTGATACTCGGCGATGGCGGCTTCGAACAGCTCCTTGGTGAAATCGGGCCAGTACACGTCGACAAAGACGAATTCGCTATAGGCGAGTTGCCAGAGGAGAAAGTTCGAGAGGCGCAGCTCACCGCTGGTGCGGATGAGAAGATCCGGGTCGGGCAAGTCGGCGGTGTCAAGATAGGTGCCGAACCGCTCGGGCGTGATGTCCTCGGCGGCGACAAGTCCGGCTTTCACATCCTCGGCGACGCGCTGCGCCGCGCGAGCGATTTCGTCGCGTGCGCCATAGTTGAAGGCGATGGTGAGGGTGAGTGCGGCATTGTCTTTGGTCAGCTCGACGGCGTCATCGAGCATCCGCAAGATATCGTCCTCGAGACCGCCCCGCGCGCCAATCACACAAATCTTCACGCCGTTCTTATGCAGTTCGGCCAGGTCGCGCCGGACGAAACGCCGAAGAAGCCCGAACAGGTCGTTGATCTCCTGCTTCGGACGCGACCAATTCTCCGACGAGAAGCTGAACAGGGTGAGATGGGTAACGCCGAGCTCCATGGCGGCCTCGACGGCGCGCCGCACGCTCTCGACGCCCTGGCGGTGACCCTCGGCTCGCGGCAGCCCGCGCTCAGCCGCCCAGCGTCCATTGCCATCCATGATGATGGCGACATGCGCGCGGCCGGCCTGTCGGCATCGCCCCATTTAGGATCCATCGCAAGCGTCACGGTCGGCGTCTCCGATTCGAGGCTAAGGACGTGTCGTCCAGGCGGCCCGATCAAACCTGCATGATCTCGGCTTCCTTGGTGGCAAGGGACTCGTCGACTTCCTTGATGATTTTGTCGGTCAGGTCTTGCACCTTGGTCGCCAGCGAATGGTGCTCGTCCTTACCCATGTCACCATCCTTCTCGGCACGCTTCAAATGCTCCATGCCGTCGCGGCGCACGTTACGCACGGCGACGCGAGCCTGTTCGGCGTATTTATGCGCGACCTTGGCGAGCTCCTGCCGCCTTTCCTCGTTCAGCTCCGGGATAGGCAGGCGCAGAAGCTGCCCCTCCATCACCGGGTTGAGGCCGAGATCGGACTCGCGGATCGCCTTGTCGACGGCGTTCACCTGGCTCTTGTCCCACACCTGCACCGTAATCAGCCGCGGCTCCGGCACGTTGACGGTGGCAACCTGATTGAGCGGCATGGGATTGCCGTAGGCCATCACCATGATGGGATCGAGCAGGCTGGCGCTGGCACGGCCGGTCCGTAAGCCGCTGAACTCGTGCTTCAGCGCGCTCAGGGCACCGCGCATGCGCCGCTCAATCTCGTTTAGGTCGAAATCAGACATTCTGCCTTCCCTGCTCGCGCTAATGCCGTGCTTTCGATCAAGCCCGGCTCGGCAAAGCTCTATTGGGCGTTTCCCGGAGCCGATGCGCTCCTCAAATTCCCTCTCCGCCGTCTATGGTGGTCGAGGAACCCTTCCCTTGCAACTCAAGCGCCAAACCGGTTTGGCCCTTGATGGAGAACACGATTATGGGAATCCGGCTGTCCCGGGCAAGGGCGATCGCCGCGCCGTCCATGATCTTCAGATCCTGCTTTAGCACATCCCCATAGGTCAGGCGGTCGTAACGCGTCGCGTTCGGGTCCTTGGCCGGGTCGGCGCTGTAGACGCCATCGACCTGGGTGGCCTTGAAGAGGGCCTGGCAATCCATCTCGGCGGCACGAAGCGCGGCCGCCGTGTCTGTGGTGAAGAACGGGTTCCCGGTGCCGCCGGCAAAAATCACCACCCTGCCCTTCGCCAAATGATCGAGGGCCTTGTCGCGGATATAGGGCTCGCACACGGTCGGCATCGGAATGGCCGACAGCACGCGTGCCGTGGGACCTGCCCGCTCGATGGCGGTCTGGAGCGCGAGTGCGTTCATGACCGTTGCCAGCATGCCCATATAGTCGGCGCGGGCCCGGTCCATGCCGCCTTCAGCCGCCATCAGGCCCCGGTAGATATTGCCGCCGCCAACCACCGAGGCAAATTTCCACCCCCATGGCCGCGGCTTGGCGATGTCCTTGGCGATCGGGTCGATGACGCCGAGATCGATGCCGTAGCCCTTGGCTCCCGCCAACGCCTCGCCGGATAGCTTGACGAGGACGCGCTGGTAGCGCGGCTTGGCGGTCGCGGGAGGCTTGGCCATCAGCTCAAACTCCGGTGGCGGCGGGGAACCCTGAGCCCAGATGCGGCGGTAAATCCATCGAGTCGCCGCGCCAAGACCTTAGGAGCCCGATGCGGCGGCGGCAACCTCGGCAGCGAAGTCGCTCTCGCCACGTTCTATCCCCTCGCCCAAGGCAAACCGGTAGAAGCCGGTGATCTTGATCGGCGCGCCAGCGTCCTTGGCCGCGGCTTCGAGCGCCTTGGCCACCGTGTTGTCGGGGTCGTGGACGAAGGGCTGCTGAAGCAGCACGACTTCCTCGTAGAACTTCCGCAAACGCCCCTCGACCATCTTGTCGATGACCTCGGCGGGCTTGCCGGATTCCTTCGCTTGCTCCGTCAGTACGGCGCGCTCCCGTTCGACGAAGTCCTTGTCGAGGCTGTCGGTGTCGACGGCTTGCGGGTTCGCCGCGGCGATGTGCATGGCCACCTGCTTGCCGAAATTCTGAAGCGTGTCGGCATCGCCAGTAGACTCGATGGCGACGATCACCCCGATCTTGCCGAGGCCAGGTGCTGCCTGGTTGTGGATGTAACTGGCGATCACGCCCTTGCCGGCGGCGAGATGGGCCGTGCGGCGAAGCGTCATGTTTTCACCGATGGACCCGACCATCTCCTTCAGCGTGTCGGCCACGGACGCCTTGGTCTTGCCGTAGGGCGCGTCGCCGAGGGCCTCCACATTGCCTTTCGCGCCGAGTGCGGCGCCGGCGATCGTGGTCACCATCTGCTGGAAGGCGGGGTTGCGGGCGACGAAGTCGGTCTCGGAGTTGACCTCGACCAGAGCGGCCTCGTTACCCTCCGCGGCAAGCCCGATGAGGCCTTCGGCCGCGACGCGGCCAGCCTTCTTGGCGGCCTTGGAGAGACCCTTCGCCCGCAGCCAGTCGACCGCAGCTTCCATGTCACCGCTGGTTTCGTTGAGGGCGGCCTTGCAGTCCATCATGCCCGCGCCAGTCTTCTCGCGCAGCTCTTTGACCATGGTTGCGGTTATCGTCGCCATGCAATCCTCTTCTTCGCGTCCCGATGCTCGACCGAGACGTCTGGCTATGCGTCTTCCTTTGCCGCCGGCGTGTCAGCCTCGGCGTCTGCCTTCTTTGCAGCCTTCTTGGCCTTGGTGGGCTTCTTTTCCGCCGCGGCCGGGTCGGAGGCCGCATCGGCTTCCAGGCCGGGCTCCATCATCGGCTCGGCGGCGGCGCCCAGATCGACGCCCCACCGCCTTGCGCCCGCTCGATGCCATCGATCGCGGCGCGAGCGATGAGATCGCAATAGAAGGTGATGGCGCGGCCGGCGTCGTCATTGCCCGGGATGGGATGGCTGATGCCGTCCGGATCGCAGTTGGAATCTACAATGGCCACGACCGGCATGTTGAGCTTGCGGGCCTCGGCGATGGCGATCGACTCCTTGTTGGTGTCGATCACGAACATCAGATCCGGCGGTGCGCCCATGTCCTTGATGCCGCCGAGGGCGCGCTCGAGCTTGTCCTTCTCGCGGGTGAGCTGCAGCAGCTCCTTCTTGGTGAGGCCGCGATGATCGCCCTCGAACAGCTCCTCCAGCGACTTCAGGCGCTTGATGGAGTGGGAGATGGTCCGCCAGTTGGTCAGCGTGCCACCGAGCCAACGGTGGTTGATGAAGTACTGCGCGCAGGAGCGGGCCGCATCGGCGATGGGCTCGGCGGCCTGGCGCTTGGTGCCGACAAAGAGCACGCGGCCGCCTTTGGCCACCACGTCGGACACGGTGACCAGGGCCTGGTGCAGAAGCGGCACCGTCTGCGTCAGATCGATGATGTGGATGTTGTTGCGCGACCCGTAGATATAGGGAGCCATCTTCGGGTTCCAGCGGTGAGTCTGGTGACCAAAGTGAACACCAGCCTCGAGCAGCTGGCGCATAGTGATATCGGGCAGTGCCATTGGACTGCGAACTCCTTTTTCCGGTTTTGCCGCCGCGGGACAAGAGACTGGCCGGAGCCAATCACCGGAGCGAGCGCACAGGTTATAGGGCCTGTGTGACGCTTAGCGTCCCGCGTGTGAGATGGAGCGGGTTATAGGGGTGGGTCCGCCCCTTGGCAAGGGCGGAAAACTCAGAAAAAGCGCTAATTTCGCAAGGCTTCCTAGAGGGCGCTGATGGAGGCCACGCCCTCGACCAGCTTTAGCTCGCTCCGCTGGCGTGGGGTCGTATCGATCCCTTGCGGCAGCTCGAATTCGACCTCCTTGGCCAGTTCATCGAGGCGGAGCACCAGTTGGAACTGCCCGTCGCCACTTTTGGTCCCCAACCGCTCGGCGAGCGGCGCCAGGGCTCTCGTATCCTCCACGTAGACTCGCATGCCCGCGTGGCGGGCCTCCGCGGCCTTGTCCAGGGAGGAGATCCGCTGCACCCTGACGCGCACGGTCTCGCCGTCGGCCTCCGCTTCAACCTCGAGGAGCACGGCTTTTCCCGGCTCCAGCAAGGCCCGCGAGGCCAGAAGCGCCTCGGAGAATACCACCGCCTCGAACTGGCCCGTGGAATCGGAGAAGGCCACAAAGGCATAGGGGTTGCCGGTCTTGCCCTTGCGCTCGCGGGCGGACAGAACCGTGCCGGCCAGCGTGCCCACCACCCGGCGCGTTTGCGCCTTGGCGGCAAACTCCGCCCAGGTCTCGGCGCCGAGGCTTGCCAAGGCCTCCTTGTAGTCGTCGAGCGGATGGCCCGTGAGGAAGAAGCCCACGGCCTCGAATTCCTTCGAGAGCTTGTCGGTGAACACCCAAGGCTTGGTTACGCGCAGCTCGATGGGCGGCGGGTCGTGCCGGGCGCCCGGAGAACAGATCCTCCTGCCTTCGGCGCGCGTCTCTTGTGCCCGGTTGCCGGCTGCAACCATCAGGTCGACATTGGCATGCGCGGTGGCCCGGTCGACGCCGAGCTCGTCGAAGGCGCCGGCGGCGGCCAGCATCTCCAAGGCGCGCTTGTTCACGAGGCGCGGGTTGATGCGGCGGGCGAAGTCCGAGACGTCCCTGAACGGACCTCCCTCCTCCCGCTTGGCGCAAATATGATCGACCGCCTGGCGACCGACATTCTTCAGCGCCGCCAAGGAATAACGGATCGCGCCGTTGTTCGGGATGAAACCGACCTCGGAGCGATTGAGCGAAGGCGGCTCAAGGGGGATACCGAGGCGCGCGGCCTCTTGCGCGAAGCTGTTGAGCTTGTCCGCATTGCCCATGTCGAGCGTCATGGAGGCGGCCACGAACTCGGCCGGGTAGTTGGCCTTAATGTAGGCGGTCTGGTAGGCGATGAGCGCGTAGGCGGCGGCGTGCGATTTGTTGAAGCCGTAACCGGCGAACTTCGCCACCAGCTCGAAAGATGTATTCGGCGCGGCCTTGGCCACGCCGTTCTTCACGGCGCCGTCGACGAAGCGCTTTCGCTGCGCGTCCATCTCCTTCTTGATCTTCTTGCCCATGGCACGGCGCAACAGGTCCGCCTCGCCGAGCGAGTAGCCGGACAGCACCTGGGCGATCTGCATCACCTGTTCCTGGTAGATGATGACGCCGTAGGTCTCCGCCAGGATCGGCTCGATCGAGGGATGAAGACTCTCGATCTCCTCGCGCCCGTGTTTCCGGTTCACATAAGTGTCGATGTTGTCCATCGGCCCCGGCCGGTAGAGCGCGACGATGGCGATGATGTCCTCGAAACGGTCGGGCTTCAGCTTGCGCAGGGCATCGCGCATGCCCTGACCTTCGAGCTGGAACACGCCGACCGTGTCGCCCCGCTGCATCAACTCGTAGGAGGCCACGTCGTCGAGCGGGATCTTGGCAGGATCGATGTCCGGCCCGTCGCGCCGGATGAGCTGGCGCGCCGTATCGATGACGGTCAGGGTCTTGAGACCGAGGAAGTCAAACTTTACGAGGCCTGCGGCTTCCGCCCATTTCATGTTGAATTGGGTGGCCGGAAGTTGGGCGCGGGCGTCACGGTAGAGTGGCACCAGGTCGATCAGCGGCCGGTCGGCGATGACGACGCCGGCGGCGTGGGTCGAGGCGTGGCGGTAGAGCCCTTCGAGCCGCTGACCGATGTCGAGCAGCTTGGCGACCACGGGCTCCTTGTCGCGCTCCTCTTGCAGACGCGGCTCGCCGGCGATGGCTTGTGGCAAGGTCACGGGGTTCGCCGGATTCATGGGCACGAGCTTGCACAGCCGATCCACCTGGCCATAGGGCATTTGTAGCACCCGGCCGACGTCGCGCAGCACGGCACGCGCCTGCAGCTTACCGAAGGTGATGATGTGGGCGACGCGGTCGGCGCCATAGCGCTCGCGTACATAGGCGATGACTTCGTCGCGCCGGTCCTGACAGAAGTCGATGTCGAAGTCGGGCATGGACACGCGCTCGGGGTTCAAGAAGCGCTCGAACAGCAGGCCGAAGCGGATGGGATCGAGATCGGTGATGGTGAGCGCGTAGGCGACCAGGGAGCCCGCGCCGGAGCCACGCCCAGGCCCCACCGGAATCCCCTGCGCCTTGGTCCATTTGATGAAGTCGGCAACGATCAAGAAGTAGCCCTGATAGTTCATGCCGGTGATGACATCGAGCTCGAAGGCGAGACGCTTGGCGTAGGAGGCGGCGTCCTCGCCCGGGGCAGTGCCAGCTTCCGCGATACGCGCCTTCAAGCCCGCCTCGGCTTGCCGTCTCAGCTCGGCGGCTTCGGTCTCCGCCCAGGGCGCTCGTGGCCTCGCCGCCGGTGAGGAAGGGCGGCAGGATCGGGTCGCGCTCCTTGGGACGATAGCGCAACGCTGAGCGATCTCGACCGTGTTCGCCAGCGCCTCGGGCAAATCGGCGAATAAGGTCCGCATCTCCTCGGCGGACTTGAAGTAGTGCTCCGGACTCAAGCGCCGCCGCTCGTCCACCGCCACATAGCTTCCTTGCGCGATGCAAATGAGCGCGTCATGGGCTTCGAAGTCGTCCGTCGCGGCGAAGAACGGCTCGTTGGTGGCGACAATCGGTAGCTCCAGATCGTAGGCGAGCTGGACCAAATGAGGCTCGACCGCCCTCTCCTGCGGCAGGCCGTGGCGCTGAATCTCCACATAGAGACGGTCGCCGAAGAGCGCGTGGAGCGTCTCCAGACGGGTGCGGGCAAGCTCGGGATTGTCCTCGGCGAAGGCCAGGTCGATGACCCCCTCGGGACCGCCGGTGAGTGCGATCAGGCCGTCGGCATGGCTTTCGAGCTCGGCGATGGTGATGAGCGGGTCGCCGGCCTCGGCAGCGGTGAAATAGGACGCCGTCGAGAGGCGCATGAGATTGGCGTAGCCGGTCTCATCCTTGGCCAGCAGCACGACCCGGCCGTCGGCCCTTTGGCCCCCTGAGGTCGCGCCCGGGCTAGGGTCGCGCTCGCCGGCGAAGGTGAGCGCAAGCGTGCAGCCAATGATCGGCTGGATGCCCGCCCCGGCCATGGCTTCGGAGAATTCGAGCGCGCCGAAGAGATTGTTGGAATCGGTCAGCGCCAGGGCGGGCGCCCCGTCGGCCTTGGCGAGCGACACCAGCCGCTGGATGGTGAGCGCCCCTTCGAGCAGCGAATAGGCCGAATGCATCCGCAGATGCACGAAGGGTTGGGGGCGCTCGGTCATGGTCTCCATCTTCCGGCTTCAGGCTCTACCCTTCCGGATTCGCTCAAGCAGCGCGACGGGCCTCTCGGACATATCCAGGCTATTCACGGACTCGCGCTGGTGCGAGTGCGTGCGGGGAACGATAATGTTCCCTTTCCGTTCTTCTTGCAAGAAGGACTAGCTGTCGACTTCCACCACGGCCACCTCTTCCTCGACGAGATGACCATCGGTCAGGCGCAAAACGCGGTCCATACGGGCCGCAAGCTCGAGATTGTGGGTCGCCACCACCGCCGCGACGCCCTCCTCGTTTACCAGCCGCAGGAGCTCCTCGAACACGCGTTCGGCGGTGTGCGGGTCGAGATTGCCCGTGGGCTCGTCGGCAAGCAGAACCTTTGGCTGGTTGGCCACGGCGCGGGCGATCGCCACGCGCTGCTGCTCGCCGCCGGAAAGCTCCGCCGGGCGATGATCCCCGCGATCCTTGAGGCCGAGCGTGTCCAGGAGATGCTTCGCGCGTGTCTCGGCTTCGGCACTGGTCCGGCCAAGGATGAGCTGGGGCAGCGTGATGTTTTCCAGCGCCGTGAACTCCGGCAACAGGTGATGGAACTGGTAGACGAATCCCACTTCCATCCGGCGCATCCGGGTTCGCTCACTATCGTTCAGGGCCTCGCAGTCGATACCGTCGATGATCACGGCGCCTGAATCCGGCTTCTCGAGCAGGCCGGCGATTTGCAGCAAGGTCGATTTTCCCGCGCCCGAGGGGCCGAGAAGCGCCACGGTCTCGCCGGGATAGAAGGCCGCGGCGGCGTCCTTCAGAACGTCGATATGGCGGTCGCCTTGCGTGAAGCTCCGCATCAAGCGTTCAAGGCGCAGCGCTGGGGTTCGTTCAGGATTGTCCACCGGTCTCCCCTATTCGTAGCGCAGCGCTTCGACGGGATCGAGACGCGAAGCCCGCCAGGATGGATAGACCGTGGCAAGCACTGACAAGACGAGTGCCATGACGACGACCGTGGTGGTCTCGCCGGTGTCCATGTCGGCCGGCAATTGCGAAAGATAGTAAAGCTCCGGCGCGAACAGCTCGGTGGAGGTGAGCCAGCCGATGAACTCGCGCAAGCGCTCGATATTGAGACACACGAGCACCCCGAGCCCGAAGCCGGCCAAGGTGCCGACGATGCCGATGCTGGCACCGGTGATGAAGAAGATGCGCATGACCGCGCCGCGCGTGGCGCCCATGGTGCGCAGGATGGCGATGTCGCGG
Source organism: Methyloceanibacter superfactus (assembly GCF_001723305.1). Taxonomy (GTDB): domain Bacteria; phylum Pseudomonadota; class Alphaproteobacteria; order Rhizobiales; family Methyloligellaceae; genus Methyloceanibacter; species Methyloceanibacter superfactus. Next base: position 41,348 of record NZ_LPWF01000034.1, read on the forward strand.
CCCTTGTCCTTCACCAACATGATCAGCCCGGAGATGATGTTGAGGGCCGCCACTAGAACGATAAGCGCCAAAATGAGGAACATCACGTTGCGCTCGACCTGAAGCGCGGTGAAGAACGTGGCGTTCCGCTGGCGCCAGTCGCTCACATAGATCGTCGGACCGCCGGCCGTGATGATCTTCGGTGCCAGCTCGCCGACCTCGTCGGGCGAATTGAGCACGACCTCCAACACGGTGACGCTGTCGGGAACGCTGAAATAGCGCTGCGCCTCTTTGAGCGGCATGAACAGGATGCTGGCGTCGTATTCGGACATGCCGATCTCGAAGATGGCGACGACCGGGTAGCGCTTGACCCGCGGCGCCGTGCCCAGCGCCGTCGACGGGCCGCGCGGCGTGAGGATGGAGACCTCGTCGCCCACCTTGACGTTGAGATCGTTGGCCATGCGGCTACCCAGCGCGAGCCCCGGCTGGTCGTCGAATCCATCCAGCGTGCCGAACCGGATGTTGTTGGAAATGGCCTTGAGGCTCTTGAGGTCCTTCTCGCGCAAACCTCGCACCAGAGCTCCGCTCGAGGTGTAAGGCGTGGAGATCAGCACCTGGCCCTCGATCAGCGGCAAGGCATATTTGACGCCGTCGACCTCGCGGATGCGCTTCGCCACGTCGTCGTAATCGGTGAAAGAGCCGAGGCTATGCACGACCACGTGGCCGTTGAGGCCCAGCATCTTGTCGAACAGCTCCTGGCGGAAGCCGTTCATGACCGCCATGACGATGATGAGCGTGGCGACGCCCAGGGTGATGCCGATGAAGGAGAAGCCGGCGATCACCGAAATGAAGCCCTCCTTCCGCCGCGCCCGCAAATAGCGGAGCGCCACCATCCATTCGAATGGTGCGAAGGGCCGCGTGCTCGTCGCCTTGCTCATGCCGCTTCCTTCCTCGCTTGTTCCGCTGCCGCGATCAGGCGATTCAATGCTGCATCGAAGGTGAGACTATGGCGGTCGCCGGTGGCGCGCTCTTTCAGCTCGACCTCTCCCGCTTTGAGGCTCTTTGGCCCGACGATGATCTGCCAAGGGAGGCCAATTAGGTCCATGGCGGCGAATTTAGCCCCTGCCCGGTCGTCGCGGTCGTCGTAGAGAATGTCGAGGCCGGCCGCTTTCAGCTGACCGTAGAAATTCTCGCAAGCCGCGTCGGTATCGGCATCGCCGACTTTGAGGTTGATGAGACCGACATCGAACGGCGCCACGGCTTGCGGCCAGATGATGCCGGCGTCGTCATGGGACGCCTCGATGATGGCGCCCACAAGCCGCGAGACGCCGATGCCGTAAGAGCCCATCTCGACTGCGATGAGCTCGCCGCCCGGCCCTTGAACCTTGGCGCCCATGGCCTCGGAGTACTTCGTGCCGAAATAGAAAACCTGTCCGACCTCGATGCCGCGCGCGGAAAGCTGCATGTCCGCGGGCACCTCTTGGGCGAAGCGCTTCGGATCGTGGACGTCCTCGGTCGCCGCATAAAGCTCGGTTCGCTGACGGACGTAAGGGGTTAGATCGGACTGATAGTCCACGTCCTGTGGCGGTACCGGCATCTGGATCAGATCCTTATGGCAGTACACCTGGGACTCGCCGGTCTCGGCGAGGATGATGAATTCGTGGGAGAGATCGCCGCCGATCGGCCCCGTCTCGGCGCGCATCGGTACCGCGCGAAGCCCCATGCGCGCGAAGGTGCGCAAATAGGAGACGAACATCTTGTTGTAGGATTTGACGGCGCCCTCTTTGTCGAGGTCGAAGGAGTAGGAATCCTTCATGAGGAACTCGCGCCCGCGCATCACGCCGAAGCGCGGCCTGACCTCGTCGCGAAATTTCCATTGGATATGGTAGAGGATGCGGGGCACGTCCTTGTAGGACTTGGCACCCGCGCGGAAGATCTCGGTGATCATTTCCTCGTTGGTCGGGCCGTAGAGCATGTCGCGCTCGTGGCGGTCCTTGATGCGCAGCATCTCCTTGCCATAGGCCTCGTAGCGGCCGCTCTCCCGCCACAGCTCGGCTGGCTGAATGGTCGGCATGAGCAATTCGATGGCGCCGGCCCTGTCCTGCTCCTCCCGGACAATCTGCTCGATCTTTTGCAACACGCGGTGGCCGAGGGGGAGCCAGGAATAGATGCCCGCGCTCGATTGGCGCGTAAGGCCCGCCCGCAGCATCAGGCGGTGGGAGACGATCTCCGCTCCTTCGGATCGTCGCGCAACAGTGGCAGAAAATAGCGGCTGAGGCGCATCGTGAGCCCTAACGGCGTTGGCAGCGGGCTCAGAGCCCGCCCGTTGCAATGAGCCATTCTTAGCGCGAAAGCCGGAAGCTCCCCCGCCGGGCCCCTTGGCGCGGCTAATAGCCAGTTTCGCAAGGCTAAGCAATCAGCCCCGACCAGAAATCCCGGAGCGATGTGATCCCGCAGCGATTCTCCTCCGTGAGGGCCCGATTGCCACTATCCGAGCACGAAGCATTGCCGGGTACAACGAGAGGTAGCGCAAGCATTGTCCGCCCCTTCTCGTTCCCGGCAAATGTTGCTCGCCGCTTAGGCAGAATTTCTCGCCGGAACCACTGGATAGCGACCCGGAATGTCTTGGCTTCTCTTAGGTCTGGTCGACCCTGTCTCCCGCAAGCATAAATCTGCGGCGACCGGTCACAATCATGGTGACAATTTGGCGCGCCTGGGCTAGTGTCCCGCCACAACGTGGGAGCGCTCGGGACCGGCGACGATCTCGGAGTTTTGCGTTGAGATTGGACAAGGTCCAAGTCTTGGGAGGAAGTACTCCAGGCGCGCTAATCATGGAAATACATGGGCGCCGCCGCTTTTCAGTCTGAATAGGCCGGAAAGACAAGGAGTCACGATACTGAAGCAAGGTCGGGTTCGACCTTGCTTTTTTTTTGTCTTGGATTCCGGTGCGCGCGCGGAGCGCTACTTCACCTTTTCGTAGCGTGGGAAGAACGGGATATCGTCGAGCCGGATCACGTGGTGCACGAGGATAGCGTAGACGCCGGCGAAAATGACGGCCGATACCAGCGTCGTAGCGATCACCTTCGGCAACATGCGTGGCCGCTGCGGCGCGCTCTCGGCGAAACCCGGAGATGCCTCCTCGCCCGCCTCCTCGGCAGTCCGCACGCCGAACGGCAGCATGGCGAACAGCACGATCCACCAGATCACGAAATAGATGGCCAGCGCGAAGGCAAGGCTCATGGCTTAGGCCTCTTCGAGTTCCACGAGCGTGCCGCAGAAGTCTTTCGGATGGAGGAAGATCACCGGCTTGCCGTGAGCGCCGATCTTAGGCTCACCAAGTACGCGGGCGCCTCGCTTCACCATCCGGTCGCGCGCTTCCTCGATGTTCGGCACCTCATAGCAGAGGTGATGGATGCCGCCATTGGGATTTCGCTCGAGGAACCCCGCGATCGGCGAGTTGTCGCCGTAAACCCCAAGCAACTCGATCTTGGTGTTGGGCAGCTCGATGAACACCGTGGTCACGCCATGCTCGGGCTGATCCTCTTCCGCCGAGACCTTGGCGCCGAGGGTGCTCCGATAAACATCTGTCGCCGCCTTCAGATCGGGGACGACAATGGCGACATGGTTCAAACGGCCTATCATCAAACTTCGCTCCGGCTTCGTGACACGAGATCTTGAATTTAGGGCGCTAGCACGCTCGGCGCTAGGTGATCAGCTTCTAGCGCGGTCCCGCGCTGCGTGCCAATTGAGGCCTATAGCACCGTCAGGAGCACGGAACACAGGGGCTTCTTGCCCCAGGCTTGATTGACGGCGGCACGGACGCCGCGGCGGACCGCCTCGCTCACGACCGCCGGATCCTTGCGGCGCGGACGCGGAATGCTCTTCACCGTGCCGATGGCCGCGTCCCGGACGATGTTCTCGAACGGCGTGCCGAATGTATCGGCGGCCGGGAGGCCGCTCAGCGCCACTTCCGGATCGGCCACAAGCTCGCCTTTGGTCGTCAGCACCAGCGACACCGAGACGATGCCGGCGAAACTCAACTTGCGGCGCTCACGCACTTGGCCGTCGTCGGAGTGCGTGAGGATGGCACCGTCGCGATAGAGGCGCCCGGTGGGCACCTCGCCGACAATGGCGGCGGGCTGCGGGAGCAGGTGAACCACGGTGCCGTTGCGCGCCCGGATCACTTGCTTGACGCCGAGCGCCTCGGCCAGTTCGGCATGCGCCTCGAGATGCCGGCCCTCGCCATGCATGGGCACGGCAATCTCAGGCTTCAGCCAATCATATAACTGCTCGAGCTCACCTTTACGCGGATGGCCCGAGACGTGGACGAGCGCATCCTGATCGGTCAGGATCTCGATCTTGTTGTCCGACAACGCGTTCTGCACGCGTCCCACGGCCTTCTCGTTGCCCGGGATGGTGCGCGAAGAGAAGATCACCCAATCGCCGGCATCGAGCTTGACATGAGGATGCTCGCCCGAGGCGATACGCGAAAGGGCGGCGCGGGTCTCGCCTTGGCTGCCGGTGCACAGCGCCACAACATTGCGCGGCGGCAGCTTGGCGAATGCCGTCTCCTCATGGAAGTAGAGATCCGGATCGAGATAGCCGGTGGCCTGCGCCGCCTCGATGACGCGATACATGGCGCGGCCGACGACGACGAGTTCGCGGCACGCGGCCTGCGCGGCCTTTGCCACCGAGCCGAGCCGAGCCACGTTGGACGCGAAGGTTGTAACCGCCACACGTTGTGGCGCCTCGGCGATGAGCTTGTTCAGGGTCACGGCAACGTCGGCTTCCGACGGGGACACGCCCTCGCGGATGGCGTTGGTGGAATCGCAGATCAGCGCCGCCAGCCCTTCCCGGCCAATCTCGCGCAAGCGCCTCTCATCGGTCGGAGCGCTGGTCAGCGGATTGGCGTCTAGCTTCCAGTCTCCCGTATGCAGCACCGCGCCGAGCGGCGTCCGGATGGCGATGGCCGATGGCTCGGGGATCGAGTGGGACATGCTGATCAGTTCGACATCGAACGCGCCAATGGTCCGCCGGCTTCCCATGTCGACGACTTCGAGGGGAAAGTTCTCCGCGATGCCCATCTCGCCGAGCTTCGACTTGAGCATCTCGGCGGTGAAGGGGGTGGCGTAGACGGTCACGTCGCCGAGGAGCGGCCAAAGATCGGCCACGGCGCCGTAGTGATCCTCGTGCGCATGGGTGAGCAGGAGGCCGGCGACGTTGTGGCGCTCCTCCTCGAGAAATCGGATGTCGGGGAGGATGACGTCGATGCCGGGCTCGAACTCGCTGCCGAAGGTCACGCCCATGTCGACGATGAGCCACTGAAAGGCGCCCCGGCGGCCATAGCCGTAGAGATACAGATTCATGCCGATCTCGCCGACGCCGCCTAGCGGCACGAACACGAGTTCGTCTCCTTTACGATCGGATTTTCGGGACACTGGGCTCGGTTGCCTTGTCAGTTGGCGAAGAAGACGTCGCCAGCGGTCACGCGGGCTTCGCCTTCGCTCGTCCGGAGCCGGAGTGCGCCGTCGGAGTCTAGCCCGGCATAGGTGCCTTCCGTCTCGACCCCGTTGAGTTTCACGCGCATGGGCCGTCCCACCGGCCCGGCCCGGTCGAGCCAGGCGCGGCGAATGGTAGGAAATGTCGCGCCCTCGCCCCAGCGCATGAGCCATTCGTGGGTTGTTGCGGCGAGCACTTGAAGCGCTTCGCCTGGCGTCACGGACAAGCCGTACTCAGCCAGGCTGACCGCGGGCTGCGGCAAGTTCTCGGGGTGATTGGCGAGGTTGATGCCGGTGCCGATCACGACCGACCGAGCTGTTGGGTTTGGCCCCGGGCACGTTCTCGAGCAGCATGCCGGCGACCTTCTCCTCGGCGAGGAGAACGTCGTTCGGCCATTTGAGCAAAAGCTCCGAGCGGCCTCATAGGCGATGAGCTTGGCCACGGTTTCGTAGGCGACGATGCCGGCGACCAAGGCAAGCTGGCTTGCGGTCGGCAGTGGACAATTGAGCCTGATCAGGAGGCTCGCGAACAGATTGCCGAATTGAGAGGTCCATTCACGGCCGGCGCGGCCGCGTCCCTTGGATTGGCGCGACGACCAGATCCACAACGGCCCGGGTTCCCCCCGGTCCGCGCGGCGCCTCGCCTCGGCATTGGTGGAATCGACGGAGTCCAGCTTCGCCAGCCGGTAACCGGCCGGCATCTTAGGTGATGGAGATGCTATATAGCTCATTAAAACAATGACTTGGCGGCTATTTCCGCGGCTGCTACCAACGGAGCCGGATAGACGAAATAGAGCAGAGTGAACACGCCGCTGACGCCGAGAATGGTGGCGAGAGTTGCCGGCATGGGCTCGAAGCGTTCCACGGGATCGTCGAAATACATGATCTTGACGATGCGCAGATAGTAGAAGGCCCCCACCACACTCAAGAGCACGCCGATCACGGCGAGCACGTAGAGACCAGACTCGATGGCAGCTAGGAACACGTAGAACTTGGCGAAGAAACCCGCAAGGGGTGGGATTCCGGCCAGAGAGAACAACAGGACCGCCATGGCGAGCGCCATCAGCGGCTTGGTGCGGGAAAGTCCGGAAAGCTGGTCGATCTGCTCCACCATCTTGCCGTCGCGCCGCATGGCGAGAATGCAGGCGAACATGCCAAGCGTCATCACCAGATAGATGGCCAGGTAGATGATAACCCCCTGCACGCCTTCGGCCGTGCCGGCGGCGAGGCCGACCAGCGCATAGCCCATATGTCCGATCGAGCTATAGGCCATCAGGCGTTTGATGTTGCGCTGGCCGATGGCGGCGAACGAGCCGAGCGCCATGGAGGCAATGGCGAGGAACACGACGATCTGCTGCCACTCCATGGTGATGGCGGGGAAGGCCGAAATGACGACCCGGACCAGAAGCGCCATGGCGGCGAGCTTGGGCGCCGCGGCGAAGAAGGCGGTGACAGGGGTGGCGCGCCTCATAGCGTCCGGCGTCCACATATGGAAAGGCACGGCGGAGATCTTGAAAGCCAAGCCCGCCAACACAAACACTAGCCCGAAGATCAGGCCGAGATTGGGGTCGGACGGCTGCACCGAGGCGGCGATCTGGTTGAACTCGGTCGAGCCGGTGAAGCCGTAGACCAGTGACGCGCCATAGAGGAGCATGCCGGAGGACAGCGCGCCGAGGACGAAATATTTTAGTCCGGCTTCCGAGGAGAGCGCGGAATCGCGCTTGAAGGCGGCGATCACATAGAGCGCCAGGCTCTGCAGCTCGAGACCAATATAGAGCGCGATGAGATCATAGGCCGAGATCATCATCAGCATGCCGGTGGCGGCGAACAGCACGAGAATGGGAAATTCGAATTTCAGCCCGCCCGAGTCACGCCAATAGTCGATCGACATGATCAGCGCCACGCCGCGCCCCGTCAGGGTGAGGAGCTTTAGCATCCGCGCATAAGGATCGACGATAAAGCTGCCGTTGAACAGGAGCTCCGTCCCCTCGCCCGCGGCGACGAAGATGCCCGACATGACGAGAACGCCGACGGCGAGCCATAGCACGAGTTCGCCGCGCTCTTGGCGCGTGGCGACGCCGAGCATCAATAGCGCCATGGCCCCAATCGCGAGGACCAGCTCGGGGACTATCACGACGAGATTGAGCGACTGGACCACGCGCTAATCCCTCTAAGGCACGAGCGCAAACCGCGCCTGTTCGGCAGCGGCAAGGCTCGCTTTGAAATTGGACATCAACGCCTCGACGGACACGGCCGACACGTCGAGAACCGGATTGGGGTAGAAGCCGAAGAAGATGGTGATGACGATCAACGGCACCATTACGGCGACCTCGCGCCAGGACAGGTCCTTGATGTTGCGCAGCCCCGGCTTATCCAGCACGCCGAAGACGACGCGGCGGTAGAGCCATAACGCGTAGCCCGCCGACAGGATGATGCCGGTGGTCGCCAGCGCCGCGACCCAGGTGTTGACCTCGAACGCGCCCATGAGGCTCAGGAACTCGCCGATGAAACCGCTCGTGCCGGGCAAGCCGACATTGGCGAGCGTGAACAGCATGAAGCAGAAGGCATAAAGCGGCATGCGATTCACGAGGCCGCTGAATACCGCGATCTCGTGGGTGTGCATGCGGTCGTAAAGCACGCCGACACACAGGAAGAGCGCGGCGGAGACGATGCCGTGGGAGAGCATCAGGAAGATGCCGCCCTGTAGGCCTTGCATGGTGATGGTGAAGATACCGATGGTCACGAAAGCCATATGGGCGATGGACGAATAGGCGATCAGCTTCTTCATATCCTCCTGTGCCAGGGCCACCAGCGAGGTGTAGATGATAGCGATGACCGAGAGCGCAAAGATGAGCGGCGCGAACTCGGCCGAGGCAAGCGGGAACATGGGGATGGAGAAGCGCAAGAAGCCGTAGCCGCCGAGCTTCAGGAGAATGCCGGCCAGGATCACCGAGCCGGCGGTCGGCGCTTCCACATGGGCGTCGGGCAGCCAGGTATGCACCGGCCACATGGGCAGCTTCACCGCGAAGGAAGCAAGGAAGGCAAACCACAGCCAGGTCTGCATCTCGGGCGGGAAGTCGTGGGTCAGCAAGGCCGGGATATTGGTGGTGCCGGCCTCCCAGTAGATCGCCATGATGGCGAGCAGCATCAGGACCGAGCCGGCAAGCGTGTAGAGGAAGAATTTGAAGCTGGCATAGACGCGCCGCTGTCCGCCCCAAATGCCGATGATGAGAAACATCGGGATCAGCCCGCCCTCGAAGAACAGATAGAACATGACGAGGTCGAGCGAGCAGAACACCCCGAGCATCAAGGTCTCAAGCACGAGGAAGGCGATCATGAATTCCTTCACGCGCGTCTTGATCGCGCCGAAGGTCGACAGCACGGTGATGGGCATCAGCAGCGTGGTGAGCACCACGAAGGGCATTGAGATGCCGTCGATGCCCATGTGGAAAGTGATGGGCCCGAGCCACGGCCGAAGCTCGACGAACTGAAATTGCGCGGTGGCCATGTCGAAATCGCGCCACAAGAGCAGCGAGATGGCGAAGGTGATCAGCGTCGTCCACAGAGCGATGTACCGCGCGTTGCGGAACGTGCTTTCGTCGTTGCCGCGCAAGGCCAGGATCAGCAGCGCGCCAAGCAGCGGCAGGAACGTCACCGTGGAGAGGATCGGCCAGCTATAGCTCATGGCGCGATCCCCCCACCCGAGAAGATGAAATAGGTGAGGAACAGCGCCACGCCGATCAGCATGATGAAGGCGTAGTGATAGATATAGCCGGTCTGCAACCGGACCACGCGGTTGGTGATGTCGACCACTCGCGCCGATACGCCATCGGGCCCGAGGCCGTCGATGATCTTGCCGTCACCGAACTTCCACAAGAAGTAGCCGAGCCGCTTGGCCGGCCGCACGAAAAGGAAGTCGTAGAGTGCATCGAAATACCAGGCATGGAGGAAGAACCGGTTGACGGCGGGGAAGCGCTTGAGCAGCCCGAACGGATAGAGCGGCTGCCACATGTAGAAATACCAAGCGATGAGGAAGCCGGCCGTCATGGCGATTGTCGGCGATAGGGTCAGCCATAACGGCAACTCGTGATGGGCAACTTCGTGGGTGACGAGAGAGTCGCGCCAGAAGCCGATCTGGTCGGTGCCGATGAAGAGATGCTGGAAGCCGATGCCGGTGAACAGCGCGCCGAGCGCGAGGATGACCAGCGGTACGCCCATGGTCCAGGGCGGCTCATGGGCATGGTCGAGGACTTTTCTACCGCCCTTGAAGTTCCCCTCGAAGGTCATGAACATCATGCGCCAGGTGTAGAGGGCGGTGAGGAATGCGGCGATCAGCGTCGTCAGATAGGCGTAAAGACCGACCGCGGTGTGGTCGCCGTAGGTCGTCTCGATGATGAAGTCCTTGGAGAAGAAGCCCGAGGTGAGGGGAAAGCCGGTCAAGGCGAGCGAGCCGATCAACATCATGACCCAGGTGAAGGGGATGACTTTGCGCAAGCCGCCCATGCGGCGCATGTCCTGATTGTCGGCGAGCGTATGGATGACGGCGCCGGCGCATAGAAACAGCAGCGCCTTGAAGCAGGCATGGGTGAAGAGGTGGAACATGCCCGCGCCGAACGCGCCGACGCCTTCGGCTGCGAACATGTAGCCGAGCTGCGAGCAGGTCGAATAGGCGATGACGCGCTTGATGTCGGTCTGCACGACCGCCGCTGTCGCGGCGAAGAAGGCGCTGGTGCCGCCGATGATGGCGACGAAGGCGAGCGCGTAAGGGGCGAGCTCGAAGAGCGGGGACAGCCGCGCTACCATGTACACGCCGGCCGTCACCATGGTGGCGGCATGGATCAAGGCTGACACCGGGGTCGGGCCTTCCATGGCGTCAGGAAGCCAGGTGTGCAGCAGGAACTGCGCCGACTTGCCCATGGCGCCCATGAACAGCAGGAAGCAGACCAGCTCCAGGATGGGGACCTGGTAGCCGAGGAAGGCCATGGTCTTGCCCACCTGGTCGGGAGCCGCGGCGAAGATCGTGTCGTATTGTACGGCGCCGAACACGACGAAGATGGCGAAGATGCCGAGGGCGAAGCCGAAATCACCCACCCGGTTGACGATGAAGGCCTTGATGGCGGCGGCGTTGGCGGCGGGCTTCTGATACCAGAAGCCGATCAAAAGATACGAGGCGAGCCCCACGCCTTCCCATCCGAAGAAGAGCTGCACGAGATCGTCGGCCGTCACCAACGCCAGCATGGCGAAGGTGAACAGCGACAGATAAGCGAAGAAGCGCTCCTTGTGCGGATCCTCGTCCATGTAGCCGACGGAGTAGAGATGCACGACGCTCGAAACCGTCGTCACGACCACCAGCATGACGGCGGTCAGGGTGTCGATGCGCAAAGACCAAAACGTCTTCAGCTCGCCCGAGTGGATCCAGCTCAATAGCTCGATACGAACGTCCTGCCCGTCGATGGCGACCTGATAGAAGGCGAGCCAGGACAGGAAGGCGGCGACGAACAGCAGCGTCGTCGTCACCACCTCGCAGGCGCGCGCGCCCACAAGGCGGCCGAAGAAGCCGGCGAAGATGGCGCCCAGCAGGGGCAGGAAGACGATCGCCTGATACATCGGAGGTCTGCCGTCAGCCTTTCAGAAGATCGATTTCGGCGACGTCGATCGTGCCGCGATTGCGGAAGTAGACGACGATGATGGCCAAGCCGATCGCCGCTTCAGCCGCCGCCACGGTGAGCACGATCAGGGTGAAGACCTGGCCGACGAGATCGCCATGAAACGAGGAGAAGGCGACGAAGTTGATATTGACCGCAAGCAACATCAGTTCGATCGACATCAGAATGACGATGACGTTCTTGCGGTTGAGAAAGATGCCGAAGATGCCGATGGTGAACAGGATCGCGGCAACGGTGAGATAGTGGGATAGGCCGATCGTCATTTGAGGCCCCTCCCCGTCTCGACCTCGACAACCTCGACCGACATCTCGCGCGTGCGGCCGACCTGCGCGGCGATGGACTGCCGGCGCACGTCGCTCTTGTGATGCAGGGTGAGCACGATGGCGCCGATCATCGCGACGAGCAGAATGAGACCGGCGCCCTCGAACAGATAGACGTAACGGGTATAGAGGATTTCGCCGAGCGCCTGGGTGTTGCTCACTTCGGCCGCGGGCGGTGTGGGGACGTCGCTGACGAGCTCGGGCGCCGTTAGCCACGCGCCGACGACAAAGATGAGCTCCACCAGGAGCAGAAGGCCGACCACCGCGCCGACCGGCAGATATTTGAGGAAGCCCGCGCGGAGCTCGGCGAAGTCGACGTCGAGCATCATCACCACGAACAAGAAGAGCACGAGCACCGCTCCCACATAGACGACAACCAAGATCATGGCCAGGAATTCGGCCCCGAGCAGGACGAACAAGCCTGCCGCATTGAAGAAGGCAAGGATCAGGTAGAGCACCGCATGCACGGGATTCTTGGCCGCGATGACCATGAAGCCCGCGCCCACGCACATGATGGCGAAGAGATAGAAGAACAGCGCGGACAGCATCATGCAGCCTTCTTCGTGCTGACTAGATCTCGATAACGGAGGCCCGGCTCACCGGCCAGGCACGCGTGAATACAGTCGCCCCAAAACACCCAGTAGCCCCTCACCGATATGGCGCGTCGAGCGCAATATTCTTCGCCAACTCGCGCTCCCAGCGGTCGCCGTTCGCCAGCAGCCGCTCCTTGTCGTAATAAAGCTCTTCGCGCGTTTCGGTGGCGAACTCGAAATTCGGCCCTTCCACAATCGCGTCGACGGGGCAGGCCTCCTGGCAGAAGCCGCAGTAGATACATTTCACCATGTCGATGTCGTAGCGGGTGGTGCGGCGGGTCCCGTCGTTGCGCCGGGGGCCGGCCTCGATGGTGATGGCTTGCGCCGGACAGACGGCCTCGCAGAGCTTGCAGGCGATGCAACGCTCCTCGCCATTCGGATAGCGCCTGAGCGCATGCTCGCCACGGAAACGGGGTGACAGCGGTCCCTTCTCGAACGGGTAGTTCAGGGTCGCCTTCGGCGCCACGAAATATTTCATGGCAAGCCAGAAGGCCGACAGAAACTCCATCAGCAAAAGCGACTTCGCGGCTTGGGCAACGCGTGTCACGCGTTCACTCCTCTAGAAACCGTATTGCCAAAGCCGCAGCACCGCGGCCACGACCACGACGGCGGCAAGGGACAAGGGCAGAAACACCTTCCAGCCGAGCCGCATCAGCTGATCGTAGCGATAACGCGGCACCATGGCCTTGACCATGGAGACAAGGAAGAACAGGAAGCCAACTTTCAGGACGAACCATAGCACGCCTGGTATCCAGGTGAAGGGCGCCACCGGGACAGGCGGCAGCCAGCCGCCCAGGAAGAGCACGGTTCCCAGGCTGCAAAGCAGGAGGATGGCGACATACTCCCCCAACATGAAGAGCATATAGGGGGTCGAGGAATACTCGACCATGAAGCCCGCCACGAGCTCCGACTCCGCCTCCAGGAGGTCGAAGGGCGGCCGGTTGGTCTCGGCCAGCATCGAGATGAAGAAGATGACGAACATCGGCAGGAGCGGCAGCCAGTACCAGCCGAACAGGCCGAGGCCCCGGTCCTGGGACATGACGATGTCCGTGAGGTTGAGCGAGCCGGCGCACAGCAGCACGGTGATGATGACGAAGCCGATGGAGACCTCGTAGGAGACCATCTGCGCGGCTGAGCGGAGGCAAGCGAGAAAGGCGTATTTCGAGTTGGAGGCCCAACCCGCCATGATCACGCCGTAGACCTGGAGGCTCGAGATGGCGAAGATGTAGAGCACGCCCACATGGATGTCGGCGACGGCCCAGCCTTTGTCGACCGGCATGACGGCCCAGGCGGAGATGGCCAGCCCCGCGGTGACCACAGGCGCCATCAGGAAAAGGCCCTTGTTGGATCCGGCCGGAATGATGACCTCTTTGAACACGAACTTCAGCAGATCGGCGAAGGACTGCCAGAGACCGAACGGTCCCACGACGTTGGGTCCGCGCCGCATCTGGACCGCGGCCCAGACCTTCCGGTCGGCATAGAGGGTGAATGCGATGACGACCAAAAGGATGACGATCAACGCCACGCTATGCGCCACGATGAGGAAGGTCGGCAGCCCGTAATTGGTCCAGAACTCAGCCATCCGTGCCGGTCGCTTTCTCGCTGCCGCCGGCGTGCATCGCGCTCAAGGCAGCCATGATGGACGAGGCACGCGCCACCGGATTCGACAGGTAGTAGTCGTCCACGGTGAGGCCGAAGCGCTCCTTGCCGGGCTTGGCGGTCTGCGCGGCCAGTTTTTCGATTGCGCCGCTGTCGGCGGGCTCGACGAGATCGAGCAGCGCCAGGTTGGGGCACGCCGCGTACATCTGGGCCCGGAGGGCCTGGAGGCTATCGAAGGGTAATGGCTGGCCAAGAACGGCCGATAGCGCTCGCAGGATCTTCCAGTCCTCACGCGCTTCGCCGGGCGGGAAGATGGCACGGCTGGTCATCTGTGCGCGACCTTCCGTGTTCACATAGGTCCCGTCCTTCTCCGTATAGGCGGCACCGGGAAGGATCACGTCGGCGCGGTGCGCACCAGCGTCGCCATGGCTGCCTGATAGATGACGAAGCATCGCCCCAGCCGCTCCATGTCGATCTCGGCGCGAGGAGATAGAGACCTCAATGTGCCCTTTGCCGGCGGCATCGAGGATCGCTTCCACGTCGCGACCGCTCTTGCCCGGGACCAAGCCGAGATCGAGCCCCGCAACACGGCCGGCCGCGCTGTGCAGCACGTTGAAGCCGTTCCAGTCCTGCTTGACCGCGCCGATCTTCATGGCGGCCTTGGCGGCAAGCGCAAGCACGGCGGCACCGTCGGGCCGTGCCAGAGCCGCCTGGCCGACGATGACCATGGGACGCTCCACGCCCTCGAGCCGCTTGAGGAACGGATGTGAACCGTCGGCGATTTTGGCCAGCGTTTCGGGGCCGGCGCCGAGATAATCGTAGCCATAGGTGAGATCGGCTTCAGTGCCGATCAGGCCGATCGGCAGACGCTCCTCGGCCTGCCGCCAACGCCGGCGAATGCGTGCGTTGAGGACCGGCGCTTCGACCCTTGGATCGGTCCCGACGAGGAGAACCGCGTCGGCGCCGTCGATACCGGCAACAGTTGTGTTGAAGAGATAAGTCGCACGCCCAAGGGCGGGGTCGAGCTTGGCGCCGTCCTGGCGGCAGTCGATATTCGGCGAACCGAGCTGCTCGGCGAGCAGCTTCAGGGCGAACATCTCCTCCGCGGCGGCGAGATCCCCGGCGATGGCGGCCGACCTTCGTGCCGTCAAGGCTTTCAGCCTCTCGGCGATAACGCCGAACGCTTCGTCCCACGTAGCGGGTTCGAGCTTACCGTCGCGACGTATATAGGGCCGGTCGAGGCGTTGCGTGCGCAGTCCGTCCCAGACATGGCGCGCCTTATCGGAAATCCACTCCTCGTTCACGGCTTCATAGATGCGCGGCAGGATCCGCAGCACCTCGCGCCCACGGGCATCGACGCGGATCGATGAACCGAGCGCGTCCATAACGTCGATGGACGGCGTCTTGGTCAGCTCCCAGGGGCGCGCCACGAAGGCATAAGGCTTGGACGTCAGCGCACCTACGGGACAGAGATCCACGACGTTGCCCGAAAGGTTCGAGCGCATGCCGTGCTCGAGATAGGTGGTGATCTCCATGTCCTCGCCGCGGCCGATAGCGCCGAGCTCGTCCACACCGGCGACCTCGGTCATGAAGCGCACACAGCGCGTGCAGTGGATGCAGCGCGTCATATAGGTCTTGATCAACGGCCCGAGATATTTGTCCTCGACCGCGCGCTTGTTGTCCTGGAAGCGGCCGGCGTCGAAACCGTAGGCCATGGTCTGATCTTGCAGATCGCATTCGCCGCCTTGGTCGCAGATGGGACAGTCCAGCGGATGATTGATCAGCAGGAACTCGAGCGTGCCCTCCTGCGCCTTTCGCACTGTCTCGGAGTTGGTCAAGACGGTCGGCGGCGCACCGTCCCTACCCGGCCGCAGGTCATTTACGGACATGGCGCAGGACGCGACCGGCTTCGGGCATGCGACGACCTCGACCAGGCACATGCGGCAGTTGCCGGCAATAGACAGGCGCTCGTGGTAGCAGAAGCGCGGAATCTCGACGCCGGCAAACTCGCATGCCTGGATCAGCGTAATACCGTCCGGTACGTCATGCTCCTGATCGTTGATGATCAACTTAGGCATGGTGTTTCGGTGTCTCTTTCAGGGCGTCATGCATGAAAGCGCGAAAGCGCGGCGTGTATTGCTCGAGGTAGCCCGAAGTCTGAAAATGCGTGGACAACAAATACGCGCGGTGCTGCTTGAGCTGGAGACGCACGGCTGAATCCCATTCCTTGGTCGGCAAGACTTGCAGGATCTCCTCGCTGGCGTTGAGTATGGTGTCCACGAACAGTTCGTATTTTTGGAACGTCTCCTTGCTGCCGTCGATTGTCATTTCGTCGTAGTTGAAGTCCGCCAGCGCGAGGGTCGGGTCGGCCAGCTTGGGATTGTCGAAGGCGAGCCTGAGCGTCTCTCTCCATAATTCATTGCCATTTGCTCGGTGCTCCGCCTTGCGCCCTTCGGAGATCTGCAAGTGCGCATAGATCAATGCCGCAACCGCGGCGACACCCATGGCTATCGTCGCGAGTGTGTTTGCATTCTGCCAAAGCCAGGTCATGCACGGCCCCTACTCCGCCGCCACGGGGACAGAGGGTGAGATCGGCTTTGTCGCCTTGGCATCGATGCGCTCTTCGATCACATGGCGAAAATGCCGGATTAGCCCTTGAACCGGCCAGGCCGCCGCGTCGCCGAGCGCGCAAATGGTGTGCCCCTCGACCTGGTGGCTGACATTGAGCAGCATGTCGATCTCGGCCTTCTCCGCCTCGCCGTTGGCCATACGCTCCAGGACGCGCCACATCCAGCCGGTGCCCTCGCGGCACGGCGTGCACTGGCCGCAGGATTCATGCTTGTAGAAATAGGAGAGCCGCGAGATGGCGCGGATGATGTCGGTGGACTTGTCCATGACGATGACCCCGCCGGTGCCGAGCGCGGTGTTCACCGCCTTCAGGCTGTCGAAGTCCATGGGCAGGTCGTCGCATTCGCTGGCTGGGATACATGGCACTGATGAGCCGCCCGGAATGACGGCCAGCAGATTGTCCCAGCCGCCGCGCACGCCGCCGGCATAATGATCGATCAGCTCGCGCAAGGGGACGCCCATCTCTTCCTCGACGGTGCAGGGCTTATTCACGTGCCCGGAGATGCAGTAGAGCTTCGTGCCGGTGTTGTTGGGGCGGCCGAGCGAGGCATACCAGGTGGCGCCGCGGCGCAAGATGTCGGGCACCGACGAAATGGTCTCGACATTGTTGACGGTCGTAGGCGCGCCGTAGAGCCCGACATTCGCCGGGAACGGCGGCTTCAGGCGCGGCTGGCCCTTCTTGCCTTCGAGGCTCTCGAGTAAAGCCGTTTCCTCGCCGCAGATATAGGCTCCGGCGCCGTGATGGACATAGAGATCGAAATCCCAACCGTTGACGTTGTTCTTGCCGATCAGCTTGGCCTCATAGGCTTCGTCGACGGCCGCTTGCAGGATCTCGCGCTCGGCGATGAACTCGCCGCGAATGTAAATATAGGCGGTATGCGCGCGCATGGCGAAGGCGGCGAGCAGTGCCCCCTCGATGAGGAGATGCGGATCGTGCCGCATGATGTCCCGATCCTTGCACGTGCCCGGCTCGGATTCGTCGGCGTTGACGGCGAGATAGCTCGGCCGGGCGTCGTTCTTCGGCATGAACGACCATTTGAGGCCGGTGGGGAAACCGGCCCCGCCGCGGCCGCGCAAGCCGGACGCCTTCACCTCGTCGATGATGGCGTCGTGTCCACGGGCGATCATCTCCTTGGTGCCGTCCCAGGCGCCGCGGGCGCGGGCCGCCTTGAGCCGCCAACTATGGAGGCCGTAGAGGTTCTTGTAGATGCGGTCCTTATCCTGGAGCATCAGCGGGCCTTCGGCTTTCTACTCTTGTCGAGCGGCGGCTTCGGAACGCCGGCTTCGCGGACATTGGCGGCGGCTCCGGGGCGTTTGGCGCTGGCGTCGATGAGCACGGCGCCGGCGGAGCCAGGTTCGGCGCCCGACGAGTCGTTCGTGTAAAGCGCGGGGTCGGTGAGCGTGTTGGGGCCACCGAGGGGCGCCGAGGTCTGCCGCCCGTTTTGGGGGCCTGGTTCCACGTCCTCACCAGCGCGCAGCCGCTTGAGGATGGACTCGAAATTCTCCGGGGTCAGATCCTCGTAATAATACTTGTTGATCTGAGCCATGGGCGCGTTGACGCAAGCGCCGAGACACTCCACCTCGGTCCACGAGAACAGCCCGTCCTCGCTGACGGTGTCCTTCGGGCCGATAGCTTTTCGGCAGACATCCTTGATGTCCTCGGCGCCTCGCAACATGCATGGCGTGGTGCCGCACACCTGCACGTAATGGCGGCCCACCGGCGCGAGATTGAACATCGTATAGAAGGTCACGATCTCGTAGACGCGGATATAGGCCATGTTGAGCATGTCGGCGACGTAGCGCAGCGCCGGCTCGGGGATCCAGCCGCCCATCTGCTCCTGCGCCCGCCACAGTAGCGAGAGCACGGCGGAAGCCTGGCGGCCTTCCGGATACTGCTTGATCTGGGCTTTGGCCCATTCAAGATTTTCGGGCGTGAAGGCAAAGCCTTCAGGCTGCTCAGCGGCGAGGCGTCGGACGCTCATCTCTATCTTCTTGTGGTCTCGCGGGACGTGTTGCCCTGGTTCCCGCGAGTCGCTCCTAACTGACTTGTGTAAGGCCTTGGTGAGTCTCGCTTACGACGCCCCATTTCGCAACTGCACAATGGGTCAACGGTCACACTCTCCAAAGACAATATCGATCGATCCGATCACCGCCGACACATCCGCCAGCATGTGACCGCGGCACAGGAATTCGAGCGCCGCGAGATGGACGAAGCTGGGCGCCCGGATCTTGCAGCGATAGGGCCGATTGGTGCCGTCGGAGACGAGATAGACGCCGAATTCGCCCTTCGGCGCCTCGACCGCCGCATAAGGCTCGCCCTTCGGTACGTGATAGCCCTCGGTGTACAGCTTGAAGTGGTGGATCAGGGCTTCCATGGAGCCCTTCATCTGCGCCCGGCGCGGCGGCACCATCTTATGGTTGTCAACGGTGACGGGACCCGGCGTGGTGGTAAGGCGCTCGCAGCATTGCTTCATGAGACGGACCGATTGGCGCATCTCCTCCATGCGGATGAGATAGCGGTCGTAGCAATCCCCGTTCTTGCCGATGGGAATATCAAACTCGAGCTCGTCGTAGCACTCGTAAGGCTGGGACTTGCGCAAATCCCAAGCGGCACCCGTGCTGCGGATCATTGCGCCGGAGAACCCATGGGCCCAGCCGTCCTCCTGGCTGACGACGCCGATATCCACATTGCGCTGCTTGAAAATGCGGTTGTCGGTCAGAAGCCCTTCGATGTCGTCGCAAGACTTCAGGAACGGATCGCAAAAGGCGTAGATGTCGTCGACCAGCTCGGGCGGCAGGTCCTGATGCACCCCGCCGGGACGCATATAGGCGGCATGCATGCGGCTGCCGCTTGCCCGCTCGTAGAACACCATGAGCTTCTCGCGCTCCTCGAAGCCCCAGAGCGGCGGGGTGAGCGCGCCGACATCCATGGCCTGCGTGGTGACGTTGAGGAGATGGGACAGCAGCCGGCCGATCTCGGAGTAGAGGACGCGGATGAGCTGCGCACGCTTTGGCACGGCGACGCCCACGAGCTTCTCCACGGCCAGCGAGTATGCATGCTCCTGATTCATCGGCGCGACATAGTCGAGCCGATCGAAATAGGGCAGCGCCTGAAGATAGGTCTTGTACTCGATCAGCTTCTCGGTGCCGCGATGAAGCAGTCCGATATGGGGATCGACGCGCTCGACCACCTCACCGTCCAGCTCGAGCACTAAGCGCAGCACGCCGTGCGCGGCGGGATGCTGCGGTCCAAAATTGATGGTGAAGGTGCGGTCGTCGCCCTCACGCTTGCCGCTGTCCAGTTCCGGCGCTTTGGTCTCGATCTCGGCCATCAGGCGTCCACTCCAGCCTTCGACAGCTTGGCGGCTACGCCGCGCTCGAATCTGCTCCAACCGACAATGAAGCGCTCATGGGTACCGGCGCTGATCTCCTCGATGCCGTCATGGGCGCTGACCTTGAAGCTCGCTCGCGGCCCCCGGACCTCGGTGCACTCGACATCCACGGTTACGGTGAAGCCCGGCGGGGTGGCGGCCTTGTGCGACACGTCGATATGGACGCCGAGACTGCCCTCGCCTTCGTCCAGATGTGACTCCAGCAACTGTACGCAGGTCCACTCCATGAGTGCGACCATGAAGCCGGTGGCGAAGACCTCGGGCATGGCGGCCAGTTGGGGCGATTCCTCGTAGAGATACGGCACCGTCTTGGTCACGGGCACCGTGTAAGAGAAGCTGTGCTTGAGGCCGGCTTTGAGGGTGGGCTTCACGGCTCCCCCTTCCGGTCCGGCGCCTCGCCTGCCTTCTCGTCGCCTGGAATGGCGGTATCCATGCCCTCCCACGGGCTCAAGAAGTCGAAGCTGCGATATTCCTGCATCAGTTTCACCGGCTCATACACGACCCGCTTCAGTTCATCGTCGTATCGGAGCTCGACAAAGCCCGTGAGCGGGAAATCCTTGCGCAAGGGATGGCCCTGAAAGCCGTAATCGGTGAGCAGGCGGCGGAGGTCGGGGTGGCCTTCGAACAGAATGCCGTAGAGATCGTAGGCCTCGCGTTCGAACCAATTGGCTGCGGGGAACAGCTCGACAATGCTCGGCACCGGCGTCTCGGCGCGGGCGGTGGCGCGCACGCGGATACGCTGGTTCAGCCACGGACTTAGCAGGTGATAGACGACGTCGAAGCGCTCGTCGCGTTCGGGATAATCGGCGCCGCAAATATCGATGAGACAGCCGAAGCGGCAGCGCGCGTCGTCGCGCAGGAAAGCGATAACCTCGGGGATGCTGTCGCGCTTCACCTCGATGGTGAGTTCGCCGAGCGCGACCTGGAAGCCTGTCTGCTTCGGTCCGAGTTTCCCGGCAAGGTATGCGCCCAGCTTGTTCAGGCTTCGTCCATCAAGGCTCCAGGATCAGAGCGGCGCGTCAGCGTTCGATCGTGCCGGTCCGCCTGATCTTCTTCTGCAGGAGCAGCACGCCGTAGACCAGCGCTTCGGCTGTCGGCGGGCAACCCGGAACGTAGATATCCACCGGCACGATGCGGTCACATCCGCGAACGACCGAATAGGAGTAGTGATAATAGCCACCGCCATTGGCGCAAGAGCCCATGGAGATGACATAGCGCGGCTCCGGCATTTGGTCGTAGACCTTGCGCAATGCCGGCGCCATCTTGTTGCATAGGGTCCCCGCGACGATCATCACGTCAGACTGTCGCGGGCTGCCACGCGGCGCGAAACCGAACCGCTCGAGGTCGTAGCGCGGCATTGACGACTGCATCATCTCGACGGCGCAGCAGGCGAGCCCGAAGGTCATCCACATGAGCGATCCGGTGCGCGCCCAGTTGATCAGGTCGTCGGCCGTGGTGAGCAGGAAGCCCTTGTCCGCGAGCTCGTCGGAGAAGACGCCGAAGCTGGTCGCGCCCGGAGTCGTGATCAAGCCGCCGGGCTTGCCTTCGGTCTCGAAGAGAGGCTCAGGCATCAATCCCATTCGAGCGCGCCTTTCCGCCACTCATAGACAAAGCCGATGGTGAGAACTCCCAAGAACACGATCATCGACCAAAAGCCGAGCGCGCCGACCTCCTCGAAGGCAACGGCCCAAGGGAATAGGAATGCGATCTCAAGGTCGAAGATAATGAACAGAAGCGACACGAGATAGAAGCGCACGTCGAATTTCATGCGTGCGTCATCGAAGGCGTCGAAGCCGCATTCATAGGCCGAGACCTTCTCGGGATCCGGATTGCGCACGGCGATGACGAAAGGCACGACCAGAAGGATCGTGCTGATGACAAAGGCGATGCCGATGAAAATGACGAGCGGCAGGTAATCTTGGAGAAGCTGGCCCATGGCTTTTCTTCAGCCTTCTTCGGGTGCGGGGGCCAAAATGGCGGGAGTGACGGGACTCGAACCCGCGGCCTCCGGCGTGACAGGCCGGCGCTCTAACCAACTGAGCTACACCCCCTACCGGGCCGTAGACCACGGCCGGAGGCGAGCTTCAGCATGTACGGCCTGAGATTCCCCAAGTCAAGACAAGGTCCCAAAGACCTTTGCCTTGCTATTGCGGCGTGGTGCCGCTTTCGCCCTCCTGTGCGAGGCTTGCCAGGATATTCTTGGCTGCGGGATCACCCAACTGCGCGGCTTTCGCAATCAGAACCTTGGCTTCGGCCGGGTTGAGACCGACGCCATAGGCGCCCTCATTGTAGAAATTGGCCATGAGCAGCATGGCGCGGGTCGAGCCCGCATCGGCGGCCCTGCGGACCATGCGCACGCCGTCCAAGGGGTTCTTGGCCACGCCTTTGCCGGTCATGAGAGCCATGCCGTAGAGCATCATCCCGTTGGCGTTCCCGGCATCCGACGCCTGGTGCATGAGGTCGGCGGCCTCGGGCTCGGGCGAAACATACGCAAGTACGAGCATCGCCGACGTATTGCCCTGGGTGATGAGCTTGTCGAGAAGAGGCTTGGCGCTTTCGATCTTCTTGCCGGCGATATAGGCCATGGCCGCGCCGAGCGCGAAGCGGGGCTCGCCAGGGTGGTTCGCAAGCGCTTCGGTGCAAGCTGGGACGGCGCGATAGTAGTCGACGGTGCGGAAGGGTTGGCCCCACTCGTCGGGACCGAAGCCGGCGAAGGGGTTGGGCGCGAGGCGGTCGCAGAGCGACTCGGGCGTCTCGTCCGTCACAATCTCGTTCAAGTTCAGTGGAGCGGCGACGGCGCCGTTCACTCCAGACAAAGACAGAATAAAGCAGATCGCGACACCGGCAGTTGCGTACCGCATGAGACACCTCCCCTGACGAGAATGGTGGGCGGTGACAGTCTCGAACTGCCGACATCCACGGTGTAAACGTGGCGCTCTACCAACTGAGCTAACCGCCCTTCTATGAAGGGGAAGCCTATGACCGCGCTGCGGCCGGTGCCTATAGGGAATTTTTCCAAATAAAAGGGCGAAGCCTCACCTTAGCAAGGCCTCGCCCAGAAGATCGATAACGCGTCCGGGCTTAGGAGTTGCAGGCCTCTTTGAGAGCCTTGCCAGCGCGGAATTTCGGCACCTTCGACGCGGGGATCTGAACCTCGGCACCGGTGCGCGGGTTGCGTCCAACGGAGGCCTTGCGCTGCGCGACCTGGAAGTTGCCAAAGCCGACGATGCGCACGGTGTCACCACCGCTCAGGGCCTTCTCGATGTTTTTGAACGTCGCGTCCACGGCCTTCTCAGCCGAGTCCTTCGACAGTTCGGATTCCTTCGCCACATGGGCGACCAGCTCAGCTTTGTTCACGGGTCTCCATCCTTTCGCTTGGCCCCAATCGCAGGGCTTGCACCCTCGAGGCCGCTTTGGGTACGCGATGATTCACAAACAAGTGGTGTATGACTGGCGCAAAAAACGAGGAAAATCAACAAATATGCCCGACTCGGTGCATAAGGCCGGACTACGCGATTGAGGCAAATCGACGGCAGAGACGCACTCAAAGGCCGATCAGTGGGCGGTGAGACCCGTCGCCGGTTTGTCCTTCGCCGGGACGACTTGCGCCGCCCCCTCACCTTCTTCCTCCCAAACGATCGGCTGGGGCGGACGGGTGAAGGCGAGTTTCAAAACCTCTTCCACGCGGGACACCGGCAGAATTTCGAGTGAATTCTTAAGTGAGTCCGGTATCTCCGTAAGATCCTTGGCATTTTCCTCAGGAATAATCACCGTCTTGATGCCGGCACGGAGGGCTGCAAGCAGCTTCTCCTTGAGGCCGCCAATGGGCAGAACCCGGCCACGCAGGGTGATCTCCCCGGTCATGGCAACCTCGCGCCGCACGAATTCCGGTCATCAGAGAGATGATCGCGGTGGCATGGCCACGCCAGCCGAGGGGCCGTCCTTTGGCGTCGCGCCTTCGGGGACGTGAACGTGGATATCCCGCCTTTCGAAAAGCGGCGGCTCGATGCCGAAATCCACGGCCCTGGACCGAACATACGCATTCGCGGCCTGGATTGATTCTTTCATGACATCGCGCAGATTGCCGGTCACGGACATCTTGCCCTTGCCCGGCATCATCACGCCCTCGATGGTCAGAATCTCACCGCCGACCTCGGTCCAGGCAAGACCGGTGACAACACCGACCTGGTCTTCCAGCTCGGCCTCGCCATAACGGTATTTCGGCACGCCGAGATAGTCCTGCAGGTTCTTGAGAGTGATCCGAACCGACTTCTTCTTCGTGGTCAGGAGTTCCTTGACCGACTTCCGGGCGAGTTTGGCAATCTCGCGCTCGAGGCTACGGACGCCAGCCTCACGCGTGTAGCGGCGGATGACTTCCTTCAACGCGTCGTCCTCGAGCGTGAACTCATCCGGCTCAAGGCCATGGTTCTTGACCTGCACGGCGATCAGGTGACGCCGGGCGATCTCGACCTTCTCGTCCTCGGTGTAGCCGGCGATGCGGATGATCTCCATCCGGTCCATCAGGGCCGGCGGAATGTTGAGCGTGTTGGCGGTCGTCACGAACATAACGTTGGAAAGGTCGTAGTCGACCTCCAAGTAATGGTCGTTGAAGGTGTGGTTCTGTTCCGGATCGAGCACTTCAAGGAGCGCCGAGGCCGGATCGCCGCGGAAATCGGCGCCCATCTTGTCGATCTCGTCGAGCAGGAAGAGCGGATTGACCTTCTTGGCCTTCTTCATGGACTGGATGACCTTGCCAGGCATCGAGCCGATATAGGTCCGGCGGTGTCCCCTGATCTCGGCCTCGTCGGCACGCCGCCGAGACTCATCCGCACGAACTCACGGCCCGTGGACTTGGCAATGGATTTGCCGAGCGAGGTCTTGCCGACACCGGGAGGGCCGACCAGGCAGAGGATCGGGCCTTTCAGCATATTGGTCCGGGCCTGCACTGCGAGATATTCGACGATGCGGTCCTTGACCTTCTCCAGGCCGTAATGATCGTGATCGAGCACCCGCTGGGCCTCGTCGAGATCGCGCTTCACGCGGCCCTTGACGCCCCACGGGATCGCCAGCAGCCAGTCGAGATAGTTGCGCACGACGGTGGCCTCGGCCGACATCGGGCTCATCTGGCGCAGCTTCTTGAGCTCGCCCATGGCCTTCTCGCGGGCTTCGCGGGAAAGCTTGGTCTTTTCGATCTTGTGCTCGAGCTCCGCCAGATCGTCGCGGCCCTCGTCGCCGTCGCCGAGCTCCTTCTGGATCGCCTTCATCTGCTCGTTCAAGTAGTACTCGCGCTGCGTCTTCTCCATCTGACGCTTGACGCGGCTCCTGATCTTGCGCTCGACCTGTAGGACCGAGATCTCACTCTCCATGAGCGTGAAGACGCGCTCCAGCGCTCGGACACCGAGGTGACCTCGAGAATTTGCTGCTTCTCGGCAATCTTGATGGCGAGATGCGAGGCGATGGTGTCGGCGAGCTTGGAGTAGTCCTCGATCTGGCTCGCGGTGCCGAGCACCTCGGGCGAAATCTTCTTGTTGAGTTTCACATAGCTCTCGAACTGGGACACCACCGAGCGGGCCAGCGCTTCGATCTCCTCCTCGGAGCCTAGCGTCTCCTCGACCGGCGCAGTCTCGGCCTCGAAATAGTTCTCGTTGTCGGTATAGCGAGTGATGGTGGCGCGGCGCGTCCCCTCGACCAGCACTTTCACGGTGCCGTCGGGGAGCTTGAGCAGCTGCAACACCGAGGCGAGCGTACCCAGCTCATAGATGCCGTCCGCGGTCGGCTCGTCGTCAGATGCATTTTTCTGGGCAACGAGGAGGATTTGCTTGTCCGTGCGCATGACCTCTTCGAGGGCCGCGATCGATTTCTCGCGCCGACAAAGAGCGGCACGATCATGTAGGGGAAAACGACGATGTCCCGGAGAGGCAGCACCGGATAAAGCTCCGGGGCGCTTTCTGTGGTCTCGGACGGGTTGGTTTCAGTCATAATAGTTCCGTCGCTTTCTTCTGAGCGGCACCGAACGGCGATCCGCGAGCTACTCTTTCAGTTCCCCTCCCCCAAGGTCCGCCTGGATGCATTGTCCCGGCAAAAGCCGGGACGGGCACTGCGGCATGTTGGCCCGCCAGCCAGTTCACGAAGGTGGCGACCGGCCATGCCGCCGTCAAGTGGCCGTTCCCCGAAAAGGCATACGCCGAATTCCCACCGATTTGAGTGGGATTCGCCTGTCCCTTCAAGCGGGGAATGGCGGTCAGCGGTCAGGCGCTCGTGCCGACCTCTTCGTGCCGCTCGGAGTAGATGCGCAAGGGACGTGCCTTGCCTTCCACCACTTCGGCGCTGATGACCACCTCTTCGACCCCCCGCATGCTCGGAAGCTCGAACATGGTGTCGAGCAAGATGCTCTCCATGATGGACCGCAGACCGCGCGCGCCGGTTTTGCGCTCGATCGCCTTCTTGGCGATGGTGCGGAGCGCTTCGTCGGCAAACGAAAGCTGCACATCCTCCATCTCGAACAGGCGCTGATACTGCCTGACGAGCGCGTTCTTCGGCTCGCTCAGGATGCGCATCAGGGAGACTTCGTCGAGGTCGTCCAGGGTTGCGATCACGGGCACCCGACCGATGAACTCGGGGATGAGGCCGAATTTGAGCAGATCCTCCGGCTCGATGCCCCGGAGCACGTCGCCGGTGCGCCGCTCATCGACCGTTTCCACATTGGCGCCGAAGCCGATCGAGGTCGACCGGCCGCGGGCGGAGATGATCTTCTCGAGACCGGCGAAGGCGCCACCGCAAACGAACAGGATGTTGGTGGTGTCGACCTGAAGGAATTCCTGCTGCGGGTGCTTGCGGCCGCCTTGCGGGGGCACGGAGGCAACAGTCCCTTCCATGATCTTGAGCAGCGCCTGCTGCACACCCTCGCCCGATACGTCACGGGTGATCGATGGGTTGTCGGACTTGCGGCTGATCTTGTCGACCTCGTCGATATAGACGATGCCCCGCTGGGCACGCTCGACATTGTAGTCGGCCGCCTGCAGGAGCTTGAGGATGATGTTCTCGACGTCTTCGCCGACATAACCCGCCTCGGTCAGCGTGGTGGCGTCGGCCATGGTGAAGGGCACGTCGAGGATGCGGGCAAGCGTTTGGGCGAGCAGCGTCTTGCCGCAGCCCGTGGGCCCGATCAGAAGGATGTTCGACTTGGCGAGCTCGACATCGGAATTCTTGCCGGAGTGATTGAGCCGCTTGTAGTGATTGTGCACGGCGACCGACAGCACGCGCTTGGCGTAATCCTGGCCGATCACGTAATCGTCGAGGACCGCGCAGATCTCCATGGGCGTGGGCACGCCGTCGCGCGACTTCACGAGGGAGCTCTTGTTCTCCTCGCGAATGATATCCATGCAGAGCTCGACGCATTCATCACAGATGAACACCGTTGGGCCTGCGATAAGCTTGCGAACCTCGTGCTGACTCTTGCCGCAGAAAGAGCAGTAGAGGGTGTTCTTCGAATCAGCTCCACTCACCTTGCTCATTCTCTCATCCAGTTTTTCTTGGTTTCTGCTCAGCGCCGGTGGCCGCCCGCCTGCGCACTATTGGTCCTCTTTCCCGCTTTGCAAGTATGAGCGATTCCCCTTGGGAAGCTGCCCGACACGCAATCTCAGCATGCTAGGGCGTCACTGATCAAGGATTGATTAATCCCGTTGTTCCCGAAGGGGGACATCTCATTCCGCAACCCGGACGGTGCAGGGACCATGCCCGACCCCAATGCGGCAAGGCCCAAGCGAGGATTTCGCCGGTTAGCCCTAATGGGGCTTAAGGGGCTGTTCCGTGGGCTCAAGACGTCGGGGCCGCCTTCTCGAGCTTCTCATCGAGCGGAGTCCGCTTGCTGATACCTCGTCCACCAGGCCGAAAGCTTGGCTTCTTCCGCCGTCAGGAAGTAGTCGCGGTCGAGGGTCTTGTCGATGGTCTCGTAGTCTTGGCCCGTATGGTGGACATAGACCTCGTTGAGACGCCGCTTCATCTTGATGATGTCCTCAGCATGCCGCTCGATGTCGCTCGCCTGTCCCTGGAAACCGCCGGAGGGCTGATGGAGCAAGACACGCGCATTCGGCAGTGCGAAGCGCATGCCCTTCTCGCCGGCACACAGCAGCAGCGATCCCATGGACGCGGCTTGGCCGATGCACAGCGTGGCCACCGGCGGCCGCACGAACTGCATGGTGTCGTAGATCGCCATGCCGGACGTCACCACGCCGCCGGGCGAGTTGATGTACATGGAAATCTCTTTCTTGGGGTTCTCCGCCTCCAAGAACAGCAGCTGCGCCGTGATCAACGAAGCCACGTGGTCCTCGATCGGGCCGGTGACGAAGATGATCCGCTCCTTGAGCAGGCGGGAGTAGATGTCGTAAGCGCGCTCGCCGCGGTTGGTCTGCTCGACCACCATCGGCACCAGCGTGCTCATATATGTCTCGACCGGATTGTTCATGAATGTCCTGCGTTTAGGAGCTTGCCGCCGGTCCGGGGACGACGAGCGATTCTGAAGGGTTGGTCTACTACATATGGGGCCTAGCCCCGAAACGGAAGAGGCCATATTGCCACTTCCCCTCACCTGGCTTCCGCTACTCAGTCGTGCTTGTGATCGTGGTCGTGGTCATGATCGTGCCCATGGCCGTGATCGTGGTCATGGTCGTGACCATGGCTATGCCCATGGTGGTGTTGGGCGGGGCCGTCGCCCTCGTCGGCATAGAGCTCCTCCACGCTCACCGGTTTGTCGGCGACTTGGCCAGCTCGAGGACGTAATCCACCACCTTGTCTTCGAAGACCGGCGCCCTGAGTTCCGCCAGCATCTCGGGGTTGTTGCGGTAGAAGTCGTAGACCTCCCGCTCCTGGCCCGGGAACTGCCTGATGCGCTCCAGTAGCGCCCGGTTCACCTCCTCGTCGGTCACGTTGATCTCGTTGCGTGAGCCGATCTCCGACAGCAGCAGTCCGAGGCGAACACGCCGCGCGGCGATGTCGCGATATTCCTCGCGCGCCTTCTCCTCGGTCGTGCCTTCGTCCTCGAAGGTCTTCTTGTGATGCTCGAGGTCCTTCATCACTTGGCCCCAGATCGCCTGGAACTCATTGTCGACGAGGGTGGGCGGCAGTTCGAAGGTGTGGCCTTCGTTGAGGGCGTCAAGCAACGCGCGCTTCACCTTGAGCCGCGAGGCCATGGCGCGGTCCTGCTCCATCCGGGCCCGGACGGTGTCGCGCAGCTGCTCGACCGATTCCACGCCGAGGCTCTTGGCGAACTCGTCGTCGAGGGCCGGTGTCTCCGGTCCGGCCACTTCCTTGACCGTGACCTCGAACTGCACGGTCTTGCCGGCGAGCTTGGCTTCCGGATAGTCCTCCGGGAAGGTCGCCTCGACAACACGCTCTTCGCCCGTCTTGGCGCCGATCAAGCCATCCTCAAATCCGGGAATGAAGCCGCCGGAGCCGAGCGTGATCGGCGCATCCTTGGCGGTGCCGCCCTCGAAGGCCTCGCCGTCGAGCTTGCCCACGAAGTCGATGGTCACCCGATCGCCCTTCTCGGCGGCGCCGTCCTTCGGCTTATAGTTCTGGTTGGTGGCGAGGATCCTGTCGATCGACGTGGCGATGTCTTCATCGCTCACCGGTGTGACCGGGCGCTCCAGCGAGAGCGTGGACAGATCCATGATCTCCACAGTGGGGAGCACTTCGAAGGAAAGCGTGTAGGCCAGATCGCCGGTGCCTTCGAAGATCTGATTGATTCTCGCCTCGTCCTCGGGCAGCGCCACCTTCGGCTGGAAGGCCGGACGTTCCTCCCGTTGGGACAAGGCCTCGCGGCTCGTCTCGGCGACGGCCTGCTGCACGACCTCGGCCATCACCGAGCGGCCATAGACCTTGCGTAAATGCTCCTTCGGCACATGACCGGGCCGGAACCCCTTGATCTTCGCCTTACCCTTGAGGTCGTCGAGACGCGAGGAGAGCATCTGCTCCAGCTCATCGGCGCCGACCACCACCTTCAGTTCGCGGCGCAACCCGTCTGCATTCGTTTCAATGACGTTCATACCGTCTCAATCCACCACCGTTCGGCGCCCATGGGCGCGCCTGTCGCAATCGAACCATCCAACGAAGCTGGTTCCCGAGAATTGGTTGGTGCGGGCGGAGGGAGTTGAACCCCCACGGCCGAAGCCACCAGAACCTAAATCTGGCGTGTCTACCAGTTCCACCACGCCCGCTTAGTTAGGCCGGCGGCGCGTGGCCGCGCCGGCACCTTGTCCGCCGGTCTATATACACAGCGGATTCTCCGGCTGCTAGCCCGAGGCGACGATGTTGGCAAGGCTAACCCTAATCCATGCTCGCTTTGCCGGAAGCCATGGAACGGCATGCCTCAGGCGCCGGGTTTCTCGCAATTTCCGCGACTTGCGGCGGCCGGTGGCCCTCAGTAGGCTGCCGAACAACAAGAGATTCCAAAGGTTCCCCCCTTGTCCTACCGTAACGGCATCATCGAAACGATCGGCAACACGCCGCTGATCAAGCTCAAACGCGCGTCCGAAGAGACCGGCTGCACGATCCTCGGCAAGGCCGAGTTCATGAACCCCGGCCAGTCGGTCAAGGACCGCGCGGCGCTGTTCATCATCCGCGACGCGCTCAACGCCGGAAGCCTCAATCCGGGGGGTACGGTGGTGGAAGGGACGGCCGGCAACACCGGCATCGGCCTGACGTTGGTCGGCAACGCGCTCGGCCTGAAAACGGTCATCGTGATCCCCGAGACCCAATCCGACGAGAAGAAGCAGATGCTGCGTCTCGCCGGGGCCGAGCTGATCGAGGTCCCCGCGGTTCCCTATAAGAATGCCAACAACTACGTGAAATATTCCGGCCGGCTGGCGGAGGAATTGGCGCGCACGGAACCGAACGGGGCGATCTGGGCCAACCAGTTCGACAATGTCGCGAACCGCCAGGGCCATATCGAGACGACGGCGCAGGAGATTTGGCGCGACCTCGACGGCAAGGTCGACGGCTTCATTTGCGCGGTCGGCACCGGCGGCACGCTGGCCGGCGTCTCCATGGGTCTGAAAGAGCACAACCCCGACATTGTCATCGGCCTCGCCGATCCCATGGGCGCGGCGTTGTACAATTTCTACAAGCACGGCGAACTGAAGGCCGAGGGCAGCTCGATCACCGAAGGGATCGGCCAGGGCCGTATCACCGCCAATCTGGAAGGGGCTCAGATCGATGAGGCCTATCAGATCCCTGACGCGGAGGCGCTGCCGGTGGTCTTCGACCTCCTGAGCGAGGAAGGTCTCTGCCTGGGCGGGTCGAGCGGCATCAATGTCGCAGGCGCGATCCGTCTGGCCAAGGAGCTGGGACCCGGCCATACCATCGTCACGGTGCTCTGCGATTACGGCACGCGCTATCAAAGCAGGCTGTTCAACCCGGAATTCTTGCGCGAAAAAGGGCTGCCCGTGCCCGCATGGCTCGACCACGCCGAAGCTGCGGCGCCGAGCGTGTTCGTCTAGCTTAGATAAGAATTGGAGAAGTGACTTTGTCGACGCCAAAGACATGGCTGATTGAGACCGACGAGCTCGAGCGCGAGCTCGACGCACCTGATTTTGTGATCATCGACGCCACCTGGTACATGCCGGGCGAAGGCAAGGACGCGCGCGCGGAATATCTCGCCGAGCATATTCCCGGCGCGATCTTCTTCGACATCGACGAGATCGTCGATAGCAAGAGCGCCCTGCCCCATATGCTCCCGCCGCCGGAGAAATTCTCCTCGCGCATGCGGGCAATGGGCATCGGCGACGGGCAGCGGGTCGTGGTCTATGACCGCCACGGCATGTTCAGCGCTCCGCGGGTGTGGTGGATGTTTCGCGTCATGGGCGCCGACGATGTCAGCGTCCTGAATGGCGGCTTGCCAAAATGGAAGGCCGAAGGGCGTCCGCTCATGACCGGCGAGCCGGCGCCCCGCACGACGAGGCATTTCACGGCACGGCGCAATCTCGATCTCGTGCGCGACCTCGATGACATGAAAGCACTGATTCAAGACCGCTCGGCGGCGATCGTCGATGCGCGCTCGCCGGAGCGGTTCGCCGGCAACGCGCCCGAGCCCCGCCAGGGCTTGCGCGCCGGCCACATTCCCGGATCACAGAACGTGCCCTTTGGGCAGCTCCTCAATGCCGACGGCACGCTGAAGTCACCCGACGAGTTGAACAAGGTCTTCGAGGCAGCCGGTGTCGATCCACACAAGCCGGTGGTCACGAGCTGCGGCTCAGGCATCACCGCTTGCGTGCTTGCGCTGGCGCTGTCCGAGGCCGGTCATCGCCGCACGTCGGTCTACGATGGCTCATGGGCGGAATGGGGCGCCAATGAGAGCCTTCCCATCGAGACCAGCTAGAGCCTTGGGCGAGCCCCCTCGCCCCGGCCAAAGGCTCGCATGAGCAAATCCTCAAAGACCCAGAAGCCAGATACGCGCCTCGTCCACGCAGGGCGTGATCCGGCGCGCTATCATGGCTTCGTCAACACGCCGATCTATCGCGGCTCGACGGTGCTCTATCCCACCTTGGCCTGTCTCGAGGCCGACGCGCAGGATTTCAGTTACGGCCGCCTTGGGACACCGACCGTCCAGGCGCTCCAGTCCATGCTCGCCGAGTTGGAAGGGGGCCATACCACCCTGCTCACCCCGTCGGGACTTTCGGCGATCTCGGTGGCGCTGCTCGCCTTCGTCGCGGCCGGCGACCACATCCTCGTGTCCGATAGCGTGTATCGCCCGACACGGCGATTCTGCGACAACGTGCTGAAGCGGCTCGGCGTCAGCACCACCTATTACGATCCCCTCATCGGCGGGAAGATCGCCACGCTCATGACCGACAAGACTCGGGTCGTGTTTACCGAGTCTCCCGGGTCGCAGACGTCGGAGGTGCAGGATATTCCTGCTATTGCGGAAGCCGCGCACGCGCGCGACGCCGTTGTCATTACGGACAACACCTGGGCGACGCCGCTCTACTTCAAGCCGTTCGAGCACGGCGCCGACGTGGCGGTCCAGGCCGCCACCAAATATATCGTCGGCCATGCGGACGCCATGCTCGGTGCCATCACCACGAGGCAAGCGACGTCGAAGGCTGTCGCGGCGCGCCATGACGAACTAGGACTGTGCCCTGGGCCTGAAGACGTCTATCTCGGCTTGCGGGGTCTGCGGTCGTTGAGCGTCCGGCTCGAACGCCACCACAAGTCCGGACTCGCCATGGCCGAATGGCTCGCGGCGCGGCCGGAGGTTGAGCGCGTGCTGCATCCGGCACTGCCGGGCGATCCCGGTCATGCGCTGTGGGCGCGCGATTTCACCGGCGCGTCGGGTCTGTTCTCCATCGTCTTGAGGCCGTGCAGCCACGAGGGCGTTGCCGCGATGCTCGACGGCCTCGAGTTGTTCGGCATGGGCTATTCCTGGGGAGGATATGAGAGCCTAATTTTGCCCTTTAACCCAAGCAGTTATAGATCCGCGACAAACTGGCAGGCGAAAGGTCCGGGCTTGCGTCTTCACATCGGCCTGGAAGATGTCGAGGATCTGAAGGCAGATCTCGATGCGGGCTTCGCCAGGCTCAGAAGCGCTTAGCTTTCACGACACGCAAACGAGGCATTCATGGATCTGAGGCTCGACGGCAAGCGCGCGCTTGTCACTGGATCGACGGGCGGTATCGGCTTCGCCATCGCCGAGGGTCTGGCGCGGGAAGGCGCGGAGGTCATCGTCAACGGCCGTAGCGAAGAGCGCGTGGCCAAGGCGGTTCACGCTCTTGCCCAAGACGGCCTGCGCGCCGTCGGCAACGCCGCCGATCTCGGCACGGCCGAGGGCACCGCCTCCCTCGCCGAAGAGGCCGGCAAGGTCGACATCCTCGTCAACAATGTCGGCATCTTCACCCCCGTGCCTTTCGTCGAGATCACGGATGCGGATTGGCAGGAAATCTTCGATGTCAATGTCATGAGCGGGGTGCGGCTCAGCCGGGCGCTTCTGCCGGACATGGTCGCGCGCAAGTGGGGACGCATCATCTTCATCTCGAGCGAGTCCGGCGTGCAGACGCCGCAGGAGATGGTCCATTACGGCGTGACCAAGACGGCGCAGCTCGCCTTGTCCCGCGGTATCGCCGAGAGCGTGGCGGGCACCGGCGTGACGGCCAACGCCGTGCTCCCCGGTCCGACCCGCTCCGAGGGCGTCGTCGAGTTCGTGGAGAAGCTCGCCGCCGATCAGGGCGTCGACCAGGCCACGTTCGAGAAGGACTTCGTCAAGACCATGCGGCCCTCGTCGTTGATCGGCCGCTTTGCCGAGACCGAGGAAGTCGCCAACCTTGTGGTGTTCTTGTGCGGCGAAGGCTCCTCGGCGATCACCGGCGCGTCGCTGCGTGTCGACGGCGGCGTGGTCCGCAGCATCCTCTAAGATCTCAGCTGAAGTGATAGAACACCGCGAGCGTCATCGCGTAGACGACGAGCACGAGTGCCGAGTCGATGCCCATGCCGAAAATGGTGCGGCGTGAGCGGATCAAGAGTCCGGCGAGATAGATCGAGGTGACGAGCACGCCCGATACGAGCGCGAAGGCGGTCGCTTGATCGATGGCGCCGAGGATCGGGGCGCCGCTATAGGCGAGATCCGCCGGCAGCACGAGCGCGACCATCAGCAGATTGCTGCCGAAGATATTCGAGATCGCCATGCTGTGGGCGCCGATCCGCACGGCGGCGAAGGTCGTGCTCACCTCCGGCAGCGAGGTGGCGCTTGCCAGAAGTGTCACGCCGATGAAGCTTGAGCCCAGCCCGGTCTGCTCGGCGATGGCCGCGGCACTTGCGGTCAGTCC
This sequence comes from Methyloceanibacter superfactus, assembly GCF_001723305.1. GTDB lineage: Bacteria > Pseudomonadota > Alphaproteobacteria > Rhizobiales > Methyloligellaceae > Methyloceanibacter > Methyloceanibacter superfactus. The sequence continues at coordinate 75,836 of NZ_LPWF01000034.1, forward strand.
CAACGCGCAAATGAGGATTACGCCGCTCAGCATGGCGAAGCCCCAGACGAGGGATGGGAAGGCTTTCCGATCGAGCTCTCTCGGCACCACGTCGCCGATCAACGGCTCCTCCGTCTCGGGCACCTCGATGGGGACCCAAGGCGCGTTCCGGTCATATTCCCGCAGCATGAAGACGATGCCCACATAGGCGATGCCGAGAAACAGCGTGCCGAGCCCGACGCCGAAGGGCAGCGAGAACTCGCCCACCGCGTGAAGTCCGATGAGCAAGGCCAGGAGGGCTATGAGCAGGGTCGCTTCGAGCGCGAGGCGGGCCGCGCGGATAGGACGTCAAGGCGACGGCGGCGAAGGACAGGTCGGCCAGCGCGAGGATCGCCGTCTGCATGGTGATGCCGCCGAACATGTTGCCGAGCACGAGTTCGGCTTCGCCGGCGAGCGCGCCGTAAAGCGTCGTCACCATCTCGGGTAGCGACGTTGCGGCCGCGACAAACACGAGACCCATGAAGGCCTGGCCGATACGCTTCCGATCGGCGATGGCGTCGGCATAAATGGCCAGACGGCTACCGGCGAACCATACGCCCGACGCTGCCAGGACGAAGACGGTGAGGTTGACGGCGATGGGCAGTTGCGCGAGGGCCGAGATCAAATGAGCAATCCTGTCCTATCCAGTGGATACGCAGCGCCACGGTTATTTTGGAGTTGGTCTGCGAAGCCGGTTGAGCCCCGGCATATATGGTGGCTGTCAGCCTCTCGCCAATGACGTAGAGCGCCGCAGCCAACTGGGCTCTTCTATTTAGCCTTCTTCTTCTGCGTCTGGGGTGGTGGTTCGCTCAAGCGGTAGGCCGCGAGCGTGTTGTCCAGCATCATCGGGATTAGGACCGTCTTCGTCGGCGGGAAGAAGGTCAGATCGGCGCTGCCCTGATTGAGGTCGATCAACAGATCCGCCTTGCCCTTGGAGTCGATCCGATAGAGCGCGCCGCCGGCCCAATCGGTGACGAGGTAGACGCCGGCATCCAGCGGCTCGAGACCATCGAGATTGCCCACCGGCTCCCCCTTGCCCATCGGCTCGATTGTCTGGTCTTCCAGGTTCACGGCGAGCAGTCCGGCAAGCTCCTGCTTTTGTCCTTCGCCTGGCATTCTGCCGAACGAGGCGACGATGAGCTTGTCTCCCTGCACGAGCAGCCCATTGGGCCCGTTCAAGTCGTCATTGGCGAGCCAGGGCTCGAACGTCCCGTCTTTGAGGCGCCAGATCGTGTTCATGGGGGTGTCGGAGGCGTAGACGGTGCCATCCTCGGCGATGGCGACATCGTTGAGAAAGATCGCGCCTTTCGCCTTGTGACGCTTGGTAACGTTTCCTGAGGCGGCGTTGATCTCCACCAACTCATCCACGTCGGCCACGTAGAGCGTGCGGTCGCGCAGTGCGAGGCCCGTCGGTGCGTTCAGCCCCTTGACCCAACTGCGCTCCAGGATGGTGCCGTCCGGCTTGATCCGCGTGATGAAGCCGTTGCCGTCCTTCTGCATGACGGCACCGTTGATGTTGCTGACGTAAAAGACGTCGGTGACCGGGTCATGGGCGACGGACTCCGGTTGCGCCAAACCCTTGGCCTCCCAAAGCAGCTTCGGCTCGGCGGCGGCTGTGCCGGCAAGAATCACGGTCAGGACAAGGCTGAGAAGCAGACGCATAAGTCCCCCTGCTGAAAACGGGCTGGCTCCCTAGAGCGAGATGGCGATCCCGGCAGGATTCGAACCTGCAACCCTCTGCTTAGAAGGCAGATGCTCTATCCCTTGAGCTACGGGACCCCTCTTCTTGGCGGCAGTATAGGCCGAAACAATGACTATCAGTGCGTCCAGCGGTCGGGCCGGCCGAACTTGAAGTTCTCAGCATAGGATTTGGGCCGGAGCTTGGTCGCATTCGGCTCCTCGAGGCGGAAGGCGATGCCATTGTCGGTGGCGAAGGCGATCGCTTCCTCTTTGGTGGCGAAGCTCATGCGCACCTGCCGTCTCGTGTCGCCAGAACTCGTCCAGCCCATCAAGGGCTCAATCACGCGCGGCTGGTCGGGCAGATATTCCAGCACCCAATCGCGCGAGGCGGCCTTGCCTTGCTGCATTACATTCTGGGCGGGCTTGTAGATCCGGGCCGCCATGTCGTTCCCTCTCCGTTTGGCCGAAACACGAATGGTCGGGGCAGCAAGATTCGAACTTGCGACCCCCTGCTCCCAAAGCAGGTGCGCTACCAGACTGCGCCATGCCCCGAATCAATCGTTGGCCAATGGCTGAGGCATTCGGGCAGACCCGGAACAGCCATGCGAAGACATACATAATTGCCCTGGCCGCCTCAGGCTAGTGCCAAGGCGTTAAAGCCGCGTCATCGGGTCTAGGGCGCCGCTCGATCGCCGAAACCGGGGTAGATCACGCGGTCGCCCCGCTTGAGCCCGATCTTTTCGGCCTGACCGGCGTTCAGCTCCAGGACCCCGCCGACCTCGCCGCCGGAAGTGATCAGGTCGGTGGAGAAGGGCTCGGTATTGGGCTGGATGCGATGGACCCGGCCGTCTCCGGAAATGAAAACCATATCGAGCGGGATAAAGGTGTTGCGCATCCACATTCCGACACGCTGCGGTGGGTCGTAGATGAAGAGCATGCCGGCCGATTCCGGCAGCGAGCGGCGGAACATGAGACCCAGCGCGCGCTCGCTGTCGGTCGTTGCCACTTCCACATCATAGCGGTGCTCGCCGCTAGCGGTCTCGAGCACAAGCGTGTCCGTGCCGGCGGCGATGCCGCCTGTTGGCGGCATCAGCAGCGCGAGACTCGTCAGCCAAGCGCCGGCAATGCGTGTCACGGAAGCTGAAGCGCGGGGTGTCAGTGAGAGGCCGGCCCGTTCGCACCGTCGGGCTTGAGTTCGGCCGCCATGAGCCCCTTCGAGCCCCGGCCATAGCGGACCAGCAGCGACTGTCCCGGCCTGAGCTCGGTGAAGCCGCAACGGCGGAGCGTCTCCATGTGCACGAAGATGTCGAGCGTCGAGGGCCCGCGCGCAGGAAGCCGAAGCCGCGGAGACGATTGAACCACTTCACCATGGCCCGCTCCCAGTCGCTTTCCGGGATCACGATGACGTGGGTCCGCTGCGGCAACTGCGAGGGATGGATTGCGGTGGTGTCGTCCATCTCGAGGATACGGAACGCCTGCAGCCCCTTGGGCCGGCGCAGCACCTCGCAGACGACTCGCGCGCCCTCGTAGGCGGTCTGATGACCGTCGCGCCGAAGACAAGTCACATGCAGGAGAACGTCGGGAAGATCTTCGTCTGGTACAATAAAGCCATAACCCTTGGACGCATCGAACCACTTGATCGACCCTGAGACCTCGAACACATCGACTGTGGCATCCTCGTCGCGTTGGGTATGTTCCTCTAGATGTGGCGGTTCTTTCGCCCCCATGCCGCATTCCCCCGCTTAACTTCCATCAGCCGATACGACGCCCCACTAACGAATCGACTGGAACACTCTCTTTCGAACATAGCATTGCCCCCTAACGTGGCTAGTGGAATTTTCCTGGGCGCAATCCCTTCTCCACAAGCCGCGGCGAGGTTCGCGACGCTTGCGTAAGCGCGCGCGCAAGCGGCTGATTAGCAAGCGAAACTCTCGCGGTTCACACGCGCCGCCGTTGGCGCCGCCGCGCCATGCGGAATCTCGATGACGACGGCGCAAACGTTTCTGCCAGCGAGTAAATTCTCGTTCACTGCGCCCCTTACGCCACGCTGTGTGCGCCGTGCAACAATGGCGCGTTATTTTGCGTTTTTATGGCGCGGAACGGCCTTGCCCGTAGCCCTTGCCACACGCGCGCGCTCCGCTTTAGGGTCCGGGCCAGTTTCGAACCACAGCACGAGGAGACGATCCTTCGATGAAGTACCTCCACACGATGGTGCGCGTTTCCGATGTCGACAAGTCGCTCGACTTCTATTGCAACAAGCTCGGTCTTAAAGAGACCCGCCGCATAGAGAGTGAGCAAGGCCGCTTCACCCTCATCTATCTGGCCGCGCCGGGCGACGATCACACCGAGGTCGAACTCACACACAACTGGGATCCGGAAGTCTATGGCGAGGGTCGCAATTTCGGCCACCTCGCCTTCGAGGTGGAGGACATCTACGCCACCTGCGAGAAGTTGATGAAGGGCGGCGTCACCATCAACCGGCCGCCGCGGGATGGCTACATGGCCTTCATCCGGTCGCCGGACAACATCTCAATCGAGCTCTTACAAAAGGGCGGGCCGAAGCCGAAGCAGGAGCCTTGGGCGTCGATGGAGAATACCGGAAAGTGGTAGCCGGGCGCCCCGCGAAACGCGGGCCGATGGCCACTCGGGTCGACTGGTACCCCCTAGGGGAATTGAACCCCTGTTTCCAGGTTGAAAACCTGGCGTCCTAACCATTAGACGAAGGGGGCGTACCGGGCCGAGCCCCGTCATATAGAAAGCTTTGCGCGCGCCCGCAAGAACGCGGTTAGGCGCCGTCCCCGCCGGGGTCCGCGGCATCCTCGATGATCAACTCCACGCTCTCGCGCCCCTGCCAGACCGAGCGGCGCAAATGCCCGGCCACGTGCAGCGTGGTCCCCTCGCCTTTGGCGAAGAGGTCGCCGAGCGGCGTGCCCGCCACCCGGAAGGCACACGCCTCGATGCGCCCGCCGTCGGCGCTGAGGAGCGTGCAACGCAGATGGGCTTGGGCTTGGCCGATAGCGCGCAGACGGGTCACGCGATGGGCCGGGAAGACGAAGCGCGGCTGCGGGTACCGTGAGCCATAGGGGCCGGCGCGGTCGAGCAGATTGATCAGATCGAGCGTCGCACCGCGGGCCGACAGCGCGCCGTCCGAAGCGGCTCGCGGCGGCGCGGTGGCGTCTGCCACCGCTTGCGCCAAACGGTCCTGCAGAAACTTGCGCGCCGCGTCGTGCTTGGCCCGGTCCAGGGTGAAGCCGGCGGCCATGGCGTGTCCGCCGCCCTTGAGGAACACACCCTCCTGCACCGCCGCCCTGACGGCGGCACCGAGATCCACGGACGGCAGCGAGCGCGCCGAGCCGGTCGCGGTACCGTCCGCCTCGAAGGCCATGACGAAGGTGGGGCGATGAAACCGGTCGGCGATGCGGCCAGCGACCAGGCCGATGAGTCCCTTGTGCCAACCTTCGGCGCCAAGAAAGATCAGCGGCAGGTCCGGCGTGGCCTCGATGGCGGCTTCGGCGCGCGCGAAGGCCTCCTCCAGCATCACCTCCTCAATGGCCTTGCGCTCGGTATTGAGCGCCTCGAGCTTGGCGGCGATGGCCCGGGCTTCGACCTCGTCGTCGCAAGCGAGCAGTTTGGCGCCGAGCCCCGATGCGCCGACCCTGCCGCCGGCATTGATGCGCGGCCCAAGGATGAAGCCGAGGCTGTAGGGTGTCGGGGCTTCGTCGAGACGCGCGGCGTCGGCGAGAGCCCGCAAGCCGGCATTGTGCCGGAGCCTGAGCACTTTGAGCCCCTGGGTGACGAAGGCCCGGTTGATACCGTGAAGGGGCACCACCGCAGACGTCGCGAGCGCGACCATGTCCAGCAGACCGAGAAGATCGGGCTCGGCGCCGCCTTGGTAGGTGCCCTCCAGGCGCAGCACGGCGGCGGTCGCCACGAGAAATAGAAACACGACGCCGGCGGCAGCCAGATGGCCTTGCCCCGACAGGTCGTCCTGGCGGTTGGGATTGATGACGGCGAAGGCCTCGGGCAGCAGCTCGTCGGCCTGATGGTGGTCGAGGATGATGACGTCCGCGCCGGCCGCATTGGCGGCGGCGACGGCGGCGCCCGAGGTCGTGCCGCAATCGACGGTAAGGATCAGGCTCGCCCCTTCCTCCACAAGGCCGGTTAGCGCGCCTGGAGTGGGTCCGTAGCCCTCTTTCAGGCGGTCGGGGATGTAGGTGGCACAAGGCTGCCCGTGGGCCCGCAGGAAGCGCTCTATGAGGGCCACGGACGCGGCGCCGTCCACGTCGTAGTCGCCGAATACGGCAACGGGTCGCCGCGCGGATCGCGTTGCGAAGCGTGCGGCGGCACGCTCCATGTCTTGCAGGCGCGCCGGGTCGGGCAGCAATGTGCGCAGCGACGGGTCGAGATGGCGGTCGATGGTGTGGAGATCGGCGCCGCGGGCGGCCAGCACCCGGCCAAGCAGCTCCGGCAGGCCGTGGGCCTGGGCAATGGCCGCGGCGGCAAGGGTGCGCCCGGGATCGAGACGCTCGATCCAGCGGCGTCCGCGCGCGGAACATTCCACCCCAAGCATTGCCGGCGCGGCGTCTTTCTCGTCGTATTTCAATGCCGCGGTCACGCCGTCAAACTCGCTTCCGTTCTGAGGAGAGAACAGCGAGTGTAACTGATTCGCTTGGAGCGCCCCGTCAGTCGAACTTGCCGACGTCGGGATGCTCCGTCCTGATCCACCGCACGGTCCGGGTCGAGGCGCGCATCACCACCGAATGGGTGAAGACGGCGTCCTTGGTGAAGCGCACGCCTTCCAAGAGCGAGCCGTCGGTGATGCCGGTGGCGGCGAAGCTGAGATCACCCGAGACCATGTCGGTGATGGCGTATTTTCGGTCGAGATCGGCGATGCCGGCGGCACGGGCGCGGGCCCGATGCTCCTGATTCAACGCCACTAGCCGTCCTTGCATCTGACCGCCGATGCAGGCAAGCGTCGCGGCGGCAAGCACCCCTTCCGGCGCCCCGCCGATCCCCATGTAGATATCGATGCCGGTCTCGCGCGGCTCCGTCACATGGACCACCCCGGCGATGTCGCCGTCGCTAATCAGGCGAAGTGCCGCGCCCGCGGCGCGCACCTCCTCGATCAGCTTGCCGTGCCGCGGCCGGTCGAGAATGCATACGGTGAGCTCGCTGACCTGGCATCCCTTGGCCTTGGCGAGCGCCTCAAGGTTCTCGGCCGGAGTGGCGTCGAGGTCGACGAGGTTGTCGGGATAGCCCGGGCCGATGGCGATCTTCTCCATGTAGATCACCGGCACCTTCAAGAAGCTCCCACGCTCGGCCACAGCCAACACCGACAACGCATTGGGCAGAGCCTTGGCGCAGAGCGTGGCGCCTTCCACCGGGTCGACGGCGAGATCGAGCGTCACGCCTTCAGACGATCCGGCGCCGATGGTCTCACCGTTGTAAAGGATCGGGGATTCGTCCTCGTCGCCTTCGCCGACGACCACGACGCCTTCGATGGGCAGGCGGGCGATCTCGCGATACATGGCGGCCGCGGCGGCCTCGTCGGCGGCGGCCTCGTCACCCCGCCCCCGCCAGCGGGCGGCGGCAACGGCCGTGGCTTCGGTAACGCGGACGATATCCAACGCGAGCGCGCGGTCGAGCTCGGTCCTGGCCGTAGCCTCTGACACGTTCGATCCTCCCCAGCTCATCGCGCGAACGCCGTCGCGTCGTTCTCTTACCGAATCTGTATCACAGTTTTTCGATGCGGATCATTTGGGGCTTGGCGTCCACATGGCCGTCGCGCTCGATGGCCGCCAGCGCCTTGCGGACGGCGGCTTCCGTCGTCTGATGGGTCACCAGGACGACAGCCGCGCGAGCATCGCCCACGCTGCTGCGAGGCCGCCGTTGGACGATGCTCTCAATGGAGATCTTCTGCTCGGCCATGCGCTGGGCGATGGCGGCGAAGGCGCCGGTCCGGTCGTGGACGGACAGACGGATGTAGTAGCCGCCTTCATGGGCGCGCATCTGGGCCTTCTTGTAAGGCTTCAGGTCCTTCGCCTTGATGCCGAACGCCGGCAAGACGTGACCGCGGGCGATGTCGATGATGTCGCTCATCACCGCCGATGCCGTGGGGCCGCCGCCGGCGCCGGGGCCGATCAGCATGACGTCGCCGACGAAATCGCCGTCGATGGCCACGCAATTCGACACGCCATCGACCTCGGCGATCGCCGTGTCCTTCGGGACCATGGTCGGATGCACGCGCTGCTCGATACCGCTGTCGGTGCGCAGCGCTACGCCGAGCAGCTTGATGCGGTAGCCGAGATCGTCCGCCGCCTCGATGTCGGCGGGCGTGATCGTCTCGATGCCTTCCACGTAGACGGCGTCGAAGCTGGTGCGCGTGCCGAAAGCGAGGCTCGTCAGCAGTGCCAGTTTATGGGCGGTGTCGAAACCGCCGATATCGAATGTCGGATCAGCTTCGGCATAGCCTTGCGCCTGCGCCTCCTTCAGCACATCGGCGAACCCTCTGCCTTCCTGTTCCATCAGGGTCAGGATGTAATTGCAGGTTCCGTTGAGGATGCCGTAGACGCGCGAGATGTCGTTGCCTTGCAGGCCCTCGCGGATGACCTTGACCACGGGAATGCCGCCGGCGACCGCGGCCTCGAAGTTGAGGGCCGCACCATGCTTCTCGGCGAGCGCCGGCAAGCTCGCGCCGTGATGAGCGAGCAGCGCCTTGTTGGCGGTGACCACATGCTTGCCGGCCCGGAGCGCGGCCTCGACCGCCTCCTTGGCCACGCCTGCCTCACCGCCGATCAACTCGACAAAGACGTCGATCTCGGGATCGGTGGCCAGCTTGACCCGGGTCTGGACGAAGCGAACACGCGATAGATCAACGTCGCGCTTCTTACGCTTGTTGCGGGCGGACACGGCGACCACCTCGACGGGTCTGCCGGCGCGCGAGGCAAGCGTATTGCGGCGCGCCTCTATGAGCCGCAGCAGGCCGCTGCCGACAGTGCCGATACCGGCCAGTCCAAGCTTCAATCCATCAGCCATCGGAAAAATTCAGAACGTCCGGTTCGCCTTGGAGGCAATGGGAATGACGTTATGCAGCGCGTTTGCCGAGTCGGAGAGGAATTTACGGATATTGCGCGCGGCCTGGCGGATGCGCTGCTCGTTCTCCACAAGCGCGATGCGGACGTGGCCCTCGCCGTACTCACCGAAGCCGACGCCGGGGGACACCGCGACACCGGCCCTCTCCAGCAGCAGCTTCGAGAATTCGAGCGAGCCGAGATGAGCGAACATGTCGGGGATCGGCGCCCAGGCGAACATGGTCGCGGGCGGCGACGGGATGGGCCAGCCGGCGCGGGACAGCGCATCGACCATGCAATCGCGGCGGCGGCGATAGACGCCGCGGATTTCGTCGATGCAATCTTGCGGGCCGTTCAGGGCCGCGGTGGCGGCGACCTGGATGGGCGTGAAGGCGCCGTAGTCGAGATAGGATTTTACCCTGGTGAGGGCTTGGATCAGCCGCTCGTTGCCCACGGCGAAACCCATGCGCCATCCCGGCATGGAATAGGTCTTGGACAAGGACGTGAACTCGACGGCGATGTCCATGGCGCCCGGAATCTCGAGAATGGACGGCGGCGGCTCGCCCTCGAAATAGATTTCCGCATAGGCGAGGTCGGACAGCACAATGAGGTCGTTCCGCTTCGCGAAGGCGACGACCTCCCGATAGAAGTCGCGGCTGGCGACGACGGCGGTCGGATTGGCCGGGTAGTTCAGGACCAGCACCGAAGGCTTCGGCACCGAATGGCGCACCGCCTTGTCAAGCGACACCATGAATTGGGAGTCGGTGCTCGCCGGCAGATGGCGGATCACGCCGCCCGACATGATGAAGCCGAACTCATGGATCGGGATAGTCGGATTGGGCACGAGGATCACGTCGCCGGGCGCGGTGATGGCTTGGGCCACGTTGGCGAAACCCTCTTTCGAGCCGAGGGTGGCGACCACTTGCGTCTCGGGATTGAGCTTCACCCCGAAGCGGCGGTCGTAATAGGCCGCTTGTGCCCGGCGCAAGCCGCCGATGCCCTTAGAGGCGGAGTAGCGGTTGGTGCGCGGGTTGCGCACGGTTTCCACCAGCTTGTCGACGATATGCTGGGGCGTCGGCATGTCGGGATTGCCCATGCCGAAATCGATGATGTCGTCCCCGCGCGCGCGCGCACCGGCCTTGAGCTTGTTGACCTGCTCGAAGACATACGGCGGCAGCCGCTTAATCCTATGAAAATCGTCGTGCACGGCTGGTTATCCCCACCGATCGGCCCATTGAACTGGGAGTCTGCTGTTGAACCACGAAAAGGGGCCGCCGGGCAAGCGGATCGCAGGAGGCCCCGCGCCCGTCAGCGTTGATTTAGTTCGTTTTTGGCGGATCGCCGTCGCCCTGCTCCAGCTGCTTCTGCTGGCGCTCCTTCTCCTGCTGGAGCTCGTCGATCGCCGCCTTTTTCTCCGCCGTCGTCAGGGTCCGGTCGTAGCTGCGCACCAGATCGGTGAACCGCTTCATCGGCTGTCCGGCGGTCATCGTATCGGCGCAGCCGCCGAGCCATAAGGCAGGCAGCATCGCCACGACGCAACATGTTGATCGCAAGAACATCGGTAAGATGTTGGCTCTTGTGGACTTTCCCCTGGCGATTGACATCGCCTGACGCTTATATTGCATAGCACAATGGTTGACCGCGCGGAAGCCGCAAGGCGTAGCTTAGTCCCTCCGCAAGCTGGCAAGAGCGTGGTCAAGTGGGGGTAAAATAAGGACAAATTCATGCAGGAGCGGAATACGAGCGCCGGGGAAACCGCTGCCGACGGCTGCCCAGTCACCCAATTCGACGAGTTTGCCCGCAACATGGTCCGCCTGTTCGACCAGGGAGCGAAGGTCTTCTCGACGCTGGCCGAGCGCAGCACGACGAATGGAAACGGCCCCTACAGCATGACGTCCGAGGTCGGCGAGGCCGCCAAGACGCTGGGCGAGGTCGCCCGGGTCTGGGTCGGCGATCCCGGCAAGCTGGTGGCAGCCCAAGGCGACCTGTTTCAGAGCTATGCGGATCTGTGGGGCCGGTCCGTCCGCCGCTTCTTCGGCGAGGACGTCGAGCCGGTCGCGGAGCCCGAGCCCGGGGACAACCGCTTCAAGGATCCCGATTGGTCGGAGAAGCAGTTTTTCGACTTCTGGAAGCAGGCCTATCTCATCACCGCGCGCTGGGCCGAGGACATGACCCGCAATGCGGAAGGGTCGACGAGAAGACCCATAAGAAGGCGATGTTCTATCTGGAGCAGATGCTGGCGGCGCTGTCGCCGTCGAACTTCGCCTTTACCAATCCGGAGGTGGTGCGGACGACGCTCGCCACCAATGCCGAGAATCTCGTGCAAGGCATGACCCAGCTGGCGCACGATCTCGATCAGTCGCAGGATCTGCTGCGCATCAGCCAGACCGATCTCGCCGCCTTCGAGGTCGGCCGCGATCTCGCCGTCACGCCCGGCAAGGTCGTGTTCCAGAACGACCTCATCCAGCTGATCCAATATGCGCCGACCACCGAGCAGGTCTATGAGCGCCCGCTCATCATCGCGCCGCCGTGGATCAATAAATATTACATCCTCGATCTCAAGCCCGAGAAGTCGTTCGTCAAATGGGCGGTCGATCAGGGCTTCACCGTGTTCATGATCTCCTGGGTCAACCCGGACGCCAAACACGCGGAGAAGACCTTCGAGGACTACATGCACGAGGGCATTCTCGCCGCTGTCGAGGCGGTCAACCGCCAGCTCGGCATCCATCACGTCAACGTGCTCGGATATTGCGTCGGCGGCACGCTGCTCGGCTCCACCCTCGCTTACATGGCGGCCAAGGGGGATGACAGGATCGCCTCGGCGACCTTCCTCACGGCACAGGTCGATTTCAGCGAGGCGGGCGACCTGCTCATCTTCATCGACGACACGCAGCTCAAGTCGCTTGAGGAGATGATGTCGGAGCAGGGCTATCTCGATGGCGCCCGCATGGCGACGGTGTTCAACATGCTGCGGCCGCGCGACCTGATCTGGCCCTACGTGGTCAACAACTACCTCTTGGGCAAGAAGCCCTTCCCGTTCGACCTGCTGTTCTGGAACTCCGATTCCACGCGGCTGCCTGCGGCCAATCACGCCTTTTATTTGCGCGAGTTCTATCACGAGAACCGTTTGAGCAAGGGCGAGATGGTGCTGGGCGGCGTCAAGCTCGACCTGTCGAAGGTGACCATCCCGATCTACGAGCTCTTCACCCGCGAGGATCACATCGCCCCGGCGCTGTCGGTCTTCCGCGGCAGCAAGCTCTTCGGCGGACCCGTGCGCCATGTCATGGCGGGCTCGGGCCATATCGCCGGGGTGGTCAATCCGCCGGCCAAGAAGAAATATCAATATTGGGCCGACGGCGGCGCGGCGACCTCGCTCGAGGAATGGACCAAGCGCGCCACCGAGACGGCGGGGTCGTGGTGGCCTGACTGGACGAAGTGGTTGGCCGCGCAGTCCGGCGAGAAGATCCCGGCCCGCGATCCGTCGGCCGGCCCCCTCAAGCCGATCGAGGACGCGCCCGGGTCCTACGTGAGGAGCGGCAAGTAGCTACGGAAAGAGCGGAAGCTGCTCGAGCGCCGTCGTCTCGTCGAGGCCGTACATCAGGTTGAAGTTCTGCAAGGCCTGACCGGCCGAGCCCTTCACCAGATTGTCGATGGCCGAGACGACGATGGCCCGGCCCGGCAGCCGGTCGGCGAACACGCCGATATGGCAATAGTTCGAGCCCCGCACATGCTGCGTTGCCGGAATGACGCCCTCCTCCACCACGCGCACGAAGGGACTCGTGGCGTAAGCGTCGGCGAGCGCTTTCCGCAAGTCGGCCGCAGCGGCCTTGCCGGCAAGCCGCACATAAGACGTGCACAGCTCACCCCGGGTCATGGGGACCAAATGGGGCGTGAAGTTCACCCTCACCGGCATCTCCGCCACGGCCCCGAGCTCTTGCTCGATCTCCGGCACGTGCCGATGGCTGCCGATGCCGTAGGGGGACAGGCCCTCGCCAGCCTCGGAGAACAGGATGTTCTGCTTGAGGGTGCGCCCGGCGCCGGACACGCCCGACTTGGCATCGATGATGATGTCCTCGCTCGAGATGAGCCCGCTCTTCATCAGAGGCAGGAGGGCCAATAACACGGCGGTGGGATAGCAGCCCGGACAGGCCACGATCCGCGCCTTCGCGATCGCATCGCGGTAATGCTCGGTCAGCCCATAGACGGCGCTTTCGTGAAGCTCCGGCGCGCTGTGCTCGCCGCCATACCACTCCGCGTAAGTGCCGAGATCCCGCAAGCGGAAGTCGGCCGACATGTCGACCACCTTCACCCGCTCGGGCAACTTCTTGATCTCCGCATGGGCGGTGCCGTGCGGCAGACCGCAGAAGGCCACGTCGATGCCGCTCCAGTCCACCTCGTCGGCGGTGACGAGTTTGGGCACATCGAGGCTCACGAGATGCGGAAAGACTTGGGCGAGCGGCTGTCCCGCATGGCCCTTGGCGATCAACGCGGCGATCTTGATCGACGGATGTCTGGCGGCGAGCCGGATCAGGTCGGCGCCGGTATAGCCGGAAGCGCCGAGCACGGCGGCCCGGATGAGCGTGTTGCTGGCCATGGTCGAACCTAACGAAGAAGCCCCGCGATCAATGCGGGCTTAGCGGAATTCGGCACAATACGAAAGACGGCGCGGCAGTCAGGCTCGCAAGAGCCTCTGCCGCAACCTTCCCAGATAAGCGCTGACGATTAGCGCTTGGAGAACTGGAAGCTCTTTCGGGCCTTGGCCTTGCCGTACTTCTTGCGCTCGACGGTGCGGGCGTCGCGGGTCAGGAAGCCTGCCTTCTTCAGCACGCCGCGGAGCTCCGGCTCGAAGCGCGTGAGCGCCTTGGAGATGCCGTGGCGCACGGCGCCGGCCTGGCCGGACAGTCCGCCGCCGCTGACGGTGCAGACGATGTCGAACTGACCTTCGCGCTGGGCGGTGACCAGCGGCTGCTTCAGGATCATCCGCAAGACCGGCCGCGCGAAATAGGCGACGTGATCCTTGCCGTTGACCGTGATCTTGCCGGGGCCCTGCTTGACCCACACGCGGGCGACTGCGTCCTTGCGCTTGCCGGTGGCGTAAGCGCGGCCTTGCGCATCGACCTTCTTCTCGTAGACCCGCTCCGGGGTGGCTTCGGCGGCATCGCCCTTGAGCGGCGCCAGATCTTCAAGCGTCATCGTCTCGCTCATGGCTGTCACGCGCTCCTTGCGTTCTTGGGGTTGAGGGCGGCGACGTCGAGCTTCACCGGGTTCTGCGCCTCATGCGGATGCTCCGCGCCGGCGTAGATCTTCAAATTCTTCATCTGCTTGCGTCCGAGGGGCCCGCGCGGAACCATGCGCTCGACCGCCTTCTGCAGCACACGCTCGGGGTGCTTGCCGTCGAGGATCTTCTCCGCGGTCCGGCTCTTGATGCCGCCCGGATGGCCCGTATGCCAGTTGTAGACCTTGTCAGCGCGCTTGTTGCCGCTGAACACGATCTGCTGGGCGTTGATGACGATGATATTGTCGCCGTCATCCATATGGGGCGTGAAGCTCGGCTTGTGCTTGCCTCTCAGCCGCGTTGCGATCAAGGCGGCGAGCCGGCCGACCACAAGGCCGTTGGCGTCGATGAGGATCCAGGACTTGTCGATGTCCTTGGGCGTGGCGGAAAAGGTTTTCATGGGTCGGGATTACTCAAGGTCGTGTCAAAGATCGGCGCTTCTAACGACTCGCTCAGAAGCGGTCAAGCGGAATGCAAATGTCTTATACGAATCCGTACTTTAGGTATGTGGTATTTTGTTACCGGCGTGAAAATCGCCGGGACTCCTCGCGTTTCCTCATGGTTTTGCTGTAAAGGCGTAATCCAGCCTTCGAGACAACGGATTCCGACGCATGGCAAGCCCCTCAGCGCAAACCTTACCCGAGAGCCGCCTCGTGAGCCGCGAGGATCGCGGGCCGGTCAGGATCCTTGACCTCACCGCCCCGAGGCCCGCAACAGCCTTTCCATGGCGCTCATGACGGCGCTGCATGCGGCGTTGAGCGAGGCAGGCGGGGACGAGCCGTCCGCGCGGTCGTGGTCACCGGCGCCGGCCCTGCCTTCTCCGCTGGCCACGACCTGAAGGAGCTCACGGCGCGCCGCAACGACGGCGACGGGGGCCGCGCCTTCTTCGCCGAAACCATGACCACCTGCTCCGACATGATGCTCGCCATCGTGCGTTCGCCGAAGCCGGTGATCGCGGCGGTGAACGGCATCGCTACGGCAGCCGGCTGCCAGCTCGTGGCAAGTTGCGATCTCGCCGTGGCGGCGGTCGATGCCCGCTTCGCCACGCCCGGGGTGAATATCGGTCTGTTCTGCTCGACGCCGATGGTGGCGCTCAGCCGCAATGTCTCGCGCAAAGGCGCCATGGAGATGCTGCTCTTGGGCGAGATGGTCGGCGCCGAGGAGGCGCAGCGGCTCGGCCTCGTCAATCGGGTGGTCGAGGCGGACCGCGTCGTCAACGAGGCGGTGGAGCTCGGCCGCAAGATCGCCGCCAAGCCGGCGCGCACCCTCAAGATCGGGAAGGAAGCGTTCTACAAGCAGCTCGACATGCCGCTTGAGGACGCCTACCGCTACGCCGCCCAGGTCATGGTGGAGAACATGCTGGACGCCGAGGCCGAGGAAGGCATCGGCGCGTTTCTGGACAAGCGGGAGCCCAACTGGCCGCGCTGACCTTTCACTGACGCACCCCCTTCCCCACTTGCTCATCCATGAATCACGACAGCTATAGCGACGCCTATATCCGCGACATCCTCGTGCAGAACCGGGTCATCGCCATGGTGGGCGCGAGCCCCAACGCATCGCGGCCGAGCTACTTCGCCATGAAATATCTTCTGGGCAAAGGCTACCGCGTGGTTCCGGTCAATCCCGGACAAGCGGGCAAGACGATCCTCGACCAGCGCGTCTTCGCCAGCTTGAGCGACATCGGCGAGCCTATCGAGATCGTCGACATCTTCCGCAATTCGCAAGCCGCGCTCCCCATCACCGCCGAGGCGATCCGGATCGGCGCCAAGGTGGTGTGGATGCAACTCGGCGTGCGCAACGACGAGGCCGCGCAGCTTGCCGAACAGGCCGGCCTTAAAGTGGTGATGAACCGTTGCCCCAAGATCGAATACGGCAGGCTTTCGGGAGAGATCTCCTGGGCCGGGGTCAATTCCGGCGTGCTGTCGAGTAAGCGGCCATTGCTCGGCGCCAAGGGTGGACAACAGCGCGCGCTGCGCTCAGACACTGATGAGATCGGATCATGATAAAAATCGCGATTGCCGCCGTCCTTGCGCTCATGGGCGTTTCGTTCGCCCTGGCCGAAGAGGTCGCGCCGCCTCCCGCGACGGCGATCGTTCTTGCGCTCCAGGATGCGGTCCGGACCAACGACAAGGATTGGTTCGTCGCTCATTTGCATTTCCCGGTACGCTATTTCGGCAAGACAAAGCACGTCATTCGCTCCAAGGATTGGTTCTTGAGCCATTACGACACGATCATCGGTCCCGAGCTCAAGGCCGCGATTCTGGGCCAAGACCCCGAGGACATCTTCAAAAATTATCAGGGGCTCATGGTCGGCGGCGGGAGCCATAACATCTGGCTCGAGGATTTCGGCGATCCGGGCGGAGGCATCCCGTCGCGCTTTGAGATCATCACCATCAACAACAGCGAGTAGCATCGACGCGCAATGCCCGCGCCATGGTCTGGTATAGTCGACGCGCGTCAATCAAGGGATCCAGGGAGGAAGCCGATGTCCGAGGAGCGTAAGCCCGGTTTCAATACGCTTGCCATTCATGCCGGGGCCCAGCCGGACCCATCCACCGGCGCGCGAGTCACGCCGATCTATCAGACGACGTCTTTTGTGTTCGACGACGTGGACCACGCGGCGGCGCTGTTCAACCTCGAGACCTTCGGCAACATCTATACCCGCATCATGAACCCGACCCAGGCGGTGCTGGAGGAGCGGCTCGCCGCGCTCGAAGGCGGCACGGCGGCGCTGGCCGTGGCCTCGGGTCACGCGGCGCAAGCGATTGTCTTCCACACGCTGCTGGACCCGGGCGATGAGTTCATCGCGCCCGCCAGCTCTATGGCGGATCGATCAATCAGTTCGGCCAAAGCTTCGCCAAATGCGGTTGGACGGTGAAGTGGGCCGACACCACCGACCCGGAGTCGTTCCGCGCGGCTGTCACGCCGAAGACCCGCGCGATCTTCGTGGAGTCGATCGCCAATCCGGGCGGGATCATCACCGACATCGCGGCGATCTCGGCGGTCGCCAAGGAGGCCGGCGTCCCGCTTATCGTCGACAACACGCTGGCGACGCCATACCTCACGCGCCCCGCGGAACATGGCGCCGACATCATCGTGCATTCGCTGACGAAGTTCCTCGGCGGACACGGCAACTCGATCGGCGGGGCCATCGTCGATTGCGGCACATTCGACTGGATGGCAAGCGGGCACTACCCATCGCTGTCGGCGCCCTGCCCGAGCTATCACGGAATCACGCTGGCCGAGACGTTCGGCAATTTCGCCTTCGCCATCGCTTGCCGCGTGCTCGGCTTGCGCGATCTCGGCCCGGCCATCTCGCCGTTCAATGCCTTCCTGATCCTCACCGGCATCGAGACGCTACCGTTGCGCATGCAGCGTCATTGCGACAACGCATTTCAGGTGGCGACGTGGCTGTTGGCGCACGACAAGGTCGCTTGGGTGAATTATGCGGGTCTCGTCGAAAATCCGTATAACCGGCTTGCCAAGCGCTATTGCCCGGATGGCGCCGGCGGTGTGTTCACCTTCGGGCTCAAGGGCGGCTACGACGCCGGCATCGCGCTCGTCAGCAACGTCAAGCTGTTCAGCCATCTCGCCAATATCGGCGACACGCGCAGCTTGATCATCCATCCCGCCTCGACCACGCATCGGCAGCTTTCGGACGAGCATCGCGAGCGCGCCGGCGCGGGCGCCGATGTGGTTCGCCTCTCGATCGGACTGGAGAAATGTCGACATCATCGCGATCTCGATCAGGCCGCTGGCCGCCGTCTGAGGCTTTGTTACCGTGAGCGGCTCGTGGCGCGCGCACCACAGATGGAAGAGCGCGGCGGCGAAGACGGCGATGGCGCCGGCTTGATGGGCGAGACCGAGCTCGATGGGCACGGCCAGGAGCAGCGTCCAGACGCCGAGGGTCGCTTGCAATAGCGCAGCGACCGCCAGCATCAGAGAACTACCGATTAGCGTTTGGCCCGCGCCCTTCAGCGCGAGCCAAAGCGCTTGGGCAATCGTCGCTACGACGACCGCGTAGCCCAGCATGCGGTGGTCGAATTGCACCGTGAGCGGGTTCTCGAACAGGTTGAGATACCAGGGAGAGGCCTCGCCGAGCCCGCTCGGGATGAAGGCCCCATTGATCAGCGGCCAAGTGTTGAAACCGAGACCGCCGTCGATCCCGGCCACCACGGCGCCCGCGAGCAATTGCAGATAGACGAGAGCGAGCACGGCGGTGGCGACGAGTGACGCGGCACCGAATCGCGCGCGCTTCTGCTCAGCGCCGAGGCCGAACAGAAGCCATAGTGTGTAGCCGAAGATCAGGACGGCCACGCCGAAATGGGCGGCGAGCCGGTACTGGCTGACATCGGTGCGATCGACGAGCCCGCTTTTCACCATGTACCAGCCGAGCGCCTTGCAGGCCGCCGAGGACGAATAGGCCAAGGAGCCGGGGCATGAGCTTGCGCGGGATGTAACCGGCGATCCAGAAGGCGATGAACGGCAGCAGGAAGACGAGGCCGATGAAGCGCCCGAGGAAGCGATGCGCCCATTCCCACCAATAGATGGATTTAAACGCCTCGAGCTCATGCCGCGATTGATCTCGGTATATTCCGGGATCTTCTGGTAAGCCTCGAACGCCGCTTGCCAATGGGCCTCGGTCAGCGGCGGGATGGCGCCGATGATCGGTTGCCACTCGGTGATGGACAGGCCTGAATCGGTGAGCCGGGTGGCGCCACCCACGAGGACCATGGCGACGATGAGGACGGCGATGACGCCAAGCCAGATGCGCAAGCCCCGGACATGCCGTGCCGGCATCGCGGAGGCCTGCGCGCCTGTGTTCATGCCCTGGGCCGCGACTTCGCTCATGGGCCGCTTGATAGCGGCCTTGCGGCCGCAACTCAATCGCGCCCGCCCTGCCCCGTTGCCGCAGCATGACGTCCTAGGCGGGAGGGTCCGCTAGATGCGCGCGCGATCCCGCAAGCTCATCGGCACCGTGGTGCTGCTAGTCTTCATCGTCCTCTATGTCTGGCTGGCATCCGCGATCGGCGCCGGCCGTATTTCCGTGGCGCCGGCCTGGGCACAGTTCACCTTTTTCCTGGTCGCCGGACTGCTATGGGTGCTGCCCGCCGGCCTCCTCATCAAGTGGATGCAGCGGCCCGACTGATCCCTATCAGATCGCGGTCAGGCGGCGTTCACGTGCTGGAAGCCGTTCCACAGGGCGAACGGGGCGCCGGACAGATAGAGCGCCGTATAGGTGAGCGACTGATAGTCGCCGTTCAGAGACACCCGCGGCAGCGCCGTCAGATGCTGCCGGTGATCGGCGAAGAGCATCCCTTTGCGCGTCGTCACCGCCGTCTTGAAGCCGGCCTCTTCCGCGAGCTTGAAATCGCGCGGGCCGGCGCTGCCGGGATCGCCATAGGGGAAGGCGAAATGGACCGGGCGCGTGCCAAGCTCCTCGGCGATGCGGTCGGCGCTGCCGACCATCTCCTCCATCGCCTTCGCTTCGGGTAGCTTGGCGATGGCGTAATGATGCTTCGTATGCGCGCCGATGGTGACGAGCGGGTCGGCGGCCATGGTCCTGATCTCGTCCCAGCCCATCACCTCATCGCGGCACTCCGCGCTCAAGTCGATGCCGTATCCGTCCGCCAGCTTGCGGACGACCTCACGCTGGACCACGTCGTCCAAACCGCGCAGCCACCAATAGACCTCCTCGAAGGCCCGGTTCTTCTCGGCGTCGGTCGCCGCCGGTAGCCGCCATGTTTCGCCCTGGCGGCAGAGGACGATCTCATCCTGGGCTCGCGAGACGATCTCCTCCAGGGCTTGCCACCATAGATCGCCGTGCCCGTCGGGATAGTCGGTCGGCACGTAGAGCGTGAAGGGCAGCCCGCGCTGTTTGAAAATCGGATAGGCGTATTGGCGGTTGTCGCGATAGCCGTCGTCGAAGGTGAAGCAGACAAATCTCTTCTCGTCGCCCGATTCCAGCCGCGTCACGGCGTCATCGAGCGAGATCACGTCGAGCCCGGCGTCCGCCACCTGATCGAGCACCGACGAAAGAAATTCCGGCGTCACCTCCAAAATGCGATTGGGGGCAAACTCCTTAGGCGCGGCCGGCGCGGGACGCACATGGTGAAGGGTGAAGATCACCCCGACCCCTTGCGTATAAGGGGCCAGCAAACGATGGGCGCCCGTGTGGTAGAGGCCCGACATCGCTGCCTTCATCATGGCGGTCTTAACCTTGGCCACGTCGTTCTCCCTTATCGATTTACCATCAACCATTAACCTGGCTCTGCCATGGTCCTCGAGCCAAGCGCGCATAGTGACGCCGGTTCCTTGCAAAACGATTGCCGGGTGGGATTTGGCCAAAGCTGCCGTGCGGCATGGGGACGCCCTGTGACGCGCCGGCATGGCCTCGGGTGAAGGATGGTTTCGACGCATGAGTTCCACGGCCTTGTTTCGTCCTGAGACCGAGATCGCGGGACGCAAGATCGTCCAAACCGGTCCGGTCTCCGTGAGCACCAGCCTCGGCGCGATCTCCATTCGGATCACGGGCGACCTGCCGAGCCTTCAGGGCTTGTGGGAGACCATGCAGGCCCATACACCTTGCACGGCGGCGCAGACTTATGACTGGGCGCATGCCTGGACCCAGCATGTGCTGGACCCGAGCACCGCGAGCCCGTCATCGTGGTAGGCACCGGCCCCGATGGTTCGCCCCTCTTCCTTTGGGCGTTCGAGATGGGGCGAAAGTTCGGACTCCCCGTCCTGAATTGGCTCGGGCAAGACCACGCCAACTACAATATGGGTCTATTCACGCCGGACGCCGCGCAAGGGCTGACGGCGAGTGACATCTCGCTCATCTTGCGGGAGGCCGCCCGCCAAGCCGGCGCCGCCGCGGCATGCCTCGAGGCACAGCCCGTGACATGGTCCGGCACGGCCAATCCTTTCGCCAAGCTGTCGCATCAGCAGGCGCCCAATAGCGGCTATGCGATCCGGCTCGGTGACTTCACGGCGTTGTATGAGAGCCGGTTCAGCAGGCGATCGCGCGCCACCCTGGAGCGAAAGGAACGCAGACTCCAACAGCTCGGAACGCTTCGTTACGGTTGGGCCGAGACCCGCGAGGAGAAACTCTCCTTGCTCGAGACGTTCTTCGATCAGAAGGCGAAGCAATTTGCCGCCATGGGCGTCACCGACATCTTCGACGTCCATGCGCGCGCCTTCTATCGGGAGCTCGCCCTGCTCGAGGACAGCAGTCCAAGCCGGCTGAAACTCGGCTACGTATCGCTCGATGGGGACGTGCTGGCGACATTCAGCGGCGCCGTCTGCCATGACCGGATGGGTGTTGTGCTGTCCTCACTCACCGAAGGCGATGCGCAGCGTCAATCGCCCGGCGCGCTCCTCCTGCGGCATCAGATCGAAGAAGCCTCGCATGACGGCCTCGCCTTCTTCGACATGGGCGTAGGCCAGGCCCGTCACAAGGACGAATGGTGCAACGTCGTCCAGCCGCTGTTCGACAGCTTCATCGCCTTCAAGCCGCATGGGATGCTTGTGACGCTACCGGCGTCCGGCGCCGCCAGGCTCAAGGGCGCCATCAAATCCAATGAACGGCTGTGGTCGATGGCGCAGGAGACGCGCAAGCGCCTGTTCCGCCGCGAGGCTTAGTCGCGTCAGACGGCGGCGATCCGGTTGAACAGCCCCATGCGGCGCTGCTTGCCGTTGCCTTCATAGGCGACGACCGGGCATCCCAGCGACTGGAAGGTGCGCAAAGCTTCGTCTTCGTCCTCGACGCTGCCGCCGCGCGGTAATACGGCGACCATCGCCGGCAGCTCGAATTTGAGGGCTGGCATCAGCGCCTGCACCGCGCGCAGGTCGCCATGCAGGACGACGCAGCCATAGGCTTGAGTGAGCGCCTCGAACACACGCATGAAACGGTCAGGCTCGGTGGCCCCGCTCATTGCCGTGGGATTGCCGGCGGGGATCACCTGCAAGGGCGTATCCTCGTCGATGCGAATGACATCGGCGAAGCTCGCGCGGCCGGCGGCGAGGTCGGCGAAGCCCGGCACCCGCGGCATGCCCAAAGGCCCCGACACGGCTGAGGCGCCTTTCGCCAGATCCACCAGCACCACCTGTTCGTTACGATCGACAAGGGCACGCGCCAGTCCGATCGCTGCCTGGGTGGCGTCGGCATTCGGCGAGACGCCGGCGACAAGCAGCGCACGCGGCAGACCGCCCGTGGCCGAGGCCAGCACACGGTCGAGGACCGCATCGAGCGAGGTGAGCACCGGCCCGGCATCGCTTCTGGCAGTCTTCGGTGCGGCGGGGCTCTCGGCCGCCTCCTCGATGCCGGGTGACGCAATCCGCTGCGTCAGATAGTGGCGAAGGTCGTTCGGGCTCAGTGCGGCCATGTCGGCACCCCTTATCGTTGACGTGGCGGTTGCTCTGCCGTCTCCCGCCGTCTTGGCATCGGCTCGGCGGAAGCGGTCGAGAAAACCCGAGCCGCGGCGTGGCTTCTTCTTGGCCGGGGCCGAGGTTTCTCCGTTATCGGCAAACTCTCGCTGTAGGCGGTCGAGAAGCCCGGTGGCGGCCGGTTTGGCGACGGTCTCCGGGGCCTGCTCGGTCTTTTGGACGGACTCCGGCTTCGGCGAACTCGCTGTCTTGGATGCTGGCGCTGTCTTAGGCGCGGCTGCTGTCTTGGGCAGGGCCTCGGGTGCCTCATCCGTGGCAGTGCTGGCGGGTGGGCCACCCTCATCTGCGAGCGGCTCCTTAAGAAGCGGCGCCGCCTGACGATCCGTCTCTGCGGAAGCCGTGGGCGCTTCGGTCTCGGTCCGGGGACGCCTGGTCGGGCTGACTCGAAGCCAGCTCGGCCTCTTGGGCGGCTCCTTGGCGCGCCACACGGTCGGCCGGGTGGGCACGGCGGCGCTATCGTCGGCGGAGATGTCAGTCTTGTTGTGAAGCCTGCTCTGAGCGGTGTTTTCGGCTGGAGCCGCTACGGCTTCAGCGCGCGGCTCTGCTTTTGGCAAAGGCGCGGGGCGTTCGGCTTGAGCCGCCGCCGGAATCACCACCGGCAATTTTCTTTCGGCCGGAACCGGCGCGGCTGGAGCCGGTTGGCGGGGCGCGGCCCGTGGGGGTCTCGTGGCAGGGTCCACCGAGTGTGCTGTCGGCCGAAGAACGGGCTCAGCCGGCTCTGCCGTCGACGGTTCCACCGTCTCGGGGCGGCGGCGCTTCATACGAGGTTGCCGCGCTCGGGCGTGGGGCGTCCCGGAGATGAGTTCGCGGGCGAGGATGGTTGCGAGTGCGAGGAGCGC
>NZ_LPWF01000035.1 GCF_001723305.1 Methyloceanibacter superfactus
GCCTCGGGGGTCCCCGCTCCGCCCACCTGCGCTGTAACGCGTGGGTCGTCGGGTGAGGCGCGCGAACGATCTGCGCGCCTGTGCCACTGGTGAGAAGCCGTGCGGAAGGGGGCCTGATATCGCCGGATGTGGCGCGCCGTGACGCGCCCGCCGCGGGTCTCGCAAAGCCCCGCGGACACCTAAAGGATCTTGCGCCAAGCGGCGCGCCACCCCCCTCGATATGAGGGGATTTCATGGGAGCCACGGGAGGGTGCGCTCAAGCTGGTCGCGCGGCCGGTGGCGCATAGATATGTCATCAGCCGGGTGCCGACCGCACCGCGGCAAGGACGTCGCGCCTGCCGGCGGGCCGAGGTTGGGCACGGTGAAGAACGCGGTGGAATCGTCTAACATAGGACAAGAAGATTGCCGACCATCGGGGTCGAAGCGCCTGCATTGGCCTGCCTTCCAGCATCGAACCCCGATTTAGAGCGACAGGAGACGTGATCCGGTGCGATTGACATCTCTCCTTCTGGCCGCCATCGGCCTCGCCATGATTGCGGCTTTGCCGGGCTCGTCCCCGTCGCTTGCCGAGGAGCCGCCGCCGCCGGAGATTCCGGCTTGGCTGAAGGCGCATGTCGGCACCGGCGACGGGCAGATCGCGCCGGTCGTCCTGCAACGGGCGCGCGCGCTTACCTGCAAACGCCGCGCGAGGGCGCGATCAGCAATCCCTGCTACTTCGCGTTCGATGCAACGCGTCCCGCCGGCGTCGGACGCCGGTTCTACATCATCTGCGAAGCCGACAAGACGTTTCGCGCGGTGCCGTCGGGCCACGGCAACGGCCGCAGTCTCAAGGGCGCGAATTTCGCCAACGGCATCCGCTGCGCCAAGAATTTCAGCAACGCGGAGGGCTCCAAGCTGACGACGGGCGGCCCCTATGTGACGGCCGAGACGCGGCCGTCATTCAAGGGCTATTACCGCGTCTCGGGAAAGCGCGTGCCGCTGGTCCGCTCCTTCCTGCAATTCGAGGGCGAGGGCGACACCGCGAACGCCAGGGAGCGCGCCATCGGCGGGCATCCGGCCGTGTTGTTGCGGGGGCTGTGCCGTCTGAAGGATCCCGAAAGTCCCTACGCCGACAAGGAGGGCTACGTTCCCTACGGCAAGCTGGTGGATTATAGCGCCGGGCGCAGCAATGGCTGCACCAGTTGGACGCGGCCGGACTCCGAGAAGATCTTCGAGATCGTGAAGGACAGGCCGACGACGATCTATATCTACCCTGAGTCGAGCGACATCGACGCCGTCGCGCAAGCCGTGAAGGCCGGCAAGTCGCCGTCGCGCGCGGGACTGTATTGGAACGCCGCCTGCTTGCGGGAAATCCGCGTGCCGAAATTCTGGCCCAAGGACACGCTGCGGCCCATCATCGACGCGTATCGGAAGGCGCATCCGCCGCCACCGCCGCGGCCCTTGCCGCTGTGCAAGGGGCAGTGAGGCCGGTCAATGAGGCCGGTCAGCGCAAGGTGGCGCCGGCAGACGACATCATCGGACAGCCGAGCGTCTTCTCGAACGCCTCGACCAGGTCTTGCCGGTTCTCCGCCGTGATGTAGAGGCCGCCGGTTTCCTCGGCGAGGCATTTCGCATCGAGGAAGCTCTGGTCGCCGGTCCAGCGGAAAGCCCTGAGTTGGTAGCCGATGACATGAACGGTGAGCTGGCGGCCGCTCGTCTTGATCAGTTCGCCAAGTTCGCAAGGCGAGCCGCCGCAGGTTTCCTCGCCATCGGTCAGCAAGACGATGACGCCCGGCTTCGATTTGGAATCCAGCACCGCCGCGGCCACCTTCACCGCCGTCACCAGCGGAGTCTTGCCGGCCGGGTTCAGCGTGTTCACCACGCTCATGATCGGCGCGGTCGCGTTCCAGATCGGCTCGAAGTTCAGCTGGACGTTGCACTGCTGATACGGGCCGGGACCGTAGGTGATGAGTCCGATTTTGCGGAACTTCACGGCGTGCGGCAGCACCTGCGCGAGCGCTTTGCGGACCTCGTCGATGCGCGTCACGTCGCTGAAGAGGCCTTGGACCGTATTGCCGGCCATGGAGCCCGACGCATCGAAGACGATCATCGCGTCCTCGGTGCAGTGCGCCCGAACTTCATCGTCCTCCTGCGCCGCGACCGGTGCGGCGAGGATCGCGATCAACGCGAGCGCGGCCGGACAGGCATAGTGTGACAGCACGGTCATGATCCGACCTTAGCCTATGGCGCGCAGTCTTACGATCACAGCTGCGGGAGCAGCCGAGACGTCGCCAGGCCTTAGGCGCTGGGAGTCGGCTGTTCCGGCTCGCTGAAGGATCGCTACGGTCAGGCAGCGGCCTTCTTCGATGGATCTGGGCCCGTGTCCGGCGGGGCGTGCTGAGCACGCTCGCTCAGACTCCGAATCGGCGTCAAAAACGGTGTTTGGCGCATGCATGTCTGTGGGAGCGGGGCCCGTGAGGGCGACGATCGCGCGACAGTCCCGCACGGACCAGCCCGTTTAGGGCTTCTTTACGGCGTTTCCCTAGGGTTGCCTCAACAATCAAGGGGCCCCCGGGGAGCGATTCTTTGAGCCTTTCAGCGGAAACCATCGTCATCGGTGCCGGCCCTGCGGGCCTCACCACGGCTTATCGTCTGGCGCATGACGGCCATAGCGTCCTCGTCCTCGAGCAAGACCAGAAATATGTGGGCGGCATCAGCCGCACGGTGAACCACAAGGGCTTTCTGTTCGACATCGGCGGCCACCGATTCTTCTCCAAGTCGAAGGAGATCGTCGACCTGTGGGACGAGATCCTGCCGGACGATTTCATCGAGCGGCTGCGGTTGTCCCGCATCTACTATCGCGGCAAGTTCTTCTCTTATCCGCTCAAGGCCTTCGAGGCGTTCCGCAAGCTCGGGCCGATCGAGAGCCTCGCCTGCGTCCTGTCCTACGGCAAAGCGCGCATCGCGCCCGTCGAGAGCCCGAGGACGTTCCATGAGTGGGTGCGCAATCAGTTCGGCGAGCGCCTATTCTCGATCTTCTTCAAGACCTACACCGAGAAGGTGTGGGGCATGTCCTGCGACGAGATTTCCGCCGATTGGGCGGCCCAGCGCATCAAGGGTCTCGATCTCACCTCGGCGGTGATGGACGGCGTCCGCCGCTCGCTCGGCCGCTCCGGCAACGGCAAGGCGACGGCTAAGACGCTGATCGAATCGTTCCGCTATCCGCGCCGCGGTCCCGGCATGATGTGGGACGCCGCCGCGCGCAAGATCGTCGAGCACGGCGGACGCATCGCCATGGACCGCAAGGTCGAGAAGCTGCATTGGGACGAGGCGTCCCGCCTGTGGACCGTCGAGGTCGTCAAGGGAAACGGCTCGCGCGAGACCTATACGGCGCGGCACGTCGTGTCCTCGGCGCCGGTGCGCGATCTCGTGCGCTCGATCACTCCGTCGCCGATTTCGCGGCTGCACGCGCGCGAGCTGCGCTACCGCGACTTCCTCACCGTCGTGTTGATGGGAAAGTCGAGCGTCGCGCTCGACGACAACTGGGTCTATATCCACGATCCCGCGGTCAAGGTCGGCCGGGTGCAGAATTTCCGCTCCTGGTCGCCGGAGCTCATTCCCGATGAGACGTCCACCAGCCTCGGCCTCGAATATTTCTGCTTCGAGGGCGATGGGCTGTGGAATTCGAGCGACGACGATCTCATCGCGCTGGCCAAGGCGGAGATCGACAAGATCGGGCTGATGCGCTCGGAGGATGTGGCGGATGCCTGCGTGGTGCGCCAGCCGAAAGCCTATCCGGTCTATGACGACACCTATGCCGACAACATGACCATGGTGCGCCGGGATCTAGCGGCGCATTTCCCGACCCTGCATCTCGTCGGCCGCAACGGCATGCACAAATACAACAATCAAGATCACGCCATGATGACCGGGCTGCTCACCGCGCTCAATATCGAGGCGGGCCGGGCGGTCTACGACGTGTGGCAGGTCAACGAGGACGCCGAGTATGGCGAGGAGGGGCTTTCCGGTGTCGAGGAGGCGTTGAAGAGCGAACGCCTGGTACCGAGAAAAGTGGCATGAGCATCGACAGCAAGCCGGTGGGCGCGTTGCTTGGGCGGTCGCGCCCGAGCCTGGCATTCAGCGAGCTATGGGGCGGCCAGCTCCGCCAATTCGTTCTCTATGGCGCGATCAGCGTGGCGGCGTTGGCCTTGGACTTCGGTCTGCTGGTTTTCCTCACCGAGTATGTCGGACTCTATTATCTCGTTTCCGCGTCGATCAGCTTCCTCGCCGGCATGCTGCTGGTCTATGTCTCCAGCATCTCCTTCATCTTCCAAGAGCGGCGTCTCGCCAGCAAATCGCTCGAGGTCACGAGCTTCGCCGCGATCGGCATTGCTGGTCTCGCACTGAACGGGATCTTGTTGTGGTGCATCACCACGGGCACGCCGCTGAGCTATCAGCTGGCCAAGGTGCCGACGGCCGGAATCGTTTTCCTGTTCAATTATTTCGCCCGCCGCAATCTGCTCTTCTCCGCGCGGTCATGGCGCTGAGCGGGCCGCGTCCGATCCCAAGCGCTGCCCCTTCCGTGGAACACGCTCGAGTGAATGAGCCAGTGGACCGGCCCGCGATCGCCCGCGCGGTTGTCCACTGCGCTCTGGGTGCCCTGGGCGTGCTGGCCTTGTTCCTTTTGGTCCGGCCCTATAGCGGCATCCTCCACGATGCGCGGCTCTATGTCGGCTATGCGCTGGCGTCGCTGCATCCGGCAAGTCTTGGTCAGGACATGGTGCTGGCCGAGAAAGGCCAGTCGGGCTTCACCGTGTTCCCGGCGCTGCTCGCCTTCGCGGTCGAGGCACTGGGCTCCTCGCTCGGCGCCAAGCTCGTGACCTTCGCCGCGCTCATTCTGTGGTTCGGCGCGGCGGCCGCACTGATGGCGAATCTGGCGCAAGGGCGCACGCGGTGGATCATGCTGATCTTCGTCGCGGTGCTGCCGGCGCAATATGCGGCCTACGAGGTGTTCGGCTACGCCGAGCCGCTGGCCGTGCCGCGTCCCTTCGCCGAGGCTTTCGTCCTCCTGGCGATGGCGCTCCTCGCCTCCGGCCGGAAGATCGCCGCGCTCGTGCCCATCGCCTCGCGGTCTTGTTCCATCCCATCATCGCCCTGGCCGGGGGCGCGGTTTGGTTCTGGCTGACATTCTTCGATAGGCAGGAGCGCGTGGCGCCTCCGATCGTCGGCGTGGCCCTCGGCCTCGCTGCGCTGGCGATCCTGACGTTGGCTGCGGTGCTTGGGGTCGCCATGGCGGCGCGGCTGTTCACGGTGGTCGATCCTGCTTGGCGCGACATTCTCATGACGCGCAGTCCCTATCTCTTCGTGAGCGCCTGGCCGCTCGCCGATTGGAGCCGGCTGGCCGTGCAAGCGGTCACGGTGGCGATTGCCGCGTCTCTCGTGACCGGCCGCGCCCGGTCCTTGTTCATCGCCGTTGGTACCGTGGCTCTCGGTGGCGTGCTGGTCTCGCTTCTCTTCGGCGACGTGCTCGGGTCGCTTCTCGTCGTGCAGGTTCAGCCGTGGCGTGCGACATGGCTGCTCGCCGTGTTCGCGGCGGCGGGCCTCGGCTTGTGCGCCATCGGCTTGTGGCATCGAGGCGCGCTGGGACGGACGGCATTGGCGATCTTGGTGCTGGCCTGGATCGAGATCGACGTGCCGCTGCCGGCTCTGGTCTCCGCCGCTCTCGCGCTCGTGGTGACCTTCGCGCCGCTTCGGCCCGAAACCGACATGCGGCGCCTGTCCCTGGTCGCGTGGGGTGTCGTCGCGGTCTGCGCCGTCCTCTACCTCGCGATGCATCTCTACGCCTTCGCGCTCCTGGTCGCCAATCTGCCCGGGGAGGGCGGTGCTCTCGAGCTGGCCGGATATCTGAACCTGCTCGCCATCCCGGTCTGCGTGCTGGCGGTGTTGTGGGCGAATGCCCGGCCGGACGGGCGGATCTTCGCCGCGGTCGCCGGCGCCTCGCTCGTGCTCACCGCCGCGGCGATCCTTGCGTGGGACGACCGGACTGCGTGGAGCGCCGCGACGGATCGCTTTGGGCCAGATCCGGCGCTCGCGGACATTGTCGCGGCGCGGGACGGCGAGGTGCTGTGGATCGGCGGCGGCTTCGCGACGTGGAGCCAGGCGGGACGGCCGAACTGGGTAAGCCGGCTGCAAGGCGCGAGCAACGTCTTCTCACGCCCGCTCGCGCTCGTTTGGGACGAACGCTCGCGACGTCTCGCGGACTTGGGGCTGGTCGATCAGCGTCTGCGGACGCCGTTCAATGGCGAGGAGCGGATGAGCAATGAAGAGCCGAGCTTGCGGAATTTGAGCGATGCGTCCCTGGAGCAGCTTTGCACGGCCGCAGACGCTCCCGCCTGGGTCATCGTGCCGTCCCGGGCGGTGGAAGACGGACAGGTCTCCGCAGGCCGTTGGACCTCGTCCCATTGGACCTCGCCGGGCCGCAACCCGTCATTCGCCTGGGATGGGAAAAGCGTCACTTGGACGGAGACGCAAGACTACGTGGTTCTGCGTTGCCGGTCGTGACACGCTTGCCGGCGAAAGCCTTGTTGACCGGCTAGCACCCTTGAGGTTTGTTCTTTCCGGGAAACAGGGAGGGCATCATGGATTTTCAGAAATTCTATCTGTCGCCCCAGGCCGGGCGAACCGCAAGCAATTCTGGCTCTGGCTGATCCTGCCGGCCGTGGTGGTGAGCATCGTGTTTGCGATGATCGACAGCGCCATGGGCACGTTCGATGCCGAGAGCGGCATGGGCCTCTTAAGCGGTCTGTGGACTCTGATCATCCTGATTCCGTCGATCTTCATTTACATCAAGCGTTTCCATGACCGGGACAAGTCCGGCTGGTGGGTCTTGATCGGCCTCATTCCGATTATCGGCGCGCTGTGGTTGATCATAGAGCTCGGCTTTCTCAAGGGAACGCCGGGGCCGAACCGGTTCGGGCCGCCGGTCACCGACTAGAGTCGGGCAGGGAAGGCGGGGCTGGAGTCATGACGCTACTCATCATCGGCATCGCCGTGTTCCTCGGCATTCACCTGTTGCCGAGCTTTCCGCAGTTCCGCGCTGGATTCGTCGAGCGTATCGGCGAAACCGGCTACAGATCTTCTTCTCCCTCCTGTCCGTTGCCGGTTTCGTGCTGCTCGTCTGGGGCTTCGCGCAGGCCCCGCTCAATCCAGGTTTGGTCGCCGCCGCCATGGACGCGCTGGGTGGCGATCGTGCTCATGCTGCCGGCCTTCATCTTTCTGGTCGCGGCCTATGTTCCGTGCCGGCTCAAGGCCAGGCTGAAGCACCCTTTTCTGGCCGCCATCAAGACCTGGGCGTTGGCACATTTGATCGCCAATGGGGATCTGGCGTCCATCACCCTGTTCGGCTCTTTCCTGGCCTATGCCGTCTATGACCGCATCGCGCTCAAAGGGCGGAAGCCGACGGCGCTCGTGGAGACACCGGGCTCCGGGCCGGCCCGCAACGACCTGATCGCGGTGGTTCTCGGCGTGATCTTCTATGTGGTGTTCCTGGTCTGGCTCCATCCGTTGCTGATCGGCCGGGTGGTGATCCAGCATTAAGGGCCGCCAGCGGGCTTTTTTGCACTGCACAAATCACCATATTTCTGTCATAAGACCCCGGGGTTCCCAATCGCGAGGCTTGAGCCGTGTCGCAGAATTTTGAGGCAAAGCGGGTGACCGCGCCCGAGATCGCCAAGCGCAAGGGCGGCACGCCCATCGTGGCGCTGACCGCCTATCACGCCCATACGGCGCGGATCATCGATCCTTACGTGGATATGCTGCTGGTCGGCGACTCCCTCGGCATGGTGATGCATGGCTACGAGACGACCGTGCCGGTGCCGCTGGAGCTCATGATCATGCACGCCCAGGCTGTGGTTCGCGGTTCCTCGCGGGCTCTGGTGGTGGTCGACATGCCGTTCGGCACTTATGAGGAGAGCCCGCCGATCGCCTTCCGCAACGCCGCCCGCGTGCTGAAAGAGACCGGTTGCGGCGCCATCAAGCTCGAAGGCGGCGTGCACATGGCCGAGACCATCCGCTATCTCACCAGCCGCGGCATTCCGGTGGTTGGCCATATCGGCCTCACCCCGCAGGCGGTGAACACCATCGGCAGCTTCAAGCCTCAGGGACGGCACCGCTCGGAGTGGGCGGCCTTCGAGGAAGACGCCAAGGCGGTGGCCGAGGCCGGGGCCTTCGCCGTCGTGATCGAGGCCATGGCCGAGTTGCTCGCGGCCCGCATCACCAAGCAGATTTCCATTCCGACCATCGGCATCGGCGCCTCTGCGGAATGCGATGGGCAGATCCTCGTGCTCGAGGACATGCTCGGTCTTTCGCCCCGCGTCCCGAAATTCGTGAAGGAATATGCCCAGCTCGGCGGCGCCATCGAAGGTGCGGTCAAGGCGTATTCCACCGAGGTGCGCTCCCGCGCCTTCCCGTCCGACGCATACACCTATCCGATGTTCGAGGACGGTGACGGAGACACGAAAAAGACCAAAATGACAGGCAGTTAGCCCCTGAGGGCTAATGCGTTCGCCAAATCTGTCAGCCGCCGCGGGGGCTTCCAGCCTTGCGCGAGCTAGTGGCCTTCACTATACGGCGTGGGGGCAGGAGCTGACGCTATGGCTCCCGCCGCCATCATTGTTTTCATCCTGTCACAAGAGCCCGCAGCCCAATGAGCGACAATAGTTTTTTTCGCGAGGTGGATGAGGCCGTCCGCCACGACCAGTACAAAAAGCTCTGGGACAGATACGGGATCGCCATCCTCGTCCTGGGCGCGCTCTTGATCGCCGGCGTTGCTGCCTACAAGGGCTGGGTGTTCTGGAAGGAACGCCAGGCGCAAGAGGCGGGGGCCGAGTTCACCCAGGCGCTGGCCATGAAGGCCAGCACCGAGAGCGACAAGGCACGTGCGGCCTTCGCCGCGCTCGCCAAGAGCGGGCCGCAAGGCTATCAGGTGCTCTCGCGCTTCCAGTTGGCAGCCAGCGAAGCCAAGACGGGCGAGACCGACAAGGCCGTGGCGTCCTATGATGCGCTTGCCACCGACGCCAGCGTCGATCCAATCCTGCAAGGCCTCGCCACGGTGCAAGCCGCGACGCTACGCCTGGACAGCGCCGACTATGCGGAGATGGAGCGCCGGCTGAAGGGGCTCATCGACGCGGATTCCGCGTGGCGATTCTCGGCCCGCGAGCTGCTCGGCCTTTCGGCCTACCGCCACGACGACATGCGCGTGGCCGAGGAACAGTTCAGCGCGATCCTGAGTAATCAGCGGACTCCGCCGAGTTTGCGGGAACGCGCCAACATGATGCTGACGCTGATCGCGAGCAGCTCGTCGGCGCTGAGTAGCAGCACGGCCAATTAGCGTTTTGAGATCGAAGGGCTCTGAATATGGGCCGAGACAGTAGACGCAGATCAGGCGATCGCCGTCTCGGCGCGTGGACCGCGGCTGCGGTCGCCATGGGCGTTGCGGCGATCCTTTGCGGTTGCGGTCCCTTGGCCGGTATCAAGAATCCATTCAGCAAGGAAGAGCCCAAGCTGCCGGGCGAACGGATCGCCGTCATTACCGATCCGGGGCAGATCGCCGCCCAGCAAGCGACCTTGAAGCCCGTCTCCTTGCCGCCGCCCCAGGCCAATGCGTCCTGGTCTCAGCCGGGCGGCGTCGCCTCGAACAATCTCGGCCATCTCGCCTCGGCAGCTCCTTGCGCAAGGTCTGGTCCGCGGACGCTGGCACCGGCTCCTCGTCGAGCGGGCGATTGAGCGCCGTGCCGCTCGTCGCCGGCGGCAAGGTCTTCACCTTGGACGCGGCCGGTACCGTCTCGGCCTTCTCTGCCGCGGGCGGTGCCCGGGTCTGGCGCATAAGCGTGACGCCAGAAAATGAGAGGAGCAGCGAAGGCTTCGGTGGCGGGATCGCGCTCGATGGCGGGACGCTCTATGCCACCACGGGCTACGGCACCGTTGTTGCCCTCGACGCGGGCAGCGGCACGGTGCAGTGGTCGAAGTCGCTGGGCGAGCCGATCCGCAACTCACCCACGGCGTCGGGCGGCAAGGTCTATTTCGTGGCCAGCGACAACACGCTGTATGCGCTGAACGGGTCGAACGGCGAGCAGCTGTGGCGGGTCCGGGGCTTGCCGCAGACCGCAACGCTGCTCAGCAATGCGAGCCCGGCGGTGGCCAGCGGCGTCGTGGTCGCGCCATTCCCCGCAGGCGACATTGCCGCCTATCAGTCCGGTAGCGGTCAGGCGGCGTGGAAGGATTCCCTGTCGCGCACCTCGGAAACCAGCGCCGCGGGCATTCTCGGCGATCCGGCGCGGCCGGTGATCGACCGCAACGTGGTGTTCGCCGTCAGCCATGGCGGCAGGATGATCGCGACGTCCGCCTCCACCGGCGCGCGTGTTTGGACCCGCAATGTTGCCAGCACGCAAATGCCGTGGGTCGCCGGCAATGCGGTCTATGTGGTCGACGTGGCCGGCAGGCTCATGGCGCTTGGCCGCAACGACGGGCAGGTGCTGTGGGTGAGCGACCTTCCCAAGAGCGCGCGGTGGAGCGGTCCGGTGCTGGCGGGAAACCGTCTCTGGGTGGTTTCCGGCGACGGGCTGTTGGTCGGGGTGGACGCGCGGACCGGCCAAGTGGCCGATCAACTCGATCTCAACACGGATGTCTTCGTCACGCCCGTTGTGGCCGGCGGCCGGATGTATATCCTGGACGACGACGCCGACTTGATCGCTCTTAACTGATTGCGTGCTAGAGCGCCGTAACGTGGCGTCGCCGAGACCGCTACAGTCCGCTACCAAGTTCCTTCCCGAAACGCCGCCCCGAACGGATCCATGTCCTTTACTGTCGCCATCGTCGGACGGCCCAATGTCGGCAAGTCCACCCTGTTCAACCGGCTTGCGGGTCGGCGGCTGGCGCTGGTCGACGACCAGCCCGGCCTGACGCGGGACCGGCGCGAGGCCGAGACCGAAATCGGGACGTGCGAGGTCACGCTTGTCGATACCGCGGGGCTCGAGCCCGGCGATACGGGGCTCACCGCGCGGATGCGCGAGCAGACCGAAGCGGCCATCGCGCAAGCCGACCTCGTCCTGTTCCTCATCGATGCCCGGGCGGGCGTGATTGCGTCTGACGAGATCTTCGCCGAATTGGTGCGGAGCTCCGGCAAGCCGGTGGTGCTGGCCGCGAACAAATGCGAGGGCCGGGCGGCGGAAGCGGGCCTCTACGAAGCTTTCGCGCTCGGGCTCGGCGAGCCGCTGCCGATTTCCGCCGAGCACGGCCTCGGCATCGGCGATGTCTCGGTCGCCATCGAGGACGCGTGCCTGGCGAAGGGCGAGGGCCAGGAGTCCGGGCAAGGCGCCGAAGCGGACGCCGAGGCTGACGAAGGCCCCCACGCGTTGCGCATCGCCATTGTCGGGCGCCCGAACGTGGGCAAGTCCACGCTGGTCAATGCGCTGCTCGGGGAAGAGCGGATGATTACCGGTCCCGAGGCGGGCATCACGCGGGACGCCATTGCCTCGGAGATCGATTGGGACGGCAGGCCTTTGCGCGTGTTCGACACCGCCGGCTTGCGCAAGAAGGCGCGGGTCGAAGGCAAGGCGGAAGAGCTGTCGGTCGGCGACACCCTGAAAGCCATTCGCTTCGCCGAGGTGGTCGTCCTGCTGCTCGACGCGGAGACGCCATTCGAGAAGCAGGACCTCCAGATCGCCGCGCTGATCGCGCAAGAGGGCCGGGCGCTCGTCATCGCCGTCAACAAATGGGATTTGGTGCGCGAGCGCGAGAAGCGGTTGAACGAGCTGCGCGAAGCCTGCGAGCGCCTGCTGCCCCAGGTCAGGGGCGTGGCGCTGGTGACGGTGTCCGCCAAGAGCGGCAAGGGGATCGACAAGCTCATGAAGGCCGTGCTCGCGGCCGATGAGGTGTGGAACCGGCGGATGCCGACCCATGCCTTGAACCAGTGGCTCGCCGCCGCGTTGGAGGCTCATCCGCCGCCGGCGCGTTCGGGACGCCGCATCAAGCTCCGCTACATGACCCAAGCCAACGCGCGGCCGCCCACCTTCGTGGTGTTCTGCTCGCTGCCGAAAGCGTTGCCGGATTCCTATTCGCGCTACCTGGTGAACGGCTTGCGCGAGAGCTTCGACTTGCCCGGCGTGCCCATCCGGCTGAACTTACGCAAGGGCAAGAACCCTTACGCCAAGGACTCTTGAGCCGAGTAGGATGCGTGAGCATGAGCGGTGAGACGGAAGTCTATTTCTATCATCTGGAGAACCGCACGCTCGATCAGGTGCTGCCGGGGCTGCTCGAGCGGTCGCTGGCGCGCGGCTGGCGTGCCGCCGTGCAGGCGGCGAGCAAGGAGCGGGTCGAGGCGCTCAACACGCTGCTATGGACCTATCGCGAGGACAGCTTCCTGCCGCACGGCGCGGCAAGCGACGGTACCCCCGCGGCGCAGCCTGTCTATCTCACCGACGAGGAAGACAATCCGAACGAGGCGGCCGTGCGCTTTCTGGTCGACGGGGCCACGCTCGCCGATGCCTCAGCCTATACGCGCGTCGTTCATTTGCTGGACGGCCGCGATCCAGATGCGGTAGCGCAGGCGCGCGCCGTGTGGACCGCGGCCAAGGAGCAGGGCTATGCGGTGAGCTATTGGCAGCAGGATGACGAGGGGCGCTGGCAGCAAAAGGCCTGACGCCATGCTTTCCTCAGATGTCGATGCCGGCCAGCTTCAGCGTATAGAGCATGGCGAAATAGGCCCCGACCGTGAGGGCGATGGACGCGGCGAGGCTCGCATAGAAGTCCACGCCGTAGCGCAGCAGCACGGGCAGGCTCACGAACAGCACCAGGGAGGGCAGCACGAGCCAGAAGATGCCGTTGGCCAGGCGCGCCACCTTCTCCGTATCGCCGGTGTCCACATAGAGCCAGATCATGGCCAGCACCGAGGTGAGGGGGATGGAGGCGATGACCGCGCCGAAAAGGGCGCTGCGTTTGGCCGCTTCGGACACTGCGACCACGAGGACGCTCGTCAGCAGGACCTTGAGCGTGGCATAGAGCATCGGCTTTCCCTCCCATGCGCCGAGGCGGGCCCGCGTCGGCATTCCAAACCCAACCGCTGTTTACCCTGATCGCCTTGTGGCTGTCATGCCTGGCAGCTATAAGCCCCGAAAAGATTCTAAAGACTAGAAGGACTTAGGAATGGCTTCCGAACGCACGCTCTCAATCATCAAGCCGGACGCGACCGAGCGCAATATCACCGGGCTGATCGTCGCCAGGCTGGAGGCGCCGGGCTCCGCGTCATCGCGCAGAAGCGCGTGTGGTGGAAGAAGAAGGACGCGACGAAGTTCTACGAGATGCATAAGGGCCAGGACTTCTACAAAGGCCTCATCGCCTTCATGACCTCGGGTCCGATCGTGCTCCAGGTGCTGGAGGGCGAGGACGCCATCGCCAGAACCGCGCGGTCATGGGCAAGACCAATCCCGTCGATGCTGAACCCGGAACGATCCGCAAGGACTTCGCCGTGAACATGCAGCGGAACTCCGTGCATGGCTCCGACAGCCCCGAAAGCGCCAAGCGCGAAATCGCGCTGTGCTTCAAGAAGTCCGAGATCGTCGGCTAGGGGCCCATCGTCCCGCCCGGCGCGTTTGATCTGCGACAAGGCATGGTTTTGCCTTCGATGGGAGGTATGACACCGACGCTGACCCTTCAGCGATAAGGACCTCGCCGATGTCTCGCTCATTGATGTCTCGCTCATTCCCCGTTGCATTTGTTTTCGCCGCACTGCTGTTCGCGCCCCTGGCCGCTGCTGTCGCGGAAGACGCCCCGCCGGCCGCCGGGGACGTGCCGAAGGAAACGCCGAAGACTCAGGAGCCCGCCATCGGCTGGAGCCTGAGGAATGTCGACCCCGAGCAGCAGCAGCGCATGCTGCGCTTTTCCACCTTCACCAACCGGGGGATTCCCGAGGCGTATCTGAAGGCGGAGAACGACGTCGGCTATACGGTGCACGCCATCGCCGAAGGCGGCCCGCTCTATTGGGCCCATTGCCAGAAATGTCATGGGGACACCGGGCTCGGCAACGGCGACCTTGCTTATGCGCTGACTCCGTCGCCGGCGCTGCTGGCCTACATGGTGCAGCAGCCCATCGCCGTCGACCAATATCTGCTGTGGAGCATCTCCGAGGGCGGCAAGCAATTCGGCACCGCCATGCCGGCGTTCAAGGACACGCTCTCGGAAGAGCAGATTTGGCAGATCGTCGCTTATCTGCGTGCCGGCTTCCCGGACATCGAGGCGGCACCGGCCAAAAAGGGTGGCGCGGCCAAGACCGACGAGCCGGACTTAGACTGAGCCGATCAGCGCGGGCGGATGCGGAAGGGCAGGCCGCCCTTCGGGCAGAACGTCACCGTGGCGTGGATCTTCGCCGGCACAGGCCCGGCATATTCCGGGGTGAAGCGGCGGAGCAGCTGCACCAGGGCCAAGGTGTTCTCGATCTGCGAGAGCGCCCCGCCGATGCAGGCGCGCTTGCCGGCGGCGAACGGCAAATAGGAATATTTCACCCGCTTCTTGGCGCGCTCGGGCGCGAAGCGCTCCGGATCAAACTTCTCCGGATCGTCCCAATATTTCGGGCTGTGATGGGCGATGTAGGTGAGGATCACCACCTTGTCGCCGGCCTTGATCTTGTGACCCTGGATATCGTCGTCGCCGGCGGCGATGCGGATTAGTGCCCAGATCGGCGGAAACAGCCGCATGGTCTCCTGGATTACCTGCCGCGTATAGGCGAGCTGCTGCACCTGGTTCCATTCCGGGTCGGCGTCGCCGCACACGGCATGGGCCTCGGCACGGATGCGCTCCATGGCCTCGGGGTGCTGCGACAGCAGGTAGAGCGACCAGGCGAGCGTGAGCGCGGTGGTCTCGGTGCCGGCCCACAGATATTGCTTCATCTCGTCGATGACTTGGCGGTGGTCGAACTCCGGGAAATCGGGATCGGCCTCGGCTGCTTCCAGCATCTTGAGCAGCGTCTTCTCGCGATGCTCGAGAACATTGGCGCCCATGACCGTATCGGGGATCGAGTGCCATACTTCCATGGCCTTGGCGGTTTCCTCGGCCGTCATCTCCACCAGTTCGCCGCGCTGGTTCTTCAGGCGGATCGACTTGTGGTTCATCACATCGGTGTAGGTCTTCACCTGCTGGAACACGAAATGCGGGTTGAACGGCATCTCGCGGTCGAACAGCGCCTTGCACACCATCTCGGCGGCCAGCGTCCAAGTCTCCTCGACCATCTCGACGGTCTCGCCGGTCTCGGCAATCTCCGCCCAGCGCGCCATCTTGGAGTCGATGGCCGACATCAGGTAGGGGAAATACTCTTCGAACATATTCGGGTGGAACGCGGCCTGCTGCGGCGTGCGGATCTTCTGCCACAGCGCGCCGTCGATCGTGATCATGCTGTTGCCGAAGATGGGCCGCAGACCGTCAAAATATTTTGTGTAGTTGTCGGCGTTCGACACGAGCACGCGCTCGGCATGCGCCGGTTCGCTCAGCAGCACGATGCGCTGGTTCTTCAGATTGATCGGGATCACGCCGCCGTATTTGTCGCTGAGCGCCATGAGAACCTGCATAGGGTTCTCCTGGTTCAAAAGCGGCGTGAGCTTGAACCAGATGCTCTGCTCTTCGCCGAGCCCGTGCGACGGTGAATAGGCGACCGTCATGTCCGCCATCTACGCCTTCCCCCTAAGCTCCTGGTCATCGCGGTGCCTTGGTGCCGGGTTGTGGGCCCGGGGATACCGCCGCCAGGCCAGAATAACGATCTTGCGCGCTGCTTGAGAGCACGTGGCTCCGGCCTATGAAAAGCAGCCGTGAAGATTGTGCGAGTATGGCCAGTTCCTAGCATCCGGCCGTCAGCATTGTCCATGGTCGGCAGCGCCGCATCTTGAGCTGTATCAAGTCCTACGCCCAACTTCTAAGTTTACGGCGGTTGCCTCTCTGATCAAAGCGTGTGGCCGGGGGGCGGCGAAAAGAGGGCGGATTCAGCTGTTTTGCTGTGTCATTCCGACCACATGTTCACCCTCGACGCGAACCGCGCCGGAGGCGACCAGGGCCAGCGCATGCGGATAAAGCTTGTGCTCGGCCTCCAAGACGCGGGCGGCCAGAATGTCGGGGGTATCGCCAGGGTTAACCGGCACGGAGGCTTGGGCGATGATCGGGCCGTCGTCCATGGCCGCGCGGACGAAATGGACGGTCGCGCCCGTGATCTTGGCGCCCGATTCGAGGACCCGCTCATGGGTATTCAGGCCCTTGAAGGCGGGTAGCAGCGAGGGGTGGATGTTGAGATGGCGGTCGTGCCAGCGCGCCACGAAGCTCTCCGTGAGCAGGCGCATGAAGCCGGCGTTGCAGAGGATCTCGACCCCCGCATCGTTCAGCGCGGCATCGAGCGCCGCCTCGAAAGGCTCGCGCCCGGCGAAGTCCTTGTGGCTGATGACCCGGGTGGGGATGCCCGCGGCCTCGGCGCGGGCAAGGCCCTGAACGCCCGCCACGTTGGAGATGACCAGCACGAGCTCCGCCGGGTAGTCGGGAGCCTTGGCCGCATCGATCAGCGCCTGGAGATTGCTGCCGCGGCCCGAGATGAGGACGCCGACGCGCTTCCTCCCCGTCATGACGCCGACCAGGGCTTGCCTTCGAGACGCACCGGCTCGCCGCCGTCGCGCGCGCCAGTGTGCCGAAGACAACGGCTTCGTCCTTGAGCGAGCCGAGGCCGGCGATGACGCGGTCGACATCGCCCGCGCCGACGATCAGGGCCATGCCGATCCCGCAATTGAAGGTGCGCAGCATCTCGTGGGCGTCGAGGCGGGCTTCCACCTGGAGCCATTCGAATACCGGCGGCAGGCGCAGGGCGTTCATGTCGATCGCGGCGGCGAGGGTGTCGGGGAAGCACGCGGGGCAGATTGTCGATCAGGCCGCCGCCGGTGATGTGGGCGAGCGCCTTGATGGCCGAGGTTGTGCGAATCGTTCCAAGGAGCTGCCGGACATAGATGCGGGTGGGGGTGAGCAGCGCCGCGCCGAGGCTCGTCTCCGGCGCGAAGGGCGCGGGGTCGTCCCAGCCAAGCCCGCTTTCGGCGACCACGCGCCGCACCAGCGAGAATCCATTGGCGTGAACCCCTGAGGAGGGAATGCCGACGAGCACGTCGCCGGCTGCGAGATCGGTGCGCGGCAACAGCCGGTCGCGCTCCACCGCGCCCACGGTGAACCCGGCGAGGTCGTAGTCGCCTTCATCATAGAGTCCCGGCATCTCGGCGGTCTCGCCGCCGATCAGGGCGCAGCCCGCCTCCTTGCAGCCGGCGGCGATGCTGGCCACGACGGCCGAGGCCACGCCCAGCTCGAGCTTGCCGGTGGCGAAGTAGTCGAGAAAGAAGAGAGGCTCGGCGCCCTGGACGACGAGGTCGTTGACGTTCATGGCGACGAGGTCGATGCCGATGCCGTCATGCAGCCCGGTCTCGATGGCGAGCTTCAGCTTGGTGCCGACGCCGTCGGTGGCGGCGACCAGCAGCGGATCCGAATAGCCGCAGGCCTTGAGATCGAAGAGGCCGCCGAAGCCGCCGATGCCGCCCAGCACGCCGGCGCGCATGGTCTTGGCCGCGAGCGGACCGATCGCCTTCACCAACGCATTGCCGGCATCGACGTCGACGCCGGCGTCGCGATAGGTCAAAGGCGCATGGTCGTTGGATGGGGTTTTGGGAGGCACCTGGCCGCTCGGGGTGCAAGTTCAGAAGAATTGGCATAACAATCGTGCCGGACGAGGCCCGTCAAGGCGGAAAGGCCGTGGGCCTGCCATATTCCAAGGGTTTAGGGGGTAGGGGCGCGGTTGCGCGCCTGAAGTGCCATGGCGGGTGAGGTTCAAAATGAGTTTCAGGCGATTAGAGCGGCTTGCTCGCAGATTGAGTCTCTTTGCCCTTGTCGGGCTGGCCGGGCTGGGCTCGGTGGTGGGCGACGTGGCTGCCGCCGACAGTCTTTACGACGTCGCCAAGGTCAGCGTGGATACCACCGCCAAGGACGCCGTCGCCGCCAGGAATACAGGGATGGCCCAGGCCGAGATGCGGGCCATGAATATCCTGCTCGAGCGGCTCGTGTCCCAGAGCGTGCGCGAGCAACTGCCTGCCTTCTCCCATGAAGAGATCGAAGATTTGGTCAGCGGCGTTGCCGTGCGCAAGGAGCAGACGTCGACCACGCGCTACATCGCCACGCTCGATGTGCGCTTCAACGAATATGCCGTGAAGCAGTTCCTGGCGGACAACGCCATTCCCTTCAGCGAGGAGCGGGCCCCGTCGATCTCCATCCTGCCGCTCATGCTCGCCGGCGACAGCGTGACGAGCGAAGGAGACGTGGGGTGGCGCCAGGCATGGGAGGGGCTCGATCTCTCTCACAGCGTGACTCCGGGGACGATCCTGCGGCCGCGCCCCGACCTTGCCGCGGCGACCGTCAAGGCGGCGCTGTCGGGCGACGCCGACGCGCTTGCCGCGATGCAGAGCGCATACGGCTATGGCGGGCTGGTCCTCGCCGTGGGCGAGCTGAAGGGCGACAGCTTGACGACCCAGCTTGTCGGCGAGGACGGCGCGGGCGCCATCAATGTCAGTCTCTCCGAAGCGGTCGGCGGCAACGCCAAGCTGGCGGCGGAGAAGGTGGCGGCAGCGTCCCTGGCGACATTGGAGACTCGCTGGAAGATGACGCGGTCGGGCGGCGAGGTTCCGGGCGTCCGGCGGAAGCCACTTATGAGGAGTCGCCGGTTCCAGGCGCCGAAGAGGCCCCGGGCGCGCCGGCCGAAGTGCCGCGCAATGTTGTTGTGCTGGTCGAGTTCAGCGGCCTAAGGGATTGGCAACAGATTCGAAGCCGTCTGACCCAGATCGCGGGCCTCCAGGCACTCGAGGTGAACTCGCTCTCCGCCCGGGGGGCCTCTGTTACCTTCGATTTCGCCGGCTCCCTCGACCGTCTCCAGGCCGCTCTCGGCCAGAATGGATTTGCGCTCGAGGACCGGAACGGCATGTTCGTGGTCCGCTCCCAATAGCGGCGGGGGTGCCGAAATGGGCCGTTTTCTTGCGCGCAATCTGCTAGAATCAGTTCTTGAAGGTGCCGCCAAGACGGGCCTCAATGGGAGACGGCTGGAAACGCGGTGGTGAACATTCCCAACACGCTGACTTTGGGCCGGATCCTGCTCGTACCGCTTCTGGTATGGCTGATCATCGACCAGAAGATGCTCGCCGCGTTTCTGCTGTTCATGGCCGCCGGCCTCTCCGACGCGGCGG
The DNA here is from genome assembly GCF_001723305.1 of Methyloceanibacter superfactus. Lineage (GTDB taxonomy): Bacteria > Pseudomonadota > Alphaproteobacteria > Rhizobiales > Methyloligellaceae > Methyloceanibacter > Methyloceanibacter superfactus. Next base: position 19,269 of record NZ_LPWF01000035.1, read on the forward strand.
ATGGCTATCTCGCCAAGCGCTATGGCTGGCACACCGAGCTCGCGCCTATCTCGACCCGATTGCCGATAAGGCTCTACTGGTCACGATCTACGTGACGCTCGGCTTGGCGGGACATCTGCCGGTGTGGCTGGTGCTCGCGGTGGTCAGCCGCGACATCCTCATCGTCGGCGCGGTCATGCTCGCCTGGATGATGTCGCGTCCGGTGGTCGTCAAACCGTTGCTGATCAGCAAGGCGAACACTTTCGCGCAGATCATGCTGGCGGGGGTCGTCCTCGCCAAGCTCGGCCTCGACCTCGGTCTCGACACGCTCGTATGGATCTTGATCTGGGTGACGGGCACGCTGACCATCCTGTCGGCCTGCGCCTATTTCTGGCAGTGGCTCCGGCATATGGCGAGCTACGAGCCCGTGCAGCGCCGCGGCCGCCCCGGCGGAAGCCGGCCCGTGCGGGCACCGGGCGCTCTCCACGGGTCCGGGCTTCGTGACGTTGGCACAGCTCACCTTCGATCTGCCGCATCGTGCGGCTCTCGGCGCGGAGGATTTTCTCGTCAGCGATTGCAATATCGCGGCGGTCAGGCTGGTCGACGCGTGGCCCGAGTGGACGGACCGGGTCCAGGTCCTCATCGGTCCCGCGGCGAGCGGCAAGACCCATTTGGTGCGGGTGTGGCAGGGGCGTTCCGGCGCCGTGGCCCTCGACCCGGCGCATCTCGGGGTCGCTCTGCTCGATCGCCTGATTGCGGGCTCGACCCTAGTCGTGGAGGACGCCGACCGCGCCACCTACGATGAGAAGACGCTGTTTCATTTGCTGAACTTGGCGCGTGAGAAGCACTTCTTCGTGCTGCTCACCGCACGCCTCGGGCCGAACCGCTGGGATACAGCCTTGCCCGACCTCGCCTCGCGCTTGAGCGCGGTACCGGTGACGGAGATCGGCGCACCCGACGAGGCTTTGCTGCGCACGGTGATGTTGAAGCACTTCACCGACCGGCAGCTCGCCATCGATCCCAAAATGCTCGAATTCATGGCGATGCGGATCGACCGGTCGCTGGCGGCGGCGGCGGCGGCGGTCGACGCGGTGGACCGGGCGGCGCTCGCCTCGGGACGCAAGATCAGCCGTCAGCTGGTGATCGAGGCGTTGCAGGCCACCGCGTCGGTGGAGTAGGGGACGGCCCACGGATTGGCGTTTTCCGTAACGCTAGTGATACATTTGAGCGGCTAAACTGGCGCGGGAGGCGAAAAGCGCCGGATTTCACGAGGTTATTGATGAATTTGCCAGAAACGGTCGAGCCGAACGGCGCGCAGGCCCGCATCGCTGCCTTCGGACCCAGCCGCTACTTCAATCGCGAGCTGTCTTGGCTGAACTTCAACAAGAGAGTGCTCGAGGAGGCTGAGAACGAGCGCCACCCGCTGCTCGAGCGCCTGCGCTTTCTGTCCATCTCCGCCACCAATCTCGACGAGTTCTACATGGTTCGGGTGGCGGGTCTGCGCGCCCAGGTCGTGGCCGGCATCGAGACGCCGAGTCAGGACGGGCTGACCCCCGCCGAGCAACTCGACCGGATCAACCAGTCGGTGGCCGAGCTGACGGCGCAGCAGCAGGAAAATTGGGTGACGCTGGAGGCGTTGCTCGGCGAGGCCGGCATCCATGTCCTCCATGCCGATCAACTGTCGGAGAGCGAGCGCGCCTGGCTCGAGGATCACTTCTTAAATCTGATCTTTCCCGTGCTCACGCCGATCGCCGTCGATCCGGCCCATCCGTTCCCCTTCATCCCGAATTTCGGCTTCACGCTCGGGCTCGAGCTCGTGCGCGAGGGCAGCTTGCGCACCATGCACGCGCTGTTGCCGATCCCCTCGCAGCTCGACCGCTTCATCCGGCTGCCGAGCGAGGAGGGCGTGAAAGACATTCGCTTCATCAGACTGGAGACCGTGGTCGGCATCTTCGTGTCGCGTCTGTTTCCCGGCTACCGGGTGCGGAGCCAAGGCGCGTTCCGGGTGGTGCGTGACAGCGATATCGAGGTCCAGGAAGAGGCCGAGGATCTGGTGCGCCTGTTCGAATCGGCGCTGAAGCGGCGCAAGCGCGGATCGGTCATCCGGCTCGAGATGGAAGCGACAATGCCGTCCCGCCTCCAGCGCTTCGTCATGCAGGAGCTCAAGGTCTCCGAGCGCGAGGCCTTCGTGCAGAAGGGCCTGATCGGGCTCGCCGACGTCAACCAGGTCATCGTCGCAGACGCGCGGATCTCAAGTTCCAGCCTTATGTCAGCCGCTTCCCGGAACGCATCCGCGAGCATCATGGCGATTGCTTCGCCGCCATCGCCGCGAAGGACATCGTCGTCCATCACCCGTACGAATCGTTCGACGTGGTGCTCCAGTTCCTGAAGCAGGCGGCGGCCGATCCCGACGTGGTGGCGATCAAGTGGACCATGTATCGCACGGGCAAGACCTCGCCGATCATCGAGGCGTTGAAGGACGCGGCCGAAGCCGGCAAGTCGGTGACCGCCGTGGTCGAGCTGAAAGCCCGCTTCGACGAAGAGGCCAATATCAAATGGGCCCGCGACCTCGAAAGCGCGGGCGTGCAGGTGGTCTACGGCTTCATCGAGCTGAAGACCCACGCCAAGCTCAGCCTCATCGTGCGGCGCGAGCGCGGCGGCCTTGCCACCTATTGCCATGCGGGCACCGGCAACTACCACGCCGTGACCGCCAAGATTTACACCGACCTGTCGTTCTTCACCGCCGACCGCACCATCGGCAACGACCTGTCGCGCATCTTCAACTATGTGACGGGCTATGCGGAGCCGGCCGAGCTCGAGGCTCTGGCGGTGTCGCCCCACGGCATCAGGGCGCGCATCCTCGACCACATCCGCGAGGAGATCTATCACGCCAAGGCGGGACGTCCGGCCGCCATCTGGATGAAGATGAACTCTCTGGTCGATATGGAGATCATCGACTCGCTCTATGAAGCGAGCCAAGCCGGGGTCGAGATCGACCTCGTGGTGCGCGGCATTTGCTGCCTGCGTCCCGGCGTGGCGGGGCTTTCGGAGAATATCCACGTGAAGAGCATCGTGGGCCGCTTCCTCGAGCATTCACGCATCTATTGCTTCGGCGCCGGTCATGGGCTTCCGCATCGCAAGGCAGTGGTCTATATCAGCTCCGCCGACATGATGCCGCGGAATCTGGACCGCCGCGTGGAGGGCATGGTGCCGATCAAGAACCCAACGGTGCATGAACAGATCCTCGATCAGATCATGGTGGCGAATCTGAAGGACAATCTGCAGAGCTGGCGGGTCCTTCCGGACGGTAGCTCCGAGCGGATGCATCCCACGGAAGATCATGAGCCCTTCAGTGCTCAGGACTATTTTATGACCAATCCAAGCCTGTCCGGCCGCGGCACGTCTCTCACCGGGAATATGCCGCCGCGCTTCGCGCGCCTGGTCGAGACGGGCTGAGCCCGAGAGCATAATGGCCCTCAGCGACGATCGAGCCCCCGTTGCAGTTGTCGATATCGGCTCAAACTCGGTGCGGCTCATCGTCTACGAGTCCGCCAGTCGAGCACGGCGCCGGTTTACAACGAGAAGGTGCTTTGCGGGTTGGGGCGGTTCCATCGCCACCACGGGCAAGCTCGATGCCGACGGCGTGTCGCGGGCCTTGCGGGCGCTGCGCCGCTTCCGGGCGCTGATCGATCAGCTCCAAGTGCGCGCGTGGAGGGTTATCGCCACCGCGGCGGCGCGCGAGGCCGATAACGGTCCTGAATTCATCGCCCAGGTGGAGCGCGTGCTCGGCCGCAAGGTCGCGTTGCTGTCCGGCACGATGGAGGCGGAGCTTGCCGCGCTCGGTGTGGTCTCCGGCATCTACGCGGCGGACGGTTTCGCCGGCGATCTCGGCGGCGGCAGCCTCGAGCTCATCGACGTACGCGGCGGCCGGTTGTCCGACGCCGTCACCATGCCGCTCGGCGGCCTGCGGCTGATCGATACGTCCCAGGGCAATCTGAAAAAGGCGCGCGAGATCGTCGACGCCGAATTCGACAAGCTGGATTGGCTGGAGAAGGGCAGGGGCCGCGACTTCTATGCCATCGGCGGGACGTGGCGCGCGCTGGCACGCCTGCACATGACGCAGACCAGCTATCCTCTGAGCGTGATGCACAACTACCGGATCCCGGCCGAGGACGCGCTGAAATTCGCCGCTCTGCTCGATCATCAATCGCAGAGCTCGCTTGCCGGCATCCGCGATATCTCCAGTGCGCGCCGCGAGACGGTTCCTTATGGCGCGCTGGTGCTGGAGCGGCTGATCAAGCAGATGAAGCCGCGGGCCATCGTGGTGTCGGTCATGGGCATCCGCGAGGGGCTGCTTTACAGCCTTCTCGACGAGGGGGAGCGGGAGAAGGATCCCCTGCTCGAGCTTTGCGCCAATCTTGCCAAGCAGCGCTCGCGCTCGCTGGAGAACGCCTACGAACTCTGCGCATGGACCGATGCTTTGTTCCAAGCCCCGGGGCCCGTCGAAACGCCGGAGGAGAAGCGGCTGCGCCACGCGGCCTGCCTTTTGTCGGATATCGGCTGGCGGGCGCATCCGGACTATCGTGGCGTTCAGAGCTTGAACCTCGTGGCCCATGGCGACTTCGTCGGTGTCGACCATCCGGGCCGCGCCTTCCTGGCGCTCACGGCCTATTACCGCAACGAGGGGAAAGACGACCTAAGTCAGAAGCTGATCGAACTCGTCGACAAGGATACGCTGAAGCGGGCGCGCATCCTCGGTGCTGCCTTCCGTGCGGCGCACATGGTCTCGGCGGCCATGCCCGGGGTGCTGCCCAACACGCCGCTCACCTATGAGGGGAACCGGCTGATCTGGACCTTGCCCGAGCCCTACGCCAATCTCGAGGGCGAGCGGGTCGAGCGTCGCTTCAAAACGCTGGCCAATCTTCTGGAGCGGGAGCCGGAGATCCGCGTCGGCACCCAATTTCAGCTCGCCGCGGGCTAAAATCCGTGTCCCGACTTGCTGGACGACGGGGGCTTTCCCAAATCATTATGGCTTAAGGGAATCGTAGCGCCTCGGGCGCAAGACCTTGGCCTTGAAGGCCAAAGGTTCAATTTCAACTCCAAACGTTAGATTGGTCGATGGCAGAGGATCTCTATTCCATTCTTGGCGTGGCGAAGACCGCCAGCGCCGCCGACATTACCAAGCCTACCGCAAGCTCGCCAAGAAGCTGCACCCCGATCTCAATCCGGGGGACAAGGAGGCCGAGGAGAAATTTAAGCAGGCCTCCCAGGCCTATTCGATCCTCAACGACGCGGACAAGCGCGGTCAATACGACCGCGGCGAGATCGACGCGAGCGGCCAGGAGCGGCCGCAGGAACGCTATTACCGTGAATATGCTGGCGGGCCCAAGGCGCGCGTTATCACTCGACCGCGGGCTACGAGGATATCGGCGCGTTCAGCGATCTCTTCGGCGACATGTTTTCAGGGGGGGCCGGAATGCGCGGGGGCGCGTGGCGGCGGCGGAGGACGATTCTCCATGCGCGGCCAGGACGCACAATACCGGCTCGACATCAGTTTCCTCGATGCGGTCAACGGCGCCAAGCAGCGCATCACCTTGCCCGACGGCGGCACGCTCGACGTGACCATCCCGCCCGGCGTCGACTCGGGGCAGGTGTTGCGGCTCAAGGGCAAGGGCATGCCGGGCATGGGCGAGGGCGGTCCGGGCGATGCGCTGGTGGAGATCAACGTCAAGCCGCATCCCGTGTTCACCCGCGAGGGCAAGGATATTGTCGTCGAGGTGCCGATCAGCTTCGACGAGGCGGTGCTCGGCGGCAAGGTCGAGGTGCCGACCATCGGCGGCCGGGTAATGGCGACGGTTCCGCCGGGATCCAATACCGGGCAGACGCTGCGGCTCAAAGGGCGCGGGGTGAAAGCGAAGGCCGGGGCCGGCGATCAGCTCGTGCGCTTGAGCATCACCCTGCCCGAGACCATCGACGAGGACCTCAAGAGCTTCGCGGAGGAATGGCGGAAGAGCCATGGCTACGATCCGCGGCGCAAGCTTAAGGAGCAGGCGTGATGGCGAGCGAGCAAGACGTCGTCGCCCGGGTGCAGCACCTCACGGTCACGCGGCTCAGGGTGTGGGTCTCCCAAGGGCTCATCAAGCCGGCCGACGAGGCGGCGCCGGATTTCTCGGAAGCCGATATCGCGCGGGCGGCGCTGATCTCCGATCTCGAGGACGAGCTCGGTTTCGCCGAGGAGGACGTGCCGGTGCTGCTCAATCTGATCGACCAGATCCACGGGCTTCGCTCGGAGCTGCGGGGTTTGCTCGAAGCGCTTGACGATTTGCCGCCGGACGTCCGGACCACGGTGCGCATGCGGATCGAGCGGCGGCGGCAGGGCTAAGGCCATGCGCGCCGGAACGATCGTCTTTTTCGTCCTGCTGGTCATTCTGCTGACGGTCGTCAGCGTGCAATACGGCCTCGGCCGGCTGCCGGGCGATATCGTGGTCGATACCGGTGGCTTCTATTTCTATCTGCCGTTCACCACCGCAGCCATCGTCAGCGTGTTGCTAGGCGCCGTCTTTTGGTTCTTCCGACGCTGAGCCGCCGGGCGCGAGCACGGTGACTTCGCCCTTTTGGATGACGAGCGCCAGTTGGCCGCGCTTCAGCGCCAGCGCATCCTCGCCGAAGAGCTTCCTGCGCCAGCCGCGCAAGGCGGCCGCATCCGCTTCGTCGGAACGGGCGATCTGCTCCAACTCGTCGGATGTAGCGATCAGCTTCGGCGCCACCCCATGGCGGCCGGCGGTCGCCTTCAACAGCACGCGCAACAGATCGACCACGGCTTGCGCCTCGGGCGGCATGGGTTCGCCGCGTTGCAGTGGTGGCACCGTCTTGGGATCGCGCTCGAGCCCCTTGGTGACCGCCTCGAGCACGGCGCGGCCGCGCTGCGAGCGGGCGAAGCCGTTATGCAAGGAGCGGAGCGAGCCCAGATCCTCGATGGTGCGCGGCGCCTGGCCGGCAATATCGTAGAGCGCCTCGTCCTTGAGGATGCGGTTCCGGGGCACGTCCTGGCTCTGCGCCTCACGCTCCCGCCAGGCGGCAAGCTCCATGAGCACGGCTAGCGCCTTCGGCGTCTTGATCCGCATTTTCAGGCGCCGCCAGGCCTGCTCAGGATGAAGCTCATAGGTGGCGGGGTCGGTGAGCACGCCCATTTCCTCGTTGAGCCAGCTGGCGCGCTCGGACTTGTCGAGCTGCGCCCGCAGAAGCGGGTAGAGGTCGCGCAGATAGGTGACGTCGCCGATGGCATAGACGAGCTGGCGCTCGGACAGGGGACGCCGGCTCCAATCGGTGAAGCGTGAGGTCTTGTCCAGATTGCGGCCGAGCAGGCGCTTCACCAGCATGGAATAGCTGACCGCCTCGCCGAAGCCGCAAACCATGGCCGCCACTTGCGTGTCGAAGATCGGGTGCGGAATGACCCCCGCCAGATGATGAACGATCTCAACGTCCTGCCGCGCCGAATGAAAGACCTTCAGCACGTTCTCGTCGACCATCAGGTCGAATAGGGGCGTGAGGTCGATATCCGGCGCCATGCTGTCGATCAGCACCTCGGTGTCCGCGGAGGCGATCTGCACGAGACACAGGCGCGGCCAGAAGGTCTGCTCGCGCATGAACTCGGTGTCGACGGCGATGTAAGGGCTTTCGCCAGCTTGGCACAGGCCGCGGCGAGATCCTCGGTACGGGTAATGAGATCCATGGTGGGCGGGATATAGCCTAACGCCGGGCTCGTGGCCAAGAGCGTGAACGCCGCAAGAGTCGATTCAAAGTGAGATAATTGCCGGAGGCGGGGCGCGTCGGCGTCCGTCGCCTGGGCCTAAGCGCGCCCGCCAAAGGCCGACAGCGCCGGCGGGACGGCCTGTTTTGGGCGCCAAAGCCGGTGGCCGGATACGCGAAACTTGAAGCCGGTCATCAGCTCTTGGCTCAGCGGATAGCGGACGTGAACAGGGGGCTGCTATCCAGCTGGGCGTGCTCGACGGAGGGTTGGGTCGCGTCCGGAGCAGGCATATGGGCGACGGTGGACAGCAGCGAGAACAACGTCACAAGACCTGCCACAGTCCACGCTTCGATGGGCAAGCGTGTTTTGATCGGAATCTTGGTCATTTCAAGTGTCCCTCAGTAAGTTCCGTGCATCAAAAACGTCCGTACCCCGCCTGGGTTCCTAAAAGGCCTTGAAAATTTCATTCAAATGCTCACCGAAAAATAGCTTTGTTTCCGCTCACTTAGGTTGAATTTCAGGATCTCCGCCCTCCGTCCCGGGCGGCGGGATCACCCGGGTGGTGCCCGGGCTCGGATTTGGGGCAGGCACGTGAATCGCCTCGTCTCCGACCGGCGGGGGCACGATCACGCCTTTGTCCTGGTTGAGCTGGTCGCTCAGCGTCTGGTTCGGGTCGACACCAGGCACGGGCTCGCTCGCTGTCTGGGCGGCGGCCTGGACCAAGGCCACAAGGATGAGGACCGAGAGAGCCGAAGCGCAAAGCGCCATGGCGGCAAGGGCCCATTTCAGCATCTGCAGCATGACGTCCTCCCTTTGCGGCTCTCAGGAGAAAACCCGCTGGCGGGACCCATCGTTCCCCCGATTCGCGCGCCGGGCCCGCCCGCCTTGACAAGAGCGCGCTTCCTATGCGGTGTTCCGGCACCCTTTGACCCGCTGATCCCACCAGAGTCCTTTACGCCATGCACGCTTATCGCACCCACACTTGCGGCGAGCTCCGCGCCGACGATGTCGGCAAGACCGTCCGCCTTTCAGGCTGGGTGCATCGCGTTCGCGACCATGGCGGGCTCCTGTTCATCGACCTGCGCGACCACTACGGCATCACGCAGATCGTGGCCGACCCGGACTCGCCGGTGTTCGCCGCAGCCGAGAAGCTGAAGCCCGAATGGGTGGTGCGCATCGACGGCGACGTGGTGGCCCGCACGGACGAGACTATCAATCCCAACCTGCCGACCGGACAGGTGGAGGTCAGAATCAAGGGTCTCGAGGTTCTGTCGGAATCCGCCGAGCTGCCGCTGCCGGTGTTCGGGGAGCCGGACTATCCGGAAGAGACCCGGCTCAAATACCGCTTCCTCGATCTCAGGCGCGAGACGCTGCACAACAACATCATGAAGCGCCAGGCGATCATCGGATCGCTGCGCGACCGCATGCGCGGCGCCGGCTTCTTCGAATTCCAGACGCCGATCCTGACCGCGTCCTCGCCGGAAGGCGCGCGCGACTATCTCGTGCCGTCCCGGGTTCATCCCGGCAAGTTCTACGCGCTGCCGCAGGCGCCGCAGCAGTTCAAGCAGCTCATCATGATGGCGGGCTTCGACCGCTACTTCCAGATCGCGCCGTGCTTCCGCGATGAGGATGCTCGCGCCGACCGCTCGCCGGGCGAGTTCTACCAGCTCGATATCGAGATGAGCTTCGTCACTCAGGACGACGTGTTCGACACGGTCGAGCCGATCCTGCGCGGTCTGTTCGAGGAATTCGGCGGCGGTAAGCCGGTGACGCAGAAATTCCCGCGCATCCCTTATGCCGAGGCAATGCGCAAATACGGCACCGACAAGCCCGATCTGCGCAATCCCATCGAGATGGAAGACGTGACCGAGCATTTCCGCGGCTCGGGCTTCAAGGTCTTCGCCGGCATGATCGACATGGACGTCAACACGCGCATCTGGGCGATCCCCGGCAAGGGCGGCGGCTCGCGCGCGGTCTGCGACCGCCTGAACGCCTGGGCGCAAGGCGAAGGCCTGCCGGGTATGGCTTACATCTTCTTCCGTGACGGGGAGGGCGCCGGGCCTGTGGCCAAGAATATCGGACCGGAGCGTACCGCGGCGATCCGCAAGCAGCTCGGCCTGGAAGACGGCGATGCAGTGTTCTTCGTGGCCGGCCTGCCGAAGGAGTTCGCCGACTTCGCCGCGCGGGCGCGCGTAAAGGTCGGCGCCGAGTTGAAGCTCAGCGCCACCGACCGTTTCGACTTCTGCTGGATTGTCGACTTCCCCATGTTCGAGTGGAACGAGGATGAGAAGAAGATCGACTTCTCGCACAATCCGTTCTCCATGCCGCAAGGCGCCCTCGAAGCGCTCGACACCATGGAGCCGGAAGATATCCTGGCCTATCAATATGACGTGGTGTGCAACGGCGTGGAGCTGTCCTCCGGCGCCATCCGGAACCACAAGCCCGAGATCATGGAGAAGGCCTTCGCCATCGCCGGCTATCCCAAGGAGGTGCTTGAAGAGCGCTTCGGCGGCATGCTGCGCGCGCTGCAATATGGCGCTCCGCCCCATGGCGGCATCGCGCCGGGCATCGACCGCATGGTGATGCTGCTCTGTGGCGAGGAGAATCTGCGCCAGGTGGTCATGTTCCCCATGAACCAGCAGGCGGAGGATTTGCTCATGGGCGCGCCGAGCGAGGTTTCGCCCCAGCAGCTCCAGGAGCTGAATATCCGGCTGGCTCTGCCCAAGCCGAAATCAAAGGGCTAGGCGGCTTCCCCTAGCGGCCTGCTGAGGCCTCCTTCAGCGCGAGCTTGGCGCGCTCCTCGAGCGTCGCCAGATCCTCTTTCTGGGCGATGGCTCTGCGTCCGCTCTCCAGCACGATCTCGATCTCCTTCTTCAGCACGGGCTGCTGCGCCTCGTCGGCCTGGGCCAGGAGCTGGCCAAGGCTCTCCACGAGGCGGATGAGGACCGCCGGCTGATCGGTGCTGTGCTGGCGGATCTGGCGGAAGGCTTCCTCCACTGTGTCGGCGAAAGTAGAGCTCGGCGCCAGCAACCGAACCTTGCCGTCGTCGCCGGCCCAGACGCATTGCGGCTGACCGCGCCGCATGACCTTCGCGATCGAGGTGGTGAGGCGGTCGATCACCGCCATGGCGGTGAACGGGTCGCTGATGCTGGGCGACAGCGCGCGCAAGGCCACCTCGACGAGCTGGCGGATCGAGGTCTCCACATCTTGAATGGATGCCCGCTCGCCACCCAGTATCACGCAGTTCTCGATATTGCCGTGAGTCTCGTCCGCCGCCTTCTTGGGAGCGATCCAGGCGAATACGCCGCCTTCGATAACGTGCCGGCCCGGCTTGAAGGCGAGCTCGATCACCGCGTCCGCCTCATCGGCGATCTCGATCAGTCCGTGATGGTTGATCGCCTGCACATAGCCGCTGTGATGAAGCACCAATGGCGCGCCGGTGTCGCGCGGGCGCTTGGCCGGAGCGTCAGGCTCCTCGCCGTTCGACTCTGGCAACAGCCGGGCAATATCCGCATCCAGCGCCTCGCCGACGCGATCGATGGTGTTGTCGGCGATGATGGAGCGCGCGAGATGATGGACGAAGATCAGAAGCGCGATGAGGCAGAGAAGCACCAATGCGGTGCCGCCGGTCACGGCGAGGTTGGGTACCTTGTCGGTGCCGCCATAGGCCGAGCGCAGGACCAGCAGCAGATAAACCACCGTGGCCACGAACAGGCCTAGTGTGGCTTGCGTCCGGCGGTCGGCCATGAAGCTGCGGATGAGACGGGGGCCCAGCTGCTGGGCGGCAAGTGTCAGCACGACCATGGTGATGGAGACCACCAGCGTCGCCATGGTGATCATGGCGGTGACGAGGTTGGAGAGGAATTGCGGGGCTTCCTCGGCATCGCCGCTATAGAGGAACCACACCGGATCGTCGCCCTGGCGGAGTGGAATATGAACGGCGAGGATCGCCGCGGCGGCGGCGCCGGCGACCATCAGGAGCGGCAGAGCCCAAAGACTCGATCGTGCTTCGTGCCAAAGGGTCAGAAGCCGGGTGAACATTCAACAGCCCCTTGGTTTCGTGACGCCGCCAGCTCTGAATGCGCTTGCCGTCAGGGCAACGTCACCGGCGCATCGTAGCGCCGCCAGAAATCGACCGTGGCGTTGCGGAGCGTGTGGTAGCAGTTGATGCCGCACCAGACCCAGGTGCCGCCGGGCAATCTGACCTGATCGCCTTTCGGCAAGCGCCGGACGGGGGCCGAGATCGACTGCGTGGGATCGTATTGGCTGGTGACGGTGATGTGCGGGTAGGCGCCGTTGTCGGTGAGCGACCGATTGCCGGCATGGGGCGCCGAGACGCCGATCGACGCGACGATCATCGCGGCGACGAGTGCTGTGCAACGAATTCGCATCATTTTCATGACAGCGGTGCCCTTCGAACCGTTTCGCGTTTAACATATGCGCAGCGTATGGACGGTGGGAAGCTGCAATTCACAGAATTCAAAATGCCTGGCGGGCCAACCGCTGGGAGAGGGGGGGCTCTTTCCGTGACGGGTCGAAAGGACAGGGACCATGACATTTGGCGAGCACGTCTTCCTCTATTGCGAGCGGGGTACTAACTCCGCGCTGTGGGCGGAGCCAATCAACGCAATTTCTAACGCTGCCTTCTTCCTTGCAGCACTTGTGGCGTGGCAACTCTTGCTATGGCGCCCACGCGAGGAGCGAAGTGCCGATCATTTCTTGCTGGTGGGCCTCGTTTTCCTGATCGGCTTCGGCAGTCTCGCCTTCCATCTCTATGCCGATGAGGGCACGGCGCTGGCCGATGTCATCCCCATCGTCATCTTCATGCTGGTCTATCTCGGCTTTGCGCTCAATCGCTTCCTCGGCGTCCCGCCGGGTTGGACGGTGATGCTGGCGATCGGCTTCGTGGCGCTGGTCGGCGCCGCCATGCATGTGCAGTGCTGGGAGGGTGGCATCGGCTTGCCGGGGCCAGAGGTGACCGACGCCAAGCCCTGTCTCAACGGCAGCATGGCCTATCTGCCGGCGCTCGGCGCCTTGATCGTCATCGGCATGCTTCTCGCGGAGCGTCATCACCGTGCCGCACCCTATGTCATCTGGGCCGCCGTCCTCTTCACCGTGTCGATCATCCTCAGGTCGCTCGATATGGCGTTCTGCGATCAGGTGGTGATCGACGGGCGCAATGTCGGCACCCATTTCATCTGGCATCTGCTGAATGCGGTCGTGCTGTTCCTGCTGCTCAGGGCTAGCCTCGAAGCCGGTCCGGTGCTTGCGGCACCTGCTACAGCGGAGCCCGTGACGGAAGCGGAGCCGGAGGCGCCTTCAGCCCCAGCGGCCGCGCCGGTGGAGACGGTTCCGGTCGAAGCGATGCCGGCCAAGGACGAGCCGGTGGAGACGCCGGAAGTGGCGTCGGCTGGCGAGGCGGCCATGCTGGAGGCGGCGGCGAAGGCCGAAGAGGAGGCTGAGGAGGCTGAGCCCGACGACGGGCCGGAGCCGAAGGTATCAGAGGCCTCCGACGCGGCCGAAGAAGAGGCGCCTAAGGAGGACGAGTCCGAAAGCCCGCGCCAAAGAGTCGGTCGAAGAAGAAGCCGTCCAGTCCCGCCTAAAGCGCCGTTTGGCCGGCCAGAGCGCGCCTCAACACAATCCTAGGGCGTTACCGCTAGATCTCCTCTAGCGGTAGCGCTCTGGTGGCGCGTGCTCTACGCCTTCGGCTAGCATGACGGCTCGGATTCGAGCCTGCCGAGATTGGCCTTGCGCGCGGACCCTAGGCGGACGTGGTGGAACTGGTAGACACACAGGACTTAAAATCCTGAGGGGGAAACCCCGTGCGGGTTCGACTCCCGCCGTCCGCACCACAGCCAACCGACGGGCTTGGCGTCGCCCCAATCCCGTCCGCACATAATGGCAAAGGCGATTGGCTCAGCGCCAACCGCCTTTGTCGCCGTGCCGGTGTGCAAGCGCTAGTTGGACTTCTGACACTCCGGCTTTTCCGGATGGTTCTGGCACGGGCACCAAGATCCCTCGGCCGACTGGCAAGAGTTGCCGATGGCCGTCTTCATCCCTTCGGCCGCGGCCCATTCGTCCTCATCGACGCTGTTGTTGCCGTTCGAGTCCATGGTCTGAAAGGTCGGGTTGAAGGTCGGATCGCCGACCTTCGACTCGTTTGCGTCCCACTCCGCACGGCTGATCGTGCCGCTGCCGTCGGTGTCGACGGTATTGAAACCGTCAGTCCAACTGGCGGCGATGGCGGGCGTTCCCAAGAGAAGCATAACCGAAACAAAAGCGACCCAGATTTTGGTCATTGCGACTTCCTCCCTGATACTGTTTCTACCGTTTTGACCGCGTCGCCCCTTTGCGAGCGAGGGTCCTGACGCCGCTTTTGGCGGCCTTACCACGGGGGCCTTCTTTCGGGCCTTTATCAAGGTCAAAGCTTCCAAATCCACCCCGACCACATCTTCTCGGCTAAGGCCTTGAAACTATCCAGGCCGGGCATGGCAGACATCTGTCCGCCCTCAGCAAAAGCCCTCAGCACTGCCAAACCGGCAGGCCCTGCCGCGCTCACGTAAGCCAGACGTCCTGCAAAGCGATCCCGTGCGACCACACCATTCCGCCACGACCGTGCTACCGGTCTAAGGTCCGATCTCGATAGCGGTGATTGCTTCGGGGGACGCTCGCGCTCTTCAACTAGGCGATTTGCTTTTGCTGATTCATGTTCGGCGCGAAGAACACCAGCCCGTTGCGGCGCTCTTTGGCGCGGTACATGGCCAGGTCGGCGTTGCGCAGCGCTTCCTCGGCCGTGGCGCCGTCTTCGGGAATGAGTGCAACGCCGATCGACAGGCTGACCTTGTGCGCGTGGCCTCCGGCCCCGATGGTGCGCGTCAGGCTTTCCAGAAAGCGTGAGCCGATCTTGCGCGCGGTCTCGCGATCCACGTTGTAGGCCAGGACGGCGAATTCGTCGCCGCCAATGCGCGCCACGAGGTCGCTCGGCCGCGCGGCGCCCTTGAAGCGGTCGGCAACGACTTCCAGCACCTGATCGCCGACAGCGTGACCATGCACGTCGTTGACCGACTTGAAGTGGTCGAGGTCGATCATGAACAGCGCGTATTGGCTGCCATTGGCGGGCGGCGATGCGATCGCGGTCTCCAAGGCGGCGATGAGCGCGCGGCGATTGAGCAACCCGGTCAACGGGTCTTGCATCGCCATCGTCGTCAGCTCGCGCAACTCCATCTCGGCGGCGACCTTCAGCGCGATATCGCGTCTCTGGTCGCTCAGTCTACGGACGATGAAGGTGACGATGCCGGCCGCCAAGAGCGCGGTGAGGAAGATCGCCTCGGCCAGGGAGATCTTGCGCTGGGCCGAGCTGAGCGCGTCGATGAAGTAGAAGAGATCGTATTGTAGCGCGAGGAGCAGCGCGGCGATCATCGCGCAGAAGACGAGCAGGGCGTCCTGCAAGCTCGACTGCGGGTGAGCGGCGATTGCCTCCCTCAACATTCTTGGTGTGATGGTGTCCATGATCGCTCCCGCCGATGTCGGAGGGAAAATACGGCGAGAGCCTCTAAGAAATGTAAATTGAGCGCCAGATTCTAAGGGTGGCGCCTCGCGCGACCCGCGAGCCGCTCGAGGCCGCACAACTAGCGCTGATGGACGTAGATGCCCGGCGCCGGCCACAGTGGTGCGTAGCCCCGTTCCGGGGCGCCCATGCGCGGCGGCGAGACCCGCCCGGCGCTGCCATGGCGATCGAGCCATTCGGCCCAGACCGGCCACCATGAGCCTTCGCCCGGCGCGGCAAGCGACAGCCAGGTATCGGAATCGACGTATGCGTCACCGGGATCCCGTGTCGCCACGTGATAGCGGCGTCCGTGGTGACCGGGCTCCGAGACGACGCCAGCGTTGTGTCCGCCATTGGTCAGGAGGAAGGTGAGCTCGTTGTCGGTGAATAGATGGAGCTTGTAGACCGAACGCCACGGCGCGATGTGATCGGTCTCCGTGCCCACGGCGAAAATCGGCGTGCGGATGTCCTTAAGGGCGATGACTCTGCCTTCCACGGCGTAGCGGCCGGCGGTCAGCCGGTTGTCGAGGAACAGCGCGCGCAGATATTGCGAATGCATGCGGTAGGGGAGCCGGGTCTGGTCGGCGGCCCAGCTGGTGAGGTCGATCGCCTGGTCTCGCTCGCCGAGCAGGTATTCGCGCGTCATCTTCGACCAGACGAGCTCGTTCGGCCGCAGTGCCTTGAAGGCGGACCCCATCTGCTTGGTATCGAGCACACCCTGATCCCACATCATGTCCTCGAGGAAGGCGATCTGGCTCTCGTCCACGAAGAGCATGAGGTCGCCCGCCTCGCTGAAATCGGTCTGGGCCGCGAGCATGGTGATGCTCGCCAGCCGATGGCCGTCGTCGCGCTCCATGGTCGCGGCGGCGATGGCAAGGAGAGTGCCGCCGATACAATAGCCGCAGGCATGGACCTTGCTCTCCGGCACAATGGCGTTGACCGCGTCGAGCGCGGCCATGATGCCCTGGGTGCGGTAGTCGTCGAAGGTGATGTCGCGGTCGGCGGCGGTCGGATTGCGCCAGGAAATCATGAAGACGGTGAAGCCCTGCGCCACGAGATAGCGCACCAACGAATTTTCGGGCCGCAGGTCGAGCACGTAATATTTCATGATCCAGGCCGGCACGATCAGAATGGGCTCGACATGCACGTTTTCCGTGGCCGGCGTGTATTGGATGAGCTCCATGAGGTCGTTGCGATAGACGACCTCGCCGGGCGTGATGGCGACCTTCTCGCCGACGGTGAAGCCGTCATTGATCGGCGGCGGCTCCATGGCCAGCGCGCAAAGCATGTCCTCGGTGAAGTTCGCGGCGCCGCGAATGAGATTGGCGCCGGACTCTTCTCGGGTGCGCTCGACGATCGCCGGGTTCAGCCACGGCATATTGGAGGGCGAGACGACATCGAGCGCCTGGCGGGCCATGAAGGCCACCCGGGCTGAGTCCTTGGGCGACATGCCGCGGACCTCGCGGGTGGCGCTGCGCCACCAGGCTTCCTGGGCGAGGAACGCCTGCTGCCAGAGCATATAGGGAAAGGTCTTCCAGGCAGGGTCGTCGAAACGGTGGTCCTTGGGTTGCGGCGCGAAGGGTGGTTCGGGCGTTGTCTGGTTCTGAGCCCCGGCTTCGAGTGCGAAGCGGCCGAGCCGCGCCAATGATCCCACGGCCTCGAGCCAAAGCTCCATCTGGCGCCCCGGAGAGCGGCCAAGATGGGAGGCCCAATCGAACCAGGCGGCCAGTTGCGAATGGGGCGACACGCCTTGGGTGAAACGCGCAATGGTGGCGCGCGCCAGCCGGTCGGCGGCCTCGAAGGATGGCGTGGTGCGGGCGCTGCCGCCCACCGCGTCAGCAGGCTGAGCGGGAGACTTGGAGCGCATGGGAAGGTGCGAAGACGTTATCTGGTCCATGATTCGGTCGCGGGGCAATGACAAGACACCGTTTCGCTAAAAGAAGCGCCACACTGTGAAGGACATATGACCGATGCCCGTGTGACGTCGTCGCAGGGGGGATGGGCGCTGGTTACGCGACCCGTCCCATCCCGGCCCGTGTTTGGCGTGGGCGGCGAGGATGAGACTGGTCCCGAAGGCGCCAGCGCGCCGAACGCGTAGTGGGCCTACCTAACGCACCAATATGCCGGCCCCACGGTTAGCAAACAGCGTCGGCGGCCGCGCTTTTAGGCCTTAAAACTGAGAGGGTTAACGGCTGGTTGCGGCGTCCGGGCCTAGCCGTAGCGGCCGGTGACGAAATCGAGGCAGCGCTGGGTTCTCGGCTTCATGAAAATCTGCTCGGTGTCGCCGACTTCGACCAGATTGCCGAGGTGAAAAAAGGCGGCACGCTGCGAGATGCGGGCGGCTTGCTGCATGTTGTGGGTGACGATGACGATCGTGTAGCGATCGCGCAGTTCGTCGACCAGATTCTCGAACAGGGCCGTGGCGATGGGATCGAGTGCCGAGCAGGGCTCGTCCATCAGAAGCACCTCGGGATTTGTGGCGATGGCCCGGGCAATGCAGAGCCGCTGCTGCTGTCCGCCCGACAGATCGGTGCCGGCTTCATGCAGGCGGTCCTTGACCTCGTCCCACATGCCGACGGCCCGGAGAGTCTGTTCCACCAGGGCGTCGCGCTCCTTGCGATTGGTGACAATGCCCTGGATCTCGGCGCCATAGGCGATGTTGGCGGTGATCGACCGGGGAAAGGGATTTGGCTTTTGCGCGATCCAGCCGAAGCGCTGGCGCAGCACCGGCGGATCGATCCCGGGCGCGTAGATGTCTTCGCCGTCGAGCAGGATGCGGCCCGTCATGCGCGTATGCTCGATGATGTCGTTGGTGCGGTTCAGGCAGCGTAGCAAGGTGGTTTTGCCGCATCCCGATGGGCCGATGAAGGCGGTGGCCTCGTTCGCGTAGATGTCCAGCGAAATGTCCTTCAACGCCTGCTTCGGTCCGTACCAGAAGCTGACATCCTCGACGTTCATCTTCGTCGGGTGAGCGCGGTCGTGATTGGGTATCGGTCCGAGATGCGGGAGATGACTGCGGGTGGCATCCAGCATGGGATCATCCTGCGGGTTTTGCGCCAGATGAGTCTTGCGCCACGTCAAGGCTCCATAGCAGCGAAGTCTGCATCTTGGATGCCGCCGTCCGATGAAGCTTTTGTGAAAACCTAACTGAAGTTTGAGATAGGTCAGTCTTTCGGAAGGTGGAGGGGAGCGTTACAGTCGGCGGCAATTTTGGTTCGTGGCGAAAGCGCGGTTCTGGCGAGTGTTGGAGATCGAGCATGTTTCCCTTTGGTTTGGCCGTGGGGTTTGTGGCCGGGGCGGCGACTGCCGTTCTGTTCGCGCCCCAGATCGCCCAGCAAGCCCGCCCAGTGGCGAAGGCCGCGGTGAAGGCCGCCTTGGCGGCGTTGCATGAGGTCCAGGTGCGCGGCGCGGAGGTGGCCGAGGCGGCGGAAGATCTCTATGCCGAGGCCAAGGCCGAGGTGAACCAAGAGACCGCCGAAGCCGCATCGCCTGACGCCGCGACCCAAGACGAGGCGACCCGAGCAGCAGCACAAGCACCGGAAGCAAACCGGCCGCCAAGCGCCGCGGCTTGATCTCTCATCGGATGCCCGAGGCGCTACCACAAGCCGAACTCGTTCATGCCTGTCCCGGCCGCTCGCGGCTGCGCATCACGAGCCGGCGCGGCGATCCCGTGTTCTTCGCATCGCTCGCCACGGGACTCTCCACATTTCAGGGCGTACGGAAGGTGGAGGTTAATCCTCTCACCGGCAGTGTGCTGATCCACCATGACGTGCCGCTCGAAGGCATCGCCAAGGCGGCGGAGGAGGTGCGCCTGTTCGCGCTCGCGACGGCGGGGGCCGGTCCGTCGCTTACCGCGATGCAGGCCTTGCCGCTCGATATGAGGATGATGGCGGCGCTGGGCTTCGGCGCGCTGGCCCTGCTGCAGGCCGGCAGGGGGCAGGTCTTGCCGCAAGCGGCCACGCTCGCCTGGTATGCGGCAACGCTGAGCGGCATCCTGATAAATAGCGCCGGGGACGCCCCCGGCGATGGCGGGGGCGACGGCGAGTAACGACGCCTTAGCTGCGCAAGAGGTCGAGCGCGTCGAGCGCTTCCCAGGGCAAATCTAGATCGCTCCGCCCGAAATGTCCGTAGACGGCCAAGGGCCGGTAGAATCCCCGGTCACCTGACGCCGCAGGCCTCGTGCGCAGCGCGAACCGCTGGGCGATCGCCGCGGGCCGGAAGTCGAGATGCTCGGCCAGGCGCGCGGCAATGATCTCGTCGGCAATGCGGCCGGTGCCGAACGTCTCGGCCGAGATGCTGAGCGGGCGTGTCTGGCCGATGGCATAGGCGAGATGGACCTCGCAGCGTTCGGCGAGACCGGCGGCGACCACGTTCTTGGCGGCATGGCGCGCCGCATAGGCGCCGATCCGGTCGATGCGAGAGGGGTCCTTGCCCGACAGCGCGGCGCCGCTCTGCCGGGCGATCTCGCCATAGGTGTCGACGCCGTTCTTGCGGCCCGTGAGGCCGGCATGCCGCGCCGGCCCGCCGCTCTCATAAGGGCTGCCGGCATTGATGCGCAGCACCGTGTCGGCATCGGGCTTGAGGCCGTCGCCCGTGAAGCTCTCCGCGACGAGGGTGCGCAAGGAGTCCTCGACCGCGTCCGTCCGTGCCTCGGGCTTGAGGGTCGCCGTGAGTGAGATCGTGTGGATGCGGACCGGCCGGTTGTCGCGATACTCGACGGACACTTGGCTCTTGCCGTCCGGCGCCAGCCAGCCGGCGCCGCCGCGGCGCAGGTCATCGAGACCGCGCGCCAGGCTGTGGGCGATGGCGATCGGCAGCGGCATCAAGTTGGCCGTCTCCCGGCATGCATAGCCGAACACATTGGCCTGATCCTGAGCGGGATAGTCCTCCGGCCATGGCACCATCGAAGACCGCCAGCGGCGGCTGGCGCATGTCCCGGGGCAGCTCGGTGAGGCTGGGGATGGAGCATTTGCGCGCGCGAACTCCGGACCGACATAGCCCGCCATCCTTAATGACGCCGCGGCGCGCGAGGGGAGATCGATCACCGCCTCGGCGGTGAAGCGCGCGGCAAGGAATACGACGCCGGTGGCCACCGCGCATTCGATCACCACGCGGGCGCCCGTATCCTCGCGGAGGAAGGCGTCGACGGTGGCGTCGCTGATCTGATCGCAGAGCTTGTCGGGATGACCGGCGGTGACCGACTCGGAGGTGAAGATCATGTCCGATGGCATTTGCGGGGATCCTTTAGGCTTTGCGAGGGAGCGGCCGCTCGAAGTCGCGCAACACACGGCCGAGGAGGTCGTTGGCGAGCGTGCTGCCGACGGCGATGCCGGCAATCGCCAGCACGTCGCCGACGCGAGCGGCGCGAGTCGCAAGAACCGGCGGGTGAGGGGGAACATTTGCGCCGCGACCTGAACGGCCGCGGAGCCGGCAAGCGTGGCGTAGAGCTTGGCGCTCGGCGGGCGCCCGATCTCCGCAGCGAAGCCGTGCGTTTCGGAGCGGCAGGAGAGCGCATGCAGGAGCTGGGCAAAGGTCAGGCCGTGGAAGGCGAGCGTGCCGGCGCGCACGGGGTTGGAGGCGCCGCCGGCGAGAAAATAGCCGGTGAGCGCCGCGCCGCCCATCACCGTGCCTTCGCGCAGGATGTGGCGGAAGTCGCGCGGGCTCAGGATCGGCGCTTGCGGATCGTGCGGCGGCTGGTCGAGCACGCCGGCTTCGGGCGGCTCCAAGCCGAGCGCCAGCGCCGGTAGCGGGTCGGAGACGAGATTGAGCCAGAGAAGCTGCATTGGCGTCAGGGCCTCGCCGCCGGTGACGAGCGCAGCGCCGAGCATGGTGAAGGTCTCGCCGGCATTGGTGGAGACGAGGTAGCGCAGGACCTTGCGGATATTGGCGTAGGTGGCGCGGCCGAGGCGGATGGCCTCGATGATACCGTCGAGATCGTCACCCGCCAGCACGATGTCCGCAACTTCGCGGGCAACGTCGGTGCCTTCGCCGCCCATGGCGATGCCGATATCGGCGGCCTTCAGCGCCGGACCGTCATTGATGCCGTCGCCGGTCATGGCGACGATGTGGCCGCCGGACTGCAGCGCACGGACGATGTTGAGCTTGTCGACCGGGTTCACGCGGGCGAACACTTGCGGCTGGCCCACCAAGGCGGCCAGAAGGTCGGGGCGCATATTGGCGATCTGGCCGGCTTCCAGCACCTTCAGCTCGTCGCCGCCGGCAAGATCGAGATTGCGGGCGATGGCGAAGGCCGTGGGGCTCTGGTCGCCGGTGATCATCACTGCGCGCACGCCGGCGCGGTGGAGCTTGTCCAAGGCCGGCGCGACGCTGGGCCGGATCGGGTTGGCGAGGCCGGCGAGGCCGAGCCAGACGAGATCGCGCTCGTCGTAAGGGTTGCCGCCTGACTCGTTCACCGCGATGCCCAGCACACGCAAGGCTTGGCTTGCCATGCGCTCGTTGGCCTTCAGGATGCGGCCTCGGGTCTCCTCGTCGAGCGGGACGAGGCCGTCGCCGGTGCGATGGTGCGTGCAGCGCTCCAGCACTTCGACCGGATCGCCCTTGACGCAGAGCAGCCGTCCGCGCGTGGTCGCGTGCAGCGTGCTCATGCGCTTGCGCCGGTCGCTGCGCAAGGCCGTCGCCAGCACGCGCGCGTCGAGCCGCAACGCCGGCACGTCGACATCGAGCGTGATCGCCGTCTCGATGAGCGCGCTCTCGGTGGGCGTGCCCTCGATGGCGAAGCCGTGCTCGACTTCGCGCACGATCGCGTCGCTGGACAGCGCGGCCACTTCGAACAAGCGGCGCACGACGGTTTCGGTCGCGTCCGGCGCTAGCGCATCGCCCGCCATCAGCCGGCCCGCCTCGAAGGTGAGCGCCGCGCCGTCGGCATGGATAGCGACGGTGGTCATGCGGTTCTCGGTGAGGGTTCCCGTCTTGTCGAGACCGACCACCTCGACGGCACCCAGCGTCTCCACCGCGTCGAGCTTGCGCACCAGGATGTTGCGCTTGCGCATGTCCTGGATGCCGAGCGCAAGCGTGGTGGTGGCGACGGCGGGCAAGCCTTCCGGGATGGCCGCTACGCCCAGCGAGATGGCGCTCCGCACCAGAGGGATGAGGGGATGGCCGCGCAGCAGCCCAAGCCCGAGAATGGCGCCGCAGATGAGACCGTTGACGATGATGAGTTCGCGGCCGACATCGCCGAGCTGGCGTTGCATGGGCGTCTCGGGGGCGCTCACGGCGCCGAGCAGATGCTGGACGCGGCCGATCTCGGTCACCATGCCGGTGGCGGTGACCACGGCGGCGCCGGAGCCGCCGGTGACCACCGTGCCGCGGAACACCATGTTGTGGCGCTCGGCGAGCTCGGTGTTGTCGGGAAGCACGACGTCCGAGTCCTTCTGAACGGGCAGCGCCTCGCCGGTCAGCGCCGCCTCGTTGATGCTGAGGTCGTCGCAGGAGACGAGGCGGGCATCGGCGGGTATGAGCGTGCCGCGCTCCAGGAGAATGCGGTCGCCGGGCACGAGCTCGGACGGTTGAACGAGGTCGCGGCGGCCGCCGCGCACAACCGGCACGGGGCTCGGGGTATAGCGGGACAGGCCGAGGATCGTGTGCTCCGCCTGGCGCTCGGTCGCCGTGGCGATGCCGGCGTTGAGGAGCACAACGGCGGCGATGATCACCGCGTCGGCGATGCCGCCGGTGGCCAGCGACAGCACCGCCGAACCGCCGAGCAGGGTGATCGGCAGGCTGGTCATCTGCTCGGCGAGGAGCGCCGCCATGGAGCGTGGCTCGAGTCGTATCAGCTCGTTACGGCCATGGGTGAAGAGCCGCCGCTTGGCTTCCTCGGCCACGAGCCCGGTCTCGGTATCGGTAGCGAGCTGCTCGGAGATCATGCTCCGCGTGAGCGCGTGCCACTGCCTCGGGATCGAGGGCACGAGGGCGGGTGCCGCGGCCGACGACAAGCCGCGCGGCGGCGGGGCGCCGTCGGCCTCGCCGGGGATGCGGCTGGCGACCACATCCTCGATGATCTCCGCCAGCGCGCACGAAGCCGGCGCGCATATGTAATCAGAACGGAGCCGGTGAGCGGATTGGCGTGGGCGGACGTGACGCCCACGGTTCCGCGCAAGGCCGTCTCCGTCTTCCGCGCCAGAGGTGGCCGCGCCATAAGGCCCCGGTGGCGGAAGCGCACGCGGCCCGGGACGGCGCTATGGACGATCTCCACGCTGGCCCGCTTTGGCAGCACACCGTCCAGGGGCGCTGAAACTTTACGTGCCGGTTGTGCTGAGGGCTGCTGCATCACACGCATGGTACCGGAGGCTAGTGTGCATAGATGACAATTCCGCTCGGGCGTATTGTCCTGGGCTCGCAAAAAGCCCCTTCGCCTCGAATCGACAAGGGCCTCGGACCCTCGTAAGCTGACGTAAATCAGCGCTCATAAAGAGCCGGTCGTGAGATCGAGGGAGGAGTCGGGCATGAACGAGCAACCAGCGCGTGAGATGTTTTTCGGCGCGTGTCCACATGATTGTCCGGACACCTGCGCCATGGTCTACGAGGTCGCCGATGGACGGTTGGTCGAGGTCAAGGGCAACAAGGACCATCCTATCACGCGCGGCGGTCTGTGCGTAAAGCTCAAGGACTTTCACGATCACCACGCCAATCCCGACCGGCTGCTCTATCCCATGCGCCGTACGGGCCCCAAGGGCTCCAAGCAGTTCGAGCGCATCACCTGGGACGAGGCGATCGCCGAGATCGGCACGCGCTGGCGCGACATCATCGCCGAGTACGGTGCGCAAGCCATCATGCCGCAGAGCTATCTCGGCAATATGGGCTTGGTGCAGGGCATCAACTCAGGCGACCCGTTCTTCAATCGTCTCGGTACGACGGTGAACGAGAAGACCTTCTGCGCGTCCGGTTCGTCGACCGCCTGGCTGATGACCGTGGGTCCGACGGGCGGCGTCGACCCCGAGAGCTTCGTGCATTCGAAGTTCATCGTCATCTGGGCGTGCAACTCGATCTCGACCAATCTTCATCACTGGCCGTTCGTGCTCGAAGCGCAGAAGCGCGGCGCCAAGGTCGTGGTGATCGATTGCTACCGCTCGCGCACGGCGAAGCAGGCCGATTGGCACATCGCGCCGAAGCCCGGCACCGACGGCGCGCTCGCCATGGGCATCATCAACTCGCTCATCGCGCAGGGACTGATCGACCAGGACTATGTGGACCAGCACACCTACGGCTACGAGGAACTGAAAGCGCGCGCCTCGGAATTCACGCCGGACTATGTGGAGGCGGTCACCGGCGTCAAAGCCGCCGACATCGCCCAGTTCGCCAAGGAGTTTGCCACCGACCAGCCGAGCGTGATCCGGATCGGCGTGGCCTTGGAGCGCTCAGCCGGCGGCGGTCAGGCGATCCGCGCGGTGGCGTCCCTGCCGGCGCTTGTGGGCTCGTGGAAGCATGTGGGCGGCGGCCTCTTGCAGATGCCGCTTTGGGACTTCCCGGTCGATTGGATGAAGGTATCGCGCGGCGACTGGATCAAGCCCGGCACGCGCGCCATCAACAATCTCCAGCTCGGACGGGCGCTCACCGGCGAGATGAAGCTCGATCCGCCGATCAAGAGCATGTTCGTCTATTGCACCAACCCGGTGTCGCAGGCGCCGGAGACGAACAAGATCGTGCAAGGCCTACAGCGCGAGGATCTGTTCACGGTGGTCGCCGAGCATTTCCTCACAGACACGGCGAAATATGCCGACATCGTGCTGCCGGCCGCGATGGCGGGCGAAGCGGAGGACATGATGTGGTCGTGGGGCCACTTCTACTTCACCTATAATGAGAAGGCCGTCGAGCCGCCGGGCGAGTGCTTGCCGACCAGCGAGATGTGGCGGCGGCTGGCGAAGGAGATGGGCTTCGACGATCCCGTATTCCAAATGTCGGACAGTGAGCTCGCCGCCTATTATATCAACTGGGACGATCCCAAGATGGCCGGCGTCGACATGGACTATTTCAAGGAGCACGGCTTCTTCAAGATCGACGTGGGCGATGCCGACACGCGGACCCCGCATAAGGACGGCAATTTCCCGACGCCGTCGGGCAAGGTGGAGTTCCTGCTGCACGACGCCAAGAACTTCGTCGCCGGGCCTTTCCGCATGATGTATGACGGCGACCAATGCGGCGATCCGGTCGATCCGTTGCCCGGCTATGTTCCGCCGCGCGAGACGCCCGAGACCAATAGCGCGCGAGCCGAGCGTTTTCCGCTCAACATCCTCTCGCCGAAAAGCCACGGCTTCCTCAACTCCTGCTACGCCAACGAACCGCATAAGATCAAAGGCCAGGGCGAGCAGTTCGTGCTGATCAGTCCGAAGGACGCGGAGGCCCGCAGCATTCGCGAAGGCGATCCGGTGCGCGTGTTCAACGACCGTGGCGACTTCGAGGGCGTCGCCCGCGCACCGACGACGTGGGTGACGGCATCGTCGTGGCGACACTCGGCTATTGGCGGAGCCTCAACCGCTCCGACGGCTCGGTGAACTCGATCTCGTCGGACGCCCACTCAGGCTTGGGACGCGCGCCGACCTATTCGGACAATCTCGTCCAGGTGACGCGGGTGAACTGACGCCGTCAACGAGACGAGCTATTCGGCGGCTGTGGACGTGGCCTTCGCGGAGATCTCCTGAAGGGCGGTGAAGCCTTCGAACTCGGGATGGCCGAGATAGAGCGGCTTGCCGCTGCCGGCATTCGCGTGTGCCTTGCGGAAGGCTTCTGACTTGGTCCAGGCCTCGAAGGCGGCTTGCGAGCGCCACAGGCTATGCGAGGCGTAGAGCACGTGATCGTCGCGCTCCGGGCCTTTCAGCAGTTGAAACTCGACAAAGCCCGGCACGTCCTCGAGATGGGTGTCGCGGCTGAGCCAGACCTGCTCGAAGTCGCGCTCCGACCCCTTCTTCACTTTGAACCGGTTCATGGCGATGAACATGATGCACTCCGTGGAATGAAAACGATGCACTTGATATCGCGGCACCGATGGGAAGCCTAAGGGCGCGTTGGCTATTTGTCTCGTCGCGGTTTTGGACAGTGCTTAAGTGGTCGCAAATTCTGACCCCGATCAAGGCGTGACAAGGCGTCTCAGGTTACTCAGTGTCCCTACCGCTGGCGATCATGCCGTGCGGTCCCCATCTAAAGACTCCCGGCATTCTGCTTCCGCTCAACCCCCCTGGAGGCTCCATGAACAAGCAATTGACACCGAAGGAACGTCAGAAAGTGAAACTCGACACACCGACCGATCTTGGCTCCAACGCCACCCGCGACATCTCCGGCGCGCTGAACGCGCTCCTCGCCGATGTGTTTGCGCTCTACATGAAGACCAAAAATTTCCATTGGCATGTGAGCGGCCCGCATTTCCGCGGCTACCACCTCATGTTCGATGAGCAGGGCGCCGAGCTTTTCGCCATGACCGACGAGATCGCCGAGCGTGTGCGCAAGATCGGCGGGACGACACTCCATTCTATCGGCAACATCGCGCGGCTTCAGCGTATCCCCGACAACGATGCCGACTATGTGGACCCGCTCGACATGCTGGCCGAGTTGCGCGAGGACAATCAGGCGCTGATTGCCAGCATGCGCGAAGTGCATAACGTCTGTGACGAAGAGAACGACGTGGCGACCGCGAGCAAGCTCGAGGAGTGGATCGATCAGGCCGAGAAGCGGGTCTGGTTCCTATTCGAGTCCAGTCGCCGGGGCGACTCGACTGGCCACTAGCGGGCGGCAAGGGCCTCTCGCGATAAGAATTAGGCGGCGTGATCCCTTTGCTGGGGCACGCCGTCTTCCGGAGGTGTGGGCTTCCAGGCGACGCAGCAATTGCGACCGGCTGATTTCGCCCTGTAGAGCGCTTCGTCGGCGTGCTCGATGTCTTTCTCGATCGGGGTGTTCGCATCGAGCATGGTAATGCCGAACGACGCCGTGACGTTGACCTCTCCTTCAGCTCCCAGGTGATGTGGAAGCCGCGCGAGTGACTCGCGTAGCCGCTGGATGATGTCGCAGGCTTCCTCGAGGCTCGTATCGGGCAAGATAATGAGAAACTCCTCGCCCCCGTAGCGGAACACCTTGTCGTATGGCCGAAGGTGCTCCATCGCGTGGTGTGCGAAGGCAATCAACACCTGGTCGCCGACGCTGTGCCCATATTTGTCATTGATCAATTTGAACTCATCGAGATCCATCATGGCGAGACAGCAGGGTTGGACCCCGCGCTCAACTAGGGACTGCTGCTCACGCAGCTTGGCGAGTAGTCCGATGCGACCCGGTATGCCGGTCAAGGGGTCAAGCGCGTAGAGCGCTTCCTCGATGTCGCGCTTTAGGGCGAAAATCTCCATGCGCATCCGCTTAAGCGCGTTGATGAAGCGCTGGTAGTCCTCGAGCGCAACAGGCTGGCCGGCTTTCATGGTTTGCAGCATGTGCGCCGCGCATTGATGCGTGCGTTGGTGCTCGGCGCGAGCTCGGCAAATCCCGGCCGGTCGACAAGCGCGGCGGCCGCGCCGCATCCGGAATAATACCACTGGCCTAGTCTGCATAGACGATGGGCATCGCGTTCCAGATCGCGCTGGTCGGGCTGCAGCCGGCAGATCAACGTCCCGAATAAGCCATTCAACCATTCGTCATGGTTGTAGAGGCAGCGATCAAGTTCGGCCGAAGCGGCGTGCAGTTCTTCAGGGGAGAGTTGCTGGATAGCCATCACATCTCCTGGCTGCGTGGGTCGTCGAGACCTCTTAGCGGAAGACGTCTACTATCGGGTTAATCTGACACCTGAATACAACCGCCAAGAGCCCCTTTTGGGGCCCTCAAGGTCAGGTAGTGGGCTTCCTGGCCCTTTCCGTCTGCGGACCGTCGATCACGGCCCAGCCGGCCGGACGGCCCGTAGGCGGGAGTTGTTTGCGGCTTTCCTTGTCGCACAGGATGTGCGCCTTCGCGACCATGAGAGCCGTGACCGGCGCCGTCAGGAACAAGAAGGTTGAAATTAGGAGCTCGTGGATCGACACGGTGCCGCGCTCCAAGATGAAATAGAGCATCGAGGCGATCAGCATCGAGCCGATGCCGAGAGTCGTCGCCTTGGTCGGCCCGTGTAAGCGGCGCATCAGGTCGGGTAGCTTCGCAAGGCCAAACGAGCCGACGAATAGAAAAAAGGCCGCCAGGTAGATCAAGGCCGCGATTGCGATTTCGCCAATATCGATCATCGCGCTACTCCATCACATTGCCGCGCAGGATGTATTTGCAGTAGGCGACGGTCGTCAGGAAGCCGACCATGGCGAACAGCAGCGCCGCCTCGAAATAGATTTCCGTTCCAAAGTAGATGCCGATCAGCACCACGAGCGCGATGGCGTTGATGACGAGCGTATCGAGCGCCAGGATGCGTGTCGCGGTGTCCGGCCCCACCAGCAAGCGGTAAACGTTCAACAGCATCGCGGCGCCGATGGCAAAGACGGCGATTGTGCAAGCAAGCGCGATCATTTCTCGAAGATCCTCTGCAGTCTGGTTTCGTAACGCGACTTGATTGTCGCCACGGTCGCTTCGGCGTCGTTCGTCTCGAGACAATGGACGAGCAGCGCGCGGCCGTCGCCGCTGAGATCGGCGCTGACCGTGCCCGGGGTCATGGTGATCGTTCCTGCCAGTGCGGAAATCGCTTCGGGCGTTCTGAGGTCGAGCGGCACGGTCACGAAGCGCGAGCGGAGAGACTCCCCGCGGCGGAATAGGATCAGATAGGCCACCTGGAAATTGGCGACGACGATATCCCAGAGAACAATGACGGCATATTCCAGGATAGTAAGCGGGCTCCCGATATGCGGCCTGTCAGGCCAATATGGGCTTGTCAGCTTCGGGATCGCGAGACCCAGAATCGCGCCGAGCACGGCCGCACCCCAAGAGATGCCGTTCAGCAGAATCCACACCACGACGATGAGGAGCGTCAGAAGGGGGTGAGGCACCAAGCGTTTGAACATGTTTAGTGTCCCGTCGACGGCATGACGTTGGTGGAGCCTAGCACGGCGTCGATATAGTCGGCCGGAGCGAGCAGTTGCTCGGCCGTCGCATGGAACGCTTCGACGGCGGGCCCGGCAAAGATGGACAGTAGTGCAATGGCGCAGACGAGCAAGGCCACGACCACTATGGGAGAGATTGGCATCGTTGCCCATGTCGGCCCCGTGGTCCGGCCCACGGTGTTCCAGAAGACGATGCTGCCGGCGCGGGCGAAAGCAATGGTCATCATGAGCGAGGCGCCGAGAACGAAAAGCCAGATCAGGCCGGCTTGGGGACTTTCATAGGCCGCATCGAGCACCAGGAGCTTGCCGATGAAGCCTGAGAGCGGTGGAAGGCCGACGGCGGCGAGCGCCGTGAGGAAAAACAGAGCGCCGAGGATAGGGGCCTGGCGGATCGGATGCCCCGGTATGAGCGCATCGCCTCTCTCTATTCGCCGCGTCGTTATCAGGTCCACGATGAGGAAGAGCGCGGCGCCGGTCAACGTGCTGTGCACCAGATAGTAGAGCGCCGTTGTCAGGCCATCGACGTCGAAAAGACCGATAGCGATGAGCAGCGTGCCCATGGACGCGACGATGTTGAAGGACGCGAGGTCGAGGAGGGTGCGGCTTGCGAGAAGGCCGATGGCGCCGACGAGAAGCGTCGCAAGGGCGGCGGGCAGGATCCATGGCACGGCCACGCCCGCGAGCGCGCCGGCATCGGCACCGAAGATCGTGCCGTAGACGCGAATGATCGCATAGGCACCGACTTTGGTCATGATGGCGAAGAGTGCGGCGACCGGCGCCGACGCTGACGAATAGGTGCCGGGGAGCCACCAATGCAGAGGCACGAAGGCGGCCTTGATGGCGAAGACCAGGAACAACAGCAGGGCGCCGGTTCGCAGCAGCGCCTCGTTTCCGGCGGCGACCTGCGGCACCTTCACGGCGAGATCGGCCATGTTGAGCGTGCCGGTGATCCCATAGATCAAGCCGATAGCGATCAAGAACAGCGTTGAAGCCACGAGATTGATCGCGACGTACTGGAAACCCGCGCCCAGGCGGCGGGCGCCCCCGCCATGGAGCATGAGCCCGTAGGACGCGATCAGCATCACCTCGAAGAACACGAATAGGTTGAAGATGTCGCCGGTGAGAAACGCGCCGTTCAGGCCCAGCAGTTGGAACTGGAACAGAGCGTGGAAGTGGCGTCCCCGCTCATCCCATCCCGCCACGGCATAGACAAGGATGGCGAGAGCGAGCGCTGCGGCAAGCAGCAGCATGGTTGCCGACAGGCGATCGAGCACGAGGACGATACCAAACGGTGCAGGCCAGGCGCCGACGCGGTAGACGCGTGGCTCGCCGTCGCTCGCCAGGTGATAGAGAAAGATCGCAATCCCCACGAGGGCCAGGGTGGCGACGACGGAGACGATCCGCTGCATGCGGATGTCACGCCGCCGCACCAGGATTAGCAGAGCGGCCGTCAGCGCGGGCAGGATTGCCGGGGCGATGATCCAGTTCGTCATGAGGTGCGCACCGCCATCATCGATCTGCCTCGGCTTCGGGCGCGAGGTCTTCTCCCGGAATGTCCGCGTTGTCGTTCTCGGTCTCGAGGAAGCTGCGCAACGCAAGAACGACGATCAGGGCCGTCATGCCGAACGAGATCACGATTGCCGTCAACACCAGCGCCTGCGGCAAGGGATCGGTGTAGGCGCCTGCATCGGAAATAATCGGCGGCAGGTTGACAACGAGCCGCCCCGCCGAGAACAGGAACACGTTCACCGCGTAGGATAGCAAAGTCAGTCCGATGATGATCGGAAACGTCCGCCGCTGCAGGAGCAGGTAGACTCCGACCGCCGTCATCAAGCCCACGGCGCTGGCGACCAGAAGCTCCACGTCAGTTGCCCCCCTTGCTCGAGCTGACGATGCGCCCCTGCTTCAACGGGATGTCCATTGGTCCCTTTGGCACAGGTTGGCGCTCGGTCCGTTCCTCGACGCGCGAGATCTGGGCGAGCGACAGCATCACGACGCCGACGACGGTGAGGAAGACGCCGAGATCGAAGGCAACCGCCGAGGCGATTTCGATCTCGCCCACCAACGGTAGTTCGACATGTGTGTATGTGCTGGTGAGGAAGGGCCAGTCGAAGAACAGCGATGTCAGTCCGGCAATGCCGGCGATGGCGACGCCGGAGCCGATCATGGCCTGACTATCGATGCGGGCGCGCTGTGCGGCCCACGCATAGCCGCTCGCCAGATATTGCATGATGAGAGCGATGGCGACGATCAGCCCGGCGATGAAGCCGCCACCCGGCTCATTGTGGCCGCGGAGAAAGATGAAGACCGCGACGGTGAGCGCGAGAGGCAGAAGGATGCGCGTGGCCACGACGAGGATTAGCGGATGAGCATCCTTACTTTGCAGGGGATGGCGGATGGACTCGAGGGTTTTCCTCGCTGCGCCTCTCAGAGCGTTGTCGAGAAGCGCGAAGATGGTGATGGCGGCGATGCCGAGAACGATGATCTCGCCGAACGTATCAAAGCCACGAAAGTCGACGAGGATGACGTTGACGACGTTGGTGCCGCCGCCGCCGGGCTTCGCTTGCGCCAAGTGGTAGTCGGAGATCGTTTGGAAATCGCGTGTCAGGATGGCGTAGGTGAGGGCGCCGACTCCGAGGCCGACAGCAGCCGCAAGTCCGCCGCGCCCTAGCCGTCCGGCCGCATCCGTCTCCGCAGGCGTCGTCTTCGGCAAGAGATTGAGAGCAAGCAGAAGGAGGATCGTCGTGACGACGTCGACCGAGATCTGCGTGAGCGCGAGGTCGGGCGCGGAGAAATGCAAGAACACGAGAGAGACGATGAGGCCGACGCCGCTCGTGAGGATGAGGGCGAGCAGCCGGTCTCCATGCCAGAAGAGAAGCGCAACGCATATCGCGGCGAGGACGATCCAGGCGACGCCCGCTGGAAACGACATGGGAATGATCTCCCTGGTTCCAGCCTCATGCGGCGAAGCCAGGAAGCCGACAAGCCCGACCGCGACAATGACGCCGATAATGATTCCGGCATAGCGCGGCAGCGAGCCGTTATGGGTCACGTCAATGATCGCGCGCGAGCCGTTCACCAAGGCGGAGAGCACTGCGTCGTAGATGCGCTTCGCGTCGGGCCGCGGGAGGGCGAGCCGGATCGCGTCGGCGTAGCGGTACAGGCCGAAGAGCATGGCGCCGCCGGCTAGCGCGATCAGGCTCATGAAGAGTGCCGGCGTCAGGCCATGCCAAATTGCGAGCTTGTAGTCGGGCAGGGCCTCGCCTACCACGGCAAGCGCCGTACGCTCCACGATCGGACCTGCTGTAAGGGCCGGAAGAACGCCGATGGCCACGACCGGGACGACGAGGATGGCGACGGGGAGCCACATCCCAAGCGGCGGGTCGTGGGGCTTGTGGGGGTAGTCGTCGCGCGGCGGTCCGAAGAACGTGCTGATCGCGAAACGGAAGGAGTAGGCGGCGGAGAGGAGGGCCCCGATCGTCGCCAATACGGGGAAGAGCCAGACGATCCCGGCATAGACGGTGTGTGCCGTCTCTTCGAGCATCATCTCCTTTGACAGGAAGCCGTTGAAAAGCGGAATTCCGGCCATCGACGCCGCAGCCAGGATCGCCAAGGTGGCCGTGATCGGCATGAGGGTGAGCAGTCCGCCAAGCCGGCGAATGTCGCGCGTGCCCGCTTCATGGTCGATGATACCTGCGCTCATGAACAGCGCCGCCTTGAAGGTCGCATGATTGACGATGTGGAACACGGCGGCAATGGCGCCCAGAGGCGTGCCGAGTCCGAACAGCATGGTGATGAGCCCGAGATGACTCACGGTCGAGAATGCGAGCAGGGCCTTGAGATCATCCTTGAACAGCGCGATCCATGCGCCGATGAGCATGGTGATGAGCCCGACCGGCGCGACGATGAGGAACCACGCTTCCGTCGGGGCGAAGACCGGCCATAGCCGGCCCATCAGGAAAAGACCCGCTTTCACCATGGTCGCGGAATGCAGATAGGCCGAGACGGGCGTGGGCGCGGCCATCGCGTGCGGCAGCCAGAAGTGGAACGGGAACTGCGCCGATTTGGTGAAGGCGCCGCCCAGGATCAGCAGAAGCGTCGGCACGAGAAGCGGCGAGGATCTGATGATCTCACCACGCTGCAGGATCTCGGTGATCTCGTAAGACCCCGCGATGTGACCGAGCATCAGCATGCCGGCGATGAGCGACAAGCCCCCGCCGCCGGTGACGATGAGCGCCATGCGCGCGCCCTGGCGTGATTCCGGCAAGTGGCGCCAGTAGCCGATCAGCAGGAACGACGTGAGGCTCGTAAGTTCCCAGAACACGAGCATCAGAAGAATGTTGTCGCTGAGGACGATGCCCACCATCGCGCCCTGGAACATCAGGAGGTAGAAGTAGAAGAGGCCGAGGGGGTCGTCCGCGCTCAGGTAGTAGCGCGCATAGAGGATGATCAGCAGCCCCATGCCGAGAATGAGCGCGGCGAAGAACAGTCCCAAGCCATCGACGAAGAACGAGAAGGACAAGCCGATCATCGGCAGCCACGGTACGCTCCACGTGATGACGTCGCCGCGGTAGACGGCGGGCGCCTGGGAAAGAAGGAGGACGAGCGCCGTGAGGGTGACGGCCCCCGTCGCCAACGCGCAGAAGTTGCGGCCATAGCGGATCGCCAGCAGAGGGATCACGGCGCCCAGAAATGGCGTGAGCGTAACGACGGCGAGCAGCATCGTGGCGGCTACCAAGCTTGTGGAAAGTCAACCGCTTGCGGGGCTCGGCGGGGACTGGTGGTGAGAATCTGCACGGCATCGAAGCATAGTCGGGGCGATGTCGAAAGTCGCCGGAAACCGTCACGGGCTGAGTATTCTTGCCGCACGGAAGACCGCATTTCCGCCGGATCCGGCTAGGTTTCGCCGTAGAGCCAGTCGAATCTCGCGAGTGCCGTCTCGTCGCTGCGGCGTGAAGCGCGAAGTTGCGGGCGAGCCGCGCGGCCCCCGCAAATGATACAGCCATCCGAAGCGCTTCGATTGCTGCTGGAGCCGCGTGGCCCGCGGACGGCGCAAGACCTCGTAGCGATGAAAGGCGGCGGCGGGCTCGTTAGGCTCCGCAGCGAGAGTCTCCGCCAAAGTGACGGCGTCCTCGATGGCAAGGCCTGCCCCTTGCGCCAGGAAAGGCAGCACGGGATGGGCCGCGTCGCCGAGAAGGGTGATGGCGCCGCCGCTCCAATAGGGCAATGGGGGCAGGCGATAGAGCGACCAGCGGCGCCAAGCCTGAACCCGTTCGAGCAATGATTTCGACTCCTTGCACCAGCGGGTGAATCCGGAAAGCAAAGACGCGGCGTCGCCCGACTGGTTCCAGCCTTGCACCTCTTGTCCGCCCTCGGTGACGGCAACGATATTCAGGGCCTCGCCGCCACGGACCGGGTAGTGGACGAGATGCGCCTTCGGGCCGAGCCACAGCCCCACCACGGGATCGGCGAAGGGGCTGGGCAGATCGCCCATGGGCAGCATGCCGCGATAGGCGGTGGCCCCTGAAAAGCTCAAGGTCGCGCCGGGCGCCACGGTTTTGCGCACCACCGACCACAGGCCGTCGGCGCCGATGAGCGCCGACCCTTCCGCGCCGGGACCGCCGATGCGCCGTGCAGCGATCGTCTTCTCGCCCGGCTCGATCTGAGCGAGGTCGAACCCCGGGCGCAATTCGACGGCTTGAAGCGTCTTGGCGACCGACAACAGCCCGGCATGGAGGTCGGCGCGGTGGAGGCTGATATAAGGCGCGCCGTAGCGCGTCTCGGCCTGAGGCTTGAGCGGCACGGTGGCGAGGCGGCGGCCCGTGATGCCGTCGAAGAGACAGATCGCTTCGGGCCGGAAGGCGGTGGGCTCGATCGCGTCGAAAACGCCGAGGCTACGGAGCAGGCGCGTGGCGTTGGGCCCGAGCTGAATGCCGGCGCCGCTTTCCTCGGTGAAGCTCGAGCGTCGAGGACGCAGGTCTCAATACCCTGCTTGGCCAGGGCGATGGCTGTCGAGAGCCCGCCGATACCGCCGCCGGCGATGAGAACGGGCGCGCCTGCTTCGCCATCAAGATGCGCTAGGCGGCAGGCGGGCCAGGCGGGGAAGTCGCGACATAGACGCAACCGCCGGGCTCGGTCTGCGTTGCCTCCAGGTCGCCGTCGAATTCGTAGAGCGTGGAACAATAAGGGCAAACGATCTGGGTTTCGTGCCCCATGTCGAGATAGACATGCGGGTGATCGTCGGGCGGCAGGGTCCCCATGCACTGGAACTCCTTGACGCCGATCTTGATCCGGTCGACGCCTACGTCATTCACGAAATGGGGTACGAGCGTTTGAGCCATGAGGGTTCGCAAAACTGTCTGTGGTGAGGATTGGCGGCCAGCATAGTGACCCTTGAGGCAAAACGGTAGGGAGAGAATGCAGAGCTTCGATTCCGACGGTGTGAGGATTGCCTATGTGGACGAGGGGGAGGGCGAACCCATCCTGCTGATCCACGGCTTCGCCTCCAATATCGCGGCGAATTGGATCGATCCGGGCTGGGTGAAGACCCTGACGCAAGCCGGCAGGCGGGTGATCGCCTATGACAACCGGGGTCACGGGCGCAGCGACAAGCTCTACGACCCCGCGTTGTACGGCGCGCCGGCCATGGCGGAGGACGCCAGACGACTCCTGGATCATCTGGGCGTGGCCCGGACGGATGTGCTCGGCTACTCCATGGGGGCGCGGATCGCGGCTTTCCTCACCTTCGCCCATCCCGAGCGGGTGCGTAGCGTCATCTTCGGCGGTCTCGGCATCCATATGGTGCGCGGGATGGTGGGCTCGGGCCCGCTGGCCCATGCCCTCGAAGCGCCCCGTGTCGAGGATGTCACCAACGCCACGGCGCGCAGCTTCCGGGTCTTCGCCGAGCAGACGAAAAGCGATCTGAAGGCGCTGGCCGCGTGCATGCGGGGGCCGCGCGAGAAGGTCCCCGCCGAGCGACTCGGCGAGATCGCCGTGCCGGCGCTGGTGGCGGTCGGTAGCAAGGATGTGATTGGCGGGTCGGGAGCGGCGCTTGCAGAGCTCATCCCGGGTGCCCAATTTCTAGAGATCACCGGACGCGATCACATGAGGGCCGTCGGCGACGCAGCTTTCAAGCAGGGTGTGCTCGACTTTTTAACTTCACGAGCTTAGGTCCTAGCTTTCGAGTGGTAGACTAAGCTCCCCGGGCCTGCTAGGGGGGCGAAGTGAGGAAAGCCCATGCATAAGTCCATGGTATCGGCAGAGCTGCAGATCAAACTGCACGACCCGGTGTGGAGCCGGGTGCGGCGCGAGGCCGAGGACATCAGCGCGGCGGAGCCGGCGCTTGGTGGCTTCATCTATGCGTCGGTGCTCAGTCATTCCCGTCTTGAGGATGCCATCTGCCATCGTCTGGCGCGGCGGCTGCAGCACGCGGCGCTCGACGTGGGCCTGATGCACCAGACGTTTCATGAGGTGCTCGAGGCGGACCCCATGCTCGGCGAGGAGTTTCGCGCCGATCTGGTGGCATGGGCGCAGCGCGATCCCGCTTGCGACCGGCTGATCGAGCCGCTCCTCTATTTCAAGGGCTTTCACGCGCTTCAGACCCACCGTATCGCCCACCGGCTGTGGAACGCGGGCCGTAAGGATTTGGCGCTCTACCTCCAGAGCCTGGTCTCGCGCTTCCTTCAGGTCGACATCCATCCGGCGGCGCGGATCGGCCGGGGCATCATGATCGACCATGCCACCGGCATCGTCATCGGCGAGACGGCGGTGGTCGGCGACAATTGCTCGCTCCTGCACGGGGTCACCCTTGGCGGCTCGGGCAACGAGCAGGGCGACCGCCATCCCAAGATCGGGCGCGGCGTGATGATCGGCGCTGGCGCCAAGATTCTCGGCAATATCTCGGTCGGAGACTGCGCCCGGATCGCCGCGGGTAGCGTGGTGCTGAAGGACGTGGCGCCGAAGCGCACCGTGGCCGGCGTGCCGGCCCGGGATATCGGCGCCAATACCTGTGACGAGCCGGCGCTGACCATGGATCAAATGTTCACAGGTGACGACGCAAGCCGCCGCTAGGGCTGGCAGCAGCTCGAAAGGGGGCTTTAAGCGTGACACGAGACGAAATTCTCAAGCTCGAGACCTATTTGAAGAAAGTCTTCCGCTTGCCTGAGATCCAGGTGCGGCAGCGCCCGCAGAAGGACGATTCCGCCGAGGTCTATATCGGCGAGGAGTTCATCGGCGTGCTGTTCCGCGACGACGATGACGAGGACGAGACGGCCTATCAGTTCCAGATGGCGATCCTCGACTTCGACTTGCAATAGCGCTTTTCGTGCCCTGGCGGCACGGGCGTTAACCAGTCCTTAAGATTTGCGGCAAACGGCCCCGCGCCGCTCGCTAGAGTGCTTTTGGGAAAGCACGGGCGAGGGGCGTGATGGGACCTGCAATCGTTTATCTGTACGTGACAGCGTGTGGCTTCGTCTTGGCCGGCGTGCTGTCGAGCTTTGTGCAGCTCGTCTCGGGCGAGCCGATGCGCTTCGGTGTCGAGCCGAAATCCACCTTATCCTCGATTGGGGGCGTGATCCTGCGGGTGTTCGCAGGGCCTGCCATTCTCATGCGCAATGCGTGGCGGGGAATGCTGATCGAGGCGCGGCCCAAAGTCTGGTTCGGTGCGTCACTGGCGGTCGCGGCGCTGTGGAGCCTGTTTTCCGGCGCCTTGTTGATCGACCTTATTCTGACGCTATAGACCTAACCCCCTGAAAAAAAGGAGCCGGTCTCTTGCGAGACCGGCTCTAGTAAAGGCCCGGTTGGGTCGGGGATGGGTGGGGGATGGTCACCGGGCCTCAAAGCGTGCCCCCTCGGAGCAGGGGGGTCGAAAGTCTCCTTACTGGCGGTTCGAAGCCGACACCGCGGGTTGCGGCTCGAGAGTCGGGGGCAACAGCGAGATCCACACCAGCGGATTGCGCGCGGACTGCTGCTTGACGAATGTGTAGGGCGTATCGGCCCAGGCCATGATCTCGCGCTGCTTATTGTCGAGCACCAGGTCGCCGTGATCGGTGCGCACCGTCAGCACGGCGTGGCCCTCATTGTTCTCGTCGCGGACGACGGTGATGAGCAGGGCGCTTTCCGGCCAGCCACGCTCGATCAGGATGCGGCGCTTGAGCAGGACATAGTCCTCGCAGTCGCCTTCCTTCACCGGATAGGTCCACACTTCGACCTTGCCGTAGAGGTCCAGATCGGTGATCGGCGCCACGGCCTCGTTGACGCTCGTGTTGACCTCGGCGAGCTCGCGGGACTTGGCGGCGCTCAGCTGGATACGGTCGGCGAAGCGTCCGGACGGACGGCACTCGGTCTCGCGCTCACGGCAGAAATTCACGTAGCCGATCGGCGGCAAGGTGTCGCCAAAGGACTGCAGGAACGCAACCTTCTGCGTCTCAAGCTGAGGCTTGAGACTGATTGCATGATTGTTTGTGGCATCCGCCGGCAAAGACGAGATGAACATCAAGAATGCTGTACCTAGAACAAAGTGTTTCATTACACCCCCCGTTTGTTGAGGAGCACTATGTCAGAGAGGTTTTGAGATCCCGATAAAAGAAGCCAGTGTTTTGGAGTAGTATTGGTAGTTCTTTTTTAGTGAGACCTACTCAAACCTGAATGTTCTTGGGTTAGCTAAAATTTTAGATATTTTGGAACAAAACGCGGCCAAGCGCGGTTTTCCGCGATTTTTTTGAGGCGATGGCAAGGCGAAGCACCATCGGCCGGCAGTCTTGAAAGAATTGAGAAAGGTTAGCCAAACGTGCGCGCGAGACTATCCGGATCTTGAAGCTCGGCGAATTGTATGGCTATGCCCTGATCGTGGTGGCGCACGACGCGACCGCGCGGGCGACCCAAGACGACGACGGTGTTCAGCGGCGGCTTCACGGCGGTGGCGATCGAGGCGCCGCTCAAGGACACGTCCAGCACCCGGCAATCATGGACGTCGCCGTTGGGCAGGATGAGCTTCTGGGCGGCGATGCGGGGCGCGACGCGCTCATGCTGTCGCTCCTCGGCCCCGATCTCGAGGTTGGCATACCACGTGAGCAAGTTGGCGATGCGCTCGCGCTTCTGCATGCTCACCTGGATCTCGACCGCGAAGCCGCCCTCGACGCTGCGGACGACGATGCCTTCGAGACGGCCGAAATTCTCGAGATAGGCGACGATGCGCTCGCCTGGGGCGCAGGAAATCGGCGCCAGCAGCGCCATGCCCCCGGCGGACATGTTGATCACCTCGCAGGGATAATCCTGCTTGTCCTCGGACATGAAGCGGCCCTGGAGGCTCACCGTCACCCGGCGATATTTGCGACGGTCCGGCACGATCTTGGGAAGCGGCCGGCTGGCCGTGAGCTTGCTGTCGCGCCGGCCACGAATGGTCACGGGGCGAGCGGAAACCTGCTCCTCGGTATTTGGGACGCTCATAATCATGCCAGCGGCCCGCTCAGGTCTGGGGAATTGGGGGCTGAGCAAGCCGAGTGTCAGGCTAGGAGAGCACGCATTAAGGAAAGTCTAAATGGCTCGGTCCAAGTGGAAACGTCCCGGCTTCGGTGCTCATTGGGTTTCCTATTCGTTGCCGCAGGCCAGGCCGCCCTGGACGACGCGGAAGCGGCGGCGGGCAGCCCGCACGGCATCGTCGCCCCCATTTGCCATGAAGGCGGGAACGCCGTCCGGCCAATGAAGATGAAGCTCGGCGAGCTCGAAGGTGTTGAGGGGCTCGGCGCCCAGCCAGAATGGCGGCTCGATGGCGGTGATGGAGCCCATTAGGCGGTTGATCGTCTGGCCCGTGTGGATCAGCGGCATGAGCGTGAATTCGAAGCGTGCCGGGCGGTTCGTTTCACCGAAGGCCTGAAACACGCCGTGGCCCACGGCGCCGTCATTCAGCACGGTGCGGACTTGGGAGGCGATGGCGAGGCGGTCCTCGTTGGGCCACAGGCTCAAGAAGTCGACGCCCCTCAGCTCGCGGCCGAACTGATGGCAAATCTTCGTTCCGGCCAAGCGGAAGCGGAAGCCCAGAAGACCCGTACATTCGGCGATGAACGTCTCGCGCAGGAGACCCGCGATCCGCGCCGGTTCGATTTCGAAGCGCGCGGGGCAATGCGCCCATTGCGTATACCGTCCCAATACGCGTAAAGCTGCCTGCTTGTTGGCTGTTGCATAACCTACCCGACGAAAGAACGCTTCACTCACGAGCCCGCGCATCCTTGAGCCAAGCCAGGGTCGAATCCCGCTTTGGCACGGTTGAGCGAGCATGCTCAGGGTCTGTTAAGCAGGGAGTATGCCAGCGCGGGGTGCTTTGGCCGCGGCGGCGTGGAGTGACGGCCACTAAGGTTGTCAGA
The DNA here is from genome assembly GCF_001723305.1 of Methyloceanibacter superfactus. Taxonomy (GTDB): domain Bacteria; phylum Pseudomonadota; class Alphaproteobacteria; order Rhizobiales; family Methyloligellaceae; genus Methyloceanibacter; species Methyloceanibacter superfactus. Next base: position 59,907 of record NZ_LPWF01000035.1, read on the forward strand.
ATGGCGAGAAACAACCGTTTCTGAGTAGATCCTCGAATGGCGGCAAGCGAACCTATCCTTAACGTACCGCGCGCCGTCGTGGTGGCTTCGGCGATCATGATCGCGGTGCAGGTCATCCGGGGACTCCTGCCGGACGAGATGGATCTCACCGTGTTGCTGACGCTGGCCTTCATTCCGGCCCGCTATAGCGGGGCGGCGCTCGAGCTGCCCGGCGGGTATGTCAGCGCCGTCACCTCATTCGTGACCTATATGGTTGTGCATGGCGGGTGGACGCACTTGCTGGTGAATGTGCTCTGGATGCTGGCTTTCGGCACGGCCGTGGCCCGGCGCATCGGCACACGGGGCTTCTTCGAGTTTTCGATCCTGTGCGGCGTCGCCGGTGCGCTCACCCATCTGGCGCTCCATTGGGGTGAGATGGCGCCCGTCGTGGGCGCTTCGGCGGCCATTTCGGGACAGATGGCCGGCGCCCTAAGATTTGTCTTTTTCGCCAAGCGGTTGCCCGGCGAACGGGCGCCCGACTCGTTAACGCGCCACTCGCCAGCCTCGGCGCCACCCTGCGGGATCACCGCATCGTCGCGTTCCTCATATTCTGGGTCGTCCTCAATGCCTATTTCGGGCTGACCTCGGTCTGGTCCGGCGGGTCTGACGGCGGCATCGCCTGGGAAGCCCATATTGGCGGCTTCCTCTGCGGGCTGCTCACCTTCGGCTTCTTCGACAAGCGGGATGCCGCCGACAATCTCTGGCGGCAGGGCTAAGCATCGGAGAAAGCGGCGATTTCCTGGGGCTTCTTGCGCGCTGTGCCGCTCCGGGACATGATGTCGCAGCAACGGGGCCCAAGTTCCCGGGCTGGAGGAAACCCTAATGAACGTCGCTGCAATTCTAAAGCTGAAGGGCAGGGAGGTCTTCACGGCCGCGCCGGACACGCCCTTACAGGAGATTGCTAAGCTCCTCGGCAGGCACCGTATTGGTTGCATCGTAATCGCCGCGGAGGATGGCAAGGTTATCGGCATCGTGTCGGAGCGGGACATCGTCCGCGAGATCGCCAGAGCCGGCGCGTCCGTGCTCGATGAGCCGGTTGAGGTGTGCATGACCAAGGCCGTGGTCAGCTGCCGGGAATCGGACACGATGGACCAGCTGATGGGCGAGATGACCGCGCACCGGTTCCGTCACATGCCGGTGGTCGATCGCGGACGCCTGACCGGCCTGGTGTCGATTGGTGACGTGGTGAGAATGCGGATCGCGGAAGCCGAAATGGAAGCGGCGGCGATGCGCGAGTATATCGCCACGGGCTGAGCCGACCGGCTTCCCCGTCTCGGTCTTCGCCGCGCTACGCGGCGAGCGCCCGCATGAGCATTCTGATCTCGTCGATCTGGGATTCGGCGGCCTTGCTGCCGAGTTCGATCGCCTCGTTGGCGCGGTGAAAGTCGAACAGGCCGATACGCGCCGTCTTCGGGCCGATGGTGATGTCGGGCGGGTCGCCGGCGAGGCGGGAGCGCGCGATGCGGTCCTGGGTGATGTTGATGGCGTCCATCATCACCGCCGACAGGCCCGGGGCGCCGTTGCTGCGTCCAAAAATCTGCCGGTGAAGGAGATGTACGGCCGCGCGCCCGTTGGTGCCAGGGAGGTGGTTGTCCTCCACCGGGGCCGGCGCGTCCACGCCATGGTCGTGAATCACGCCGCCCTTGCTGAACAGATCGTTGTTGAGATTGACGGCGATGACGACGCGGGCGCGAGTGCGCGGCAGACTGAGACCGGAATGGGGTTCACGAGGGCGCCGTCGATGAGCCAGCGCCCGTTGATCTGGACCGGACGGAAGATGCCGGGCAGGGCGAATGACGCCTGTAGGGCCGTCACCAGGCTTCCCTTGTTGAGCCAGACCTCGTGGCCCGTGCCGAGCTCGGTTGCGACAGCCACGAATTTGCGGTTCAGCTTCTCGATGGAGAAGTCTTTGAGGTGGTTGTCGAGCCGTGTGCTGAGGCGCTGACCGGTCAGAAGCCTGAGCCGGCGAAATTGAAATCAAGAAAGCCGAAGACCCGGCGGCGGGTGAGGGCGGTGGCGAAGTCCTCAAGCGCGTCCAGCTTGCCGGTGACGTAGCAGGCGCCGGCCACGGCGCCGATCGAGGTGCCGGCGATGATGTCCGGCTCGAGACCGGCGGCGATCAGGCTCCGCAGCACGCCTATATGGGCCCAGCCGCGGGCCGCTCCGCCTCCAAGCGCCAAACCGAGCGTTGGTCGTTCCATTACACGAGCCTCACACCGGACAGGCGTCCGGTAACGCCAAAAAGGTCGCAGCTAGCCGTGCTTGGTTGTCCCACAGGCTGGCCAAGTGCGAGCCCTAAGCCAATCAAGATCAGTACTATGAACTCTTTAAGGTTCCCTTTGCGGCGGCGCCGTGGCCGTAGACCGCGTCTGGGTCGAAGTGTCGCTCGGCGTCGACCCAGACGAGCGACAGGGCGGCGCCGGGTGCGTCGCCGGTGGGAATCGCGCGATAGAAGCAGGATCTGCGGCCGGTGTGGCAGCACGCTTCGGCGCCCGTCATCTCGACTTTCAGCCAGATGACGTCCTGGTCGCAATCCGTGCGCATCTCGACAATGCGCTGCGTGTTGCCGGATGTCTCGCCCTTCCGCCACAGGCTCTTGCGCGAGCGCGACCAGTAGTGGGCCTCGCCCGTCTCGATCGACAGGGCGAGTGCTTGCGCGTTCATGAAGGCGAACATCAGCACCTCGCCGGTCTTGGCGGAGGTGACGATGACGGGCAGAAGGCCGTGCGCGTCGAAATTCGGCGCGAAGACGGTTCCCTCCTCGCGCTCGGTCTTGTCTTCGATCTTGGGGAACACGTTGGTCTTGGTCACCGCGATCACTTCCTTCGCGGCCGGACCCGCGTTACGAGCGGCCGCGCTCGGTCGCCAGCATCATGAAGCGCGCCTGCTGAGACGGATCCTCTTTGAAGATGCCGGTGAACTGTGTGGTGATGGTCGCCACGTTAGGCTTGCGGACACCACGGATCGACATGCACTGATGCACCGCCTCGATCATCACCGCCACGCCCTTTGGCTTCAGCACCGTGTCGATGGTTTCGGCGATCTGTGCGGTCATCGTCTCTTGCGTCTGCAAGCGGCGGGCGAACACTTCGACCACGCGGGCGAGCTTCGACAGGCCGACCACGCGATCCGTCGGAAAATAGGCGATATGCGCCTTGCCGATGAACGGGATCATGTGATGTTCGCAGTGCGAGTTGAGCTCGATGTCGCGCAGCATGACGATGTCGTCGTAGCCCGCGACTTCGTCGAACGTGCGCGACAGGACCTCGATAGGATCGTCGCGATAGCCGGCGAAGAACTCGTCATAGGCGGATGTTACGCGGCGGGGCGTGTCGCGCAGGCCTTCCCGCTCGGGATCGTCGCCGGCATAGGCGATGAGCGTGCGCACGGCCTCCTCGGCCTTCTCGCGGGACGGGCGGGTGATCTGCGGGCCACGACCGATTTCCATGCCGGCATAGAGCCGTGCGGGCCGCGGATTCTTGGTGGTTGCGTCCATGTGACGAGACTTCCTTCATTTGGCGAAAATCCGCGATCTGGCTCATTCCGCGCAGGCGTGGCCGTGCGGCCCTATGCTGCATATATATTGCGTGAAATCAGCCTGCAAGGCGAGCCCGGCCAGCCTAGGATGGCAAGATGACCCTGCCTGACGATATTTACAGCCAGCAATTGCTCGAGTTGGCCGCGGCCATGCCGCGCACGGAACGGCTGATTTCGCCTCAAGCCACGGCCAAGGCCCACTCGAAGCTCTGCGGCAGCCGAGTGGAGATCGACTTGGTCATGGATGGCGATGTGGTGACGGATTACGGCCAGACCGTGCGGGCCTGCCTCCTGGGGCAGACCGCAGCCTCGATCATGGGGCGGGAGATCGTGGGCTCCACGGCGGCGGAGCTCCGCGCGGTTGGCGCCACCATGCGCAAGATGTTGAAAGAGGGTGGGCCGCCGCCCACGGGCAAATGGGCCGATTTGGCGCTGTTGGAGCCGGTTCGCGACTACAAGGCCCGGCATGCCTCGACCCTGCTCGTGTTCGACGCGGTCGAGGACGCCATGGCCCAGATCGAGGCCAAGCGGGCGGACGCCGCCGCCGAGACGGCGTCTTAGGCTCGGGGTGGCGGACATGAGCGAAGAGAAGCGCTGCTGGCTAGACCCAGAGGACGTGACGCCGCGCAAGGGCAGCATTTATCCGGCGCCGTTCGACGCGCCGGTCGCGGGCCGCGAGAAGCGGGCGCTTGGCGATGCGCTCGGCCTGACCCAATTCGGCGTCAATCTCGTCACGCTGCCGCCGGGCGCCTGGTCCTCGCAGCGGCACTGGCATGCCAACGAGGACGAGTTCGTCTATGTGGTCGAAGGCGAGGTGACGCTGGTCACCGACGCCGGCGAGCAGATCCTGGGGCCAGGCATGGCCGCGGGCTTTCCCGCGGGCAGACCGGACGGCCACCACTTGATCAACCGTACCAAGACGCCGGTGATTTATCTCGAGGTCGGCACGCGCGCGGCGGTCGAGCAGGCGCAATACAGCGACATCGACATGAAGGCGCGCAAGGACGGCGGAACCTTCGTCTTCACCCACAAGAACGGCGATCCCTATCCATGAGCGCGCCTGCAACTCTGGGGCGGCGCGCGGCCAAGGTGCTGATGCTCGCGCCCATCATGGTTTATCGCTACACGCTGTCGCCGCTCGTCGGCGCCAATTGCCGCCATCTGCCGACATGCTCGGACTACGCCCGGGAGGCGATCGAGACGAACGGCGCGTGGAAAGGGGGCTGGCTCACGCTCGCCCGGCTGTGCCGCTGCCATCCGTGGGGCAGCCACGGCTTCGATCCCGTACCGGACCTGCGGCCAGAGCATCATCCGCTCGCCCCTTGGCGCTACGGGCGCTGGCGCCTAAATACGGGTGACGCGGCAGCCGATTCCCGCTAAAAGCGGCGCCGCAACCGACAGTCCATCTTACCTGCGCTGGTACGCAGGAGTGAGAGGAGAGACACGATGATTTCCCTAAAGTTTCCCGATGGTTCCGCGCGCGACTTCGAATCTGGAGTCACGGGCCGCGACGTGGCCGAGTCCATTGCCAAGTCGCTTGCCAAGAAGGCGGTGGCGGTCGAGCTCGACGGCAAGCTCCACGACCTTGCCGCACCGATCAAGGGCGACGCGGCGATCCGCATCATCACGCGGGAGGACCCGCAAGCGCTCGAGCTCATCCGCCACGACGCGGCCCATGTCATGGCCGAGGCGGTGCAGGAGCTCTATCCGGGCACGCAAGTCACCATCGGCCCGGTGATCGACAACGGTTTCTATTACGACTTCGCCCGGGAAGAGCCGTTCACGCCCGACGATCTGCCGAAGATCGAAGCCAAGATGCACGAGATCATCAAGCGCGACTCGCCGTTCTCCTGCGAGGTGATGGAGCGCGCGGCGGCGAAGAAGCTGTTTGCCGGCATGGGCGAGGACTACAAGATCGAGCTGATCGACGCGATCCCCGAAGGCGACGACATCAAGATCTACTCGCAACGGGAATGGTTCGACCTGTGCCGCGGCCCGCATATGACGTCGACGGGCAAGGTGGGCAAGGGCTTCAAGCTGTTGAAGATCGCCGGCGCTTATTGGCGCGGGGATTCCAACAACCCGATGCTTCAGCGCATCTACGGCACGGCCTGGGCGAGCGAGGAGGACCTCAAAGCCTATCTCCATCAGCTCGAGGAGGCGGAGAAGCGCGACCATCGCCGCTTGGGCCGCGAGATGGACCTGTTCCATTTCCAGGAAGAGGCGCCGGGTGCCGTCTTCTGGCACGCCAAGGGCTGGGCCCTGTTCCAGGCGCTGATCGGCTATATGCGCCGGCGTCAGAACGCCTGGGGCTATGTCGAGGTGAACTCGCCCGACATGATGGAGCGCACGCTGTGGGAGCAGTCGGGCCATTGGGAGAAGTTCGCCGAGAACATGTATATCGCCGAGACGCCCGATGACCGCGTGTTCTGCTGCAAGCCGATGAACTGTCCGGGCCATGTGCAGATCTTCAAGAACGGGCTGAAGAGCTATCGCGACCTGCCGTTGCGCATCGCCGAGTTCGGCAAGGTGCATCGCTACGAGCCGTCCGGCGCGCTGCACGGCCTGTTGCGCGTGCGTCACTTCACGCAGGACGACGCGCATATCTTCTGCACCGAGGACCAGATCACCGAGGAATGCGTGAAGCTCAACGAGCAGATGCTGTCGATCTATCGCGACTTCGGCTTCACCGACGTCCGCATCAAGTTCTCCGACCGGCCCGCGAAGCGCGTCGGTTCCGACACGGTGTGGGACAAGGCCGAAGCCGCGTTGAAGCGCGCGGTGGAGGCGGCGGGTCTGTCATACGAGCTCAATCCGGGCGAGGGCGCGTTCTACGGTCCTAAGCTCGAATATGTCTTACGCGACGCCATCGGCCGCGAATGGCAATGCGGTACGATCCAGGTCGACCTCAATATGCCAGAGCGGCTCGGCGCCTTCTATATCGGCTCCGACGGCGAGAAGACGGTCCCGGTGATGATTCACCGGGCCATGTTCGGCTCGCTGGAGCGCTTCACCGGCATTCTCATCGAGCATCATGCCGGCCACCTGCCGTTGTGGCTCGCCCCGACACAGGCGATCGTCGCCACCATCGTCTCGGACGCCGACGCCTATGCGGAGACGGTGCTCGAGAGGCTGCGCGCGGCGGGCTTGCGCGCGGAGGCCGATATCCGCAACGAGAAGATCAACTACAAGGTGCGCGAGCACTCGGTCGCTAAGATCCCCGTCCTGCTCGTGGTGGGCAAGCGCGAGGCGGAGGAAGGCACCGTGTCGGTGCGCCGGCTCGGCTCGCAGGGCCAAGAGGTCATGACACTCGACGCCGCGGTGAAGATGCTCGTGGACGAGGCCGTGCCGCCTGATTTGCGGAGCGCCGCTGAGAAGGCAGCATAACGAAATCATTGCCTGAAAATCGGTCGCATGGGCGTGCGGGCGGCGCGTAATATTGCGACCATGAGCACGCAGCCAGTCGACCGACGCGCCGACGAATTCTTCCGGGCCTTGCAACGCCGCGATTCCTCCTATGAGGGCATCTTCGTCGTCGGCGTGAGGACGACCGGCATCTTCTGCCGGCCGACCTGTCCGGCGCGGAAGCCTCTGCGCGGCAACGTCGAATTTTTTCCAAGCGCGCACGAGGCGCTGTATGCGGGCTTTCGTCCGTGCCTGCGGTGCAAGCCGATGAATGTCGGGCGCGAGGTGCCGGCACTGGTGGAGAAGCTCCGCCGGATGGTCGAGGAAGGCCAGTCGGACCCTTTGCGCGAGCGAGACCTCCTGCGCATGGGCATTGAGCCCTCAACCGCAAGGCGGCAGTTTCAAAAATATTTCGGCATGTCGTTTCACGCCTATCAGCGCGCGCGGCGCATGGGCTCGGCGCTGGCTGCCGTCAGAAAGGGGAGAAATCTGTTGGACACGCAATTGGCCCACGGCTTTGAATCGTCGAGCGGATTTCGTGAAGCCTTCGCAAAACTCTTCGGCACGGTTCCATCGAAGGCAAACGGCGTGCATTGCCTCTTCGCGCGCTGGATCGAGACACCATTGGGGGCAATCCTCGCGCTGGCCAACGACAGCGGGCTCTATGTGCTCGATTGGGTGGATCGGCGCGGCCTTGAGCGCGAGATCTTGCGCCTGCGGCACAAGACCAAGTTTGCCATCGTGCCCGGCGATCACGTGGTGCTGGGTCAGGCAGCGCAGGAGATCGGTGAATATTTTGCCGGTGAGCGAGCCGCGTTCACCTTGCCGTTTGCGCCGCGCGGCACGGACTTCCAACGGCGCGTGTGGGACGCTCTGCTAGAGATTCCGCCGGGCGAGACTCGTTCCTATGCGGAAATCGCCAGGCAGATCGGTGCGCCGAAAGCGGTGCGTGCCGTGGCGCGCGCCAACGGCGACAATTTCCGCGGCATCGTCATTCCGTGTCATCGGGTCATCGGCAGCGATGGTTCATTGACCGGCTATGGCGGCGGTCTCGCACGAAAGAAATGGCTGCTCGAGCACGAACGATCGCTAGTGAGCCGTGCCGCCTGATCTCCGGCGATCGCCGTACGGCCGCATGAAGCGCTAGCGAGCGGAGGGCCGGAACAGCGTGCCGGGATTGATCAGCGGGGCATTGGGATCGGCGGGCCTGGCCGAGAATCCGTCGAAGGAGGCAGCCCCGCCCGGGCCTTCGCCGGTCAATGCGCCGGTCCCGGCGCGCGGCGCTCCGGCGGATCAAGCAGAGCCTGCAGCGCTTCCGGCGATGTCGGCCCGTCTTCGAAGGCGACCTCGATCTGCTTGTCGTCGCCCGGCTCGACGGAGAATTTGCGCGTATAGCTCAGGCCCCCGTGATCGGCCACCACGGCATAGCTGCCGGCGGCGAGGATGTGAGTAGGCAGCGCGCCGGCATTCGACTTCACGGTGTCGCCGGCCGAGGTGAGGATCGTCCATTTCGTGTTGGCGAGCGCCTCGCCGCCCAGGCTCTGGACCAAGCGGAAGGTGATCTTGGCGCCGGTGTGCTTGATGGTGGCCTCGGTGATGCGCCCCGGCTCCACGGTCACATCGACACCCACATTGGCGTTGGCGTCGCCTAGGAGACTGGCGACGTGATAGGCGCCTGCGTTGAGCCTGATGACGGATTGAGGCTTGGCGTCGGCGAGGATCGTGGCCCGGTTGCCGAACTGGTCCTCCTCGTCGGACATAATGTCGAAGCGGATGCTGCCCTCGGGGCAGGGCTGGCCGTTGGCCAGCACCGCGCGCAAGGCGAGCCGCCGGTATTGAGGACGAAGGTTTCCTCGATCGACTTACCGCCCTCGACCTTGATCTTCTTAGTGAGATTGGAAAGCCCGTAGGCGGCGTTGACGAGATACTCGCCCGGCAGCAGGGCCGCCGTCGGCGAGGGCTCGCGATGGGTGCTGACGAGCTCATAGCTGCCGTCGGCGGCGGGCCTGGAATTGTAGACGCGCCAGGTGATGCCGCCTTGCAGCTTGGGTCCGACCTCGGTGACCTTCGCCTTGAAGGTCACCGGCACGGGCCGCGCCGGCTCGGAGGGAGCGCGCGCTGGACCAAGGTCTGGGCGGTGCTCGGCGCTGGGGCGCCGGATTTCAGGACTGCGGTTTCCCCGGGGGCCGCGTTTCCGGGGCCTGCATCGCCGGGCCCCGTGAGATCCGGCTCCATGGGTTGGACCGCCATCGGGGGGGTGATGCCGTTCGCCGCGCCGCTGTCTCCGCTGGGAGCGGCCGTGGCGACGGCAGCGGGCGGGCTGGCGATGACGGCAAAGACCGCGTCGAGGCGCTCTTTCAGCTCGCTCTCATTGGCTGCGGCGGAATAGTTGCCGCCGGTCGCGGTCGCGATGCAAGCGAGCGGCTTGAGTGCGTCCGGCTTGTCGCCGAGGCCGATGACGTGAATGCGCAACCCCTTCGTCTTTTGCTTGAGCGCGTCGGCCGTGGCGCAGAGATCCGCATCGCAGGTGTCGCCGCTATCGGCGATCAGGATCACGTCGAGGGGCTTGCCGGAGGGGTCCGCCAGGGTCGCGGCGTCGCTGATGGCGGCGGCGATGGGGGCTTGCCCCGTGGCCTTGCTGACGCCGCCCAGAAGCTTCTCATAGGTCTCCCCATTGAGGGCGCCCGGCTTGGCCAAGATTTCGCTATCGGCGCAGTTGGATGCCTTGCGATGGCCCAAGGCGACGAGCCCGAGAGAGAAGCGATTGCCGTATTGGGTCACGGCGTGGCCGAAGGCGTCGCGTGCGGCATCGAGCTTGACCGCGCCGCCGAGCTTGTCGCCCATGCTGCGCGCGGCATCGAGCACCAGCACCGTGGCGGAACCGGGGCTCGGGTTGGGCAGGGGGGCATCCTCGGCGGCGCCATGCCGGCGCCAAGGACACAGGCGGGCAAAAGCAATAGCTTCAGCGCCGCGAAGTGTTTCCCCCGCATAGCGATTTTTGCTCCGATACAGTCGACTGCCGACCCTTATACAAGCTTCCGGCCCGCGTAATGGTTGGAAATTCCGCCGTGATTAAGGCCGATTTTGGGTCCGCGACGGCCAATTGGACGCAAGGATTGCGCATTGTTCGCCGGCCTGTTTCGCGATAGGCAGCATGGTCTTAGCCAAATCCCGTGAGCTCATGTCTAACCCCACGCTCGACCATCTCCTGAGCCGCCGCTCCGTTTCGGCCAACAGCCTCACCGAACCCGGTCCGAGCGCGGCCGAGCTTGAGCAGATCCTCACGGCGGCGGCGCGGGTGCCCGACCACAAGAAGCTCGTGCCATGGCGCTTCGTGCTGTTCGAGGGCGCGGCGCGGGAGGAATTCGGCCAGGTGCTGGCCGAGGTATGCCGCGCGGAGGAAACCGATCCCGGCGCCTTCCGGCTGCAGAACGAGGCCAAGCGCTTCTTGCGGGCGCCGGTTGTCATCGCCGTCGTCTCCCGCATCACCGACAGCCCAGCCGCGCCGGAGTGGGAGCAGATTCTCTCGGCCGGTGCTGCGTGCCAGAATCTCATCGTGGCGGCGACGGCGCTCGGCTTCGGCGCGCAATGGATCACCGAATGGTATGCCTACAGCCGTGGGGTCCGGGCCGCGCTCGGCCTCGCCGACAACGAGCGTATCGCCGGTTTCGTCTATATTGGCACGCCCAAGGAGAAACCCGAGGAGCGGGAGAGGCCTCGGCTCGCCGACATCGTCACGTCGTGGCGGTCTTAGCGCGCGGCTTCTCCTAGAGGATCGACGTCATGTTCTACGATGCGGTTGCCAACACGCATGGCCTGCAATGGGACCCGTTCAAGGCCCTGGTGACGCCGCGGCCGATCGGTTGGATCTCCACGCTCGGCAAGAACGGCGTGGTCAACCTCGCGCCCTACAGCTTCTTCAACGCCGTCTCCACCGATCCGCATTTCGTGATGTTCTCCTCGGGTGGGCGCAAGGACAGCCAGCGCAATGCGGAGGAGACGGGCGAGTTCGTGTGCTCGCTTGCCACCTACGACCTCCGCGACGCCATGAACCGCACCTCGCAGCATGTGGGGCCCGATGTGGACGAGATGGTGCTCGCGGGGCTCAATCCGGCGCCGTCGAACATGGTGGCGCCGCCGCGGGTGAAAGAGTCGCCCGTCGCTTTCGAGTGCCGCTATTGGCGCACCATCGATCTCCCCGGACCCAACGGCGGCCCGGGCACGCACGCGATCGTGCTCGGCCAGGTGGTCGGCGTGCATATCGACGACGCAGTGATCACCGGCGGCAAGGTGGACGTGACCAAGCTCAAGCCTATCGCGCGGCTCGGCTATGGCGACTATGCGGTGATCGACCAGGTGTTCGAGCTGACACGGCCTTGACGCCGCGGGCGCATGGCATCAGTAGCCGAACTGCTCCGCCAGGATGCGCTCGGCCAGGGTGTGGCCGGGATCGAACATCATGAAGATGTCGATGCCGCTTTCCTCCCGCACCTCGACCGAGACCACGTCGCGGAACTCGGTGTGGTCGGCCACCGCGCTCACCGGACGCTTGTCCGGCTCCAGCACCTCGATCACCACCTTCGCCTCGTTGGGCAGGAGCGCGCCCCGCCAGCGGCGCGGCCGGAACGGGCTGATCGGGGTCAGCGCCAGCAGCGGCGCGGTGATCGGCAGGATCGGTCCGTGGGCGGACAGATTATAGGCGGTGCTGCCGGCGGGCGTGGAGACGAGAACGCCATCGCAGATGAGCTCCTTGAGACGCGTCGTGCCGTCGACGGCGATCTTGAACTTGGCGGCCTGATGGATCTGGCGGAATAGCGACACTTCGTTGATGGCGAGCGCCTGGTGAGTTGCGCCACGTACGTCGCGGGCTGTCATGCGCAAGGGGTGGATGACCGTAATCTCGGCCTGCTCCAGCCGCGCCTTCAGGCTGTTCTTCTGATAGTCGTTGAGCAGGAAGCCCACGGAGCCGCGGTTCATGCCGTAGATCGGAATGCGGCTGTTGAGGTGGTTGTGCATGGTCTGGAGCATCAGGCCGTCGCCGCCGAGGGCGACGATGGCGTCAGCCTCCTCGGGCGCGACATTGCCGTAGCGCGCGGTCAGCGTTTCCAGCGCTTCTTCCGCCTCCTTGGTCTCGCTGGCGACGAATGCGATTTTTTCGAAGCGTGCCATTGGTCAGTTCGCTGCGCTTGGTCCGGCCTAGAGAAGGGGGCACTATAAGGCTGTGGCGGCCACGGAATGCAAGTCTCTCGGAATTCGAGTCTCTCGGAACAACGATGAAATGGTGAATCCATGGGGAACGCGGAACGTCCGGTCTTGATCTACACCACCTTCGCCAGTCTGGCGGATGCCAAGGAGGTCGGCGCGGCGTTGATCGCGTCGCGGCTGGCGGCTTGCGTCAATATGTTTCCCGGCATGATCTCGCTCTACCAGTGGGAAGGCGCCCGCGAGGAGGCGAACGAGGTCGCCATGATCATCAAGACGCGGTCAAGTCTGACGGAGACGGTCCTGGCCGAGACAAAGCGGCTGCACCCGTATGACGTGCCGGCGCTGCTCGTGCTGCCGACCGAGGGCGGCAGCGACGAATATTGCGCGTGGATCGTGAGCGAGACCGGAGGCGCGGGCGCGGGATGAGCAAAGGCTATGTCCTTGCCATCGATCAGGGGACCACGAGCACGCGCGCCATCGCGTCGACGAGAACGGACGGCCTTGCGCAAGCGCGCAATTGCCGCTGACCCAGATTTATCCGGCGCCGGGGCAGGTCGAGCACGACCCGGAGGAGATTTGGCGGGCGGTGCTCCAAGTCTGCCGCACGGTCCTGGGTGAGGTGGGCGCCGGCTCGATCGCCGCCATCGGCATCACCAATCAGCGCGAGACGACCGTCGTTTGGGACCGGGGCACGGGCAAGCCGCTCGCCAACGCCATCGTGTGGCAGGACCGGCGCACCGCGCCGCTCTGCGCCACGCTCGAAGACGAAGGCTGGGCCGCGCACGTCGCCGAGGCCACCGGCCTCGTCATCGATCCCTATTTCTCGGCGACCAAGCTCGCTTGGTTGCTCGACAACGTGCCGGGCTTGCGCGCGCGGGCGGAGCGCGGAGAGGTGTGCTTCGGCACCATCGACAGTTATCTACTGTTCAAGCTTACTCGTGGAGCGCTGCACGCCACCGATGCGACCAATGCCGCCCGCACCAAGTTGTTCGACATCCGCAGCGGAACTTGGGACGGGCGATTGCTGGAGCGCCTCAAGATTCCGCGCGAGATGTTGCCGGAGGTGCGCGACAGCCAAGGCGACTTCGGAGTCACGGCGGAAGAGCATTTCGGTGCGGCTTTGCCCATTCACGGCGTTGCCGGCGATCAGCAGGCGGCGGCCTTCGGCCAAGCCTGTTTTCATCCGGGCATGGTGAAGGCGACCTACGGCACGGGCTGCTTCGTCGTGGCCAATACGGGGGGCGATAAGCTGGCGTCGGCCACGCGCATGTTGTCCACCATTCTGCATCAGCGCGACGGCGCGCGCGCTTACGCGCTGGAAGGGTCGATCTTCATGGCCGGCGCGACCATCCAGTGGTTGCGCGACAGTCTCGGCCTCATCGAGACTGCCGGCGAGAGCGAGGCGCTGGCGCACGGGTCCGATCCCAACGCCGGCGTTTATCTCGTGCCGGCGTTCCAGGGCCTCGGCGCGCCGTTCTGGGACGCGGACGCGAAGGCGGCCATTGTCGGCTTGAGCCGTGCCGCGTCGAAGGCCGACATCGTCGCGGCCGGCCTCGAGGCGGCGGCGTTCCAGACCCGCGATCTCCTTACCGCCATGCGCCAGGATATGCTTGTGGGCGGCATCGAGCCGGCGCGGACGTTACGCGTCGATGGCGGCATGACGGCGAACGCTTGGGCGATGCAACGTCTCGCCGACATTCTGGGCGAGCGTGTCGATGTCGCGGCGATCCCGGAGACGACGGCGCTCGGCGCGGCCTATCACGCCGGTCAGGCGGTTGGCTTCTATGGCGATGACACCAGTCTCGCCGCCCGTTGGGCTCGCGCGTTTCGAGCCGGCGATGGGCGACACCGAGCGTGAGGCCCGCTACGCCGGTTGGCACGAGGCGGTGGCGCGGGTGCGGAGCCGTCCGGACGGCGCCTGAGACGCACCGCCGGAAAGCCTTAATTGACCGGCTGCCAAGCCCCTGAATCCCAAGACTTTTGGCGTTAACCCGTTGGGAATCCTTTTCCCGGCAAGCTCCTCCCGAGTTCGCAACCTTTGTTTTCGCGTTGGTGTTGCCGGTGTCCTTGCTCAGCCATCTTTCGCGCGACTCTGTCGTGCCGCAAACGCCTGACGGCGCTGGCCTCGCGCCGCCGCCCGCGGATCGTGCGGCACGCCGCGCCGCTCTGTTTCGCGAGACGCCGGCCGAGACGATTCAGCGCGTGATGCTCGGCACCGCCTGGTCGCTCCAGCCCGAGCGTATCGACCGGCTCGTGCCGCTCGCCAAGCTCTGCATGCGGCATCTGCTCGAGCCGAACGATACGCTGCCCAATCTCGCTCATACGCCGGGCGCGCCCGAGCTGGTTGGCATCGCCGACGATCTCTCCGTCGCCAAGCTGGCCGAGGCCTATGCGAAGGGTCTCTTCCCGCATGCGCATTTCGGGCCGACCAAATGGCTCTCGCCGCCGGAGCGCTGCGTGTTGTTCTTCGACGACTATCACATGTCGAAGCGCCTCAAGCGCCTCATGCGCCAGGGGACTTACAGGGTCACCTTCGATCAGGATTTCGAAGGCGTCATCAAGGCCTGTGCCGGCAAGCGGGAAGGGCGCTGGCATCTCACCTGGATCACGCCGCGCATCATGCGCGCCTATGCGGCGCTGTACGACGCGGGGCTCGTGCACTCCTTCGAGGTGTGGAACCGCGAGGGCGAGCTGGCCGGCGGCGGCTACGGCGTCGCGATTGGTGGCGTGTTCTTCACCGAGTCCCAGTTCAGTCACGAGGACAACACGTCGAAGCTCGGTTTCTCGGTGCTCAACTGGCATCTGGCCCATTGGGGCTTTGGGCTCAACGACGGCAAGTGGGCGACGCCCACCATTCTCGATATGGGCTTTCGCATGATTCCGCGCAGCGAGTTCTTGCGCATTCTCGGCGAGGACGTGGGTCTCAAGGGCAAGCCTGGACGCTGGAGCGTCGAGGCGGATCCGAGGGCGGTCGCCGATTGGCAGCCGGGAACCCCGGGGACCGTCAAGGCGGCCTAGGCCGCCGTTTCAGGAGGAAAGAGTTTGTTGGGTCAAGTTTCGCGTCGTCCCGCACCGGCGGGCCAACATAAAGCGCCGGGGCAGTTCAAGATGTCCTCGGCTTTGGCAACGCTTGCGCGCCTCTATGCCGAGTGGAGCTCGAAGCCAGGCGCATTGCCCGATCCGGAAAGGGCTCTGCGCCATCCGGAAGGCTCGCCGGCCCGTGCACGGATATGCGGGTGCCGACACTGCTCGCGGCCTATGCCAAGGGCCTTTATCCGGCCGAGGGCAAATGGTGGGCGCCGGCCGAACGCATGGTGTCTTTCCCGGAGAACGCCTATGTGTCGAAGACCGTGTGGCGGTTGATGCAGACGCGGGCCTATCGGGTGTCCTTCGACGAGGATTTCGCCGCGGTCATTCGGGCGTGCGCGCCGGGGCAGGATGTTGTCGAGAGCTTCACGGCCCTGCATGAGGCGGGCCACGCCCATTCGGTCGAGGTCCGGGACCGGTCCGGACGGTTGGCCGGCGGGCTCTACGGGGTCTCGGTTGGCCGCGCCTTCTTCACTGAGAAGATGTTCTCGCGGGAACGCGACGCCGCGAATGTGGGCTTCGTGACGCTGAGCTGCCATCTCCAGCATTGGGGCTACGCTGTGAACGACGGCAAGCGCATGAGCGGGCAATTGAGCCAACTCGGCTTCATGCTGGTGCCGCGCTTCGCCTTCAACGGCCTCTTGTCGAAGGCGGCGTTCGAGCCCGGGCGCGAGGGGTCATGGGCCGTGGACGAGACGCTCGATGCGGCGCGGTGGAACCCGAAAGTCCCGGGTACCGGCAGGGTTGCACCGGGCACGCAGGTGCGCTCCGGCACTTTCACGCTATCGTCTTAGCCGCAGCCTAGGGTAGCATCTGTCCGCTTCGCCGGGAGCCGCACGGTGGGAGGGCACGCATGACCATCGCCGGAATTGATCTCAATATGCTCGCCAATGCCGGGTTCCCGCTGGCGAGTTTCGAGCCGGGCGAGGTGGTATTCGCCGAAGGCGACAAGGGCGACAAGATGTATGTGGTGCGCTCGGGCGAGATCGATATCGAGCGGGACGGGGTCGTGGCGGAAACGCTGTCGGCTGGCGGCATTTTCGGCGAAATGGCGTTGATCGACGGATCGCCACGCAGCGCCACGGCGCGCGCCAAGACCGCTTGCGAGGTCGCGCCCATCAACGAGAAGAGCTTTCTGTTCCTGGTGCATGAGACCCCGTTCTTCGCCATCGCCGTCATGCGTACGCTGGCCGAACGGCTCAGGCGTTCGGTGCCGCGCGGGTGAGGGAGGCAAACACATCGCATCCCCGCATTGCCATTTTTGCCTTGCATTGTCGCCGCCCCCGGCCATGATCGGCCCAAACTTAACCCTTAAAGATTCCGCATAACGCCCTTGTCGCTGCTCGCGAATTTGGCGCTCAAGCGCCCGCGCAACATCGAAGCTTCAACGCTCGGGCGCGATGCTTTGGCCGGTACGATCTCGGCCATCGTCAACATCGCCTATTGCATCTCCTTCAGCGCGCTCATCTTCCAGGGCTCGATCGCCGCCGGATTCCCGCTCGGCCTCGCTGCCCTAATCATGGGCACGGTGGTCACCGGCGTCGTCGTGGCGCTCACCACGACGCTGGTGCCGGCCGATGCCGGTCCCGATACGCCGGCCGTGGCGGTCATGAGCGTGCTCGCGGCCACGGTGGCGGCCGGGCTTGCGGCCAAGGGCGCCAGTGCCGAAACCATGGTGATCAACGTGCTCGTCGCCATCTCGGTGAGCACGTTCCTCACGGGCGCGCTTCTATTCGGCGTCGGCGCGCTCAAGCTCGGCCAGTGGCTGCGTTTCGTGCCCTATCCGGTGATCGGCGGCTTCCTGGCCGCCTCGGGCTGGCTCCTCATCACCGG
Source organism: Methyloceanibacter superfactus (assembly GCF_001723305.1). GTDB lineage: Bacteria > Pseudomonadota > Alphaproteobacteria > Rhizobiales > Methyloligellaceae > Methyloceanibacter > Methyloceanibacter superfactus. Next base: position 77,013 of record NZ_LPWF01000035.1, read on the forward strand.
CGGCGTCGAGGTCATCACTGGGACCAATCTCACGCTGTCGCCGTCGAGCTGGCTGCCGATTGTTTCCATGGATTTCGCGCCGCAGATCGGCGTGGGGCTTACCTTTGCGCTGTTTATTGTCCTGTTGCGCCGCTGGATGGACGATTTCCTGACGCTGCCCATCGCTTTCATCGTCTTTGTCCTGGCGATGGACGTCATTCTATTCGGCTTCGTGTCGGACGAGAGCGCGCGCAGCGTGTGGTTCCTCAAGGCCGTCGGCGCGCTCCAGCTCTGGTGGCCGATCGAGGCCATGGTCACTCACGACATCGATTGGGGCGTGATGGCGCGGAGCAGCGCTGAGATCGGCGCGGTCTGCGGCGTCACCGCCATCTCCATGCTGCTCGACGTTTCGAGCCTGGAAGTGGCGCGGCAGAAGTCGGCGGATCTCGACAAGGAGTTTCGGACGAACGGGCTCGCCAACCTACTCGCCTCCATCCTGGGCGGCGTTGCCGGCAATCTGTCCCTGAACAACAGCCTGCTGTTGCAGCAGGCCGGCGCGGTCACGCGGCTGAGCGGTGTTTCCGTCGCCATCGTGTGTGGGCTCGTGTTGTTCGCTGGCGCCGATATCGGCAGCATCGTGCCGAAAGCGATCCTCGGCGGCATGCTGGCCTATCTCGGTGTGATGATCCTGATCGAGGCGCTGGTGCGGTCGCCGGCGCAGCGCTCGGGCACCGATCTCGGTCTCGCCATCGCCATCGCCATCGTCATTTGCTATTTCGGCTATCTGCTTGGCGTGGTGATCGGCGTCATCGGCGCCTGCTTGCTGTTCGCGCTCAGCTATAGCCGCATCGGTGTGATCCGCCGTCACCTGACGCGCTACGAGTTCTCAAGCAATGTCGAGCGCTCGCCCGAGCAGACGCGCTTGCTGCACGAGGAGGGCAAGCGCGTTCATGTGTTCTGGCTTTCAGGCTTCATCTTCTTCGGGTCGTCGAACGGGTTGTTCGAGCGCATCAAGCGGGTCATCGAGGAACAGAAGGAGAAGCCCGTCGGCTATGTGGTGCTCGATTTCAGCTCGGTGCAAGGGCTCGATACCTCGGCGGTGTTGAGCCTCGTCAAGCTGCGCAATTTCTGCGAGGAGCACAAAGTGGCGCTGGTGTTCTCCGGCTTGAGCGACACCATGCGCGCGGCGTTCGAGAGCGCCGGCTTTTTTGGCGCCACGCGGCCGCATCAGAAATTCGGCACCCGCAACGAGGCCATCGAGTGGTGCGAGGACATGCTCCTCATGTATCACGAGGTTGGCGACGCCTCGACGCACAGCTTCGAAAGCTGGCTGCAGCAAGAATTCGAAGGCCTGATCGATTTCGCGCGGATCGCGCCCTTCATGGAGCATCAGGTGCTCGACAACGGGGAATATCTGTTCAAGCAGGGCGAGCCGTCCGACTCGGTCGTGTTTCAGGCGTCGGGCTGCGTCGCCATCACCATCATCGACGAGCACGGCCGTCCCATCCGACTGCGGCGCATGATAGGTCATACGGTCGTGGGCGAGATGGGCTTCTACCGGCATATGCCGCGCACGGCGAATGTGGTGGCCGAGGAACCGACCGTGGTCTACCGCCTGACGCGCGATGCCTTCGACAGGATGCAGGAGGAGGATCCGGCCGCCGCGGCCGCGCTGCACAAGCTCATCATCCGGCTGCTCTCCGACCGGCTCGAATTCGCCAATCGCGAGATCTCCGCGCTGCTTTAGCTAGCGGCGGCCCATATCAGAACCGCGACAATGGCGAGATAGGTCAGCCCGTGCAGGAGCTGGTCGATGCCGAGCAGGTGCCAGAAGCCCCGGGTCTGCGGCGTAAAGCCGTTGCGGCGGGTGATCTGCTCCTTGGCCCAATCCACATGGTAGTGCACGGCGAATTCGCCCGCCGCGATCCCGAGTGCGAGCAGCGGCGAGACCGGCGCGAGCACGAGATAGACGAGTGGCGTCAGTGCAATGTGGATGAGGCTGTGCAGCAGCCCGCCGGGGTGGCCGTAGGTTCTCTTGTTGCAGTACTGATATGGCGTCTGCAGAAAAAAGTCGGCCGCCATGTGCTTCAGCATGAGGACCGCCACGGCGGCGAGGATAAGGATTGCTATCTCTGGCATCGGCTTTACTTCGACAAGGCCTCGGCCGTGCCGTCCCAATCGGGCGGGGGAGGGGTTTTGCGGAAGCTCGCGATTCTTTCGCGGTAGAGCGCGTAGAGCCGGTTGAGCGGCGCGGTGTTCATCTTCTCACACTCATGACTCAAGGCGTCCGCCGCGTCCCACTCCTTGGCGCGGTAGCTGGCGAGGAAGGCGCCGTGTTTTGTGCTGAGGTCGATAAATGGCTGGCTCTCCTTCAGCGCGGAATCGCCGAGTAAGGTGAAGACGCGCGTCGCGGACGTCTTGCCCTTCATCTTGAGGAGATCGATCTCGAGAAAGGCGAAGTCGGGCGCGCGCGCGACCGTCGATTCGCCGACAATGGTCATCAGGTCGTAGGTCTTCGACTGGCCTTCGAGGCGCGAGGCGACGTTGACGTTGTCGCCGATCACCGAATAGTCGAAGCGCGTCTCCGAGCCGAGATTGCCGACGCAGCAGACGCCGGTGTTGAGACCGATGCCGAGTTTGACCTCTTTATAGGGCCGGTCCTTGGCTTCCGCCTCCTGGCGCCAGCGCTCGTTCAAGGTCTTGCTCTCCGCCATGATGCGCAGCGCGGCGCGACAGGCATGGCTCGGGTGGTCCGGATCGTCGAGCGGCGCGTTCCAGAAGGCCATCAGCGCGTCGCCCATGAACTTGTCGATCGTACCTTGTTCATCGAGGACGATATTGCTGAGGGGCGTGAATAGGCTGTTCAGGAACCGCGTAAGCTCCTCCGCATCAAGTCCCTCCGAGATCGTGGTGAAGCCGCGCACGTCGCTGAATAACAACGTCATGTCGCGCGTCTCGCCGCCGAGCTTCAGTTGCTTGGGATCGTCGGCCAGGCGCTTCACCAGCGCCGGCGCCATATAGTGAGAGAAGGCGTTGCGCACGCGGTTACGCTCCCGCTCGGTCCGCAGGAAAACGAAGGAGGTGCCGGCGAGGTAGATGGCGGAAAGCGCGATCGCCGGATAAACCGGATCGACGAGCCAGCCGAGCGCGTCATAGGCATACCATGAGATGCCGACGACGCCGGCGACGGCCACGGCGCCAAGCACGGCGCTGCCCATCGCGCCGGCGCGGTAGATCAAGACCGCGATTAGCAGACCGAGCACGAGGATATAGAGAAGCTCGGCGGGCGTGGCGAAGTCCGGCCTGAGCAGATAGGCCTCTTGCAGGATTTGCTCGACGGCTTGGGCGTGCAGCTCGACTCCCGGCACGGAGGCTTCGAGCGGGGTCGCCCTGAGGTCGAGCAGGCCCGCCGCGCTGGTGCCGACCAGGATGATGCGGCCGGCGATCTCGTCGGCGCCGATCTCGCCGTTCAGCACTTTCCATGCGGGGAGGTAACGGGCCTCCGAATGGGGCGTGAACTTGATCCACATCTGACCGTTGGCCTCGGTCGGCACTTCGTAATCGCCGACTCGGATCTTGACGATGCCGGTGTTCTCGCCAAAAGCCTGCTCGCTGCTGGCGCCGGAGGACTTGACCACATAAGTCGAGGCGCCTTGGGCGAGGCGCAAGACATCCCCGGCGAGCGAGGGATAGAGCGTGTCGCCGATGCGCACGAGCATGGGCATGCGGCGGATGATCTGGTCGTATTCCGGAATCCAGTTGAGCGCGCCGGCGCCTTGGGCCGGGCCTTGCAGCACCTCGAGGCTTGCCGCGGCTCCCGGATAATACGGTGCGAAGAGGCGCGGATCGTCGCCGCCATGGGCAAAGCCCGCTTTGGTCTCAGGCATCGATTGGGCCTGCGGCGAGGCGATGAAGCCAAGCACGACGGGCGCCTCGGCAATCGCCTCGGCGAAGACCTGGTCGTTGGTGGGGAGCTTCTCCACCTCGGTCTTCAAGCTGTCGAGCGCCGCCGACTTCGGCCAGAACTGCACGGCGTTGGCCGGCGACATTCGGTCGGGCTCGGGAAAGACCATATCGAAGGCGATGGCGGCGGCACCGTCGACGCCGAGCTTGGCGACGAGCTCGGCCGCACCGTGCGTGGCCAGGGCCATTGGCCGATCTTCTGCAGCGATTCTTCGTCGATATCGAGATGCGCACCGGCAGCGCCGGGTCGAACTCGGCGGGGGCGACGCGCTGATAGGCGTCGAAGACAAGCGCCCGCATCCGCGCGACCGGGTTGGGGTCCCAAACCCGCAACGCCAGCGACGCAACGATGACGGCCCCCACAAGGAGAGCGTAGAGAAGGCGTGGACCCATCCCGTTGCTTTTCTTTGTCTCTCTCCGGCCGCGCCGAGACACGCGGGCCGGCAGACCCTAACGGCTGCGGCGGGCTCGCTCCAGTCTTGAATCGGCGCGAAGAATGAGGTTGGAGCGCGCGGTCAGTCGGCCCACGGACCGGCCGGGAACCGTCGCTGCAGCTCACGTTGCGCGTCGCTGATGCCGTCGTTCTTCGGCTTCGCCTTGTATGTGGGGCGCGCGGTGGTTTTCGGTGGGTAGGTCGGGTTCACCGCCTGCTTGGTGCGCTTCGGCGCGGTCTGCTTCGGCGCGGCCCGCTTCGCGGGCGCGGCTTTGGGCTTAGCGGAGGCCTTGGGCGCGATCTCGGGTTTCGGCGTCGGTGCCACCATCTTGGTGGTGGCGGCGCAATGATCGCCGGTCCAAGCCTTCAGCGCGGCGAGGGTCGCGTCTTGCGGCGCGTCGTCCGGCAGGTCGAGCTTGGAGAGTGCGTTGAAGCGCTGCAGCGCATCTTGCGTTTGTCCGTCCCAGTCGCTCGTCGGCGTGCCGTCATAGCAGTCGAGGTCTTCAAGCTCGGCGGCGATGTCGGCGGCGAGCTCGGCTTGCGTGGGCTGCATTGGCAAGGGGGCAGGGGCAGCGGCGGGCGCGGCTTTTGGCGCGACACCCTCGTCGACGGAGGCGAGCTTGGTCTCGACACCGGTGGCGCTTCCCGCCGGCCTCGACGGCGATCGTCGCGGGCGGCTTGGCTCACGCCGTCGGCGACCTTCGCGCCTTTGAGCCGCTCGATCTCCTCGCGCAAGGCCGCGATCTGCGCCGCCGTCTCGTTGGGCCCGCCAGCGGTTGGCGGGAGCGGGGCTGGCTTGAAGAAGAATTGACCGGTCAGGGAGGAATTCTCCCAGGGCACCTGCTTGCCGTCGGTCTGCTCCAGCACGTCACGGCGCACTTCGATCATGGTGTCGTTGATGCTCCGCCCTTGGGCCGCGATGTGGCGGAGGAGAGCGGCGGTGTAGGGGCTGTTGCGGCCGTCGCCGTCGAGCGCCACGTTGCCGGGCTGGGTGGAGAACGCGATCATCATGCCGACGGCCTTCTCGACTTGCGCGAGCCCGCGGCCGATCCCGAGCGACCGGCTTGTCTGGGCGAGCTGCATGGCGAGGGGGTTGTCGCGGCAGGCGTCGAGAAAGACGAGCGACAGCCGGCTGCTGCGCTCCAGCTGCTTGAGCACGAGGTCGAGCTCCACCGCCTCGAAGTCGAGATCCACGTCTGAGCTCAGCTTTGCATCGACGGGGGCGAGGAAGTTCCGTCCATTCACCTGCAGGCCGTGGCCCGCATAATAGAAGAGACCCACATCGGCGCCGCGCACCTTGTCGGCGAAGGTCCTGATGCGCTTGACCATGTCGCGCTTGGTGAGATCAGTGCCGTCGATCACCTCGAAGTCGAGTTCCCGCAAGGTGCGGGCCATGTCGGTCGCGTCATTGCTGGGGTTCTTCAGCGTGCCGGTGTGTTGATAGGCCGAATTGCCGATGACCAGGGCCACGCGTTTCTCGGCAGATGCCGGGGCGGACGCCGCCATCAGGGCGGCGACGCCGAAGACGCATGCGGTCAGATGCCGGAGCATGAACACCTCCATCCGCCTGATCCCGCCGCCTTTGGCCGGGACGGGATCATGAGAGCCTATTCGTCTAACCGCAGACCGATGAACGGCCGTTGAATGAGAGACCTCAGGTCAAGTCTGAGGTCTCAGGTCGGATCGTTGTGTGTGTATCTAGTATCCCGGCGGATGCATTCAACTCCAGCCGGACGACATGGTCTGCGGCGCCTTAATGGGCTTCGGCCCCGGAACCTAAGGCCCCGATAACGCAGTGTTTATCCCCGGGCGGGTCCGGCTGGGCTTATTATTGCGGCGATGGACAACATCTATAAATCGCTTTGGTGGCGCTCCCGCTTGGCGATAGTCTTCGGTGTGACGAGGTCTTATCGCGGAGGGCTCGGTTTGCGTCTTCCGATCGCGGCATTGGCTGCTATCGCGGGTCTCGGGCTGTTTTTCGGCAGCGCCCAGGCTGGCCGCTTCTTGCCGACGATCGAGAACCCTTACTGCCCCATCACCACCTATACCTTGCGCGACGTGGCGGAACTGGCCTCGTCCATGACCGACTCCGGAGGCCGGCCGGTGATCGTCGTCAATCTGCAGACGCTGCGCCAGCACCCATCCTATGGCAAGTTCCTGCTGGCCCATGAGTGCTGCCACCATTCGCTCGGTCATCTGGGTAAGTTCCGCAAGCGGCTGGGCGGGGTCGGGCCGCAACCCTTCTTCTATATCGCGCCGGCGCTGAAGCAGATGGAGCTCGAGGCCGATTGCTGCGCGGTCAGGATGCTGCGGGAGCGGCACGAGGCCGATGGCATCGAGGCGGCGCGGCACTCGATGGTCGCCTTCGGCGCGAACCCCACCGGGGCCTATTATCCGACCGGCGACGAGCGGGCCGCCAATATCCTGGTCTGTGCCGGCCCGGACGAATAGGGCTGGCAGGGCCGCTCCCGAATCTCCATATCTTCCTAGTGTTTCCGCCGTAAACCTGCCTGTTTGGGCATGCTATGGTGTCGGTTCCGAGATGAAGAAGAGGCGGCCTTGAAGGGCAGCGCAGCGATAATGCGCCGGGCGACGGTTTGCGCCCGGCCGGTTGGCATGGCGATGGCAATCCTGGCCGCGGCCGTGGCCCTTTGCCTGGGCGGCGAGGCGGGCGCCGCGCCGGTGCTGCGCGTCTGTGCCGACCCGGACAACATGCCCTTCTCCAACGATCAGAAAGAGGGCTTCGAGAACAAGCTCGCCGAACTCATCGCCGAACGTCTCGGGGACGAGCTCGAATATTCGTGGTTCACGGAGAGCACGGGCTATGTCCCGAATACGGTGGGCCACGATGCATGCGATCTCGTCATGGGCTACGCGCAAGGTACCGGGCTGATCGAGGACACCAATCCCTACTACAACACCTCATATGTGCTGATCACGCGCGAGGACGATGCTTCCCTCAAGGGGGTGGAGACGCTGTCCGACCCGCGGCTCAAGCAAAAGCGCATCGGACTTTTCGCCAGGACGCCGCCGGCGAGCATCCTCGCCATGCATGGGCTTGTGTCGAACGCGAAGCCTTTCGAGACCCACGCGGCGAGAGCCAATCGAAGGCAGCCGAGGCGATGATCGCGGAAATCGCCTCAGGGGAGCTCGACGCCGGGCTGCTGTGGGGGCCGGTCGGCGGCTATTACGCGCAGCGGGCCGACGTGCCGCTTCGGGTCGTGCCGCTCGTCAAGGAGACCGCGGGGCCGAACACCGTCTATGGCATCACCATGGGTGTGCGGCCCGACGAGCCCCAGTGGAAGCACCGCATCAACAAGGTGCTCGCCGAGAACCAGCACGACATCAACGTGATCCTGCAGGGCTACAACGTGCCGCTTCTGAACCAAGAGGGCGAGCTGATCGCGTCCGGCACCGCCGACCGCTAAGCTACATCTTGCAGATGCTTTCCGGCTCGTCGATGCCGAGCGTGTCCACCTCGATCTCGGGGTGGCTAGCGTGCGGAAAGCCGCGCTGCGGCGAGACCGAGACCGGCACCTTGTCGGTGGCGATCAGGATCGGCTGGCGGAACTGGCCGTCCCACGGGCGGAACTGCTGCTTGATGCCCTTGAACGGCGCAAGCTGAAGATCGGGGCCGTGGATGAAGGCCGAGACCGTGGCGAAATCGTTGTCCGGATTGCGGGTCACCGCCTCGCCGATAGTCCGCGTCGCGACATAGGCCTGATGGTCGATGGGCAACATCAGCCGGTGAAAGGCCTTCTCGAAATTATTGTTGGCCTGGGTGGCGCCCCATTTCTCGTGGCCGCGGCTCCAGGTCGTCGCCGTGAGCCCGGTCGTGCCGGCCACGATCTGCGGTGCCCCGCCGCCGCGATAAGGCAGGAGCGGGCCGAAGACCTGGTTCTCGTCGGCGACGACGATGACGTCATATTTGGGGCTTGAGACCACCGTCTTGTCGGCGTTCGCCTGCTTGCCCGGGATGGCCGGGGGGATCACGCCCACATCGTCGCGCCGGCCGCCGGAGACGTCCTTGTATTCGCGGACATCGACGATATTGCCGCCGAAGCGGCCGGCGGCGCGCTTGACCGCCTCCGCGTAAGCGAGGTCGGCGGGCGTCGAGCCGTGGACCAAAAGCCAATTCTTCCAGTCCATGGCGACGAGATATTGGGCCAGCGCATCGGCCAGCATGTAGCGGTCCGGCACGATATGCATGACGTTGGCGCGGCAGTCGGCTTGCCGGAGCGATACATCGGTGGCGCGGATGTTGAACAAGAGAACGTTCTTGTCCTTGGCCCAGTCGGCGAGCTTGAGGAGGGTCGGGGCGGATGCATCGACGATGACGTAGTTGTGGCCGGACGCCTGGAACTTCTCTAGCGCCGCGAGGGCCTCTTCCGGCGACGACGCGGTCTCGGTATCGAGGCTATAAAGATGTCCGGTGAACCGGCCGCCGGCATTGTTCTCGTCAATCCCCATCTTGGCGCCGGCAACGCCGGCATTCTCGGGCTCGACGTCGAGCCGCGACGCCGGGCGGGGATGCTCCACCTCCTCGATGATGTAACCGATGTCGAGCGGCACCATTTCGGGGGATTGCGGCATCTGCACGCTGACGCCGCCTTCGCGCTCCTTGGAGGGATGGCTGGTGTCGGTGGCTTGGGCAGCAGCGTTCAAGGACGAGACGCCCAAGAGCGTGAGCGCGGAGACCAAGAGAGCGCGGGAAAGGGGCCTGTTGGCCCAGCGAACTTGCATGAGAGGACCGTTTCGCCGGTTATCGCGTTGCGCCGAAACCCGAAAATGGCCCTTTCGTAGGGTTCGAGGGGGCCAATCGAGCGATCGGCCGCATGGTACCGACAAGAAATTAGGCAATGCAAGTTGGAAACCTAGGCAAAGATAATTGCCGTGACAGTAGGTGGCGCGCGCCGCCGCCCTTGCCTGTGGATTGGCGATGAGGCTTTTCCCCGAATCGCAAGGGGGGTGCTAGGTTCCCACGATGGAATTCACGGTCGGATCGGCTGTTCGCTACGGGTGGGAGACGTTCAAGAAGCGCCCATGGTTCTTCGTGGGCTCGAGCGTCGTCATCTTCGTCGCCTATATGATCGTCGGCGGGATCACGAGCGGGATTGACTCGGTGCTCGGCGCCACGCCGGAAGAGCCATCTCTGATCGGCGGCCTGGTCAATTTCGCGCTCTCCACCCTCATCGGCATGGGCGTCGTCGCCTTCTATCTCGCCGCGCACGACAATCCGGAAACCGTGGAGCTGTCGGCACTGTGGCACCCGCAACCCTTCTGGAAATTTCTCGCGGCGTCGATCCTGGTGGGTCTCGCCGTCGGCATCGGCTTTGTGTTGCTGATCGTGCCTGGGCTCATCGCCGCGGTGCTGTTCATGTTCACGACCTTCATCGTCATCGACCGGGGCCTCGGCCCCATCGAAGCGATGAAAGAGAGCATGCGGATTGGTAGCGGCTATCGCTGGACGCTGCTCGGCCTGATCGCCGTCCTCATGCTGATCGTCATCGCCGGATTGCTCGCACTGTTCGTCGGCGTTCTCGTCGCCATGCCGGTGTCGACATTGGCCTTCGTGCACGCCTACCGGGTGTTGTCGCGCCGTGCCGGCGCCGCGCCGGTCGCACCGGATGCGCGGCTGGCCGCATAGGCCCTCAGCGTCTCGGATCACACTTATCGAGAACCGTCGCCGTGCAAGCACGCGCGTGCTTGTCTACTCGGCGGGGACGAGGGGCTCTTGCGCCGTCTTCATCGCCGCGGTGACGTTGCGCGGATTGCGGTAGACGAACTCCGTGGCCGGCTTGGCCGCCTCCGCCTTGGCCAGCGCCACCATCTCGCCGTGATAGGGTGACAGGGCGCAAGCCGGATCGGTGTTGCGCGGATCGGCGGTCATGGCCATCGCCTGGCAGCGGCAGCCGCCGAAGTCGATCTCCTTGAAAGCGCAGGAGCGGCAGGGCTCCTTCATCCACTCGGTTCCGCGGAAGGCGTTGAAGGCATCCGAGTTCATCCAGATGTCGAGGAGCTTGCGGTCCCGCACATTGTCGAAGGCAAGCGAAGGAATGCTCTCGGCGGCGTGGCACGGGAGCACCTTGCCGGCCGGGGTGATGTTCATGAAGCCCTTGCCCCAGCCGCCCATGCAAGGCTTCGGGCGCTTGGCGTAGTAATCGGGGACGACCATGTCGATGGTGAGCACGCCCTTGAGCCGCTCGCGCGCGTTCTCGACGAGGTCGATCGACTGGACCGTCTGCTCGTAAGTGGGGATCAGCGCGGCGCGATTGAGGAAGGCCCAGCCGTAATATTGCACATGGGCGATCTCGAGCCGCTGGGCTCCCAGCTCCACGGCGAGATCGATATAGCGGCCGACATTGTGGATGTTCTGCCGGTGAATGGGCGCGTTGACGGTGAGGGGAAGGCCCATGTCGACGACCCAGCGGGCGACGTCGAGCTTCTTCTGGGTGGCGCCGGGATAGGCGCCGATCCGCTCGGCGTTCTCGGCGTCGACGTCCTGGAACGAGATTTGAACGTGGTCGAGCCCGCGTTTGACGAGGTCTTCCAGCCGATCGCGCTTGAGGGTAACGGCGGCAGTGATCAGGTTCGAGTAAAGCCCGGCTTCCGACGCGGCGGAGATGATGTCTTCGAGATCCTTGCGGGCCGTGGGCTCGCCGCCCGACAGATGAACTTGCAGAATGCCCATCTCGCCGGCTTGGCGCATCACCGAGACCCACTCCTCGGTGGTGAGCTCGTTGTTGACGCGCTCGAGCTCGATGGGGTTTGAACAATAGCCGCATTGCAGGGGACAGCGATGCGTCAGCTCGGCGAGCATGCCGATGGGCGCGCGGGCGCACAACTCCGCGGTCATGTCCTCGCCGCCAACCACGCCTGCGGTCGGCTCGTCGTCCACGCTAACGGTTTGACAATGCTCGTTGGGCTGAAGCTCTTCGGTCATGCCTTTACGTATCCCTTGTCTGCCAAGCCCTGGAGCAGGTCGAGTACGTCGGCGGTGATGACGTCGACGGGGGCCGAATACTCCTCGGCGAGCTTGGCGGAGATTTCCTCCACAGTCCTTGTTCCGTCGCAGAGTTGCAGAACCGCGACGGCAGTTTGGTCCGGCGTCAGAACACGTTCCGGCGCCAGGAGCACCCATCGCCCCCGCCCCGCGTCATGGCGGAGCTTCAGATAGGGCGGCAGTTTCGGCCGGGTCTCACGGCCGACGATGAGCCGGCCGGGAGACGTCGTTGCGCCCGTCATGCCTCGTCCGGCACGAAGGCGCCGGGGGGAATCATTCCCGGCTCGACATAGGCCAAATGAAGCGCATCGAGCTGCGCCCATAAAACATGCGTCTTGAAGCGGAGCGCATCGAGCACGCCCTGCTGTGCCTCGGGCGTGCGAGCGTTCTGCTTCACATATTCAAGCGCGAAGTCGGCATCGCGCGGCGCTTGCGTCAGGCGGCGCTTGAAATAAGCCATCACGTCGTCGCTGATGAAGTCGTAATTCTCCAGCATGCCGGCGATGCGCGCCTTGTGGATGTTCGGCGCGAACAATTCGGTGAGCGAGGACGCAACCGCTTCCACTAGCGTCTTCTCGCGCACGAAGTTCACATAGGCTTCCACAGCGAAGACCGTCTCGGGGAGGGCGCCTTTGCGCGAGATGACATAGTCGCGGTCGAGGCCGAGCCCGTCGGTCAGCACGAGCCAGCGCTCGATGCCGCCTTCCTCCTCGCCATAGCCGTCATGGTCCATGATGCGATGCAGCCACTCGCGGCGAAGCTCGCGGTCATGGCAGCGGCTCATCAGGGCGGCGTCCTTGCGGGGCACGGCCGACTGGTAGCAATAGCGGTTCAGGGCCCAAGCCTGCACTTGGCCCTTATTCAGCTTGCCGCCATGCAGCAGCGCATGAAAGGGATGCTTATCGTGATACTGAGCGGCGCCGATGGCGCGCAGCTCTTGCTCCAGTTCGTCAGGGCTCATTATCTTCGTCACGGCTCTACACCTCGATCTCAACCATTGGTCTGGGAGGATAAACTAGCCCGGCGCCGCTGCCGCCTTCTTGATGCGCGTCAATCCTCAAATATTGTCTACTAATGGCGCTTCTTCGTGAGCGCCTTTGAATCGGTCTATACCATGTAGAAACATGGTGATGCGCAATGAGAGTTTCATGACTCGTTCATGAACACTGCGTTGATGCCGGATTAAGAACGTCTGAACGGGCTATCGGCTCTTAGCGAGCCATCGTAGACGAAAGGCCGAAGCGGCGCCATTGCGTGGCCGCGACTGGCCGTCCCCCCAGAGTCCTCCCCCCAGAGTCCTGCCCCCAGATGTGCGAAACGGCGATCTGGCTCCCGCCGGACCGCCGCTTCGCGATTTCCGAGATGAGGAAAAGCCGGACTAAGCGCGGTCCAGCTCGGCCGGCAGGTAGCTCGTCACTTCCATGCCAGACTCCGTTTCCTCAACCGTCGGCTTGTGCCACTCACGCATGATAGTTCTCCTTTCGCGAGTTTAAGACCAAGCATCGGTCGGGACGGTCCCTTGAACGTTTTGCGAACCCGAACTCAAAGGATCGCCCGACTCTGCGATTGGAATATGCGATCGTGTCATGATAATTTCCAATCGTATTTCCTTATAGAAAGCATAAGCGCTCCTTATCGCCATGGTTTCCCTCAGGCAGCTTCGCTATCTCGAGTCGCTCGCCGAGACGCGGCACTTCCGCCACGCGGCGGAGGCGTGCGCCGTCAGCCAGCCGGCGCTCAGCATGCAGATCAAGGAGCTGGAGGACGAGCTCCAGCTCAGCCTCGTGGAGCGGCGCAAGTCCGGCGTGGAGCTGACCGAGAAAGGGGTGGAGGTGGCCCGGGCGGCGCGCAGCATCCTCGCCTCGGTGCGCGATCTCGTCGACTACGCCAAGCAGCAGGAGGGCTTGCTGTCGGGCGTGCTCAAGCTCGGCGCCATCCCCTCGATCGCACCCTATCTCCTGCCGGCCGCCTTGCCCGCCTTACAAAAGCGCTTTCCGGCCCTCAAGCTCCAGTTGCGCGAGACGGTGACGGAAAACCTCGTGCATGAGCTTGTGACCGGCGATCTCGACGTTATTCTCGTCGCCTTGCCGATCGACGATCCCGAGGTGGAGACGCAATATCTGTTCGCCGACAGCTTCATCCTGGCGACACAGGCCACACCTGAGAACGCGAAGCTGCGGGGCGCCACGCCGGACATGCTTGCCGATGAGAGGCTGCTGCTGTTGGAGGAGGGCCACTGCTTGCGCGACCAGGCGCTGTCCTACTGTCACATGATGACGCGCGAGGCGCGCGAGAGCTTCGGCGCGTCGAGCTTGGCCACCATCGTGCAGATGGTGGCGAACGGCTATGGCGTCACGTTGTTGCCGGAGATGGCCATCGAGAGCGAGATTCACCGCGGCGGCGATATTCGCCTGTTGCGTTTTCCGGCGCCGGAGCCCAAACGCGAGATCGGGCTCGCCTGGCGCAAGACCTCGCCGCGTAAGGACGAGTTCGCGCAGTTCGGTAAGCTGCTCTGCGAGATCCTGCCGAAGCCAACCAAGAAGCCTACAAAGCCCAAGAAGAACGGAGGCCGAAAACGTTAAGCACCCAAATCTCGATCCTCTTGGCAGTGTTGATCTTCGCCAGGGCGGGTCTCGTGCGCGTGGCGCGGCCGGTGTCCGACTTCTACGTGGCGGCGCGGCTGATGCCCGCCATGTTCAACGGCATGGCTATCGCAGCCTCCTTCATGGCGGTGCTGGTGTTCGTCGGCTTGGCCGGCGGACTGGGCCCCGATTGGCAGGGCGTCACGACATTGCTGCTGGGCGGCGGCGCAGGCCTGATCGTGGCCGGAGTGCTGCTCGCGCCTTACTTGCGTGCCTATGGCGGCTACACGCTGCCGGACTTTCTCGCCGAGCGTTTCGGTGGCGACAAGATCCGGCCGCTCGCGGTGCTGGCCATCATTCTCTGCTCTTTTCCGGCACTCGCCACCGTGCTGCTCGGTTTCGGCATGCTTAGCGCCGCGCTGTTCTCCCTACCGGCCGTCACTGGCATCGGCTTCGGCGTCGCGATGATCCTGGTGTGCACGCTGATCGGTGGCATGCGCTCGCTGAGCCTGTCGCAGATCGCTCAATATGCCCTGCTGCTGGCAGCCTCGCTGACCGCGGTCATGGTCGTGCTCTGGCAGGCGGAAACGCTGCTCGGCGAAAGCCAGTTGCTGATCGATGAGGTGATCCCAGGCCTCGGACTGCAAGATTTCGCGCAAGACGACGCGGTCAACCGCTTCGCCCTGATCTGCTGCCTGGCGGCAGGGACCGCCTCGTTGCCGTTTCTCCTCATGCGGAGCTTCACGACCCCCACGCCCGGCAACGCGCGGACTTCGTTTTTCGTCAGCGTGCTCTTCGCCGGGGCGCTGTGCTTGGCCGCACCGGCCTTTGCCGCGCTGTTCGAGGCGGCCTGGGTAAAGAGCGGTGACAACTTGTCGATGATCGCCGAGGGGGTGCTGACAGTGGCGGCGATCGCCGGGCTGCTCGCCGTCGGCAGCGCGCTCGCCCTGTGCATCGCCAACGCGGTCTCCTACGACCTCTACTTCAAGGATGCGCACCCCACGGCATCTACCCGGCGGCGGCTGTTCGTGGCGCGCCTGTCGGTGATCTTGGTGGCGGGGCTCGCCGCGCTTGCCGCGATGGCCGAGCCGCAAGCGATGTTGACGGGCACTGCGGCGGCGTTGTCACTGGCGGCCAGCGCCTTTCTGCCGGCGCTCGTGCTCGGCGTGTGGTGGAAGCGCGCCAGCGCGGACGCAGCGCTTGCAGGCATGATCGCCGGGCTCGCCGTCTGTCTCTATTACATGATCGCGCCGCACACGATCCCGTTCGCCTTCTTCGAGTCGTCGAGCGTCTTCTCCAATGCGACCGACGCGCAGAGGTCGGCCTATGAGTCGTTGCAGCAGAGCTACTATCTCACCAATGGGGCCGCGCAGGAGGCGGTGCTGGCGAAATGGGACGCCGCGGCGCGCCCGATCGCCAATTGGTGGGGTGTGCGGGGGGCCTTCGCAGGGCTCTTCGCGGTGCCCGTGGGCTTCCTCGTGATGATCGGCGTGAGCCTGTTCACGGCGGCGCCGTCCGAGGACGTGCAGCGCTTCGTGAAGGGCTTGCGCGAGCGGACCGTCTGAACCCGGAAGCGAAGCCGGAGGCGATCGTTACTCGACCGAGGCGCTGGCGGCGCCGGGCGGTGGCGGTCCGCCGAGGAGGCGGAAGCTGTCGCGGAAGCGTTCGGCCCCGTCACTCTTGGCGTGGCCCTTGGGTCCGGCGGACACCAGCATGTAGACCCGGTCGCCGTTGGCCACCAGATCGACGAGATGATTGAGCTTGCCTCTGCCGTCCTCGGCAATGGCCTCGTAGCCCGGCCGCTCGTCGATGGTCTTGGCGCCCTTGTTGCGCACCTTCGTGCCGCTGCCCTTGGCATAGGCGTTGACGACCTTGGCGAAATAGTCGGGTTTCGGTGGGCTGGGCGCCCGGCTTCCGGATATTCGAAGACCACCACGCTATAGACCGTGTCGTCGCTGACACTCACTTGATAGTCGTGCTGGAGCAGCGGGTTCTGGCCGGAGACCGGCGTGCTCACCGCTTTGGGCTTGGCGGTCGCGCCGGGAAACGAGGCGACGAAGCCCCGCTCCGAGAAGTGGAATTCGCGCCATTTCGGCGGCTCGGGCGCGGGCGCATCCTCCGCGGCGATGCACGGAGCGGCCAGCGCCAGAAGCGCTATCGAGGCCAAAGCGATGCGTCGAACAGGCACTGCAGATCCCTTCGTCGCCTGCGTGTAGAATCGCAAGTCTACCCGATCATCCCGTATGGTTCACCCGTGACACGCATGCGCCGGCGGTAGTCAGCCTTGCGACGCCGCCGACAGCGCCCGGCGGTACATCGCTTCCACATCGGCCTTCAGGTCGCGCCGGGAGTCGGGGCGCAAATACAGCATATGCCCGCCGGCATAGTCCTCAATGGTGATCGGCGTCGCGCCCTTGAGCGGCGGCAGCTGCCCCACGAGATAGGTCGGCACCATGTAAGGCGTGATGAGGTCGGTGTAGCCGGTGGCGATCATCACTTCGAGCGCGCGGTTGGAAGCGCGGGCCTCCTGGATGTCGTCGAGCACCCCGGCATAGCCTTGCCGTGTCGGGCTGGTGCCGAAATCCCATTTGTTGCGCACGTCGCGATTGAGCAGGCGGTAGGGCTCGTCGGTCCTATAGGCGAGGTCAGTCTGGGCGTAGTCGACGAAGGCCGCGCTCCATAGCGGGATCGTGGCGTCGAGCACGGGGTCGGGGCCGTGCGGCCATGCGCTCGAGGGATGCGGATCGGGGCCGCTGACGCTGCCGTCATAGCGGCTCAACAGCTGGCCGCCGTCGCGGTCGAACTCCTTGATGAACACAGAGGGCGAGACACGCGCCAGGTGCTGTTCCACCTTGTCCAGGGGCAGACCAGTCAATTCCGCCACGCGGGCGCTTGCCGTCTTGCCGCCTTGCTCGGCGCCCGAAGCCAGCGCCACTAGGTAATCGGACAGGGCATAGTTTTCGGCGTCGGCCAACGCATCCTTAAGCGCTTGCCGCCCGGTGACGCCGTCGCTCTCGAGCTTGACGGCGGCGTAAGAGGGCAGCGCCAGCGCCCAAAGCATTGGGTCGTAGTCCTCGCCGTGGATCATGGAGAACTCGAGCGCGGGTGACACGAGCACCAGCCCGCTCGGCGAGATGCCGGTGGTCTTCTGCAACTCGCGGGCGATGGTCGCGGCGCGGAAGCCGCCATAGCTCTCGCCGGTGAGGAACACGGGCGAGGCCATGCGATTGTTGTCGATGAGATAGAGCCGGATGAATTCGGCGAGCGACTCGGTGTCTTGCTTCACGCCCCAGAAATCCGACTCCTTCTTCTCGCCCGCGGCGCGGCTATAGCCGGTGCCCACCGGATCGACGAAGACCAGGTCGGTGAAGGAAAGCCAGCTCGCGTCGTTGTCGGCGAGGCGCGGCGGCGGCCCGAGC
The DNA here is from genome assembly GCF_001723305.1 of Methyloceanibacter superfactus. GTDB lineage: Bacteria > Pseudomonadota > Alphaproteobacteria > Rhizobiales > Methyloligellaceae > Methyloceanibacter > Methyloceanibacter superfactus. The sequence continues at coordinate 94,392 of NZ_LPWF01000035.1, forward strand.
AATTCCCCCGTTGTCCGTGGCCTCGATGATCTTCGGGCCCATCGCGCCGAGATGGAGATAGGCGGAGGCCGCGCCCGGACCGCCGTTGAAGACGAAGGTGACGGGGCGGCCGGTGTCGGCGGGCGACTTGGTATAGGCGACGTAGAAGATCTCGGCCGTGATCTTGCCCTTCTCGTGGAGCGGGAGGGCGCCGGCGACGGCACTGTAGGTCAAGGCGGCGCTGCCCTGTTGCAGCGTGTGGGACGTGGTCACGGCGGGCGGCAGGAGCGGTTTTGCCGCCTCTTGGCTCTCGTCCTTGCTCCCGTCGTTGCTTTCTTGCCCCTTGGCTTGCCCCTCGGGCGCGGACTGTTGAGTGACGGGCTTGGGCTCGGGCCTGGGCGCGTGGACGTCCTCGGCTCGCGCGCCGGAGAAGACGGCGAAGGCGGCAAGGAAGGCGGCTAGGCAGACTGGTCCGGCGAGGTGGCGTCGAGAAGCGTCTGTCACTTTGATGTGCTCTCTGGCTGGAGACGGCAATGGCCCTTGCGAGGGGGGCATCACAGACTTATGCAAGCAAGCGGGCAGTCTCAAGGCGCGGAAATCCGTGACAGTCCTTGCCGGCTACCACCATCACCGCGCCATCATTTGAGAGCAGCAACGGGTCCATGGTGAGAAAAGCCTTCATCTTGGCCTTGCTTGCACCGATGGCGACGGGGTTTTTCGGCTGCGCCGATCGGGAGGAGATCCGCGCAGATCGTGTGGCCCAACAGGTGGCCAAGGATGCGGAGGAGGAGGCAGCTTGCCGCCCTAAAGGCGACCCGGGAAGCGCCGAATATGATGCCTGCCGCCAGGAATTGGCGAACAAGCGTGCCCAGAAGGCCGAGATCGAGTACCAGAAGCGCCGGGATTTCGACCGGGTGTTGGGCGGTCTCGACGATTTGTGAGCGTGAGCGCGTTTCCCGCCACACCCTTCTTACAAAATCATGCGATCCCGAGTTTGGCCGTTGGCCCCAATGGGTTTGACCGCTAAGCTGAGGCGAGCGGAGATCTGACGGCCAACAGCCTGCCGTTTCTTTAGGTGCCCTCCAAGCGTGGGGCGGCGCAAAAGCGCCTTGTTCGAGGCGGGGGCGATCTCCTACGGTAGGCCGTCGCGGCCAAAGACTCCGGTTCGTCGGGGCGGAAGCCCCGTCACGGCGCCCTTTGTTTAGCGTTCCGTTGTTTAGCGTCCTCGGGGATGAGTAGGGATGAGTCTTGTAACCCATGAGGCTCGACCTGGATTCGGGTTCTAGCGGAGCCTCTCTGCATGGCCAGTCCGATGCGCAAAAAACGTGCCTGGTCGACGCGGGAAGACGACGCTGAGTCGAGGGAAACAGCCGCGCTCGAGGCATCGGTCGCCGCGGCCCAGGATACCGCCGCGAAGTCCGGCGCGTTCCTCTCCACCGCCAAAGAGGACCTGACCGACCACAAGCGCTGGCTGCAGGCGCAGAGCGCCGCCGTCGATCGCGACCGCGCCCGGCACGAGCGCTGGCTACAGCGTCAGCGTGAGCACCGGGTCGCCGCCGCCCGGCGGGAGCGCACCAAGCGCCGCCGGCAACTCATGCGTCAACGGGCGACGCGCGCGGTGCAGCAGGCGACATGGGCGGCGCTACTCTTCGTCCGGTCCCTGGTCCTGCTCGCCGTCGCCAAGATCGTCGCCGGGTTCAAATATGCCGGGGCGTTGATCGCCGCCTTCGCGGGCTATGTCGCGCGTCTCGTCGCGGCGGGCTTGCGCTTTACGGGTGCACAACTGTCCGCCGCCGGGCGTTGGTTCGCGGCGATGATGTCGGCGGGGCTCGCATGGACCGGGGCCAAGGCGCAGGCGTCCGCCCGCGCCGGCGGCTCGACGCTGGCCGCCGGGTCTTCGCTGGTGGCGTCCAAGGCCGGGGCCGCCGGCCGTTCGGCCAGCCGGTCGCTCGGCAGCGGGTTTGCCCTGGCGTCGGCGAAGAGCGCG
>NZ_LPWF01000036.1 GCF_001723305.1 Methyloceanibacter superfactus
GGCCGGCGGATCGACGGTGACGGGCGGGGGCGGCGCCACGACGACGGGCGGCGGGGGTGCTGGCTCCGGCTCTGGGGCGGGCGGCGCGGCGGTCACCGCCGGCGCCGCGGTCTCGGGCTCCGCCGCTACGGGCTCCGGCGCCGCGGGCTCCGGCGTGGCCTCGACGACCTCCGTCTCCTCCACCACGACCTCTTCGACCGGCTCGTCGGCCGCCGGCGCGGGCTCTTCCGCTGGCGGTGTCTCTGGCTCGGGGAGCGCTGCCACCGGTGCGACATAGTCCTCGGCCGCCTGCAACCGCGTATCGATCGCGGCCATCTGCTTCTCGAGCGCGCGCAAGGAGTCCTTCAGCCTGGCGGTGTCGGCCTCGCTCAGCGGACCGTCTCCGGACGGGATGTCCGCGCCGCCGGTAATGGCGCTGAGCTGGATGGTTTGGCCGCCAAGGGCCGCCGGATCGGTGAACAGGGTGAAGAGATACAGGCCCGAGAAACCTGCCAGCACGATCCATAGAAAAGCGAACGTGCCTCGTGCCCAACTCCGCGCACCGTATCGGCGACTTCTGGCGACCATGGGGTTTCGAGCCTCCGAATGCGAGGTTTGAGCGAAAAAGCGACGCGATTAGGGCAAAAGTCAGAGTGTCATGCCGCTCGGTGGGAGATTACTCACTCTGTCCGCACGGTCAATTTCTGCGTAAGTCATAGGGCGCGAGGCTTGGACTGCCTGGGCTGTGGCCCTCGCGGCCGGTTTGGACTAGACACTGCGGCCTTAGGAGAAGTTGGCCGGCGCGAATCGAGCGGCGGCCAAGCTATAGGCAACGATCACGAACGGCATGACCTACGCATCATGACCCACCCATCATGACCCATCCATCGGCTCTCGCCATTGTCCTTGCCGCCGGTAAGGGCACCCGTATGAAATCCGCATTGCCCAAGGTGCTGCACCGCCTGGCGGGCCTGCCCATGCTGGGCCATGTGCTGCGGACCGCCGCCACGGCGGGAATCGGCCGCTCCAGCGTGGTCATCGGTCCCGGCATGGAAGAGGTGGGCCAGGCCGCGCTCGCCATCGACCCTGGTCTCGCCGTGTTCGTTCAGCCCGAGCAGCTCGCAACGGCCGACGCGGTCAAGGCGGCGGCGCCCGCCTATGAGGGCTTCGCCGGCCATGTGCTGGTGCTTTACGGCGATACGCCGCTGTTGCGGTCCGAGACCCTGAAGGCGGTCCTGGGTGAGCTCGATGCCGGCGCCGATGTGGTCGTGATCGGGTTCGAGGCGGCCGATCCCACCGGCTACGGCCGTCTGCTGTTCGACGAGAAGGGACGCCTTGCCGGCATCCGCGAGGAGAAGGATGCCAGCACCGCCGAGCGGGCGCTGACGATTTGCAACTCCGGCATCATGGCGTTCCGCACGAGCGAGACGCTTGTCTCGCTGCTGGGCCGGATCGGCAACGACAACGCCAAGGGCGAGTTCTATTTGACCGACGCCGTGGCGCTGGCGCGCGAAAGCGGTCTGCAAGCGCGCGTGGTCCTGTCAAATCCCGAAGAGGTGCTCGGTGTGAATGCGCGCGCCGAGCTGGCCACCGCCGAAGCGCTGATGCAGCGGCGGCTGCGGGCCGCCGTCATGGCGGGCGGCGCCACCCTGATCGCGCCCGAGACGGTGTTCTTCAGCTATGACACGCAAGTGGGCCAGGACGTGGTGATCGAGCCCAACGTGGTGATCGGGCCTGGCGTCGCCATCGACGACGGCGTCACCATCAAGGGCTTCTGTCACATTGAGAACGCGACCATCGGCGCGCACGCGACCGTTGGCCCGTTCGCGCGATTGCGGCCCGGTGCCGTGCTCGCGAAAGAGGCCCATGTCGGTAACTTCGTCGAGATCAAGAATTCCCAAGTCGCCGAGGGCGCCAAGGTTAACCACCTCACCTATATCGGCGATGCCAGCATCGGCGCGAAGGCTAACATTGGCGCCGGCACCATCACGTGCAATTACGATGCTTTCGCCAAGCATAAGACGGAGATCGGCGCCGGCGCTTTCATCGGCTCCAACAGCTCTTTGGTGGCGCCGGTCAAGATCGGCGATGGCGCCTATGTCGGGTCCGGCAGTGTCATCACCAAGGACGTGCCGGCGGATGCGCTCGCGGTCGCGCGAGGTAGCCAGGAAGAACGGGCCGGTTGGGCCGCCAAGGTGCGCGAGCGGCGCAACCGGGACAAATCCAAGCCGCGCCACATCGACGCCACGCAATAAAGGGACATAGCTCGTGAATTGCGACGCAGCGCCTGTGCATTTAGGCAGGAAACAGGGTTCGAGGGAGTAGGGGGCTATGTGCGGCATTGTTGGCGTGCTCGGTCGTGGGCCGGTCGCGGAGAAGCTGGTCGATGCGCTGAAGCGCCTCGAATATCGCGGTTACGACTCCGCCGGGGTGGCGACGCTGGAGAACGGCCAGCTCGCGCGCGCCGCGCGCAAGGCAAGCTGCGCAATCTCGAGGATCTCCTCAAGGTCCAGCCGCTCCTAGGCGACACCGGCATCGGCCACACGCGCTGGGCCACCCATGGCAAGCCGAGCGAGGCCAACGCCCATCCGCATATGACCGACGACGTCTCGGTCGTCCATAACGGCATCATCGAGAATTTCCGCGAGCTCAAGGCCGAGCTGCAGGCGGAAGCGCGCCGTTCTCGAGCGATACGGACACCGAGGTCATCGCCCATCTCATCACCCGCGAGCTGCGGGCGGGCAAGGACCCCATCGCCGCCGTCTACCACACGCTCAGCCAGCTCCAAGGCGCGTTTGCCCTCGCCATGATCTTCCGCGGCTACGACAACCTCATGGTCGCGGCCCGCCAGGGAAGCCCGCTCGCCATCGGCTATGGCGACGGCGAGATGTATGTTGGCTCGGACGCCATCGCGCTTGCTCCCTTCACCGACCGCATCTCCTATCTCGAGGACGGCGATTGGGCGGTCATCACGCGCGAGGGCATCGCCGTTCGCGATCGGGCCGGCGCCGCCGTCGAGCGCCCCATCGCGCGGTCGCTCGCCGCGGGGCTCGTGGTCGACAAGGGCAACTACCGCCATTTCATGGCCAAGGAAATTCACGAGCAGCCCGAGGTCGTCGGCCACACACTGGCGCATTATCTCGATCTCGCCAACTACCGCGTGGACCTGCCGGCGTTGCCTTTCGACTTTGCCAGCGTGACCCGCTTGTCGCTGTCGGCTTGCGGCACGGCCTTCTATGCGTGCCTCGTCGCCAAATATTGGTTCGAGCGCTGGGCCAAGCTGCCCGTCGACATCGATATCGCGAGCGAGTTCCGCTATCGCGAGACCACGATGGCGCCGGGTGGGGCGGCGCTGTTCGTCTCCCAATCCGGCGAGACCGCCGATACGCTCGCCTCGCTGCGCTATTGCCGGGAGCAGCACCAGCACGTGCTGTCGATCGTCAACGTGCAGGAATCGTCCATTGCCCGGGAATCGGATGGCGTGCTGCCGACGCTCGGCGGTCCGGAGATCGGCGTTGCCTCCACCAAGGCGTTTACTTGCCAGCTCACGGTGCTCGCCTGTCTCGCCATTGCCGCGGGGAAAGCGCGCGGCGTGATCGGCCCGGAGCTCGAGGCGGAGCTCGTCAAGGCGCTGGTCGAGGTGCCCCGTCACATGGCCACCATGCTGCGCGACGAGACACCTTACGAGACGCTCGCCCATAGCCTGTCCAAGGCGCGTGACGTGCTCTATCTCGGCCGCGGCTCGAGCTACCCGATCGCGCTTGAAGGCGCACTCAAGCTGAAAGAGATCTCCTACATTCATGCCGAGGGCTACGCCGCCGGGGAACTGAAGCATGGGCCGATCGCGCTGATCGACGAGGAGGTGCCGGTCATCGTCATTGCCCCGCGCGACGACCTCTTCGACAAGACCGTCTCCAATATGCAAGAGGTGGCGGCACGCGACGGCAAGATCATCCTGGTCAGCGACGCCGACCCGGCCAGCACGGGCTGCGAGGTGCAGACCATGTTGCCGGTGCCGACCGTCCACCCCTTCGTGACGCCGCTCGTCTACGCGGTCCCAGTGCAGCTCATCGCCTATCATACGGCGGTGTTCATGGGCACGGACGTCGATCAGCCGCGAAACCTCGCAAAATCCGTGACTGTGGAATAGGCTACAGCCTCGGATTTGCCTGAATTCTTTGCTTGAGCAAGACCATGGCGGATCATCGGAAGACCTTCCGGCCGCGCCGTCTTGCTTTTGACGGGCGCACTCTTCCACGCGGACGCCTACTGGGCGCCGCGCTTGCGCTGCTTGGCGCGCTGACGGCAGCCAATATTGCGGTCTCCGACAGAGCCCATGCCCAAGAGGCCGGTCTCAAGAGTGGCGTCGCCTCGCTCACCGCCGGCAACTATGACGCCGCCGTGCGCCAGCTCTCCGCCACCGTCAACAACGAGAACTCGACCCCGGGCCAGGCCGCCAAGGCGCTGTATCTGCGGGGAATCGCCTACCGCAAGCTTGGCCAGGAAGGCCGGGCGATCGCCGATCTCGGCGCCGCCTGTGGCTCGGGCTGCCGACCTCCGACAGGGTGAGGGCGCTGGTCAACAAGGGTCTCGCCTACAAATCCGCCGGACTTTCCAGCCAGGGCGATGCCGCCATCGCGCAGGCGAGAAGCGCGTCGAGCTCGAGCACGGTCGACAAGATCATCGCCGAGGACGGCGGTGGTGCGGTCGCGAGCAACTTCGACACGCAGGTCAGCAGCGGCGGTGGCGAATCGTCCTCTCCCTCCTCCTCGTCGGGGGAGAGCGTCTGGAGCCGGCTGGTGCCGAGTTTCGGCGGTTCGAGCAGCAGCCGCCGCCGCCGGCACCCGCGGCTGAGCCCGCGCCTGCGCCCGCCGCCACCCAGACCGCTGCTGCGCCGCCGCCGACAGCCGGATGGGGCGCGACCGTCGCCGACGAGAAGTCGACCCAGAGCAGCGGCAGCGGCGTCAGTCGCTGGTTCGGCTCGCTCACGGGCGACAGCGCGCCCGCGGCACCGAGCCCCGGGCCCGCCGCCACGACAACCGCGCCGCCCAGAACGACGACAGCCGAAAGAACGACGAGCGCGCCGAAGGCGGCTCCGCCGCCGGCCTCCAGTTGGGCGGCCAATACGGAAACCACCAAGGTCGCATCCGAGACGACAAGTGGTGGCGGTCTCGGCCGTTGGTTTGGCGGTTCGTCCGAGCCCGCGCCGGCTGCCGCGCCCCAGGCCAGTGGCCCCGGTTATCGCGTGCAACTGGCCAACAGCCGGTCTGAAGCCGAAGCCCAAGCCTTGTGGAAGCAGGTGACGAAGTCGAATCGGCAGCTGGCGAGCGCCGCGCCGCAGATCGAAAAGGTGGACATCGGCAGCTTCGGCACTTTCTACAGCCTAAAAATCGGGCCCTTCGCCAGCCAGGCGGACGGCACCAAGGTGTGCAACGCGCTGAAGCGGAGCGGTACGGATTGTTCCGTCGTCTCGCCCGATGGCCCATAGGCCGAAAGCGTCTTGCCAGCGCGCGTACATTCGGCCATGCCTCACACTTGTAGACTGGGTGTGCTAAGAGCGGCCGCCCAATGGTCCCATATTATCGTGATCGTCCCCGTTTCCCCCTTGAGTCGCAGAGCCGCATGACCGCCGAAGATCCCAAGACCAAAGACTCCCAGCCAGGCCGGCAAACGCCCGATCCGCATGACGATCAGCTCGGTCTGTTCGGCGCCCTCGAGCCGACCTCGTCGCATTTCGGCGCGCGCCTGCGCGGCTATTTCCTCACCGGCCTGATCATCGTCGGCCCGGTCGCCATCACCGTCTATGTGGTGTGGTGGTTCATCAATCTGGTCGACGGCTGGGTGAAGCCGCTCATTCCGCAGAGCTACCTGCCGGACAACTTCCTCCCGTTCCACATTCCCGGCGTCGGCATGATCGTCGGCATTTTGGCGTTGATGCTTGTCGGCGCGCTCGCCGCCAATCTGTTCGGCCGCACCATCGTCAGCTACGGCGAGATGATGCTCGACCGCATGCCGGTGGTGCGCGGCGTCTACCGGCTGCTCAAGCAGATCTTCACCACGATCTTCTCCAGTCCGGCACTTCGTTCAAGCGCGTGGGGCTCATCGAGTTTCCCCGGCCGCGGACTCTACGCCGTGGTCTTCGTCTCCGGCGAGCCGCCCGCTGAGGTGAAGCAGAAGATCGGTAATGGCGAGAAGCTGATGACCGTGTTCATGCCGAACGCGCCGAACCCGACCACGGGCTTCGTCCTGTTCATGCCGGCCAAGGACGTCACCGTGCTCGACATGTCGATCGACGACGGCGCCAAGCTCGTCATCTCCGCGGGTCTCGTGGCGCCGCCCCAAGACGAGCTCAAGACGCTGGCGGACGACGCCAAGGCGAAGCAGAAGCCTGTGCCCGAGGAAGAGCCCGTCGTTTAGCCGGCGCGCATCAGCCGGATCGCATCGTCCCGCTCGAACAGATAAAGCAGCAGCCGCAGCGCTTCCGCGTCCTTGCCCGTGAGGTCGGGATCGCGGGATAGTCGCAGGCGCGCCTCATCGCGCGCCGCCTCCAACAGCTCGCGATGGTCGGGCAAGACGGCGATGCGAAACGCGGGTAAGCCGCTCTGCCGCGTCCCCAGGACCTCGCCGCCGCCTCTGAGCCGCAGATCCTCCTCGGCGATGACGAAGCCGTCCTCCGTGCTCCGCATGACGTTGAGCCTTTCGCGCGCGGTCTCCGATAGCGGCTGCCGGTATAGTAGGATGCAGGAGGACTCGGCGGCACCGCGGCCGACCCGGCCGCGCAGTTGATGAAGCTGGGCAAGACCGAAACGCTCCGCATGCTCGATGATCATGATGGAGGCATTCGGCACGTCGACGCCAACTTCGATCACCGTTGTCGACACCAGGACGGACAGCGCGCCGGAGGCGAACTGCGCCATGACCGCATCCTTCTCCTTGCCCGTGAGTCGCCCGTGCACGAGGCCGACGTGCTCGCCGAACTGGCTGCGGAGCGCGGCGAAGCGGTCTTCGGCGGCGGCCACGTCGAGCACTTCGGATTCGGCGACGAGGGGACAGACCCAATAAACTTGCGCGCCTCCCGCCACAGCGCGCGCAACGCCGTCGACGACCTCGTCGAAACGCTCCAGCGGCACCGTGCGGGTGACGATGGGCTTGCGGCCCGGGGGCTTCTCGTCGAGACGCGTCCACGTCCATATCGCCGTAGCTCGGCAGAAGCGTGCGGGGGATCGCGTCGCCGTCATCACCAGAAGCTCGGCGCCGGTGCCGGGTCCCTTGGCCTGAAGCGCGAGCCGCTGATGCACCCCGAAGCGGTGCTGCTCGTCGATGACCACGAGGGCGAGATCGCGAAATTGGATGGTCTCCTGAAAGAGCGCATGGGTGCCGATGAGGATGTCGATGCGCATCCTGCGCCTGAAGAATGGCATCGCGCTCGCGGCCGCGCTCCCGGCCGGTGAGGAGCGCGACCCGCAACCCGGCGGGCTCGGCGAAGCGCCGATGGTGGCGAGGTGCTGCCGGGCGAGGAGCTCGGTCGGCGCCATGAGGGCGGCCTGCGCGCCCGCCTCGATAGCCTTGGTCATGGCGAGGAGCGCCACCACGGTCTTGCCGCTGCCCACATCGCCCTGCAGCAGGCGGAGCATGCGGTTGGGACTGGCGAGATCCGCATCGATCTCGGCCAGCGCGCGGTGTTGCGCCGCCGTGAGCGCGAAGGGCAGGGCGTCTTGGATCGTCTGCCGCAGCTTCCCTTCCGTGCGCAGGGGCCGTCCCGCACGTTTCTTGAGACGCTGGCGGATGATGGCGAGCGCCAACTGGTTGGCGAGAAGCTCGTCATAGGCGAGGCGCGACCGGGCGGGCGTCATAAGCAGCAGATCGTCAGCGCCTTGCGGGGCATGCAGACGCGCGATCGCCTCGGCAAAGCGCGGCCAGTCCTTCTTGGCGAGAAAGCCGGCGTCGATCCATTCGGGCAGATCGGGAAGCTGCGCCAAGGCTCCGGCGAGGACTTTGCGGAAGGTGGTGTTCGAGAGCCCCGCGGTCAGCGGATAAACCGGCTCGATCAGCGGCAGGTCACTCAGCCCCTCCGGCGCCGCCACATGATCGGGATGCGGCATCTGCAAGTAGCCGTCATAGGCTTCGAGCTTGCCGGAGATGAGCCGCTGGCTGCCGACGGGCAGGAGCCGCTTGAGATAGGCCGGATCGGCCTTGAAGTAGATAAGCTCGAGCGCGCCGGAATCGTCCTCGACCAGAATCTTGTAAGGCGCTCGCCTGCCGCCCCGTTCGCCGCCGGGCCGATGCTCGGCCACCCTGACCTCGAGCGTGGCCAGCTCTCCGGCGCGCGCGTCGGCGATTCGCGGAATGAGCGTCCGGTCGACGATCCCCACCGGCAAATGCCACAGAAGATCGACGGCCCGGGCATGGGCCCCTTGATGACGCGGCGCCACCAGTTTATTCAGCAGACCCTCGATGCGCGGGCCAACGCCTTTCAGGGCGCGGGCTGAGGCGAATAGGGGGGCGAGTGGGGGCGGGCGCATGCGTTAAGTCTATCGCGCCCAGGGGGCCCAGGGGGCGGTGCCCTTGACATCCATAGGGTCGCTCGCTCTAACCCACGACTTAGCACTGAAAGCACGGATCATGACGAGTGATCTTGGAATGCGCCGCCGCCGGGCGCTATGGCGGGCGACTCATCGAGGGTCCAGGGAGATGGACTATCTCCTCGGCCGCTTCACCGAGCAAGCCATCGACAGCATGAACGCCGATGAGATTGCCGTCTTGGAGCGCCTGATCGATGCGCCGGACCCGCAGATCGAGTTGTGTCTTTACGAGGGCTACTCGCTCGGCGAGCGCGATCTCGACGCGCTCCATCGAGGCTTATGCGCCAGTTCCATGGCCTGCCGCAGGCAGCTAGACGGCGACCATCCCAGGCCATCATCCATGAGTGCTGCGTCCAAGCTCCCATCTCTGCCGGTCGACGCCTGCTGACAGGCCCGCGAACGATCGCCAGCGGTGTGCCGGAAGGTCTCGACGCGCTCCTGCTCGGCGAGTTGGCCCGGCATGCCGGCGCGCCCGTGCTGCATGTGGCCCGCGACGCAACCGGCTCGCCACGCTGGAGGAGGCCATCGCCTTCTTCGCCCCCGACGTCACGGTGTTGAGCTTCCCCGCCTGGGACAGCGTGCCCTATGACCGGGTGGCGCCCAATGCGGAGACCATCGCCAACCGCATCGAAACCCTGTCGGAGCTGACCGAGCGCGGGACGGACGATCGCACGCCGCTGGTGCTGCTGACCTCCGTCAATGCCGTGCTCCAGCGCGTCCCGCCGCCGGCCTTCATCGCCGGATCGAGCCTCAGGCTCAAATCCGGAACGTCATGAGCATGAAGGCGCTCATCGAGCGCCTCGAGGCCTCGGGCTATTCGCGCGCCGGCACGGTGACGGACCCCGGCCAATACGCGGTGCGCGGCGGCATCCTCGATCTCTTCCCGCCGGGCGGTCAGCCTGTGCGCCTCGACTTCTTCGGCGACACGCTGGAATCCATCCGCGCCTTCGATCCCGAAACCCAGCGGACCGAGGCGCGCCTCGATGCGGTCCATTTCTTGCCCATGAGCGAGGTGGCGCTGACGCCCGGCGTGCGCAGCGCCTTCCGCCAGCGCTATGTGGAGCTGTTCGGTCCCGTGAAGGGCGACGACCCGCTCTACGAGGCGATCTCGGCGGGACACCATCATCAGGGCATGGAGCATTGGCTGCCGCTGTTCCATGACGAGCTCGCCACGCTGTTCGACTATCTGCCCGGGGCCGTGGTGACCCTCGACCCGCTCACCGACGATGCACGCAAGGATCGGCTGGAACAGATCGCCGATCATTGCGACGCCCGCGCCGGCGCCCTGGAGCGCAAGGCCTTCGGCGCCCCGCCATATCATCCGGTGCCGGTCGACAGCATGTTTCTGAGCGAGACGGAGTGGCAGAACGCGCTTTCCGAACGCCAGGTGATCGCCTTCGACACTTTCGAGCACCCCGAGCGTGACGGCGCCAATATCGTCTCCTTCGGCGGCCGCCAGGGCCGCACCTTCTCGGTCGAGCGCCAGACCGAAGGCGCCAACGTGTTTGACGCCGTGGTCGCCCACGCCAAGCGCCTGATCGGCGAGCATCGAATCGTGATCGTCGGCTGCTGGAGCGTCGGCGCACGCGAGCGGCTGGCCACGCTCTTGGCCGAGCATGGCGTTGGCGACACGGTGCGGGTCGAGAATTTCGCCGATGCCGTGGCCGCGCCACCCGGGGCCACATCCGTCGCCGTGCTGCCGTTGGAGCGCGGCTTCGAGGGGCCGGGCATCGCCGTGATTGGCGAGCAGGACATTCTCGGCGACCGGCTCGTGCGCAGTCCCGCGTCAAGAAGGGCAGCGACGCGCTGACCGAGGCGGCGAGCCTCACGGTCGGCGATCTCGTGGTCCATGCCGACCACGGCATTGGCCGTTTCGTCGGCCTGTCCACCATCGAGGCCGCGGGCGAGCCGCATGACTGCCTGGAGCTGCACTACCACGGCGGTGACAAGCTCTATCTGCCGGTGGAGAATATCGAGCTGCTGAGCCGCTACGGTTCCGATGAGTCCAACGTACAGCTCGACCGGCTCGGCGGCGTCGCCTGGCAGTCGCGCAAGGCCAAGCTCAAGCAGCGCATCCGCGACATGGCGGAGAAGCTGATCAAGGTGGCGGCGATGCGCGAGCTGCGCACCGCGCCGGTGCTCAACCCGCCGGACGGCACCTATGACGAGTTCTCGGCCGGGTTCCCCTATGAGGAGACCGAGGACCAGGTCACCAGCATCAACGCGGTGCTCGAGGACTTGGCCAGCGGCCGGCCCATGGACCGGCTGGTCTGCGGCGACGTCGGCTTCGGCAAGACCGAGGTGGCGTTGCGCGCGAGCCTGATCGCCGTGCTCGCCGGCAAGCAGGTCGCCGTGGTCGTGCCGACCACGCTGCTCGCACGCCAGCATTTCCACACCTTCACCGAGCGCTTCCGCGGCTTCCCGGTGAAGATCGCCCAAGCCTCGCGCCTGGTGAGCGCCAAGGAGCTCGCCGAGGTCAAGAAGGGCCTGAAAGAGGGCAATATCGATATCGTCATCGGCACCCATGCGCTACTCGGCAAGTCGATTCAGTTCGCCGATCTCGGTCTCCTCATCGTCGACGAGGAGCAGCATTTCGGCGTGAAGCATAAGGAGCGCCTGAAGGAGCTGCGCGAGGACGTCCATGTGCTGACACTCACCGCCACGCCCATCCCGCGCACACTGCAACTGGCGCTGTCGGGCGTGCGCGAGTTGTCGCTGATCTCGACCCCGCCGGTCGATCGGCTGGCCGTGCGCACCTATGTGACGCCGTTCGATCCCATGACCTTGCGTGAAGCGCTCCTGCGCGAGCGCTTCCGGGGCGGCCAAACGTTCTTCGTGGTGCCGCGCATCTCCGATCTCGAGGAGGCCGCTGCCTTCCTCCAGGAGCATGCGCCGGAACTGAAGGTGGCGCGCGCCCACGGCCAGATGCCGCCGGGCGAGCTCGACCAGGTGATGAATGCCTTCTACGACCGCAAATACGATGTGCTGCTTTCGACCACGATCGTCGAGTCGGGTCTCGACATTCCCTCCGCCAACACGCTCATCGTCTATCGCGCCGACATGTTCGGCCTGGCCCAGCTCTATCAGCTGCGGGGCCGCGTGGGCCGCTCGAAGATCCGCGCCTATGCCTATTTCGCCATTCCCGCTGACGGACGCCTGACGCCCGCGGCGGAGAAGCGCCTGAAGGTGCTGCAGTCTCTCGACAAGCTGGGCGCCGGCTTCATCCTGGCGAGCCACGATCTCGACATCAGAGGCGCCGGCAATCTTCTCGGCGAGGAACAGTCCGGCCATATCCGCGAAGTGGGCTTCGAGCTCTATCAGTCCATGCTGGAAGAGGCGGTCGCCACCCTCAAGGGCGGCGACGAGTCGATCGAGGATCAGTGGAGCCCCCGCATCAATCTCGGCACCTCGGTTCTCATTCCGGAGCCCTACGTCCCCGATCTGCAAGTGCGGCTCGGTCTCTATCGCCGCTTGGCGGCGGTGAACAATCAAGAGGCCATCGAGGCTTCGCCGCGGAGCTGATCGACCGCTTCGGTCCGCTGCCCGAGGAGGTTCGCCATCTCCTCAACGTGGTCGAGATCAAGGGGCTGTGCCGCCAGGCCGGCATCGAGCAAATCGATGCGGGGCCGAAGGGCGCCGTCATCGCCTTCCGCAACAACGCCTTCGCCAATCCGGAAGGGCTGATCGACTTCATCCGCGAGGCAGGCAAGCAGGTGAAGCTGCAGCCCGATCACCGGCTCATCTATTACGCCAACTGGCCAGACCCCGAGGACCGCCTGTCCGGCACGCGCGATCTCTTGAAGCGGCTCGCCAAGATCGCTGGCGCGGTGAAGCAGGCGGCGTAGTTCCGTCATTCCGGCGAACGCCGGAATCCACCGTGGCAGACTGCTAGACTTGCGCCAGAATGTCCGCGCGCACGATCTTGCTTTGGGTGTCGCGCGGAATGTCACGCACCACCAAGAGCTTGTCCGGGAATTTGTAGGGCGACACGCCGCGCTCCATGAGGAAGCGGTGCAGCGCTTCCAGCGACACCGGCGCGTTGGGCGAAGGCGCGACCGCCGCGAAGATGCGGTCGCCGACGATCGGGTCCGGCAGCACGAAACAGGCGGCGTCGAGAAAGCCCGGATAGGCCTGATAAAGCCCGTCGAGCTCGGACGCGGCGATGGTGAAGCCGCCATGATGGATCAGCTCCGGATCGCGCTTGACCCGGAAATGCCCGCCCCCTTCCGCCTGGCCGCGCAAGCCCGTGGCGACGAATCCCTCGCCGTCGCGCGCCGCAGGCCCGTTCGACCGGCCTTGCGGCACCACCGGGCCCCGCAGGAGGAGGTCGCCGGTCTCGTCGGCGAGCTTGGTCTCCACGAATACGGTGCCGCCCTTGTCCTCGCCGAAATGGACCGGCCCAAGCGGCAATGCGGCGCGGTCCGCGACCGGCGCGGGGCGCAGCAAGAGACTGGCGAGATCGCCGAACGGGTAGAGATCGAATACCGGCCGGCTCAAATTTTCCGCGGCCATATGGTTCAGCGGCGCTCCCGGATCCGCAAGCTCGGCCGGCGACCAGACGCGGCCGACGCGCCGGAGCTTGCATTGGGGATCTTTCAGCACGCGGTCGACGCCGAGCTCGGTGAGGATGGCGCTTGGAAGTGCCGTCACCGACGCGTCCGAGGTGAGGATCTGCTGCACGAACATGCCGTAGTCGAAGGGGTGATGTTGCACCAGCGTGGCGCCCGCGATCAGCCACGGCGCCAAACCGAGGGCGAAGCCGATCGGGCCGGTCAAGGGGTAAGCGTTGAGGATCACGTCGCTGCGATCGAGCCCGAGCGACAGCACCGCCATCGCCCCTTGCGCCAGGATCTCGTCCTCCTGACGGAAGATCGGAACGAGCGGTACGCTGGCCCGGGCGGTGAAAGTGATGAGCGAGGGACCGCCATGGCTGCGCGGCCTGACAACGTCACGCGGCAGGCGCCCCGCGGCGATCACGTCGTCAAGAGACGTGACACCGTCGGGAAGATCGCGGCCGAAGCCGAGCACGAAGCGCACCGATAGCCGCGTGGCGGCAACGTCGCGCAAGATCTCGGCGGGTCTGTCGTCGGCGAAATGGGAGACGCCGAGCAACGCCTTTGGCTCCAGCGCGTCGCAAACCCTGGCGAGCTCCATCGACCGCCACAGCATGGGCACCGCGGCAACGGTGAGCCCGGCCCGCCAGGCGCCCAGCAGCACCAGCGGCGCTCGACCAGATTCGGGAGCTGCAGCACGATCCTGTCGCCGCGCTCCAGGCCGAGGTGGACGAAGAAGGCCGCGAGTGCATCCACGGTCGCGTCCGCCTCGCCATAGGTGAAGGCGCGCGGCCCGCCGAGGCCGAGCAGCTGACGGTTCGGTGGATCGCTCAGAGCCGGCGCCTCGGGCTTCTGCTCCGCCCGCCGCCGCAGCAACCCGTCGGCCGTGATCGGGGCGCTGTCCTCCTCGGACTCGGGGATTGCGAGCGTGCTCATGGCGCAAGGTTCATGTCATAAGCTCATGGGCCGACTGCGTGCCGGGTGTTGCCGCTGCCGGCCTTGTCCGACGGGTCGATCCACCACGTGTCGATCTGATAGCCGTAGAGCGGGGTCACATGGGGCCGCTTCAGCGCACGCCAATGGGCGACCCATTGCCGTGGCAGATGGAACAGCGGCACGACGTAGTCGCCCGAGAGCAGCACGCGATCGAGCGCGCGCACCGCCGATACGAAGCTCGACCGGTCCTCGGCCTTCAGCACCGCCGCGATCATGGCATCGACCGCCTCGCTCTTGACGCCCGGATAGTTGAACGACCCCTCGGTCGCCGCCGCTTCGCTGCCCCAGCGGAACGACTGCTCGTTCCCCGGCGAAAGCGACACCGGCCAAAAATACTGGATCATGTCGAAGTCGTAGGTCTGCTTGCGCCGCTGATATTGAGCGGAGTCAACCTGCCGGATTCGAGCCTCGATGCCCACCTGTTTCAAGGCACGTGCATAGGTGAGGAGCAGCCGCTCTTGCGCCCGGGTCGCGGCGAGGATTTCGAAGGTGAAGGGCGCGCCAGTCGCGGCGTTCACCAGCACGCCGTCCTTCAGCCGGTAGCCGGCCTCCTCCAGGAGCTTCAGCGCCTCGACGCGGCCCTCACGGTTCTGCCCGCTGTCGTCGCTGACCGGAAAGGAGAAGTTTCCGTCCATGATCGCGGGCTTCACCGCGTCGGGGTAGGGCGCCAACAACGCACGCTCGGTGGCGTCGGCCGGACGCCCATGCGAGGACAGTTCCGAGCGGTCGAAATAGCTTTCGGTGCGCGCATACTGCCCGTGATACAGCGTGCGGTTTACCCATTCGAAGTCGAACAGCTTGATCAGGGCCTGACGCACGCGCGGATCGGCGAAGATGGCCTTGCGCGTGTTGAAGGCGAGCGCGGACATGCCGGCGGGCGTCTCGACGGGCAGCGCCTCCTTGACGACGCGGCCCTCATCCAGAGCAGGGAAGTCATAGCCTTCCGTCCAGCGGGTTGGATCGTCCTCGTTGCGAAGCTGCACGAGCCCTGATTTGAACGCCTCGAACATGCTGCCGGCGTCCCGGTAATAGTCGAAGCGGATCTCGTCGAAATTGTAGTGACCGCGATTGACCGGCAGGTCCCGGCCCCAATAGGCGGGATCGCGCTTGTAGGTGATACTCTTGCCCGGATCGACCTTGTCGATGACGTAAGGCCCGCTGCCGATCGGCGCCTCGAGCGTGGTCTTCTCGAACGTGTCGGGCGTGAACAGATGGCTCGGCAACACCGGCATCAGCCCCATGATCAGCGGCATCTCCCGGTCGCCCGTGTCGTCGAAGGTGAAGCGGACCTTGCGGTCGCCGGTCTTCTCCACCTTCGCCACCTTCTTGTAATAGGAGCGATGGTTGGGCCGCCCGTGATCGCGCAACACCTGATGCGAAAAGATCACATCGTCCACGGTGATTGGCGTGCCGTCGGAGAATTTGGCGGCGGGGTTCAGGGTGAACTCGACCCAAGACCGGTCCGCCGGCGTCTCCACCGCTTCGGCGATCAGGCCGTAGAGGGTGAAGGCTCGTCGAACGCCGCGCATCAGGCTCTCATAGACATACTCCCGCACGCCCTCCGCTGACACGCCTTTGACGATCAGGGGGTTCAGGCTGTCGAAGGAGCCCCGCACGGCAAAGGTCGCACGGCCCCCTTTGGGGCCACTGGGATTGGCGTAGCGGAAATGGCTGAAATCAGGCTCTTCCCGCGGGGTGCCGTGCATGGCAAGGCCCGTCGTAGGCTCAGCCCGGCCGCTGCCTGGGAACAGCGCCAGCCCCAGCATCAGCAGCAAAATAGGGGCTTTCAACCGCGACCCGGCATGGCTATAGATGCCCACGCAATTTACCATGAGTTCAAGGGTAGCATCCCTGGCACGACAATCCGACGCCGCAAGCTATCTCCCCGCGAACGAAAAAGGTTAGAACTCTGGAGGGCGCGGCCAAGAAACTCCCGTGGTCGTGGTTTTAAGGCCACGTCTACGCCGCATTTCGGGTATTGATCCGAGTATTAGGGAGCGGGCACGGGGTACTTCTGGCAGGCCTGAGCCAGTCCGCAAATAGAGGAAGGTCGATTGATGATCTGGTCCAAGGATCGATGGAACACGCTGAGCCGCAGCGCGGGTCGTTGGATGCTGGGTGCGGGTGTTGTTGCGCTGGCCATTGCCACCGTGGCGCCCGTGACTTTGGCACAACAGGCCCAGCCGAAATCCACGGCGGCTCCGAAGACGTCCGCCGCGCCAGCCGCGACGCCGGCTCCGGGACAGTCCCCGGACGACGCCTGGGTGAAGCTCTGCATGAAGAACGAGCAGAGCGGCAACAAGCAGATTTGCCTGATCAACCATGAGGGCCTCGAGCCGAATACCGGCATGGTTCTCATCGCCGCCGCCGTACGCAAGGCGGAAGGCGAGGACAAGCAGCAGCTTCTCATCAGGGTGCCGACTGCTTATGCGCTGGTGATTCCGGCGGGTGTGCAGATCCGCATCGACGAGGAGCAGCCGATCCAGCTGCAATACTCGCTCTGCTTCCCGACCAGCTGTCAGGTGCAGATGGAGCTGACCGACGAGCTCTACAACAAGATGCGCGCCGGCAAGCAGATGGTCGTGGCCGCGATGAACATCCAGCAGAAGACCATGGGCTTCCCCGTGCCGCTGACCGGGTTCAGCAAGGCTTATGACGGCCCGCCGGTCGACAACGCCAAATACGAGGAGCAGCGCCGTCAGTTGATGGAGATGTTCCGCAAGCGTCAGGCCGAGCTTGCCGCCAAGGCGAAGCAGGGCCAGGCGGCGGCGGGTGCCGCCGCGGCGCCGGGCAATGCGACCGCCCAGCAGAAAGCCCCGCCCGCGACGCCTTAAGGGTAGGGTTCGACGAGAAATCGAAAAGGCCCGCCGGATGACCGGGGCGGCCTTTTTCATGTCTTGATGCCTGCCTAGTGCTCTTGCAGGAAGCGGAAGCGGAACACGCCCTCCCGCAAATCCTCGAACAACTCCGGAACCTGCGGATGGCGCAACGGCTCGTCGGACGCGTCGGGCACGAGATTCTGCTCTGACACATAGGCGATGTACTCGGTGTCGGCATTCTCGGCGAGCAAGTGGTAGAAGGGTTGATCCTTCTGCGGCCGGACATCCTGGGGAATGGACGCGTACCATTCCTCGGTATTCGAGAATGTCGGATCGACGTCGAAAATCACGCCGCGAAACGGATAGAGCCGGTGGCGCACCACCTGGCCGATCTGAAATCTGGCGTTGCGGATGGTAGACATTACAACGTTACCTATCCCCGAGTCTTTGTGACGATAAGATCGCGGCCTACCGAGGCTGTCAACGCAGATAAACGCATCTCACCACCAGCGGCGGTTGGACCACATGAACTGCTCGGGCGCCTCGCGGATCCAAACCTCGAAGTGGCGCTGGATCGCCGCGGTGATGGAGCGGATGTCCTCCGCCTGATTGTTGGTACGCGGAATGCGCAGCTCGTTGACGTTGATGTCGAAGCAAGCGCGCTTACCGATGCGCACGCAACGCCCGATCCAGATGCGCGCGCCGACGCGCCGCGCGATCATGGCGGCGATGGGCATGCTCTTAGCCGGATAGCCGAAGAACGGCACCTCGATTCCGTTGGCGTCGTAGAGATCGGAGATGAAGCCGAGACGGCCGCCCTGGCGCACATAGTCCATGATCAGGCGCGCGGTCTTGTGCGTCTCGTCCTGTCCCGCCGTTCGCCCGCGGCCGAACAGTCCTCCGGGATAGAGCGTCTCGCGCTGCGCCCGCAGATAGCGGTCGACGTAAGGGTTCTTCACTTGCCGGTAGACGCCGGCGGGTTTCACGCCCGCGAGCATCACCGGCCACATGCCGATCTCCCAATTGCCCATATGCATGGTGACGATCAGGGCAGGGCCCATCTTGTCCTTGTAGCGACCGATCCAGTGGCCGTTGGTGACGTGCAGCCGGCCCGGATCTTTTAGGATGCGGTCGATATTCATGGTCTCGACCATGACGCGGCCGAGATTGTCCCAGGCCCCAATTGCTATGCGCTCGCGCTCTTCAGGCGACTTCTCCGGAAAAGCACGCGCGAGATTGGCCAGCGCCCGCTTATGCCGGCGGTTGCGCTTGCCGAGCACACGCCAGAAGAAGGCCGAGATGTCGCCGGCAGTGTCGACAGGCAGTAGGCGCACCAACCCGATGAGGAACCGCAAGCCGGCATATTCCAGCCGGTAGCGCAGATCGCGGGCAAAGGGCAGGTTGAAGCTGTTGGCCACAGAGGCTTCCTTCTATTGGCTTTTTTGGGCTGGCAGGGCCGCAGAATGCAAGCCCACCCTCATGGCCAAACTGACGGGTAGCGTCAAGCGGCCAAAGCGAGGCGTCGAACGCGCTGGCGAGGGATCAAGCTGCGGGCTGCATCAGGCTCGGCAGTGTGGCGGGCGGCGCCAGGCCGGCGCGCATGATCATGCGCCGCAACGGCGCCAGCGCATTCAGGCCGTGGAGCACGAGGCCGCGGGCCGCCTGAACCGGCAAAAGACCGGTGAGCAGCGACCGGTTGAGAAGATCGACGCCGACGGTGCGTGACAGCACGTCGAGCTGGCGGGCGCGGACGTAAGCCGACAGCACCGACGACCCGCCGGGATCGTGGCCCCGGCGCAGCGCCGCGGCGAGCAGAACGGCCAAGGCGGCGGCATCGCGCAGGCCGAGATTGAGCCCTTGCGCGCCGATCGGCGGCAGAATGTGCGCGGCTTCGCCGATGAGGGCCGTGCGGTTGGCGGCGAGTTGCTTGGCGGTCAAGCCGGCCACGGGAAACTGCGCGCGCGCGCCGACCGCGGTGATCTCGCCGAGGGCATCGCCGAGGCGGTTCTGTAGCAAGGCGGCGAAGGCTGCGTCGTCGCCGGCCATCACCTCCTCGATCTCCGCCGTGCTGCCCACCCAGATCAGGCTCGACAGAAGTGGGTCCGGCATGGGCACCGTGGTGACCGAGCCGGATTCCCGGTGCAACTCCGTCGAGACGCCGTCATGGGGTCGCGTATGGTGGAAGCTCGAGGCGATCGCGGCTTGGTCGTAGCGCCATTCGCTCACGGCGATGCCGGCGGCGATACGGCAGACCGAACGCCTGCCGTCGGCGCCGGCCACGAGCCGCGCGATGAGGGCGCGGTCCCCGCTCACTGTGAGGCGGGCCTCGCGGTCGCCGATCTGCACGGCCTCGACGCTTGCGGGAATGACGGCGGGCAAGATCTCTTCCGCGCGGGCATAAAGCATCTCGACCAGCGTCGTGTTGGCGATGTTGTAGCCGAAGGCCTCTAGGCCGAGCTCGCGGGAATCGAAGGCGATGTCGGGCGAGCGGAACAGGCTGCGCGAGGCGTCGATGATGCGGATGACCTTGAGCGCCGCCGCATGCGGGATGAGCGGCTCCCACACCTCCAACCGCTTCAGGAAGTCGACGGAGCTTGTGAGCAGAGCCGCCGTCCTGGTCTCGGGACGCGCCGGTAGGGCCTTCGGCGGCGGCGGTCCGACAAGGGCCACCCGAGCGCCCAGATGCGCGAGCGCCAACGCCGCGGCGATACCGGCCGGGCCGGCGCCTACGACGGCGACGTCGTAGATCGCGCCATCATTTGCGGTCACGGGCAAGCTCCTTCGGTCCCAAGTCCAGGGGAATGTCCCCCGTGCGTTTCGGTTAGGCAACATGTTTGCGCTGCGAATTGCCGGTCTATGTCGCCTCAACATGCGGATTTCGCGACGGATTTGGTGTGTGGCTGGTTGCGACGCCGCGACGCAACGCAAGCAAGCGCCGCCTGATGAATTCGGTCGGCACCAGCCTTTGCGTAGCGCTATATTCAGGCAGATATAGCGATAGTCAAAGGAGGCTCGTCGTGGCGCTGATCAAATCGCGGAAGAGCACAGCCCGGCCTGGCGCAGGAGACAAGCGCGGCAGCGCACAGGTCAAGCGAGCCGGGAAGCCATCAGAGATCGTCGCCGGCCGGCCGTTTCCCCGCCTGCGCATCATGGTGCGTCCCGGACTCGTCTTGGGACCGGGCAAGATCGAGCTCCTCGAAGCTATCGAGCGCACGGGCTCGATCTCCGCGGCGGGACGCGAGATGGGCATGTCCTACCGGCGCGCGTGGCTCCTGGTCAGCGCCCTCAACGAAATGTTCGGCCGCACGCTTGTCAGCACCTCGCCCGGCGGCGCCGGCGGCGGCGGGGCCGAGGTCACCGCGTTCGGGAGTGCCGTGGCGGACGCCTATCGGCGTGCCGACGACCGCGCCAACGCGGCCATCCGCGAGGAGTTCGCCCGCATCGGCCACCAGATGGACGGGGACTGAGACACGGAGATTTCGGCGCACGACCGAACTGAGGAGACGGGAGTAACGACGATGAATGTCATAAAGAGTGTCCGGTCGGCGATGGCCTTGGCTCTTTCCTTGGCCGTGCCCTTGATAACGAGTGCCGCCCAGCCTGCGTTGGCCGCGGACAAGGGCCCCACGGTGTTCGCCGCCGCAAGTCTCAAGAACGCGCTCGATGCTGTCGCGGCGGACTGGAAGGAGCAGACTGGCCATGAGGCGGTGATCTCCTTCGCCGCCACGTCGGCGCTCGCCAAGCAGATCGAGCAGGGCGCCGAGGCCGACGTCTTCATCTCCGCCGATCTCGCGTGGATGGACTATGTCGCCGAGCGGCAGCTGATCGATCCGAAGACACGATTCGATCTTCTGGCGAATGAGCTCGTGCTGATCGCGCCGAAGGACTCGCAGCTAGCGGTCGACATCGCGCCGGGCTTTCCGCTCACCAAGGCCCTCGGCGACGGGCGCCTCTCCATTGCCGGCGTCGATGCGGTGCCCGCCGGGAAATACGGCAAGGCCGCGCTTGAGAGCCTCGGGGTCTGGGATGGAGTTAAGGGCAAGCTCGCGCAGGCCGAGAATGTCCGCGCCGCGCTTCGCCTTGTCTCGCGTGGGGAGACGCCGCTCGGGATCGTCTATGCCAGCGACGCCAAGGCGGATCCCAACGTGAAGGTGCTGGGCGCCTTTCCGCCCGACAGCCACCCGCCGATCGTCTACCCGGCGGCACGGCTCGCCCGCGCGAAGGGCCCCGAGGGGGAGGCTTTCCTCGCCTATTTGCGGACGCCCGAGGCGGGACGCCGATTCGAGGAAAATGGGTTCTCCGTCATTGGCTCCGGGGCGCCCTAGGGCCAGCCGGAGACCTGTCGGAGCGCGGTCGAGAATGTCGCAGATCGCCGAAAGCGTGAATCCAGGGGACCAGGGCACTGACCGCATTTCCCCTGTCACGCCCGAAGCCTAGTGTTGAACGAACGGCGCCGAGGGGGCGGCTCCAAGTTCATCTTCAGTCTCAACGTGTCGTGGCCAATCGGCAACAGTGAGCTACGAAATCCCCATCGTCGTCCCACTGTCACAAGCGCGTCATTGCCCAGGAAATAGAACGTTGAGGGTCAGCCGTGGGGACGCGGCTAAACGATTCACAATGGGAGACAGAGAAATCTCCTAACCGACTGAACTGACTAACAAAACACACACCGTCTAAC
Source organism: Methyloceanibacter superfactus (assembly GCF_001723305.1). Classification (GTDB taxonomy): domain Bacteria; phylum Pseudomonadota; class Alphaproteobacteria; order Rhizobiales; family Methyloligellaceae; genus Methyloceanibacter; species Methyloceanibacter superfactus. Next base: position 21,608 of record NZ_LPWF01000036.1, read on the forward strand.
AGAGTGGAGAGGGGTCATGATCGGGGGACTACAGAAAACTAGCGGTTATCTGCTCGCCGGGGCGAGCGCGCTTGGCATTCTTGCCATTGGCGGCACTGCGGCCAAGGCATCCGATACCGCGGCTCTTGAGGCCCAAATGCGGGCCATGCAGGAGCAAATGCGCGAATTGCAGCGCCAAGTGAACCAGGCCAAGTCGGACGCCGCCGCCGCCAAGGGCAGCCACGGCAGCGACCTGGACCTCAAGGTCAAGTGGAAAGGCGCGCCGGAGCTGTCCAGCTCCGACGGCAAGTTCAAGTTCAAGGTCCGCGGCCGTATCATGGTGGACTATGACGGCATCAACCAGGACCGTTCCATCACCGGCGAGCATGACGTCAGCGCCGTTGAACTCCGCCGCGCCCGTCTCGGCGTGGAGGGCACCGTCTTCTACGACTGGAAGTACAAGTTCGAAGTCGACTTCGCCGGTGACTCTGCCGAGATCAAGGATGCCTACGTGGCTTATGCCAACTGGGCGCCCTGGGAGAAGTCCGAAATCCGCTTCGGTAATCAGTACGTCTACAACTCCCTTGAAGAGCTGACGAGCTCGCGCTTCATCACCTTCATGGAGCGTGCGGCGTTCACCGAGGCGTTCTTCCTCGATCGTCAGATTGGTGCCGGCATCGTCGCCGGTAACGATCATTGGTCGTTCCAGACGGGCTACTACGGCGCCCCGGCTGGCGAGCAGGAAACCTACTTCGACGACACCACGGCCTTCTCGGCTCGCGGTACCGTCGCTCCGATCAACAACGACACGACGGTCGTCCATTTGGGCGCCAGCTATCGTCATCGCGATGCCGGCACGCTGAAGGACACGGCGGCCGCCGAGCTGTTCCGCTATCGCGCTCACGGCGCCGATCTGCATCTTGCCGATCGCTTCGTTGCCACGCCGCGGGTTGGCGACTCCGACGACATGTTCGTCCTCGAAGGTGCCTTTGTTTGGAAGTCCTTCTCGGTGCAGGGCGAGTACGCTCAGCTCGAGACGGAAATTCCGACCACCATCGCTTCTGTGAACCCGACCTATAACGGCTGGTACATCGACGCGAGCTGGTTCATCACCGGCGAGATGCGGAACTACGAAGCCGACGAGGGCGTGTTCGGCCGTACCAAGGTGAAGAACCCTGTGTATGGCGGCAGCGGTGGCTGGGGTGCCTGGCAGATCGCCGGTCGTTACGACACCATCGACCTCAGCGACGGGGCCGCGGCCATCAACGCCTCGACCGCTCCGAATGCCGTCACCTGCACCGACTGCGGCGAGCAGAAGACCTGGCTCATCGGCGTCAACTGGTGGCTCACCGACTACACGGCGCTCAAACTGCAGGTCAGCCAGTCCGAAATCGACGGCGGTGCCAACAACGGCGCGACCATCGAAGGTGTCGGTCTGCGCGCCCAGGTGGATTGGTAAGCCTGGAACGACGAACGAAAGAACAGTCCCCTTTCGCCTGATTGCCGCCGCCCTGTCCCGGGCGGCGGCTTTTTCTTCTCCAGCAAAGAAGGGGAAGGGGGCCGTCTCACAAAAAAGCTCATCGAGGCATGCCGCCTCGGTGAGCTTTTGTCGTTTCTGGATGGATGCGAGGCTACTGGGCGGAGGTCTTCACCTCCGTAGTGTTGAATTTCTCAAGCCGGGTCGCGAAGGCTTTGGCGAAGGCCTGCGACCGCCGCGGCGGGCAGCGTGACCTCGAGCTAAGGCCTCCGCTCTGCCATGCATTTTGATGCGAGCCCCATGGACCGCGCCCCGCAGCTACGGTATTAGCTGCCGACTGCGTTTTCACTCCGTGGGCGCCACACGAATGTCTCTCGCCGATTTTCTGACCGATCCGCATGTCTGGGCGAGCTTCCTTGCCTTGAGCGCGATGGAGATCGTGCTCGGCATCGACAACGTCGTCTTTATCTCCGTCATGGTGTCGCGGATGCCGGCCGGGCAGCGGCTCATGGCCCGGCGCATCGGTCTGTCGTTGGCGCTCATCTTCCGCGTCATCATGCTCGCCTTCATCGCCTGGTTCGTCCACATGACGACGCCGATCTTCACCATCGGCGAGTTCGGCTTCTCCTGGCGCGACCTGATTCTGCTGGCTGGCGGGCTGTTCCTTCTGGTCAAAGGCACGCGCGAGATCCACGAAGGCATCGAGGGTGAGAACGGGGAAAACGGAGGCAATGTCGTCGTGCAGTCGCTCGGCGCGGCCATCGTTCAGATCGCCATCATCGACCTCGTCTTCTCCGTCGATTCGATTATTACCGCCGTCGGCATGGCCGACCATATCGAGGTCATGATCGCCGCCGTGGCGGTGGCCATTCTCGTCATGTATCTCGCCTCCGAGCCCGTGGCCGCCTTCATCGAACGGCACCCCACGACCAAGATGTTGGCGCTGTCCTTCTTGCTCCTGATCGGCGCCGCGTTGGTGGCCGACGCCTTCCACTTCCACATCCCGCGCGGCTACATCTATTTCGCCATGGCCTTCTCGGCCGCCGTAGAGATCGTCAACGTCCTGGCGTTGCGCCGGCGGCGCCGCGCCCGCGAGAAGGCCAAGAAGGCGAAACCGGCAAAAAAGACGAAACCGGCCGCCAAGGGTTAACAAAGCCCTTTTCCGCGCCCTTGAGATTGTCACGCAATCCCCTCGGCTTAGCCCCAAATTGACCAAGTTTGCGGGGCGGTATCGCCGCCATGACAGTTCCAAGACACTATGGGGATGCAATGACGACGAAAGCTCTCTTTTTGGCGGCGGCTCTTGCCTTGCCGGCGACCGCGGCCCTCAGCGCCGAGCCACCAGCCTCGCCGGCGATGAGCTCCGCAGCGCGATCAGCGGCAAGACCGTTTATCCAACGTTTCCGGATTCGAGCTTCCGATCCGCTATGCCGCCAACGGGCGCATGACCGGCAAGATGGGCACCGTGGCCGCGAGCTTCTCGCGGGGCGACGGCTCGTCGGATTCCGGCAAGTGGTGGGTCGCCGACGACCAGCTCTGCCAGAAGTGGACGAGCTGGATGGAGAGTAAGCAGTATTGCTACAAGCTCACCCGCCAGGGTTCGAGTGTCCGTTGGGTTCGCAATGACGGCCGCTCCGGCACGGCGCGGATCGGTGGCTAGCCACTCGGCTGACTCCACGCCGCCAAGGTCCAGTCCAAGAATGCAGCAAGAGCCGCCCATCGAGGCGGCTCTTCTCGTTTCTGATGCCTGATTTATCGGCACCGTGCTGATAGTTGCGCCTCGGGCTTAGCATCCTCTTGTGGATGGAAGCGGACCTGCACTACGTTCCTCTGCGTTACCTTGTGTACAGTAATTCGTGCGTATCATTTGTCGCGTTGAGTGTGTTGCGTTCCGTGTTGTAGGCGTGCGTTGTGACTGCAGATTCCGAACATATCGAGCTTCTCCGCTGCGGCCCTCGGCCGTGGAACGAGTGGCGGGCGCATAACCCGCAAATCGTGCCGAATCTCGTCGGCATCTCTCTCAGCATCGGCGATCGCCAGTTCGGTCCGATCAATGGCGGCCCGATCAACTTGGCGCATACGCGGCTGCGCAGCGCAGTCCTGCGCTACGCGACGCTGACCGGGGCGAACCTCGAAGGCGCCGACCTTGCCGATACCGATCTCAGGGACGCGCGGCTTGAGCGCGCCGATCTCTCAGGCGCCGATCTAAGCGGTGCGCTTCTCGACCGTGTCGATTTCGCCGGCGCACTCTCTGCGGCGCCAATCTGTGCGGCGCCAGCCTGCGCGATGCGCGCAATCTCACCAAGCTCAGTTGCACGAAGCCGAGGGGGACGTGCACACCGTGCTGCCCGAACATCTTGAGCGGCCGCTGATCTGGACCGTGGCTCAGTTAGAATCGCAGGCCGCCAGAGTCCTGCCCCACCGCGTCGAAGAGGTGAGGCAAGAGGAAGTGCCGCGCATGGGCGAGCGCACCTCCTGGCTCGTGGGCGGGCCGCAGTCCGCCCGCCGCACCCCGCGCTCGGATACCTCCTTCGGCGAGTCCGGCGGCGTCTAGGGCCCGTTTTCCTGGGTTTCCGAAAGGCGTAGGGGCCGCTCACGGCCTTGTGACGCGGGCGCTATCGCACTCACGATCCGTCAACCCCATTTGCTCTAAAGTCGGCTCAATCGACTGAAGGAGCTAGGAAAATGCGCTCACAGAGCTTGCGGATCGGACTGGTCGCGCTCGGCGGCATGATGGCGTTGGCCTTCGCCGCGGAGCCTGCGGCGGCCCGTGTCCAGTGCAAGGGCAACTTCCAGGTCAGCAAATACGGGCTGATCGCCACCCCTTATTGCGAGGAAGAGCAGATCGCGCGCGTTGCCCGCAGCTATGGCTGGAAGGTGACGGGCGCGCAGATCCGCAACAATCCCCAGAAGAAGGTCTACACCTGCCAGGTGTTGGGCCACGATATCCGCATGAAGGGATCCTGCGCCGGTTACGGCCCGGATGCTTACGGAGCAGGGCCGTAGAGGCCGGCCTTACAGCGGGTACGAAAGGCTGGCGGAGGGGGTGGCCACCTTCTTTAGCGCCGGCATAGTCCGACACGATCCAAAAACCCTGTTGATTCCGCCATTTATCGTGCGCTGCTCGTCTAGACACGTCCGACTCCGTCCAGCACAATCCACAACTGATTTGTGGGTAGGACGGTGGGATGGCTCGCGAAACGAACAAGCTGTCGGCGATCAAGGTGTCGAAGCTCCGTTCACCAGGCCGCTATTGCGACGGACTAGGGCTGTGGCTGCAAGTCGCTGACGGCGGCACAAAGTCATGGCTTTTTCGATACACGCGCCACGGCAGAGCCCGCCAGATGGGTTTAGGTGCTCTCCACACGGTCTCGCTGGCCGAGGCGAGGGAGCGCGCGCGGCAAGCTCGCCAAATCATCCTCGACGGCGAAGATCCGATCGAGCTTCGGCGCAAGCAACACGATGAGGCGCGAGCCGAAACTGCCGACATGATGCTGTTCAAGGATGCCGTTGCGCGCTTCCTAGAGTTGCACAACGACACCTGGCGCAACGACAAGCACAAGCAGCAATGGGCGAGCACGCTCAAGACCTACGCCTTCCCGACCCTAGGGGGCAGACCCATCGCCGCAATCGACGGGGCGCTAATTACCGAGGCGCTTTCGAGCATCTGGCAAAGAAAGCCCGAAACGGCCCGGCGGACGAAGCAGCGCATCGAGCGCGTCATTCAATGGGTAAAGGAAGGGAAGCCGCTTCCGCGGCAGAGCGCGGCCAAGCGCGTTCGGCATCACGCTGCCCTGCCGGTTGACGATATCCCCGCCTTCATGGCCGAGCTCCGCGGCAAGAAAGGCATCTCGGCCGCCGCCCTCGAGTTCACAATCCTGGCAGCGGCTCGCACTGGCGAGGCTATCGGGGCCAAGTGGTCCGAGATCGACCTTGAGACGGGCGTTTGGACGGTGCCGGCCGATCGGATGAAGGGAAGTAAGGAGCATGAGGTACCGCTGAGCAAGCGGGCGGTGGAGATCCTTCAGGCGCTGCCGCTTGAGCGGGGTGGGTATCTCTTCCCCGGAGCAAAAGCCAGGCAGCCCTTGTCGAATATGGCGATGTTGGAATTGGTGCGCGGATTGCGCGACGGGCTTACCGTTCACGGCTTCCGCTCAACATTTCGAGATTGGGCCGGCGACCGAACAAACTTCGCGCGCGACGTCATCGAGCACGCATTGGCGCACCAACTCAAGGACAAGGCCGAGGCCGCCTATAGGCGCTCGAGCGCGCTCGAAAAGCGGAGGCGGTTGATGGAAGCGTGGGCAAACTATTGTTGCGAGTCCAGACATTCGGCAAACGTGGTGGTTCCGCTCCGCGCATGAAAGCCGCTGATAAACGGGCGAAGTTTGGAATACCCGACTGGACCGCCGCGGCGGCCTATCCTCACCGGCTTGATGACGCAGTTTGGCGATGGGAGTTCCTGCGTCGGCGGCCTGATTATCGATCAGAGTGGCGCTTGTGGTCTGAGGGAAGCGCAGCTCAGGTTATCGAACTTGGCGAGGAAGGCGTGAGCTATGCGAGAACCGACGACGGTCTGGCTATGGTTCGCAGGTTCGGCGTCACCTCAATCATAGACCCGCGTTGTTCGATGTCGGCCGATTTGATTTCGCGGTGCGCCTTGTTCAGGCCAGCCTGGTGCTTCACGCGTAGGTCGTATCCCGAATCGCACTTCAGGATGGGCGTGTTTCTCGCAGGCAAGTCCAAATCAGCATCTGAGCTTATGGCTGAGAAATTGCGCGACCAAACGAGAGAGGAAGAGGAACTCGGCCTGATCGACTATCGATTCAACCTATCGGTACCGATTAGCCCTCAGATTGAGACGGCTCGAACCTATCTGCTCTCCCTCCAGGAGGAAGCCTACGGTAAGAGGAACACGCGCCGGCCGAGCCAAGAAATTTGGCCAACCTATCTCCGGGTTCTCGATGCGCGAGATTGTGGCGCTAGTTGGCAGAAACTCGGCAAGACGCTCTGGCCGGACTACAACGGCGAGGCCAAAGATAGGGCCCGTACTACCTACGGCCAAGCGAAGGCCGTGCGGGATAACTTTCCACTTTAAACATCACTTTTTAGATTGAGGTGAGTGCTGCAGCTTCCGAGCTTGTCCGGGCTGGTTCAATTGAGCCCGGAACGTTTGGAGGTTCGGAAAATGGTCAAGACCAGAGCCGGCGTCATCGTCGGAACAGCGGCCACCGGTCATCGTGCGGAGCTCTCGCTCACTTTCATGCGTATCGGTGATGTTCAGCGTGTCACGGGACTTCCCCGTGCAACGATCTACGAAATGATGGGCAAGGGAACATTCCCGAAGCAAGTGCGGCTTTCTCCGCGCGCAGTCGGCTGGATCGAGTCTGAAGTAAGTGCGTGGCAGCGCGACCGCATCGCCGAGCGCGATGGCATCGAAGGTAAGGCCGCGTAAAATCATGACAGCAAAAAACGAGAACCCCGGCGCTTTGGGGGCGGCCGGGGTTCGGGCAAATCTCTTTTGGCTGCGAGACCCCTCAGACAACCAGCGCAATCGTCGTCAACCAAGCGCGCATCCTACAGCGATGCGGGGCGGTGCACGGTGACGCTCTCAACCCGGAACAGACTCGCCGATGAGCGGCCCGCTATGGGGGAGCGTTTAGACGGTAGCCGCGGCGACCGCCTCTGTCCCGAATGCGGCGCGCGGTTTGCTGCGCAGGCTCGCCAAACATATTGCGGCCAGGCGTGCCGCTCCGCTTTCCACAACAGGCGCGCAAAGCGGGGTGCCGAGCTCTACGATCTAGTGATGGCAATGCGCTTCGATCGCGTGCAGGCGTGCCGCGACGGAGTTTTCTCTTTCCTTTGCCGCATGGCGGCCGAGTTTCGGCGGCTGGACGTTCGCGATCGTGAGGGCCGGCGCTCATGGGAGCCGGTCGCCAACGTGAAGGCGCGCCGGCCTCATCTCGCCGCAAAAATCGTTGGGGGACATGTCGCCGGCAATCGCCAGGGTAGTTCCACGACCGCGCCCACTAAGCCTAATTCCATGCGCAAGCCTTGGCGGCGGTAGGATGAGCATTCCGGCCTTAGCATGGGCGCGTGGCGTCAAGACGGGCAGCACGAGCGCCAAATGCGTCCTCTTTGTGCTAGCCAACTACGCCGACCCCACGGGCAAATGTTGGCCGTCTCAAGACCTCATCGCGCGCGAAGCTGAACAGTCCACAGACACCGTGCAGCGGCGCTTGCGCGACCTTGAAGAAGCCGGGTTGATCGAGCGTTGTCGCCGGTGCCGCGGAGGCGGCCGCGGCCGCGGGCGAACGGCTGATTACTACTCTTGCAGATGCGACCTAAGCCGCAAGCTGCGGCATTGGCCTCCTGCGCCGACACCGACAGCGAAGCCAGCGACCTAAGCCGCAAGGCGCCCGGACCTAAGCCGCAAGCCGCCCGTCCCTATAAGGAAGAACCATCAAGAACCGTAATAAACAAACCACCGCATGAGAGTGGGACGGTCAGAAGGCAGGCAAGAGTGAGGCTGTGGCGATCGAAGGACGGAGCAGCTGAAGTCAAGATTGCGGAACGCATCGGTCCTCAAGGATTTGAGGTCTTGAGTGCAATTCCCTCAGACGAAGTGGAGCAGCTCTGCGCACGTGTGCGCTATGGAATGCTCGATGACGCTGCCATCGAGGAGCTAGTCGAAAGGGGACGCCGCATGGGTATCCTCCAAGATCAGAGCGCCCCGCCATAACCGCCAAATGAATCGGAAGCTATAGGGGGGCGGTCGAAAGTTGAAAAGGCCTCGAATGCTGACCGGCGGTGTAACGCAAAATTTGTAGTCGCACATTGGCCGGAATTTTTTTTTGGTCCAGGGGAGTTATCCGATGCGCAATACCGCGCTCAAGCAGAGAAAGGACGCGAAATGTCAGACAACGACAACAACGACCACGTGACGAAGGCAGGATCATTGGCGCTGCGCTACGTCCAAAAGTGCGCCGACACATGGCTAGCTCAGCCGATGCCGCTTGCGCCGGCGGTAAAGGAGCAAGCCCTCGCCGAGTCGATGCTCTTGCATGGTGTGGCCTTGTTCTCCGAAGGGCGCCGGAATGCGCCCTGCGCCGAGCTTCTTCGCCATCTCGCCGATAATCTCGCCGAGACTCCCGACGCAGCGCCGCCGACCGTGAACTAACGCTGTTGAAGATGCGAACGCGACTCTTGACGAGGAACACCATGAGGGAGTCAACTCATATCGATTCGATCTGCGCGTGTCGTGCTGGTCGGATGCCGCAACTGACGCGATGCGCTCGCGTCCGGCGGCCGCCCCGATGCGATCGGTGGTGCGTCAAGAGTGATCCATTCTCGCCAAGCGATGCGTTCGCAAAAATAGGGGAGAGACGGATCGCACAATTTGGACGCAACGCTTTTTTGCAGAAAGGGGTGAGACCATGAGTCTCCGAAAAAATCTACCCAAAGCAACTTTGTCTCGCGACGGCCTGCCTCGCGGGATCATGGTTGTCGGTAGCCACGGTTACGTCGAGGATGTCAGGGCAGCACAGCGCGGCGAGCGTGTTGGTGCCGCTGTTAAGCTCGATGAGGTCTCCGATCAGGTGATGGACATGGCAGAGAAGACCGTGGCCATTGCCCGTGCGCAGGACAAGGAAATCGCATCGCTCAGGACTTCGTTGGACGAAGTGAATTCTGTTGTCGCCGCCCTACGCGTTGGCGGCGTTGGCGATGGCAGTGGCCCGGAGAACCGCCGAGATAGGCGCGCCTCGTGGAGTTCATGCGTACTGGTGCGCCGCAAGCCGCCATGCGCGAATCGAGCGACCCGGACGGCGGCTACAGCGTGCCCGAGGAGATCGACGGTGTGATCCAGAATCAGCTTCTCGAGTTCTCGCCGCTGCGCGGCTGGGCGACGATCATCACGCTCGGCCAGGGGCAGGGCGGTTATTCGTTTCTGGTGAACCGCCGCGGAGCGAGTTCGGGCTGGGTCGGGGAAACGGAAGCCCGCCCTGAGACAAGCACGCCAGAAATGGCGAAGATCACACCGCCCGAAGGCGAGATCTACGCCAATGCATCAATCACGCAATGGCTGCTCGATGACTCACAGTTCAATCTCGATCAGTTCATCCGCGACAACATTATCGATGAGTTCGCGGTGCAGGAGGGCGCGGCCTTCGTCGATGGCAACGGCATCAACAAGCCGAAGGGCTTCTTGCAGCTCGAGGACCCTGTAACGACCGCCGACGCCACGCGGGCCTTTGGCGTCTTGCAGTACGTGGCATCGGGTGTCGCCGCAGACATCAATGACGGCACGCACAACGGCGTCGATGCGTTGACGGATTTGGTCTACGCGCTCAAACCTGCTTACCGGCAGGGCCCCGGCGTTGGTTGGATGATGAACTCGACCCTCGCCGGCAAGTGCCGCAAGCTGAAGTCGCTCGGCGATACGGCGCAGTATCTTTGGACGGAAAGCACGCAGGCCGGCCAGCCACCTATGCTCCTGGGCTATCCGGTGGCCATCGATGAGAACATGCCCAATGTCGGCGCGAACACCTTTCCGATCGCCTTCGGAAATTGGCGCCGAGGTTATCGCATCGTTGATCGTCTCGGCACCCGCGTGCTTCGCGATCCGTTCACAAACAAGCCCAACGTGATGTTCTATCTCACCAAGCGCGTTGGTGGTTGCGTCGCGGATTCGAACGCGATCAAGCTTCTCAAGTGTGCACGTCCTAGGAGGCTGCTGCGCGAAGCCGGAGCATCCCTCGGCTTGGCGCGCTTAGATGGCGGCGGTGGGCTTTAGGAGGTTGGAGCCCGCCGCCACCATTCGTTCAAACATTGAACGTGGGGCACTCAAAAAAACTGAATAATTCGAACGGCCCAGTAAATGAGTGAGAAAGCGCCAAGGAAAAGTAGAAACCTGAGCATCTCTAAGACCCAGCGCGGTTGTATTTGTGTTGGCCCCATCAGCACAGGACGCCCCATTCCGTCTGATGACCGCACATTCATGACTGCTGGTAGTTCCTGCGTTGCCGAAATCATGCCGATCGTGAAGAACTCCCGGGCCGCTAGTGACGCCACGTTGACCACCAGCCTTTTTTCCGGATTGGTGTCTTCGGAATATGCTCGCTGTGGCCAAACCTCGTAGTGTTCTGGCCGATAGTTCAATACGACCTCGAGATTTTTAACGGGCGCACGACCTACATTTTGAATCCAGATGTGCCGCGTTCGAATGAGCAACGCCTGGCCTTGGGTTTGCCGGACCTCGTATGCGAACTCATGCGCCACAGCCCATCTCACGCGACCTCTTGGTGCAAAAAAGCGCTGGATGATCTCGATAAGTGCCGCAAGCAATACCGCGATTACGGCTGCCACCATCTCATCACTGCTAAGGAATTGCTGAAACCAATCCGGCATCGAATTCGCGAGGAACCTTCCGTTAAATGGCGTCGGGCCGCATCGTGGATGGATTCGAGCTTCGTCAATGAATGAATCGAAGCATTTCCACGTTATTCACAGGAGGTGCGTGCCGCACCCGTTTGGGACTGCGAGCGAGGCCTTTAGTTCGATATGTGGAACCGTTGCAGTCGGCGCGGTCTGCGCTCATGATTCGCGCTAGTGACAGAGTGATTTCAGTGCTCGGCCGCGACTTGCAAGCGCCAACCTGGAAGGAAGCCGCGATGATGAATTTTAGCGATACCACGTCAGAAGCACCACGCCCGTCGGAGCGCATGCTGAGCGAAAGGATCAGCCTCCTCGCCTGTATCGCGGAGGATTTGACCAAGCAGAGGGTCGATGAAGATAGACCCCTTGCAGCGCAGGGAAACTGGCTCGCGGTGCAAATTGATGAGCACCACCACGATCTCTACCGGGTGGGTTTGCTCGCGAGCATCGGCCTGACCGTCTCGAAGAGCCATTTGGAAGATGACGATATGCTGGGTAACGAGCTGGCATTCGTTTTTAGGGAGATTGCGGAAACTGCGACTGAATTGGCCTCCACTACGATTAAACCACGCTGATTGATGGTTAACCCTGGGAATTGGTGTAGCTTGTATTGCTTGCCGACTCTGGCCGTCTCAGCTAAGCCAGCCACTCTCGGTGGAAAAGGACAGAGGCAAAATGGCGGATGCTCCCCCACGGGTCCGCTTCTACTATCTTAAGAGCACCCAATTTCGGGCAATCCACGTCGACGGTGCAATCGGCGGGATCACCCCACGTGGACTTATACACGCCTCGGTCTATAGCGAGCGTCCAGCGATTCCGCAGTCACAGGAGCATGAGGTGGCGCCGGAAGGTCGCCTACTTGATCCAATTGACACGGAAGGAAAGCTTGGCATCGTGCGTGAACTTGACGTGGATTTGATCATGTCCAAGCAAGCTGCGGCAGAATTGCGCGATTGGCTCACGAAGAGAATAGAGGAACTTGACGAGATACAGAAGAAATCAAAAGGCGCCGGGGGGAAGACAGCATGAATATTGATGCCGATATGATACACCTGCTGACGAATTACCCGACTGCACAGCAATACTGTGCCTCTCCAGAGCAGGAGTGGGTACCTGACCGGTCGCTCTTGATAAGACCCATAGTCACGGAATATCAGCCAGACTACTTGTCACCCGCACTCGATCATGATCGGCGGCTGTTTTTTGACGCGTGGGTGTCCGAATGGCTGGCCGACACAGAATGGCAATCGTCTCTCGGCCTCATAACGAGGCACCCCAGATACAATGACATAAAGGGCCTAGGCCAGATCGCCATTCGCTTCATTCTAGATCGTATGAGCCGTGGAGAAATCGAGGTTCATTGGTTTCCACTTCTCCACGATTTAAGTGGGGGAGCAGATCCGGTACCACCGGCTAGCCGAGGCGTAGTGCCGGAAATGACTACCGCTTGGCTAACGTGGGGTGAACAGGCCGGGTTTACCCATGCTGCATGACGCCGATGCATCCAAACGCCGTTGAAGGCGTCAGTTTCTTTCCTACGAGCAACGCTGATCCAAATTACAATTGTTTGGCTTGGGCAGTGTGGCGCAACAATCGTGTTATTTGGCCAGACGAAAAGAACCAGTGGGGATGGCCGCTCGATCTGCCTCGTGAAGAGACGGTCGACTCATTTCGCCGGTTTTTCATTCGAGCCGGCTTCGAAGACTGTCCATCAGGCGAGCTCGAGATGGGGCTCGAGAAGGTCGCCATCTACACGATGATGGATATCGTCACGCACGTTTCTCGTCAGTTGCCGAGTGGTCGATGGACCAGCAAAATGGCGAGTGCGTTGGACGCTGAGCATACTTCACCTGAAACACTCTGTGGTGACGGATATTGGCAAGTCGCGCTCTACATGCGGCGCGTAGCAACAGGCAATCCCCCAGAGTTGCCGCCCTTGGATCCGCCCCCGCCACTCATACTTCTACCCTGAAGCCGATTGGCGCCTTCGCCGTACAACATGGCGTACATGTAGAGCTGCCAACAGCGAACTGATTGGTCGAGACGGCCTATAATCCTATGATTTTATTGGCTCCCCGGGCCGGACTCGAACCAGCGACCCAGCGGTTAACAGGCAATAGCCGGACAGCAAGAACCCTGAAAAAGATGTGGGTAGAAGTGTGTGTAGAAACGGAGAGCAACAAAAAATAATAATAATCAGAGTATGTTAAAGTACACAATGGCGGAGGGGGTGGATTCGAACCCACGAGACGCTCGCGCGCCTGCCGGTTTTCAAGACCGGTGCCTTCAACCACTCGGCCACCCCTCCTGATTGATACGCGGCCAAAGTCCGGCCGACGCTTTGGGAGCCATAGACCGTTGTCTATGCCGCCCCGGGTATAGATCGGCCTACTGGGCGGCTGGCCGCGGCTTCCACTCGCTCACCAGTTTCTGCGCCGCGGCGATCTGCTCCGGGCTCATTTGAGAGGCGGCACGATCACGATTCTTGACGGCGTCCTTGCTGCCTTTCGGTTGATCCGGGTTCGAAGACTGCGCGGCTGCGAGACTGAACCATACGAGCGCCTGAACGTAGTCCTGCGGTACGCCCTTGCCGCTGGCGTACATGACGCCGAGATTGTTTTGGGCTTCCGCGTCTCCTTGCTCGGCCGCAAGTTGGAACCACTTCACCGCCTCGTTGTCATCGGGGAAGACCCCGTTCCCTTGCAAGTAGATGTTGCCGACGATGGTCTGCGCCTTGGGCGCGCCTTGCTCCGCGGCGAGGCGATACCACTTCAGCGCTTGAGGGTAATCGCGCTGAACGCCTTGGCCCTCGAAATACATGACGCCGACCAGCATTTGCGCCGGCACAGAGCCACGCTCCGCGATCGGCTCGAGCAAGCGCAGAGCCGTCGCATAGTCACCGCTCTTGTAAGCGGCCGTGCCTTCCTCGAACGCCTGGTTGGCCTCAGTTGCTCTCTCGGCCTCGGCGGCCTTCTCGGCCTCGGCGGCCTTCTCGACCTCAAGCGTCTTCTCGATCTCGATGGTCTGCTCGGCCCCGGGTGCCTTCTCGGCCTCGGCTGCCTTCTCGTCGGACGCGTCGTCCGCGTCGCAGCCGGTCAAGATCAAGGCGAGAACCATGCCGGCAAGGATGCGGCGCATTGTCGAACTCCCTTCCAAATGTGGGCCCGAGCCCTCGACGTCCGAGGCCTGGCGGGAAACCTGCTCTTAGGCTCTGCCCATTATCTGCTTGTCTTTGGGCATCCTGACGATCCTTCATAGGCCATGGACAGCAAGCCGGATACAGCCTCAATCGGCGCCACGCGTCCCTACACCACTCCCCTTAAGGGATGGTGGCAAATCGTGCAAAGGGTGGGGCAGAAGATTGGCAGCGACAATCTTTCCGTGGTTTCCGCGGGCTGCGCCTTCTACGCCATGTTTGCCATTTTCCCGGCGCTGACCGCCTCGATCTCGCTGTTCGGCCTCACCACCGATCCGGCGAGCGTGGAGCCGCGATTCGGCATGCTCGCGACCGTGCTGCCGGCTCAGGCCTATGACATCGTCATCGGCGAAATCCACCGGATCGCGCAGACCTCGGATAAGACGCTGGGCTGGAGCTTTGGGCTTAGCCTCGCCATCGCGCTGTGGAGCGCCAATCTCGGCACGCAAGCCATGTTCTCCGCGCTGACGATCGCCTTTGGCGAACCCGAGCACCGCAGCCTGTTGCGGTATCATTTGACCGCCTTCGGCTACACCCTCATCGGCATTCTCGGCGGCGTGGCGATGCTCTTCGCCATCGTCTATGTGCCCATCCTGTTTGCCGATACCGGCCACTCCGTTGCCTATGCGACGATCGTGAAGATCGGGCGCTGGCCTTTCCTCGCATTTCTCGTGATGTCTCTGCTCGCCCTGATCTATCGCTTCGGTCCGAGCCGCCGCCAGGGGGCGGAATGGCGATGGGTCAGCGTCGGGGCGATCTTCGCCACGGCCGTATGGCTGGTCGCGTCTCTCGGCTTTTCCTACTACGTCTCCAACTTCTCTCACTACGACCGCATGTACGGCTCTCTCGGCGCGGTGATCATCCTGATGTTTTGGCTCTACCTCTCGTTCTTCATCGTGCTGGTGGGAGCGGAGATCAACGCCGTGCTCGAATTGGAGAAGGGAGATCCGAAGGGTCGGCCTGTCGCAGGTTAAGGTGACCCGTGGAGTCGCGGCCAAGCAGCCTGGTCTAACGACCGCGGGCCGGGCTTGGCGCTAAGCCTGATCCGGCGCGCTGCGTCTGAGCCATCGTCGCCGGACGAGCCCCGCGCTCAACACCAACACGGCTCCGAACGTCGCCCCCACCAAGCCGACGGTGTGGGCGGAGGCGGGATCGAGATGTCCCAGAACCAGCGGATCCTTGGCGATGATCTCGCCGGCGATCCACCCGAGGAGCGCCGCGCCGGCCCACACGATGATGGGGTAGCGCTCGAGCAGCGCCATGACGATGGCCGCGCCGGCCATGATGAGCGGGATGCTGACGGCCAATCCGAACATCAGGAGCGCATAATTGCCGCGCGACGCCATGGCGATGGCGATGACATTGTCGAGGCTCATCACCGCGTCGGCGATGGCGATGATCTTGACCGCATGCCAGAGATTGTTGACCGGCTCGATATTGGCGCCCTCATTCTCTTCCTCGCCGCCGAGCAGCTTGATGGCGATCCAAATAAGGAGAAGGCCGCCGATCAGCTTCACGAACGGCATGGTCATGAGCGTCGTCACCAAACCGGTGAAGATGACGCGCAGGCCGATGGCGACGAGAGTTCCGAGCGCGATGCCCCAGGCCCGCTGGCTGGGAGGGAGCTTGCGGCAAGCGAGCGCGATGACGACAGCGTTGTCGCCCGACAACAGAAGGTCGATCCAGATAATCTGTAAAACGGCGAGCCAAAAACCTGGATCGTCGACAGTCATGCTGCTGCTTACCCCCTGCGGCCACGGGACCGGCCGGTCCCCATACGCCCAGCCGAAGCCCTTACCCTTTGCCGTGAAAAACGGCAAAGGCAAGACAAGATATATAGGTGCTCAAAGGCCGGTTTGAAGATCAGGGAAACGGCCTGGACGGCCCATAGCGGGAGTTTCCGTCGAGGACAAGTCCTCGCGGATCGCTTATGCTTTTGCTGTCAGTCAGACGAATCGGGCCCGCGGGCCCTTTTACGGGAGGGAACCCTTGCCAGCCATGGATCCAGTTCTGCTGAACCCGCTCATCGCATTGATCGCCGGTATTCTCATCTTGCTGATGCCGCGCATCTTGAATTACGTCGTGGCGATCTATCTCATCGCCATTGGTATCATTGGACTTGCGCATCACTTCCAATAGTCCGCTGGCTTTTTCCTATCGGGGCGCAAGGTAAATGCATGCGGTTGCTGCGGCAGCCCACCGCATCTGTGCGGCGTGCCAAAGGAAACCTAGAACCGTATCTTCCAATGCCTTATAGTTCGGTGGTCACGCATCAGGGGAGCGACCCCCGGCGCGGGGGACCGATCCTTCAGGGCGTTCGAGGCAGCAGGTCGAAAGCCAAGAGGCTGACGGCCTCGGGCTTTAGGCCGTGCGTGCTTCTTAGAGACCGCGACAAGACGGGGTTACCAAGGGTGTGAATAAACAAGGCAGTCAAGCCGAGCGGCGCGCCAAGAAGAGTGAGAGTTCCATGTTGGGATTCCGGTCGAGACACCTGATCGGCCTTGCAGCGATGCTTATGGTGCTCGCCGCCTTCGGGGCGCATGCTGGCTTTTGTCCGGATCCTGCGCTGAAGAGCGGCGCCGCCGCCGCGCGTCCCCTGGTCCTCGCCGGGGCCAAGACCGAGCCGCAGCAGACGGCTTATGTGTGGTCGGCGACCCGGATGGAGTCGGGGCTTCGCCTGCGTGGCGTGGCGCCTTCCGAGGAAGACCGCCGCACCATGCTCGGCATGGTGAAGGCGAACTTCCCGGATCTCGTGGTCGAGGATCGCCTGCGGATCGTCGAAGGCGGTCCGCCGCGAGAGCAGTGGCTCGGAGCGGTGAGCTTCGGGCTGCAGCAGCTTGCGCATCTGAAGCGCGGATCCGTGCGGTTGCTCAATGTCGGTCTCAGGGTTTCGGGCGAGGCGCGCAGCGCCGGCGACTATGTCGAGATCAAGAAAGCGCTTGCCGGTCCGCTGCCGACCGGTCTCGTCGTCAAGGGCGACAACGTGCGCCCGCCGATCGCCGATCCGTTCGTGTTCACCGCCGATCTTGGCACCAACGCGCTGAGCCTCGCCGGCAGCGTGCCGAGTGAGGACTCCCGCAAGCAACTGCGCGATCTGTCCCGCCAGATCTTCGAACGGCCGGGGCTGGACGATCGGCTTGAGGTTGCCTCCGGCGCACCGAAGAATTGGGACGAGGCTGTGACCGCCGCGCTGCGCGCGTTGAGCCGGCTGGAATCCGGCAAGGTCGCCATGTCCGGCCTCGCCGTCACCATCGAGGGTGTTGCGCCCGACAAGGGCACCGCCGTCGCCGTGTCCTATCAGCTGCGGCGCGATCTGCCCAAGCTGTTCTCCACCTCGGAGAGCATCAAGTGGAAAGAGGCAAGCGCCTCGCGTGATGTGGCGGCGCAAGTTCTCCCGCGCATCAAGGAGTACGCGCGGACCAATGGCGGCAAGATGAAGCGCGAGCTGCCGCCCCTTCTGCCGCTGCTCGACACCCAGTAGGCGCCTTCGATCTAATCGTTGACCGCGAAGAAGGAGCCGATCGCCTCGACCGGCTCCTGCTCTTGCAGCACGGGCGCGTGGCCCTGCTCGGACACCGTCATGGCCCGCAAGTTGGGGTGCCGCTCCACCATCTCTTCCAGCGTCTCCGGGCTCAGCACGTCTGAGTGCTCGCCCCTGAGCACGAAGGCCGGGACTTGCCCCAGCGCGACGAATTGCGGCCATAGATCGGGCACCGGCCGGCTCAAATCGATGGTTCCCATGGCGCGGCTGAGCTTCCGGTCGTAGGACAGGACGAGGCGTCCCTTGCGCTCCTCGAATACGCCGCGCGCCATGCTGTCCCACTGGCCGTCGGTGAAGTCGGGGAACCCGCGCCCATTGATCTCCCGCATGATCATCACCGCGTCGGCCCAGGTCTTGGGCACCGGCATGCGGCCCACATAGCTCACGATGCGCGCCAGCCCCCGGGTCTCGATGACCGGACCGATGTCGTTGAGCACCACCGCCCCCATGGCCGTCGGCCTGAGGCGCGCCATCATCATGGCGATAATCCCGCCGCGCGACGTGCCGACGATCCCGACCCGGTGCAGTCCGCGCACCGTCAGGAAGTCGATCGTGTCGAGGAGCTCGATATAGGGCACGTAGTTGCGCCAGTTGCTGTCGTGCTGCGACCGGCCGCGCCCCCGATAATCGAGGCAATAGACATTGCGGGGCTTCTCCGGATGTGTCGACAGATAGGTCGCCAGCGTATGAAAGTCGCTCGAGTTGCGGGTGAGGCCCGGCAAACAGATGACACTCCGGAACTTGTCATCCGGTGCGGGATAGTGGCGCGCGTAAAGTCTAAGGTCGTCGAACGACTCATAGAAGATGTCGCGCCACGGCTTGCTATCAAGCTCTGGCATTTTCAGTGCAGCAACCTTGGGAGCGTAGTTGGATCTGCGGATGCGCGCTTGCGGCGCACGGCCCGCAGTGTTGAGCATAGTTGATGGGGGAGCAAGCCTCGAAAAGTCAACCCGGAACCCTGGTGGCGCCTCAAGGCGCTTGGCCACCGCCGACGCTGGGGCCGGGACGACGGATGCCGTTTCCGACGACGGCACGCGCCGGCCGCGATTGAGATCTTGCACCAGGTGGAGCGCGTCCTTGGGGCCGGCCAGCCGCGAGCGATAAAGCTGCAACGTCTCCATGATCTTGATGACGTAGCGCCGCGTCTCGGTGAAGGGGATGCGCTCGATCCAATCGATGGGATCGACGTCCGGGTTGCGCGGGTCTCCGTAAATTTCCATCCATTCTTTGACGCGCCGGGACCGGCGTTGTAGGCGGCGAGCGCCAGGAAATACGATCCGCTATAGCCGTCTATCAGGTCGTTCAGAAAGGCTTCGCCGAGCTGCTGATTGTAGGCGGCGTTGGTCAGGCGCGATTGCGAGTACTGCACCTTGTAGCGCCGGGCGATGCCGCGCGCGGTCGCCGGCATCAGCTGCATCAGGCCGCTGGCTCCCACCGGGCTCTTGGCGCCGGCATGAATTCGCTCTCCTGGCGGGACAGCGCATGGACCAGCGCCGGATCGACCCGCTCTTCGAGCAGGCTCTTGAAGGAGGGCATCACGCCGACGGGCAGGGCATAGTCGCCAAGCGGTAGGTCGCGGTTGAAGGCGATCTTCGCCAGCCTGAGGCCTATCTGCTGCCGGTCCATGGCTTTGGCGAGCTCGGCGAGGAGCACGACCTCGGCGGCGTTGTCCAGGGTCCGCGACAGCGCCAGGAAGAACTGCGGCGTGACCCATTCCATCTTAGCCGCCCGGGCGATGCCGATGCGCGCACGCCGTTCCGCGACATGAAGCGGTCGATGTCGGCCTGCGTCGGTACTGGGGTGGAGGTGACCTCGAGCCGGGCTGGGCGGGGATCGAGCGCCTGGCGCCCGAGCTGCCCGTAGAAGTATTGCGGATATTTGGCGGCGCCGTGGAAGTGAATGACGGCCGAGGCCCGATCGCCCAGCGCCAGGGCCGTGCGGCCGAGCCAATATTCGCCGAGTGCGATATTGCGCGAGTCCGTCGCCGCCTTACGCAGAGCAAGGAAGTGCCGCAGCGCCGTATTGGGCTCGTTCAGATAGCGCAGCGCCACCCAGCCCGCCAAGAACTCGGCCTCGATGAACGAGTCGCCCGAGGCCAGCCCGTGCTTGGCGGCGATCTCGTAGGCTGTGCGCGGATGTCCGTCGTTGAGCGCGGCACGGACATTGATGCGGCGCTCGATCCACCATTCGTTGAGATCGAGCAGAACATTCGGTTCGAGGGGAGCGTCGAGCAGCAGCTTGAAGGCAATCAGACGCTGGTCCTTGTCCTTCGTGCGCCGTAGCCACTGAATATTGTTGAAGCGCAGGCCGATGTCGGCCTTGACGGCGTCGTCGGGCAGCGCGTCGAGCAACTTGCCGGCATTGCCGCCGCGTTTGATGACGGCGATGCGCGCGTCCACCTTCTTCTGCTCGTCGGGCGGAAGCAGTTTGGCGATGCGCAACGCGTCCTTGGTCACCGACTGCTTGTCGGGATAGAGCAGCTGATCGATGCGGGCGCGGTGATGCTCGACGGTGAGCATCTTGCCGTAATTGTCGAGGATCTTCTTCTCGACGGGCTCGTTGAGCCGATGATCGCGCCAGGCGGAGACGACCAGGTCCTCCGCCGCCGCCTCATTGCCGTCCTTCAGATAAACGCTGGCGAGGGCGGCCTTGCCGGCGCCGGTCTGCGGGGCCGAGGCGCCGAAGAACGCCTTGATCTGCTCGGGCGACGCTTCGCCGAGGAACAGCGACGTCTCGGCTTTCTCCCGGAGGTCGTCCTGGCCGGGCCAGTCCGGGTGCGCGATCCGGAACGCCTCGACCGCTTCGGCGTCGAGCACGGTGCTCTTATTGTGCTTGTAGCGATACCACAGAGCGAAATCGCGCACGGCAGAGTCGGAGATCTTCGCCGCGGTCTCGTCGATGCTGCCTTTGTGGCGCATGACGAACCGCATGCGGCTCTCATCCGACGAGCCGAGATCGTAGGAGAGCAGCGGCTTCAGGACCGCGGCATAGTCGAGCGCTGGCTCCGGCGCCGGCGGATCCATGGGCGAGCCCCGGTTCGGGTTGATATCGGGCGGCGGGACCTTGACCATCTCGGGCGAGGGGGCTTGCGCCTCCTCTACGGCCGGCGCTTCGGTCGCCTCCGCGGGCTCTTCCGGTTTCGCTGGATTGCTCCCGGGGGCAGGGATCGCCGCGACGCTTGTGGTGTCGCTGCTCTCGGTTGCCGCTTCGGCCGTCGCGTCCGTCTTTGGCGCTGCGTCTGACTCGGGGACGGCGCCCGGATCGGGCGTCGCTTCGGCGCTGGTCGACGCCGTCTCCGCTGCGGCCGGAGCCGTGTCCGGTGCGGAGGGAGCAGCCTCTTGGCTGGCAGGGACTTGCTCGGCCGTGAGGACCGGGCGCTCCGGGTTGCGGTCCGGCAGCGAGACCAGGTCCGGCGCGGCCACGGACATGCCGGGTGCGACGACGCAAGCCAAGGCGACAGCAACAGATAGATTATGCGCGCGAATGCGTTTCATCTCGTCGATCGGTACCGGTTACGACCTGCGTCTAGCGGTCAGGACGTCCCCCGACCGGGGAGCCGCGACGATAAAGTCCACAGCAGTGTACCTAAATTGAACAATGTCTGAAAGATTCCGGCGGAAAAATGACTGAAACCGGCTTGTCCAAGGTTAGAAGATCCCTGAGAAGAATTGGCTAAGCTGTTCCCCACCATGCTATTTCCGCGAGTAGAGACTCGTGGCGCCCCGCCGGCTTTATCCCTAACGTGGCGCGCGAGCGGGAGGCTGGCTTGCCGCCTCAACCGTCAGACCCTATTGTCCGCCCGACTTTTTGCACCCGGTCCCCCATAATCCAGTGCTTGCCCCTAGGAGCTTTCGCTTTGTCCATGCCGCCGTTCAAGGCTCGATCACGGCCCTCATCACGCCCTTCAAGGATGGTTCGCTCGACGAGGCCGCCTTCCGCAAACTCGTGGAGTGGCAGATCGACCAGGGCACGCACGGCCTCGTGCCGTGCGGCACCACCGGGGAGTCGCCGACGCTAACCCATGACGAGCATCGCCGCGTCATCGAGCTGTGCATCGAGGCGGCCGGAGGCCGCGTGCCGGTCATCGCGGGAACCGGCTCGAATTCAACACGCGAAGCCGTCGCGCTCACGCAACACGCCAAGGAAGCCGGCGCCGACGGCGCCCTCGTGGTGACGCCCTATTACAACAAGCCCACCCAGGAGGGGCTCTACCTCCACTACAAGGCGATCAACGACGCCGCCGACATTCCGATCGTGATCTACAATATTCCCGGCCGGAGCGTCGTCGACATGTCGGTGGACACCATGGCGCGGCTGTTCAACCTCAAGAACATTGTCGGGGTGAAGGACGCGACCGCCAACATGGCCCGCGTCAGCCTGCAGCGCGCCGCCATGGGTCACGACTTCATCCAGCTTTCGGGCGAGGACGCCACGGCGCTCGGCTTCATGGCCCATGGCGGACAGGGCTGCATCTCGGTCACCGCCAATGTGGCGCCGGCACTCTGTTCGGAGTTCCAGCTCGCTTGCTTGGCCCAAAATTACAAGCGGGCGCTCGAGTTGCAGGATCGCCTACTGCCGCTACATGAAGCCTTGTTCGTCGAAGCCAATCCCGGCCCGGTGAAATACGCGGCCGAGAAGCTCGGCCTCTGCTCCGGCGTTACGCGGTTGCCGCTGGCACCGATCGCCGAAAGCTCGCGCAAGCGGGTTGATGAGGCGTTGGCGGCGGTCGGCCTCGCGGGCGCCTAAGGCCAGAGGATCGCGACATGGCGCCGAAGCGCGACAGCGGCAAGCTCGTCGCCGAGAATCGAAAAGCCCGCTACAGCTACGAGATCGGTGAGACGCTCGAAGCGGGCCTCGTGCTGACGGGCTCCGAGGTGAAGTCGCTGCGCCAAGGCAAGGCGACCATCGCGGAGTCTTATGCCTCGAACGAAAACGGCGAGCTTTATCTGATCAACGCCCATATCGCCGAATATCCGGGCGCCGCCCGGGACGGCCACGCGCCGACCAGGCCGCGAAAGCTTCTGCTGCATGCACGCGAGGCGGCGCGCTTCCTCGGCGCCATTCAGCGCGAGGGCATGGCGCTCGTGCCGCTGAGGCTCTATTTCAACGCCCGTGGCATCGCCAAGATCCAGCTTGGCTTGGGGCGCGGTAAGAAGCTCCACGACAAGCGCGAGACCGAGAAGAAGCGCGATTGGGAGCGCCAGAAGGGCCGGCTCATGCGGGAGAAGGGCTGATATGGAAGACGGCGGGCTCGACCACGTCACACCCGGCATGCTGTTGCCGCCGATCGACCTACCGTCGACGGACGGCGGCCGCGTGCATCTCGCCACGCTTACCGGCCGGAGCGTACTCGCGGTCTACCCCTGGACCGGACGCCCCGGGCAGCCGAACCCGCCCCACTGGGACGACATCCACGGGGCCCATGGCTCCACGCCTGAGCTAGAGGGTTTTCGCGATCTCTCCGAGGAAATCGCCCGGCACGGCGCGCGCATCTTCGCCCTAAGCCGTCAAACCACGGACTACCAGCAGGAAGCAGTGGAGCGCCTGCGCCTACCGTTCCCGATCCTGAGCGACGAGCATGGCAGCTTCAGCGAGGCCTTCGCCTTACCCAGTTTCACAACCGGCGGCGAGAGCTACCTGAAAAGACTCACACTCATGCTGCGCGACGGTGAAGTCGAATGGGTGTTCTATCCGGTGATGGACCCCGCGGGGCACGCCGGCGAGATTCTGGCCTGGTTGAAGCAAGAGGCGTAAAGCGCCTTCAGTCCCCCATGGCGTCGTCTTCGGCGTCCTCCACCGAATAGCCGAGCCGGTCGAGCGCCTCTTCCAAATAGTCGGACAGAAGCGGCATGCCGATGAGATAGTCCGCGGTGCGGTTGGTTCGTTCGGCGCGGGCGGTCTCCAAAGCATCGTCGATCTCGTCCGGGCCGAACGAGCCGCGGCCGATCCAAGCGAGTGCCACCAGGCTCACTTGCTCGTCCTCGTTCAGATCGTGGATGAACTCCTTGAGCTCGGCCAAGGTCGCATCGTCGGAGAAGGATTCGAGGATCGAATCCGCGTCATGGTCGGAGGTGGCGCCGTCGTCCCAAGCGCCGACCTTGGCGGCACATTCCCGCGCCTTAACGATGACAAAGCCGACTTTGGTCGGTGAGATTTCCAACCCCGCCATGAGGACGCCTCGCTGCAATAGATGATCCTTGCGAGCATGCCCGACTTGCCCCCTGCCAGCAAGCCGCACCAAGCCGCAAAGAGACTAGCGCGCGAGGCTCTCCGCGGCCGCGCCCACCACCGCCTCGAACATGGGCGTCGTGAGCCGCCCCGTGTTCGTGTTCTGGCGGGAGCAATGATAGCTGTCGAACAGAATGAGCCCGGCCGGAAGGTCGTGGCGCGCGCCGTGCGCGAACGGGAAGTCGCGCTTTCTCAACTGAAATGTTTCGAGAATGCTGTCATGGGCGATGCGGCCGATGGCGAGCAGCGTGCGCAAATTCGGTACGCCGCCATGCGGCGACGAGAAAGGCGCGGCAGCGGCAATCTCGTCCGGCTTCGGCTTGTTCTGCGGCGGCACGCAGCGCACCGCATTGGTGATCATGCAGTCGACCAGCTCGAGCGCTTCCGGGGCGTCCACGTCATGCGTGCCGTGGGCGAGGCCGGTCTTGAGCAGCGTGCGGTAAAGAAGCTCCCCCGCATGGTCGCCGAGAAAAGGGCGCCCGGTGCGGTTGGCGCCCCTGAGACCCGGCGCCAGCCCGACGATGAGGAGCGCGGCCGTCTCGGGACCGAAGGAAGGTACAGCCCCATTGAACCAATCCGGATGGGCCGCCTCGTTGTCGCGGCGGAATGCCACGAGGCGCGGGCAAAGCGCGCAATCCGGCGCCGGTTCGGCTGGGGCTGGCGAAGCGATGTCGGCGAGCGGCATGGCTATGCCTAGCGCCGCGCGGCCCGCAACGCCAGACGCTCGCGTCAAACTACGATCAGGTCTCGATCAAATCCTCGGACTCGAACTCGTCGAGCGGCTCGGGATCCTGGCGCCGGCGCGGCTCGCGATGGCCGCGCTCGGCTGGGTCGCGGCCGATCTCGTTTTGCAAATTGGCGAGGTCGATGAACTGATCAGCCTGACGGCGCAACTCGTCGGCGACCATGGGCGGGTTGGTGGCAAGCGTGGATACGACGCTGACGCGCTTGCCCTTATGCTGGAGCGCTTCCACCAGAGACCGGAAATCGCCGTCGCCGGAGAACAGCACGAGATGGTCGAGATGCTCGGCAAGCTCCATGGCATCGACCGCAAGCTCGATATCCATGTTGCCTTTGATCTTCCGCCGCCCGGCCGCATCGACGAACTCTTTGGTCGGCTTCGTCACCATGGTGTAGCCGTTATAGTCGAGCCAATCGACCAACGGCCGGATCGACGAATATTCCTGATCCTCGATGAGCGCGGTGTAATACAGCGCCCGCACCAGCTGCCCCTTGCTGCCGAACAGCTTCAGAAGCCGTTTGTAATCAATGTCGAAGGCGAGGGATTTCGCGGCTGCGTAGAGATTGGCGCCGTCAATAAAGAGCGCGATGCGCTCATTGGGATAAAAATGCATTGAGCGTCCTAACACTGCAAATATGGTCGACTTGAAACAAACGCATAAAGGTCTTTGTAGACAACATAAGTATGACGAGGGCTCACCGCAATTGGTCACGCGTGGCAAGACACTGGTAGGTTTGGGCGCAAATTATCCCGGCCCCTGGGGCAGTCCCGCCGACACCATCACCCGGGCCTTGCGCGAGATCACGGGTGCGGGCGTGACGGTCGAGGCGGTCTCAGGCCTTTTTGAGACTGCGGCGGTCGGTCGCGCCGGGCAGCCGCCTTACGTCACGCCGCAGCCGTCCTCGATACGCATCTGGGTCCTGAGGCGTTGCTGCGGCTGTTGAAGCGGGTGGAACGGGCGGCCGGGCGCCGGGGCGGCAGCCCGTGGGGGCCGCGCACCCTCGATATCGACATTCTCGACCACAAGGGGCTCGTTAAGCATTGGCGGCGAGGCCGCCCCCGATTCGCCCGGGCAGGGCGCAGACCCCTTGTTCTGCCCCATCCGTGGATCGACAAGCGGCCTTTCGTGCTCCGGCCGCTGCTCGACATCGCCCCGGATTGGCGCCATCCGGTGCTGAAACGGACCGCGCGGGAGCTGTGGCGCCAAGCCGCCGGCGGCCGCCAAGGCCAAGTGATGCGTAAGCTTTGAGCTGCGGTTCGGCTTGCATGCCCGCCGCGAACTGCATAAATAGGGGCTAAATCTGCCCAATTTCAAAAGGATCACCTCATGGCTCGCGTCACCGTCGAGGACTGCGTCGACAAGATTCCGAACCGCTTCGAGCTCGTCCTGCTCGCCGGCCATCGCGCCCGCACCATTTCCGCCGGCGCCCAGATCGCCGTGCAGCGGGATAACGACAAGAACCCGGTGGTGGCGCTGCGTGAGATTGCCGAGAAGAAAATTGCGACCGACGACCTCAAGGAAGATTTCATCCACTCCATGCAGAAATACGTCGAAGTGGATGAGCCCGAGGCGGAAGCCGTGCCGATGCTGTCGCAGGACACGCGGATGCCCGTCCTCGGCCAGGACGATCAGTCGAACGACACGGCGATCGACAAGATGACCGAGGAGGAGCTGTTGCGCCGGATGGCGACACAGGCGCTTCGGATGGCTCGAATGCGGGACCGCGCGCACGCTGAGCCTGACGAGACCCTAGAGCGCGGCGCGTTTCATATTGCCTCGCCGCGACGTCGTTCCGGCGAATGCCGGAATCCACAGAGACCGGTTTCGATCATGCTGACCTGGATCCCGGCTTGCGCCGGGGCGACGATGGTGCCGCGTTCGACAGTCTTCCTTAGGCACGCCCCATGACCCGCCAATACGAGCTGGTCGAGCGTGTGCTGAGCTATCAACCCACCGCCGACGAGGCGATGCTGAACCGCGCCTATGTCTACGCCATGAAGGCGCACGGCAATCAGAAGCGCGCGTCGGGCGCACCGTATTTCTCTCACCCCCTCGAAGTCGCCGCCATCCTCGCCGAGATGCGTCTCGACGACGCGACCATCGCCACCGCGCTCCTCCATGACACCATCGAGGATACCGACGTCACGCGGACCGAGATCGACACGATGTTCGGGGCCGAGATCGGCACGCTGGTCGACGGTCTGACCAAGATCAAGAAGCTCGACCTCGTCACCAAGAAGGCCGAGCAGGCCGAGAACTTCCGCAAGCTGTTGCTTGCCATCTCCAGCGACATCCGCGTTCTGCTCGTCAAGCTCGCCGACCGTCTGCACAACATGCGGACGCTCGAGCACATGAAGCCGGCGAAGCGCAAGATCATCGCCGAGGAGACCATGGACATCTATGCGCCGTTGGCCGGCCGCATGGGCATGCAGTGGTTGCGCGAGGAGCTTGAGGATCACGCCTTCCGCTGGCTCAATCCGGAAGCCTATGCCGCCGTGGTCGAGCGTTTGAAGATCTTGCGCGCACACACGCAAGGATTGATTGACGAGATCGAGGGCGCGCTCATCACCAAACTCAAAGAGGCGAAGGTCCGCTGCATCGTCGCCGGCCGCGAGAAGAAGCCCTACGCTATTTGGAGCAAGATGGAGCGGAAGCAGATCTCGCTCGAGCAGCTCTCCGACATCTACGGTTTCCGCATCGTCGTCCCCGAGGTCCCCGACTGCTATCATGCGCTCGCCGTCGTGCACACGACGTGGCACGCGGTGCCGGGCCGGTTCAAGGACTACATCTCCAATCCAAAGCAGAACGACTACCAGTCGATCCACACCACCATCGTCGGTCCCCGGCATCAGCGTGTCGAGCTGCAGATCCGCACCGAGCTGATGCACTCGATCGCCGAATACGGCGTCGCCGCGCATGCGCTGTACAAGGACACGAACGGCGCCAACGGCAAGGCGGTCCCGTCGCAAGACTCAAACGCCTATCGCTGGTTGCGCCATCTCGTCGGCATGCTGCTCGACGGCGACAATCCGGAGGAGTTCCTCGAGCACACCAAACTCGAGCTGTTTCAGGACCAGGTGTTTTGCTTCACGCCCAAGGGCCGCCTGATCGCGCTGCCGCGTGGGGCGAACTGCATCGACTTCGCCTATGCGGTGCACACCGATGTCGGCAACACCTGCGTTGGCGCCAAGATCAATGGCCGGCCGATGCCGCTCGCCTCGGCGCTCCGCAACGGCGACGAGGTGGAAATCATCTGCTCGACGGCGCAAGCGCCGCCGGTCGCCTGGCAGAGCCTCGCGGTCACCGGCAAGGCGCGCTCGGCCATCCGCCGTGCGACCCGCGACGCGGTGCGGGCCCAATATGGGAAGCTCGGGCGGGAGATCCTCGACCGGGCCTTCCAGCGCCGGGACAAGACCTTCAGCGAGGAGAGTCTGAGCGCGGCGCTCGGGCGCCTGTCGCAGAAGACCGCCGAAGATGTCATGGCCGCGGTGGGGCGTGGCGAGCTCGCGTCGGCGACGTGGTCCGTGCCGTCTTTCCCGAGGAGGGGGCGCAGGAGGGGCCAAAGCGCCGGCGCAAAGAGCGCACCGACGAAGGCTGGTTCGGCCTCGGCAAGGTCATGGGCCTCAAATTCCGCTGGCCCGGCTCCGCCGGTAAGGAGCGGCCCGAAGGCTCAAGTGGAATTCCGATCCGCGGCTTGCGAGGCGATTTGCCGGAATTCGCCGGACGGCGGCGCCGTGCCCGGCGACCGCATCGTTGGCATTCTGACCCCGGGGCAGGGCATCACCATCTATCCCATCCACGCCGACGCCTTGAAGGCGTTCGACGAGGAGCCGGAGCGCTGGATCGACATCACCTGGGATATCGACGATGACAACTCGCAGCGCTTCCCCGCCAAGATCGCGGTCACGGCGATGAACGAGCCCGGCAGTCTTGCCCAGGTCGCCTCGGTGATCGGCGAGGCCGACGGCAATATCGAGAACATCAAGATGACCAATCGGGTGGCCGACTACACCGAGATGCTGATCGATCTCGAGGTCTGGGACCTGCAACATTTGAATGAAATTCTGGCGGGCTTGCGGGCCAAGGACGTGGTGAGCGCCGCGGCGCGCGCCGAAGGTTAGTCCTGGCATGTCTAGCCCTGGCATATAGAGAAAACATATCCCAAATATGGTAGGGCCTGTCGCCGAAGGGCTGGCATGAACGGGCGATCAACGCCGGTCCTTGGAACGAGGTTGTGATGTTGTTCAGGCGCCGCGAGGCCGAGAGCTTTCTGGCGAGGTTGCGGGTCCATCTCTGGCCGCGCCGCAGCTGGAGTCGCTCGACCCGCTATGTGGTGCACCGGGTGCGCCGCTTGAGCGCCACCCCGCACGCGGTGGCACTTGGCTTCGCCGCCGGCGTCTTCGTCTCCGCCACGCCCTTCCTCGGCACGCATCTCATCGTGGCCGCGCTCATCGCCTGGGTGATCGGCGGCAGCATGGTCGCCGCCGTTCTCGGCACCTTTGTCGGCAACCCACTGACCTACCCCTTGTTCTGGGTCAGCACCTACGAGGTCGGCCATCTGATGCTCGGCGGCGGCGACAA
The DNA here is from genome assembly GCF_001723305.1 of Methyloceanibacter superfactus. Taxonomy (GTDB): domain Bacteria; phylum Pseudomonadota; class Alphaproteobacteria; order Rhizobiales; family Methyloligellaceae; genus Methyloceanibacter; species Methyloceanibacter superfactus. The sequence continues at coordinate 50,788 of NZ_LPWF01000036.1, forward strand.
GCAAAAGGCGCCCATCGATTTGTGGGGCGGGGACTTTCAGAGTTCGCTCGATCAGCTTTGGCCGCTTGTGAAGCCCATGACGCTCGGCGCCTTTCCCGTCGGCATCGGTCTCGCGGCGCTGAGCTATGTTCTGGTCAAGCCGACAGTGAACGCCTATCAGCACCGCCGGCGGGCGCTCACCGCCAGCCGTGAGGCGATGGAGGCGAGATGACCGCCGCGCGGACGAATCCGGCCGGCGGCGGCGCGAGCCCCGCGCGATCAGGCTCGGAATCAATATCGATCACGTGGCCACCTTGCGGAACGCCCGTGGCGGCGACCATCCGGATCCCGTGCGCGCCGCGCAACTCGCCGTCGCTGCCGGTGCCGACAACATCACCGCGCATCTCCGCGAGGACCGGCGTCACATCCGCGACGAGGATATCGCGCGGCTCATGGCCGAGCTCGACTGTCCGCTCAACATGGAGATGGCGGCGACGGACGAGATGACGGCGATCGCGCTCCGCACCAAGCCCCATGCGGCCTGCCTGGTGCCGGAAAAGCGCACCGAGCGCACCACCGAGGGTGGCCTTGACGTGGTCGCGCAGCACAACGCGCTGGCACCGGTCGTCGCCGTGCTGGCCGACGCCGGCATTCAGGTGTCGCTGTTCATTGCCGCCGAGCATCGCCAGATCGAGGCGGCGGCGCGTCTGAAGGCGCCGGCCATCGAAATTCACGTCGGCGCGTGGTGCGATGCCTTAGCCGAGCGCCGGTTCGACGACGCCGAAGCCGAATGGCGCTGCATCCAGGACGGCGCGCGCTTCGCCCATGAGCTGGGCTTGGAGGTCCATGCGGGCCATGGCTTGAATTACGAGACCGCGGAGACCATCTCGGCGCTGCCCGAGATCGTCGAGCTGAATATCGGGCACTATCTCGTGGGTGAAGCGGTCTTCGAAGGTCTTGGTGAAACCGTGCGGCGCATGCGCGCAGCCATGGACGCCGGACGCGCGACGTTGCGAGGGAATGCCGCCGCAACCGGGGCCATGTCATGATTATTGGGCTCGGAAACGACATCATCGACATCCGGCGCGTGGAGCGGACCATCGAGCGCTATGGCGAGCGCTTCCTGACCCGTGTGTTTACCGATACCGAGCGGCGGAAGTCCGACGCCAGGACCTTGCGGGCCGCGTCCTACGCCAAGCGCTTCGCCGCAAAGGAGGCCTGCGCCAAGGCGCTCGGCACCGGCTTTCGCAACGGCGTGTTCTGGCGCGACATGGGCGTCGTAAATTTGCCGTCTGGCCGGCCCACGCTCGAGCTGACTGGAGGCGCCGAGCGTGCGCTTCAACGCATAACGCCGCAGGGGCACGAGGTTCGTATCGACCTGACCATCACCGACGACTTTCCGACCGCCCAGGCGATCGTCATCATTTCCGCCTTGAAGGTGGACATGCGCGATTGAGCCGTTTGCCTCATCTTTGAGGAGGGGCTATAGGGGCGCCTGTCCCGAGATCACGGGGAGGGGACGGGGGCCAGCCCGAGCAAACCGAGGAGAGCTTCCGCATGAGCGTGGACGCCGAAAAGATGGAAGCAAGAAGCAGCACCAAGGACACCGTCCGCGTCATCGTGCATGCGCTGATCCTCGCGCTGATCGTGCGAGTGTTCCTCTTCCAACCGTTCAACATCCCCTCGGGCTCGATGATCCCGACCCTGCTGGTCGGCGACTATCTCTTCGTTTCGAAATATAGCTACGGCTACAGCCGCTACTCCTTTCCCTTCGGGCTGAACCTGTTTCCGGGGCGCATCTGGGCGAGCGATCCGGATCGCGGCGACGTGGTCGTGTTCAAGCTGCCGCGCGACAACGAGACGGATTATATCAAGCGCGTGATCGGTCTTCCCGGCGACGAGATCCAGATGCTGCACGGCGTCCTGCATATCAACGGCAAGGCGGTGGAGAAGGTGAAGGTGGACGACTATGTCGTCACCGAGGCTTCGGGCCGCGAGCGGCACATGGCGCGCTACAAGGAGACGCTGCCCAACGGGGTCAGCTATCCCGTGCTCGATCTCGTCAATGAAGGCTTCGGCGACAACACCGAGGTCTACAAGGTGCCCGAGGGGCATTTCTTCATGATGGGCGACAACCGCGACAACTCCACCGACAGCCGCTTTCTGTCGGAGGTCGGCTTCGTGCCCTTCGTCAATCTCGTGGGCAAGGCCCAGGTGATCTTCTTCTCCATCGATGAGGATTCGAGCTTCTGGGAATTCTGGCACTGGCCGACCGAAGTTCGCTGGAACCGCATCTTCCAGGTGGTTCACTGAGCTTGCCTAAGCGGCGAACCACCGATCTCGGCCAGCTTTGCAACCGGCTCGGACACAGCTTCGCAAAGTCCGCGCGCCTCAAGCTGGCGCTCACCCATGCCAGTGCACGTGCCGATTCAAAGCCCAACGAGGATAACGAGCGGCTCGAGTTCCTGGGCGACCGGGTGCTCGGTCTTGCCGTGGCCGAGCTTCTCACCGAGCGCTTTCCGAATGCCAGCGAGGGCGAGCTGGCACGTTGGCTCAATCACCTGGTTCGCACCGAGACCTGCGCGCAGGTGGCCCAAAGCTGGTCGCTCGGCGAATACATCTTGATGAGTGGCGGCGAGGCGGGCTCAGGCGGCCGGCGCAAGACCACCATCCTCGCCAATACCTGCGAAGCCGTTCTCGGCGCCATCTTCGCCGACGCCGGTTACGAGGCCGCGCGCGACGTGGTCATTCGCGACTGGGCGCCCCATCTCGAGGATCTGGAGGTTGCCGCCCCCGACGCCAAGTCGGTGTTGCAGGAATGGGCGCAGGGCAAGAAGTTGCCGCTGCCGCTTTATCTGGAGGTCGGCCGCGAGGGCCCGGATCATGCCCCGCGCTTTACCGCCGAGGTGCGGGTCGAGGGCCTGGCGCCGGAGCAAGGGCAGGGGGACAACAAGCGTCAGGCCGAGCAGGCCGCGGCGCTCGCCATGCTCTTGCGCGAGGGCGTGTGGAGCGCAACAGCCGATGACTGAGCCCGAAATCGAAGGCGGCACGAGCCGGGACGAAGCCAGGCGCTGCGGCTTCGTGGCCCTGATCGGCGCGCCCAACAGCGGCAAGTCGACCCTCACCAACGCGCTCGTCGGCGCCAAGGTCTCCATCGTCACCCACAAGGCGCAGACGACGCGCGGCCCCGTGCGCGGGCTCGCCATCGTGGACGACTCCCAGATCATTCTCGTCGATACGCCCGGCATCTTCGAGCCGAAGCGCAGGCTCGACCGGGCCATGGCGCAATCCGCCTGGGACCGTGCCGCCGACGCCGACATCGCCGCGTTGGTGATCGATGCCGCCCGAGGGGTGGATGCCAAGCTCGCCCCGGTGATCGAGCATTTGCCCCAGCTCAAGGTTCCCACCATCGCCATCCTCAACAAGATCGATCTGGTGGCGAAGCCGGAGCTCCTGGCGCTTGTGGGCGATCTATCGGCGCTGAGGGCCTTCGATCAGGTGTTCATGGTGTCGGCGCTCACCGGCGACGGCGTCGCCGACCTCAAGTCTTATCTCGCCGGAGCCATGCCGAAGGGACCGTGGCTCTTTCCCGAGGACCAGCTCTCGGATGCGTCTTTGCGCCAGACCGCCGCCGAGATCACCCGCGAGAAGCTGTTCCTGCGGCTCCACGAGGAGCTGCCCTACGCGCTCACGGTCGAGACCACCGACTGGAAGGAGCTGAAGGACGGCAGCGTCCGCATCGAGCAGACGATCTATGTGGAGCGCCAGAGCCAGCGCCGCATCGTGCTGGGGGCCAAGGGCGCCATGATCAAGGAGATCGGCTCGGCGGCGCGCGCCGAGATCGCCGAGATCGCCGGCGTTCCCGTCCATCTCTTCCTATTCGTCAAGGTGCGCGAGCATTGGGGCGACGACCCCGAACGGTTCCGCGAGATGGGCCTCGACTATCCAAAGGGATAGGCAAAGCCCCTTGGGAGGGCCAAGCTAGCGCATGGATTGGGTTGACGAAGGCATCTTCCTTTCGGCGAAACCATTGGGCGAGACGAGCGCCGTCGCCGAGCTGTTGACGCTCGAGCATGGGCGCCATCTCGGGCTCGTGCGCGGTGGCCGCTCGCGCCGCATCCGCCCCGTGCTCCAGCCCGGCAATCTCATTCGCGTCACCTGGCGCGCACGCCTGGCCGAGCATCTTGGCGGCTTCAACGTGGAGATGATGGAGGCTCACGGCGCCCGGGTGCTCGACGATGCCGCGGCCCTTGCCGCCATCGGCACGCTGGCCGGCCTGATCAAGCTGCTACCCGAGCGCGATCCGCATCCGGAGCTCTACGCCACGACGCTGCATGTGCTGCGCTCCTTCGCCGAGGAGGACGTATGGCCCGTGCTCTTCGTCCATTGGGAGTTCCAGCTCTTGCAGGAGCTCGGCTTCGGCCTCGATCTCAGCGAATGCGCCGCTACCGGCCTCACCGACGAGCTCGTCTATGTGTCGCCGCGCTCGGGCAAGGCCGTGTCGCGCGCGGCCGGTGAGCCTTACGACGACAAGCTCCTGGCCTTACCGGCCTTCCTGCTGGACGAGACGGCGCCCATCGCCGACACGGACATCGCCGCCGGCTTCGCCCTGACCGGCTATTTCCTCCAGCGCGACGTGCTGGAGCCCCATGGGCTCAAGCTGCCCCAGGCCCGCGACCGGCTTCTCGATCTGCTGGCCAGGAGGCAGCCGGCAGCGCTGTCGGTCTAGCCATGCGCACGGTTCGGGGCCTCGCGCGAGTCCTGCTGCCGGCGACGGCCGCAGTCCTTTTCGCGACACCCGCAAGCGCGCAAGAGTTCACCGTCCCCGCTAGCGCCAGGGCGGCCATCGTCAGCGACACCAACGCCTATCGCCAGGCGAAGGGGCTCGCGCCCTTGCGTGAGAGCCCCAGGACCACCCAGGCGGCGCAAGCCTATGCCGACTATCTCGCGCGCAACGACAAGACCGGCCATCACGCGGACGGACGCGGGCCCGCCCAACGGCTGCGCGAGGCCGGAATCGTATTCTGCAAATTCCGTGGGGAGAACTGGCACCAGTCCTGGACGCGGCCGAAAAGAGCCTCGGTGGATGCCGCCATGCAAAAGGCCATGCGCTTCTGGAAGCGATCGCCGGGCCATGAGCGGGCCCTAAGATCGGCTTCGACCGAGATCGGCGTGGGCGTGGCGGGTTGGAAGCGCGACAACCGCTGGATCTACGTTTCCGTGCAGGTGTTCATCGATACATCCTGTCTGCCGGCCCGGGCAACCCTGCCGCCGCTTCCCGACCGGAACCCTGCGCGGATCGACACGCCTTGAGCGCTGGTGCCCGATGCGCTAATCGCGAGACATGGGAAAACGCGTTTCGCCCCCTGATTCGGGGCCCATCGAGCCGGTTAATCTGCGCGTGGCACTCGAGGAGCGCTACCTCGCCTATGCGCTCTCCACCATCATGCACCGGGCCTTGCCCGACGTGCGCGATGGATTGAAGCCCGTGCATCGCCGGTTGCTCTACGCCATGCAGCAGCTCCGGCTTGGGCCGCAAGGCGAGTTCCGGAAATGCGCCAAGATCGTCGGCGACACCATGGGCAACTTCCATCCCCATGGGAACCAGGCGATCTATGACGCGCTCGCGCGTCTCGCCCAGGACTTCTCGGTGCGGTATCCGCTGATCGACGGTCAGGGCAATTTCGGCAATATCGACGGCGATAATCCCGCTGCCGACCGCTACACCGAGGCGCGTCTGACCGCGGTCGCGGCGCGGCTCCTCGAGGGCATCGACGAGGACACGGTCGACTTCCGCGCCAACTACGACGGGCGCGAGCTGGAGCCGTCGGTGCTGCCGGCCAATTTCCCGAATCTCCTCGCCAACGGTGCCTCCGGCATCGCCGTGGGCATGGCCACCAACATCCCGCCCCATAACGTCGGCGAGCTGTGCGACGCGGCCCTCCATCTCATCAAGTTTCCCAAGGCCACCGCCGACAAGCTCGTGGACCTCGTGCCGGGACCCGACCTGCCCACCGGCGGCGTCATCGTCGAGCCGCGCGAGAACATTGTCGAGGCTTACAAGACGGGGCGCGGCTCTTTCCGCCTACGCGCGCGATGGGAGCAAGAGGACACCGGCCGCGGCACCTATCAAATCGTCGTCACCGAGATTCCCTACCAGGTGCCGAAAGCGCGCCTCGTCGCACGCATCGCCGAGCTGCTCCAGGCAAAGAAGCTACCGCTGCTCGCCGACGTGCGTGACGAGTCGGCCGAGGATGTTCGTCTGATTCTGGAGCCCAAGAGCCGGACCGTCGATCCGCTGCTGCTCATGGAGCAGATGTTCAAATTCACCGAGCTCGAGACCCGCGTGCCGCTCAACATGAATGTGCTGAGCCAAGGCAAGATCCCGAACGTGCTGGGCTTGCGCCAGGTCTTGAGCGAATGGCTCGATCACCGGCTCGAGGTGCTGGTCCGCCGTTCGAAGTTCCGTCTCGGCAAGATCGACCACCGGCTGGAAGTGCTGGCCGGCTATCTCATCGTCTATTTGAATCTCGACAAAGTCATCAAGATCATCCGCGAGAAGGACGAGCCGAAGCCCGCCCTGATCAAAGCCTTCAAGCTGACCGAGATCCAGGCCGAAGCCATCCTCAACATGCGCCTGCGCGCCTTGCGCAAGCTCGAGGAGATGGAGCTCAGGCGCGAGCACGACGATCTCACCAAGGAGCGGAAGGAGCTGAAATCGCTGCTCGCTTCCAAGGACAAGCAGTGGAAGCGCATCGGCGACGAAATAAAGGGACTGAAGACCGAGTTCGGCGAGAAGACCGAGCTTGGGCGCCGGCGCACGGGCTTCGAGGAAGCCCCCGAGGGCGTCGATGTCGAGCTCGCCGAGGCGATGATCGAGAAGGAGCCGGTCACCATCGTCCTTTCGGAGAAGGGCTGGATCCGCTCCATCAAGGGACACAACGCCGAAGCGGGAAGCCTGTCCTTCAAGGAAGGCGACCGCCTGAAGCGGACTCGTGCGGCCCAGACGACCGACACGCTGCTGCTGTTCGCCACCAACGGGCGCTTCTATTCGCTCGGCGCCGACAAGCTGCCCGGGGGCAGGGGCCACGGCGAGCCGTTCCGGCTCATGGTCGACATCGAGGACGCCGGCGATTCCGTGGATCTCTTCGTCTTTGAACCGGGCCGCAAGCTGCTCGTCGCCTCGACCACCGGCTACGGTTTCATCGTCGCCGAGGACGAGGTCGTGGCCATGACACGCAAGGGCAAGCAGATCCTGAACGTGAAGGGCAACGACGAGGCCGCCGTTTGCGCACCGGTCGGCGACGGCGACAGCGTTGCGGTCATCGGCGACAACCGCAAGCTGCTGCTGTTCCCCCTGAAGGAGCTGCCGGAGATGCCACGCGGCAAGGGCGTGCGCCTGCAACGCTACAAGGATGGCGGTCTCGCCGACGCCAAGATCTTCAAGAAGAAGGACGGCCTCACCTATGTGGATGCGGCCGACCGCACGTTCACGCTGTCTGCCGCCGACCTTCGCGAGTGGTGGGGCGCACGCGCCCAGGCCGGACGCCTGCCGCCGAGAGGCTTTCCCAAGTCGGGGCTGTTCGGAAAACGCTTCGACTAAGAGAGTAAGCTAGCCGCGCACCCAGCCCTTCGAGGTGAGGCGCTCTTGCGGCTGGAAGCGATCCTTGTAGCGCATTTTGCGCGAGCCCTCGATCCAATAGCCGAGATAGACGAACGGGTATCCTTGCGCCCGCGCGTAGTCGACGTGATCGAGGATCATATAGGTGCCGAGGCTGCGCGCCGGCACATCGGGATCGTAGAAGCTGTAGACCATGGAGATGCCGTCGCTGAGCCGGTCGCAAAGCGACACACCCATGAGCGGTGCATCGCCGTTCTCGTCCGGCCTCAAGCGGTACTCGGTGACGAAGGTCTCCACCACGCTGTCCTCGACCATGAGCGAATAGTCGAGCACGCTCATCTCGGCCATGCCCCCGTCTGCGTGGCGCGCTTCGATATAGTCGCGGAACAGCGCGTATTGCTCCGAGCTCGCCGCCGCCGGCATACGCGTGGCCACCAGATCGAGATTGTCGCGGGCGATGCGTTTGAGGGAGCGGCGGGGTTTGAACTCGTCCACCAGGATCCGCACCGGCACGCAAGCCGAGCAGGCATCGCAATAGGGCATATAGGCGATGTTCTGGCTGCGCCGGAATCCGCCCTTCAGCAGATTATCGATGAGAAAGCCCGGCTTATCGCGGGTCAGATGCGTGAACAGCTTCCGCTCGAGCCGGCCGGGCAGATAGGGGCACGGCTGCGGCGCGGTTATGTAGAACTCGGGAAAGTTGCTCTTGTGTTCTGTCACGGGCCACCGACCTGAAGCGAATCCAAGCCAATTCACGTAGAGCTTAGTGGATCAAAGGCCGGGCGCGCAATCCGCCAAGGCTGTCATAAAGCCGCAAAAACTTGGAATAGCTCGAAGCTATGGGCGGTTGATGACCACGACTCCGGCGAGAATGTCGTGCAGGCAGCGCTTGCGCTGGTCGAAAAAGGCCCACAGCAGGATCGGGCAGAAGATGACCAGAGAGAACCAGAACAGCAGCGCATGGAACGCCGCGATCAGGGGCGTGACCTTGCCGCCGAACCACATAGGCACGGTCAGGCCCATCATGCGCTGGCCGATCGTGGCTGAATTGGGACCGCCGATGGTCAGCGCGTTGTAGCCGAGGCCCACGGCCGGAAAGACCAATCCGAACAGAAGCCAGGCGAGGCCCAGCGTGAGGACGCCGAGAACCGCGACGGCGACCCCGGCAATGGCCGTCAGTGCCACGATGATGATGGCATCGATGATGAAGGCGACGCAGCGCTTGCGGATCACCGCCTCGAAAAGCTGCGGCTGCGTTACCGGATTATAGGCATGCGGCTGCTCGCCAAAAGTCCCACCCGTGCGGGCAGGGTGTGTCTGATGCTCGGTCATGGGGTCTCCGAATCGGGGCACTTCACAGGGGAAACATGGGGATTTGCTCGCCGTCACACAAGCGCGGCCGCCCCGGATGGTCTTGCTACGCGCCACCTAGCAACGCCGAACGCGCCCGCTGGTTGCCGAGTTCAAGACGACGGTTTAAGGATTCTTGCTGGGCACGACGCGGCTTACGGGGAACCAGCATGCGGAAATCGGTACTGGGGCTCGCGATCGTGGGTCTGCTCGTCGCTGCGAGCGGCCCGGCGAGCGCCTGCGACGGCGGCAAGATCATCTTCGAGGACAAGTTCGACGACGACGCCGGTGGCTGGTCGCTCAAGAACACGATCGAGGTGAAGGGCGGGTCCTTCGTCTTCAAGCTGCCCGCCGACGACATGCAATCGAATCTCAATGTGACCTTCACCGTCAAGGACGCGGATATCTGCGCCGACGCGGTGTGGCCGCAAGGCGGCGATGCGCCGGTGCTCGGCGCCGGCCTGCTGTTTTGGGGTGAGAACAACCGGACCTATTACCAGTTCGGCATCCTCAACAACGGCCGGTATTGGATTGCGCGCAAGCAGGACGGTGCTTGGCTCGGCACCATTGCCGCCAATATCGATTCCCCCGCCATCAAGACCTCGCCCGGCGCGGTCAACACGTTGCGCGTCGATGCCAAGGGCAACACGCTCGCCTTCTACATCAACGGCACGAAGGTGCGTGAGCTGCGAGGGCAGGCGCCGTCGGGCGGCTGGCGCTTCGGATTGTCGGGCGACAATTTCGACAAGAGCAAAGAGGCGACGGTGCTGTTCACCGACATGAAAGTCACCGACTAGCGGCTAGCGCGCATCTTTCAGACGCTTCGCCACCTCGGAGGCGAAATAGGTGAAGATCGCATCGGCCCCGGCGCGCTTGCACGCCATCAGGCTTTCCAGGATCACGCGCTCGCGGTCGAGCCAGCCGCGCTCGCTTGCCGCCGCCAGCATCGCGTATTCCCCGGACGTTTGATAGACGAAGGTCGGCAGCTTGAATGCCTCCTTCACCCGCCAGACGATGTCGAGATAAGCGAGCCCCGGCTTCACCATCACCATGTCGGCGCCTTCAGCCACGTCGAGCGCCACCTCGCGCAAGGCCTCGTCGCCGTTGGCCGGGTCCATCTGATAGGTCTTCTTGTCGCCGTGCAGTTGCTGGCCCGAGCCGACCGCATCGCGGAACGGTCCATAAAAGGCCGAGGCGTATTTCGCCGCATAGCTGAGAATCTGCGTTTGCGTGAAACCGTTCTCTTCGAGTGCCGCCCGGATGGCGCCGATGCGCCCGTCCATCATGTCCGACGGCGCCAAGATATCGCAGCCGGCTTCCGCCTGAACCAGCGCCTGGGCGATCAGCACCTCGATCGTCTTGTCGTTGTCGATCTCGCCGTCGACCAGCAGTCCGTCATGGCCGTGGCTGGTGTAGGGATCGAGCGCCACGTCACAGATGATGCCGATGTCGGGCACTTCCGCCTTGATGGCGCGTACCGCGCGGCACACCAGATTGCCCGGGTTGACCGCTTGGCTTGCGGCTTCGTCGCGCAACGCGGAGTCCGTGTTGGGGAACAGCGCGATGGCCGGGAGCCCGAGCGTCGCCGCGTGTTCCGCCGCCTTGACGGCGAGGTCGATGGAGAGCCGGTCGACGCCGGGCATCGCCGCGATGGCGCTGCGTTCGCCGGTGCCTTCGATCACGAAGATCGGCCAGATCAGATCGTCGGGCGTGAGCGTGGTCTCGCGCACCAGCCGCCGCGACCAGTCGGCGCGCCGGTTGCGCCTGAGGCGTGTTGCCGGATAGCCGGCTTGCGGCATCTCAGGCGGTTTGGCGCCCGCGCGCTTCGCCCGCTCGGTGCGCAACGAGACGGTCTTGTCTTTGGCGGCATGTTTGGACGGTGAAGCCACGCGAAATCCTAAGCTGACTTGACTGATGTCGCGGTGAAACTAACACCCGCGCCGCCTTGCTGCCAGAAGGTGCGACAAACATGGTTTGCCGTCTCGCTAAGCCTTACTCGCAGAAATTCGAGTGGCGGCGCGGTTTCATGTCGAGATGGAAGTGATCCCGATGTGCCTCGTTCGCCTCCGGCCCCAGCACCGTGCCGAAATACTTACAGGCATCCGCGTGCACGCCACGCACGAAGGCCGTCCGGGCCTCCGTTACGTGATCGACCGAAGGCTTCTCCGGCTTGCCCGGGGGGAGCTTGGCCGCGGGTGGCCTCGCGACCGGCGGCGGCACGGGGGGGCGGAACTGCGGCGACCGAAACCGGCGCCACGAACGGATTGGTCTGCGGGGTGGGTGAGGGCGCCGCTTCGGCCTCGGTCTGCGCCACGAACGGGTTGCTCGAAGGTTTGGCCTCGGTCTTGGCCTTAGCCGTAGCCGCATCCGGGCGGGCGATCTCAGGCGCGGTCGTGAGGGCTGTCTTGGTCGCCGTCATTGGCCGTCTGTTGGACACCGGCACGATCGCCGCGGTCGTCTCGCTGGCAACCTGCTCGGGCTCAGGCTCCTGTTCCGGCACGACGCGCGGCCAGGCCTTCAGCACCGTGACGCGATCGCCGGAGGCGAGCACGAACTCCGAGATGTCGAGGGCATTGGCGAGCGCATGCTCGCTGATCCTGGTATTGGCGCCGCCGTAGCGGTTGCGGCAGGAGTAGGACGTGGCGTTACGGATCTTGACCACGGCGCTGCCGAGCGTCGCCTTCGCTTGCGGCTGCACGCGGGTCTTCAGCCAGCCGTCGAGCTTGACTGCCAGCGCGCAGCGCATGGTCGCCGGCGGAAAGATCGCCACGTCGCCGATGGACTCGACCAGGATCGGCGCCGGTGCTCCGCAAATCCCCTCCTTGATGGGCGGCAGAGGCTCGTAGTCGAGGGTGACGCCGGCAAGCACGTCTGCGCAGGCCGCCTTGGCCGCTGCGACCTCGGCGTCGGTCCAGGCTACCGTCGCCTTGTCGCCCGGAAGTTCGGGCTCCAGTTCCGGCGTCTCGGCCGCCTCGCTTGCGGCCGGCTGCGGCTCGGGCGCTGGTGGCGTCTCTTGCGCCAGAGCCGGCCACGTCAGCATCGCGAGACAAGACAGGACGAGCAACCGCACCGGCGAGCGCCGCGCCTTGCGTCCGTTATGAGTTGCATCTAAGCGCATCGAGCTCACGTGCCTCTTTGCCGCCCTTGTGGTTTCCGCCATTGAGTGCTAGCTGCCCCGGGCCATTCTACGGCTGATTTTGGCTGGATTTTACAGGGGTCATCGCGTTTGTCCGAGGCGCTTGGCATCACCTTCGAAGAGAACGACCGCGCCGGCGTGGTCACCCTCGACCGGCCCGCAAGGCTAAACGCGCTCAGCCGCGAAATGTTCGAGGCCTTGAGCGCCAATTATCGGCGCTGGGCCCCCGCGCCGCATATCTACGGCGTGGTGATGCAATCATCCCACCCTTCCGTGTTCTGTAGCGGCGGCGACCTCAAAGTTCTGAATGAGTTGAACCAGCAAGGCGCCACCGAGGCGATTCGAGAATTCTACCGCGCTGCTTATAGCCATGTCTGGCTGATCGAGAAATTCATCAGGCCGAACGTGCCCCTTATCAACGGGCTCGTCTTCGGCGGCGGCATCGGCATCACCCTCTTCGGCACCCATTGCGTGGCGGCGGAAGGCTATCGTTTCGCCATGCCGCAGGTGGGCATCGGTTTCCTGCCCGATATCGGCGGGACCTATTTCCTGCCGCGCCTGCTCGGCTGGACCGGGATCTATCTCGCGCTCACCGGCAGCACCATCGGCCCAGCCGATGCTTATCGCTTGGGCCTGGTGACCCACTACATCCCGTCCGCCCATTTTGGCGTGATCAAGGACGCGCTCGCCGACAACCATCCGATCGATCGTCTGCTCGACGGGTTGCATCGCGATCCGGGCGAGGGGGAATTGGTACGGCTCACCCCAGCCATCGACCGCATCTTCGCCGCACCCTCCGTCGAGGCGATCCTCGCCGGGCTCGACGCGGAAGAAGGCGAATTCGAGCCTTGGGCGAGAGAGACGGCGGCTGAGCTTCGTAAGAAGTCGCCGACCTCCCTCAAGATTGCCTTCGCGCAGATGCAGGCGGGCAACGCACTTAATCTTGCCGAAAGCTTGAAGCTGGAGTTCCGCCTGGCCTCGCACATCATCACCACCCATGATTTCCGCGAAGGGATCGATGCGCGCATTGCCGGCAAGGGCCGCCCCCCCCGAGTGGCGGCCGGCGAGCCTGGCGGAGGTCGACGATGACGCGATTGCGCGGCTTTTCTCGACGCCGGTCGAAGGCGAGCTCGAACTCGACGAACGCCAGCCGGGCCCGGAAAGTCTTTGAGACCGGCGCAAAGCGCGCCAACATCATCAAAACTTAATACTAGAATTTCATGCAATCTTAAGCGTCCCGCTTAAGCTCATCTTAGGTCCGCCCGCCTATAGTCCTCATCAAGTTGGGGATTAACAACAACTAATGAGGGTAGGCGATGAATGTAGCCCTGAATATAGGGACGCACGCGAGCACCGATGGGGCAGAAGACCTCAAAGGCCGCTATCTTGTTTCCTTGAAGCTCGTCGAGCGGCTTCACCGGTTGCTGCTCGATGTCATCAAAGATGAGTTCGAACGCCTTGGCCGTGGCGACGTGAACAGCGTCCAGGCACTGCTGCTTTACAACATCGGCGACGCCGAGCTGACCGCGGGTGAGCTCACCAGCCGCGGCTACTATCTCGGCTCGAACGTGTCGTACAATCTCAAGAAGCTGGTCGATGCCGGCTACATCCACCACCAGCGTTCGACCACCGACCGCCGTTCCGTGCGGGTAAGCCTCACCGATAAGGGGCAGGAGGTTTCCAAGGTGGTCAACGGCCTCTTCCAGCGCCAGCTGAAGTCGCTGGAGCAGGTGGGTGGCATCGGCCATGACGACCTGGAGATTCTCAACAAGGCCCTGATCCGGCTCGAGCGCTTCTGGACCGACCAGATCCGCTACCAGCTCTAAACCTCCGCGATCAGCGCTTACGATTTCTTGCCCCGGCGGCTAACCCCCGCCGGGGCAATCTATTTTGGCGCCGCGCCCGGCGTGCCAGCCCAAATTCGCCCCATTTCTCAGGCAGTCTTGCAACTCGGCCCGCTGCCGCGTCGGGCGGACATGGCGGCGAGGGCGCCTGATGGGGGAAGTTTTTCTCAATCAGTTGCAGCGTAACGTGGTCGCGGCCGTCGGGAAGAGGGCCTGGGAACTCAGTCTTGGTTAAAGCATTTGTGACGCCAAGCGAGGATTTGCCCGGCCCGAAACGAGTAGAGCGGCGAAGACAAAGCGCCTATAGTTAAAGCAGGACAGAAGCCGCCAGCAGACGGGGAGCGGCATATGCCGAAAGTTATGGACGAATTCAACGGCGGCGCGCGTATCGCGACCGCGGGCCTGATCGCGGCCCTTCTTGTCGCCGGTGCCGGGCCGGCGAGCGCCGGACCGTTCAATTGGTTCAAGGGCAAGAACCACAGCCAGGATCAGTACGAGCAGCCGCAGCAGGCGCCCCAGTCGGGCGGCAATGGCGGCGGCTTGTTCGGCGGCTTGTTCGGTGGCGGCGGCGGTGCCGCGCAAAGCCACGACTCGCATCGCTCGGAGCTTGCCGTCGGCGACCCCGAGGTCGCCATGATCGTCAATCCGGCGCTCGGCTCGCCGACCCTGTCCAGCCGCAACATCGCGGCGACCAAGGCTGCCATCCAGAAATACAAGACGATCGTCGCCCAGGGCGGCTGGCCCACCGTACCGGCTACGGCAATGAAGCCGGGCTCGCGCGGCCAGGAGGTCGTCACGCTGCATCGCCGGCTCGAGATCAGTGGCGATCTCGTCGGCATGAGCATCCCGGATCAGTATGACGGTGCCGTCGTCGCGGCAGTGAAGAAGTTCCAGCTGCGGCACGGCCTGCCGCCGACGGGCGTCATCGATTCAAAGGCGACGATCGAGGCCTTGAACATTCCGGCGAGCGTCCGTCTCGCTCAGCTCGAGGCCAATCTTAAGCGCTTGCAGAAATTGGCGCCGCAGGCTGGAAGCCGGCACGTCCTGGTGAACATCCCCGCGGCCCAGGTCGAAGCGGTCGACGGCGGCCAGGTCGTCCAGCGTCACGCCGCCGTGGTCGGCAAGATCGAGCGGCCGACGCCGGAGCTCTCCAGCAAGATCAAGGAAGTGAACTTCAATCCTTATTGGTACGTGCCGCGCAGCATCATCCATAAGGACCTCGTGCCGAAGGGCCGCCAATACGCCAGCCGCGGGCAGGACATGCTCGCTGCTTATCGGATGGAGGCGTTCGACGCGGCGGGCAATCCCCTCGATCCGCGCCAGATCGATTGGTACGGCGAGGCGGTCTACAGCTACAATTTCCGTCAGCGGCCGTGGGAGGAGAACTCGCTCGGCTTCGTGAAGATCAACTTCCCGAACAAGGATGCGGTGTATCTGCACGACACGCCGCTCAAGAGCCTGTTCGGCAAGGCGATCCGCTTCGAGAGTTCAGGTTGCGTGCGCGTGCATAATGTCGGCACGCTGGTCGCCTGGCTGTTGGAGAGCAATCCCGGCTGGAACATGAGCCGTATCGAGACCCTGAAGCGGAGTGGCGAGCAAATCGACGTCAAGGTCGCAAACCCGACCCCTGTTTACCTCGCCTATGTGAGTGCCTGGGCGACGCCCGACGGGCAGATCAACTTCCGTCCCGACATCTACGGGCACGACTCCGGTGGGCAGACCGCGTCCGCTTACTGAGTCAAACGCGAAGAGCAAAGAAGGCCATCCCGTCTCGCGACCGGATGGCCTTCTTGCGTTGGCGTGCCAAGGGGGAAGGGGAGGCACGCCATCGGGGGGCTGGGCTCGGGCGGTTAGGCAGAGAGCTTCACCGGGATTTTCAGATACTGGACCCCGTTCGCGTCCGGCGGCGGCAAATGGCCGGCGCGCATATTCACCTGAATCGACGGCATCAGCAGATCGGGCGCCGCCAGCGTGGCGTCGCGCGCTTCCCGCATGGCCACGAACGCGTCCTCGCTGACGCCGTCCTTCACATGCTCGTTGTGGGCGCGCTCCTCGGCCACGGTGGTCTCCCAGGCATAGCTGTCGCGGCCAGGTGCCTTGTAGTCATGGCACATGAACAGGCGGGTCTCCGGCGGTAGCGCCAGCAGCCGCTTGATGGAGCGGTAGAGCTTGCGCGCATCGCCACCGGGGAAGTCGGCCCGCGCAGTGCCGTAATCCGGCATGAACAGCGTATCACCGACAAAGACGGCGCTCCCGATCCGATAGGCGATATCGGCTGGCGTATGTCCCGGGACATGCATCACCTCGACTTCCAGCGAACCGAGCTTGAAGCGCTCGCCGTCGCTGAAGAGGTGATCGAACTCGCTCCCGTCGCCGCTGAGATCGGTCGCGTTTGAGACCGGGCGGAAGATCTTCTGCACGTCGCGGATATGCTCGCCGATCCCGACCCGCGCGCCGGTCTTGAGCTTGATATAGGGCGCGCCGGACAAGTGGTCGGCATGGGCGTGCGTCTCGAGCACCCAATCGACGGTCAGACCGTCGGCCTCCACCGCGGCAAGAATGACGTCCGCCGATTTGGTCGAGGCTTTGCCGGTGGCGTGATCGTAGTCGAGCACCGGATCGACGATCGCGGCACGCTTCGTGTCGGGGTCGGATACCAGATAGCTCACCGTATTGGTGGGCTCGTCGAAAAAGGCCTTGATGGTAGGCGTGCCGGACATGGGGGAATGCTCCTTTCGTAACGACACAGCGTGATCTTTGTTGACGAATATATTAGACGATACTAAATTAGCAAGACCTGATGGATAAAGGAGCTGATCCATGCCCCGCGCTCCCGCCGACTTGGCCGTGTTCGCAGCCAATGCCACGAAGGTCGCCGACATCCTGCGCGCCCTCGCCAACGAGCGGCGCCTGATGGTGCTGTGCAAGCTGGTGGAATGGGGCGAGGCGAGTGTCGGTTCCTTGGCCGAGGCGGCAGGCTTGTCGCAGTCCGCCACGTCTCAACATCTCGCCAAGATGCGTGATGAGGGTCTGGTGGACTTCCGGCGCGACGGCCAGACGCTTTGGTACCGCATCGACGAGCCGCGCACCGAGCTGCTGCTCGGCTATCTCCAGAAACTTTATTGCAGTGACGACTGACGCCCGGAGAGCCCCATGAGCCTGCCCACCATCACACCAGCCGATGCCAAGCGTCTTCTCGATCAAGGGGCGACCCTCATCGACATCCGCGAAACCGGCGAACGTGCCAGCGAATACATTCCCGGGTCGCAACATGGACCTCTAAGGCAAATCGATGGCAACGCGTTCGAGGACGTCAGCGCACCGATCATCTTCCACTGCCGTTCGGGCATGCGGACGACGACCAATGCCGGCCGGCTGAAAGAGGCCGCGCCCTGCGAGGCCTATGTCCTGTCTGGGGGGATAGAGGCCTGGAAGAAGGCAGGGCTCCCCGTCGTCAGTGACAACAGCCGGCGGATGTCGCCTGGCCGCCGGCTGATGGTCGCCGGGGGCACTGCCGTTCTGCTTGGCGTCTTGCTCGGCATCTTCATCGCCCCGACCTTCTACCTGCTGGCCGGGTTCGCCGGCGCCGGGCTCTTGCTGGGCGGCGTCTTCGGGTGGGGCGGAATGGCTAAGTCGGCCTAGGCCAGCGTCCGATGCCGATGGTCCTTGGCCTTCTCCCGATTGCCCTGCTGCTGGGCTCCGGTGCGCTCGTCGGGCTGACCCTCGGCTTGATCGGCGGCGGCGGCTCGGTGCTGGCCGTGCCGCTCCTCGTCTATCTCGTGGGCGTCCCCTCGGCCCATGTGGCCATCGGATCCTCGGCCGTTGCCGTCGCCGCCAACGCCGCCTGGGGGCTCGCCGCCCATGCGCGGCTCGGCACGGTGAAATGGCCCTGTGCGCTCGTGTTTACGACGGCGGGCGTCGCCGGCGCTTTTATCGGCGCGAGCTCGGCAAGCCAGTTCGGCGGACCGCTGCTCTTGGCGCTGTTCGGCTTGGTCATGATCAGCATCGGCATCTATATGATCAGTGTCCGTCCCGAAAGCATCGGCCAGGACGTCCGCCTGACGCCCGAGACCGCCCGCCACCTGCTGCCGCGCCTCCTTCTGTTCGGCGTCGGGCCGGTGGGACTTCTTTCCGGCTTCTTCGGCATCGGCGGCGGCTTCCTCATCGTGCCGGGGCTGGTCCTTGCCACCGGCATGGGCCTACAGAACGCCATCGGCACCTCGCTCTTCGCCGTCACCGCCTTCGGTCTCGCCACGGCGACCAGTTATGCCTTTTCCGGCCTGGTCGATTGGCGGATCGCCGCGCTCGTGATCCTGGGCGGTGTTGCCGGGACCCTCATTGGCACCAACACGAACGCCCATCTCGCGGGACACAAGCGCGCGCTTGCCGGCATCTTCGCCGGCGTCGTGATCGCAACCGGTCTCTATATCGTCGGGAGCGGCCTCTTGAAGGTTCTCGCTGTGAGCTAGGCCCGGGCGCTCCTAAGACTCCGTGTAAGATATTGTAAAGTGGGTGATTTCTACGTAGCGGCAGGATAGGCTAGTCGAGACCGGTCTACGGTTGGGGCGTTGCTGGCGTGTCCGTGCGACATGTGGTAAGCCCGGCCTAATATGCCTAGCGTGCGCTTCGCGAGGGGAAAACCAAGCGGGCAGGTCGCCTAGGCCAGCTGGGGTTTGTCTAAGCTCGAGGAGCAGTTAGCCATGACGGCAAGTGATATTCGGCGCGCCGAGGCGCGCGAGAGCGACTTTTTCACCAAGCACTTGGAGGATGCCGACCCGGAAGTCTGGGACGCCATCGAGAACGAGCACGAGCGCCAGCAGAACGAGATCGAGCTGATCGCCTCGGAGAACATCGTGTCCAAGGCTGTGCTGGACGCCGCCGGTACGCTCCTCACCAACAAATACGCCGAAGGGTATCCGGGACGCCGCTATTACGGCGGCTGCCAATATGTCGACGTGGTTGAGCAGATCGCCATCGACCGGGCCAAGCGCCTGTTCAACTGCAACTTCGCCAATGTGCAGACCCATTCGGGCTCGCAAGCCAACCAGTCCGTGTTCCTGGCGCTGATCAAGCCCGGCGATACGGTTCTCGGCATGAGCCTCGCCGCCGGCGGTCACCTGACCCATGGCGCGCCGCCGAACATGTCCGGCAAGTGGTTCAACGCCGTTCAGTACGGCGTGACGAAGGATACGAACCTGATCGACTATGACGAGGTCGAGCGGCTCGCCAAGGAGCACAAGCCGGCCCTGATCATCGCCGGTGGTTCCGCCTATCCGCGCATCATCGATTTCGCGCGTTTCCGCGAGATTGCCGATTCCGTCGGCGCTATCTCCCTGGTCGACATGGCGCATTTCGCCGGCCTGGTGGCCGCGGGCGTCCATCCGAGCCCGCTGCCGTTTGCCGATGTCTGTACCACCACGACCCACAAGACCTTGCGGGGGCCGCGTTCGGGCATGGTCGTCTCCAACAACGAGGAGATCGGCAAGAAGATCAACTCGGCCGTGTTCCCGGGTCTGCAGGGCGGTCCGCTGATGCACATTATCGCCGCCAAGGCCGTCGCCTTCGGCGAGGCGTTGCAGCCCTCCTTCAAGCTCTACGCCCAGTCGGTGATAGACAACGCCAAGGCGCTCGGTGAGACGCTGGTGCAAGGCGGACTCGATCTCGTTTCCGGCGGCACCGACACGCATCTGATGCTGGTCGATCTCAGGCCCAAGAAGCTCACCGGCAAGGCGGCCGAGATCGCTCTCGGCCGGGCGCACATCACCTGCAACAAGAATGGCGTGCCGTTCGATCCGGAGAAGCCCATGATCACCTCTGGTATCCGTCTCGGCTCGCCGGCAGGCACCACGCGCGGCTTCGGCATCACCGAGTTCCAGTCGATCGGTGGCATGATTCTCGAAGTGCTTGACGGTCTCGCCGCCAATGGCGACGAGGGCAATGGCGCCGTCGAGGAGGCCGTGAAGCAGCGTGCGACCGAGCTCTGTGCGCGTCATCCGATCTACGAGTAAGCCTCTAGCGTGACGGTGAGGAAGGGGAGGGCGATCGCCCATGCGGTGCCCTTATTGCGGCAGCACCAACACGCAGGTGAAGGACTCTCGTCCTAGCGAGGATCACACCACGATCAGGCGCCGCCGCGTCTGTGCCGACTGCGGCGGCCGCTTCACCACCTTCGAGCGGGTGCAACTGCGTGAGCTGACCGTGATCAAGCGGAGCGGGCGCCGCATCCCCTTCGACCGCGACAAGTTGATGCGATCGGTGCAGATCGCCTTGCGCAAGCGCCCGGTGGAGCCGGAGCGCGTGGAGCGCATGGTCAGCGGCATCGTGCGGCGCCTCGAGAACATGGGCGAGAACGATATCGGCTCGGCGACCATCGGCCGCCTGGTGATGGAAGCGCTGAAGGGCCTAGATGACGTGGCCTATGTGCGCTTTGCCTCCGTCTACAAGAATTTCCGCGAGGCCAAGGACTTTGAGGCACTGCTCGGCGAACTCGCCGGAACCGAAGGCGAGGACGCCGACGAAACCGAAGCCGAGGACTAGGTAACCCCGATCGATGCGTGCCAGCGACGAGGAGCATATGGCGCAGGCACTTGTGCTTGCGCGGCGCGGGCTCGGCCTCACCTGGCCGAACCCATCGGTCGGTGCCATCGTCGTGGCGCCGTCCGGCGAAATCGTGGGGCGCGGCTGGACGGCACCAGGCGGACGCCCTCATGCCGAGGCCGTCGCACTTGAGCGGGCCGGCATCAAGGCACAAGACAGCACCCTCTACGTGACGCTAGAGCCCTGCGCTCATGAGGGCCGCGGCATTGCCTGCAGCGATGCCATCGTTACCGCGAGGCCGAAACGTGTCGTCATTGGCTTGCGCGATCCCGATCCCCGTACCGCCGGGCGCGGCATCGAGCGATTGCGGAACGCCGGCATCGAGGTGGAGGAAGGCGTGCTGGCGGACGAGGCCGCCGCCGTGACTCTCGGTCATCTCATGCGCGTCACCCGGGGACGGCCTGTGGTGACACTGAAGCTCGCGGTGGGCGCCGACGGTCTCATTCCCCAAGGCCACGGGAAACCGGTCTGGATTACCGGACCGGACGCACGTGCTCACGGTCATCTCTTGCGCGCGCGGCACGACGCCATCCTCGTCGGCCGCGGCACCGTGCTGGCCGACGACCCCACGCTCACCTGCCGGCTTCCCGGCATGTCCTGCCGCTCGCCGGTGCGCGTGGTGCTCGACCGGCGCTTGCGGACGCCACCGGACGCCAAGCTGTTCGAGGACATCATGGTGCCGGTCTGGTTGATCTGCGCCGAGGGCGAAAGCCTTCCGACCGCCGATCTGCTGCATGCCCAGGGCGCCGAGATCGTGCCGGTCCCCATCGACGCCCACGGCCTTATCGATGTCCAGGATGCCCTTGAGACACTCGCCGACCGGGGCATCACGCGCGTTCTGGTAGAGGGCGGGCCTTCGGTGGCGCGCGCCTTCCTTGACGCAGATCTCGTGGACGAGGCCGTGATCTACGAGGGCGCCGAGCCGGCCGGCGGCGAGGGGCTAACCCCTTTTGCCGGCGACGGGCTTGATCGGCTGACGAAAAGCGGTCATTTCACCACAATCGCCTCACGATCATTTGGACCCGACCGGATGACGTGGTGGCGCCGGATGCGAACATGTTCACTGGTATTGTCAGCGGCCTAGGCACGCTTGTGGAGCGCCGCGGATCGCGCTTCGTGATCGCCGCGCCCTACAAGAAGAAGAGCCTCGAAGAGGGCGCCTCGGTCGCCTGCGACGGGTGTTGCCTCACTCTGGTCGACATCGACAAAGCGAAGGAAAAGGGGGCGGGCTCCGTCTTCGCCGTCGAGGTGTCCAATGAGACCTTGGCGCACACGACGCTCGGCACGTGGCAGCCGGGGCAGCGGATCAATCTCGAACGCGCGCTCGCGCTCGGCGAAGAGCTTGGCGGGCATATCGTCACAGGACATGTGGATGCCCGCGCCAAAGTAGTCTCGCGCTATCCGGACGGGGACAGCGTCAGAGTCCTGATCGAAGTGCCGCCCGAACTCGCCGGCTTTGTTGCCCCCAAGGGCTCCATCGCGCTCAACGGCGTATCGCTGACCGTTAACGACGTGGACGGCGAGCGCTTCGGCGTGAACATCATTCCTTACACTTTGACCCATACGACGTGGGGCGACCGTCAGCCCGGCGATCTGGTAAACCTTGAAGTCGATCTTCTTGCGCGCTACGTGGCGCGCCTGTCTCAATATGAAAGCCGCCGCACGTGACCGTTTTGAGCAAGCCGTCTAGCCGGGCGCCGCACCGCCAGTACCTCTCTCCCATCGAGGAGGTGGTGGAGGACGCACGCAACGGCCGCATGTTTATTCTCGTCGACGCCGAGGAGCGCGAGAATGAAGGCGATCTCGTAATTCCGGCGCAGATGGCCACGCCGGATGCCATCAACTTCATGGCCAAACATGGCCGCGGGCTCATCTGCCTGGCGCTCACGCCGGAGCGTGCCGCCCAGCTTCGTCTCGAGCTGATGTCGCGTTCGAATCTCTCGCGCCATTCCACCGCCTTCACAGTGTCCATCGAGGCGCGGGAAGGGGTCTCCACCGGCATCTCCGCCCATGACCGGGCGCACACCATTTCCGTTGCATCGGATCCGACGAAGGACCATCACGACGTCATCACGCCCGGTCATGTGTTCCCGCTGCTCGCCAAGCAAGGCGGCGTCCTCGTGCGCGCCGGCCACACCGAGGCGGCGGTCGACCTCGCGCGGCTGGCGGGGCTCTATCCCGCCGGCGTGATCTGCGAGATCATGAACGACGACGGCACCATGGCGCGACTGCCCGATCTTGTGAGCTTTGCTCAGACGCATGGGCTAAAGATCGCCACCATCGCCGATCTCATCGCCTACCGTCTGCGCTACGACCACCTGGTCAACGTGGTGGCCCAGACGAAGATCGACAGCCCATACGGTGGCAATTTCGATGTGAAGGTCTATGCCACCACCGTCGATGCCGCTGAGCACGTGGCACTCGTCAAAGGCGATGTGAGCACCGCCGAACCGGTCTTGGTGCGCGTGCACGCCGTCAATACCCTCGATGATCTGCTCGTCTCGGGTGCCGAGCGTGAAACCTCATTGCACAAAGCCATGGAGATCATCGGCCAAGATGGACGCGGCGTGATCGTGCTGATCCGGGAGTCGCGGAGCGACGCCATCTCCTCACACATCAATCGCACGGAGAACGGTAAGGACCAGCCGAGGCTGATGGAGTACGGAATCGGCGCGCAGATCCTCCTTGATCTCGGCGTGCACGAGATGGTGCTCCTTTCGAATTCGCCCGCGCGCAAGATCGTCGGGCTCGAAGGCTATGGCTTGAAAGTGGTGGATCAGCGTGGTCTGGAGCCGTCGTCATGAGCCGCAAAGGAAACTCCGTCCTCATTATCGAGGCGCGCTTCTACGAGGATATCGCCGACGAGCTCGCGCGGGGCGCGGAAGACGAGTTGCGTGGCAATCAGGTTGACTTCGAGCGTATCGCCGTGCCGGGCGCGCTGGAGATCCCCCTCGCGCTCAGTCTCGCGCTCGCCAATGGCTTCGTCGGCCGTGCCGGGCGCCATCGTGCCTGCATAGCGCTTGGCTGTGTCATCAGGGGCAAGACGGCCCATTACGACATCGTCGCGCGCGAATCCGCGGCAGGCCTCAATCAGCTTGCCCTAGAGCACGGCGTGCCGATCGGCTCAGGCATCCTCACTTGCGAGACACGCGAGCGAGGCCTGGGAGCGGGCCAGCGTCGATGGCCGCAACAAAGGTGGCGACGCGGCGCGCGCCTGCCTCACACTAATGCGCCTTGAGCAGCATTTCTCCTCCGCGAGCCGGCGCTAGCCGCCATGGCCCCGCGCGCCGGAACATCCAATCGTGCAGCATTGAGAAGCGCGGCGCGGCTCGCCGCTGTCCAGGCGCTCTATCAGATGGACATGACCGGCATCGACCTCAAAGAGGTCGTGGCCGAATTCACGGAGCACCGCCTCGGTCAGGAAATCGAAGGCGACCAATACAACAAGGTCGAGGATCAGTCTTTCGCGGATCTCGTCGAAGGGGTGGTGCGCGAGCAACGCAGCCTCGATCCGCTGATCGATCAGCAGCTCGCCGAGGGCTGGCGGCTCACCCGTGTGGATTCCATCCTCCGGGCCATCTTGCGCTCCGGCGCCTATGAACTTTTCACCCGCGACGACGTTCCAGCCCGTGTGGTGATTACGGAGTATGTCGATATTGCTCACGCCTTTTTTGGCGAGGACGAGCCCCGGGTGGTGAATGGCATCCTTGACCGGCTCGGTCATAAGGCGCGTCCAAAGGAGTTTGCAGTAAGCGAGGCAGGCAAATGATCAACGGCGTCGAAGGCGTCCGCCACGATCATGAAGATGAGTTCGACATCATCGCCCGTATCTTCGCGCCCTTGGCCAAGGACACGGGTGCACTGGGATTGCGCGACGATGCCGCCGTGCTCATGGTGGCCGATGGCCAGGAACTCGTGGTGACTTGCGACACGCTGGTCGAAGGCGTGCACTTTCTCAAAGACGATCCGGCGGAGTCCATCGGCCACAAGGCGCTGGCGGTGAATCTGTCCGATCTCACCGCTAAGGGATCGCGCGGCTACGCATATATGCTGTCGCTGGCGCTGCCTCATGACATCTCGACGGAATGGCTCGAAGGCTTTGCGTCGGGGCTCAAAGCCATCCAGGACCAAACGGACATCAGCCTAATCGGCGGCGACACCACGGCGACGCCCGGGCCAATCACGATCACCATCACCGCGCTCGGTCTCGTGTCCCATCAGCATGCCGTGCTGCGTATGGGCGCCAAACCCGGCGACCGGCTCTATGTGAGCGGCACCATCGGCGATGCCTATCTCGGTCTTCGTTTGTTGCGCGATCCGGCGCTCGCCGAGACCTGGGGCCTGACGGAGGAAGACGTGACGTTCCTCGTCGAGCGGTACCGCGCCCGGGCCACAGCGAACTCGCGCTGCTCGTCCGCAACTTCGCCCAAGCGGCCATCGACGTCTCCGATGCTGGTGGGCGACATCGAGAAGCTGTGCCGCGTTTCCCATGTGGGCGCGAAGATCGAAGCCGGACGCGTGCCGTTCTCGCCAGCGACCAAGAAAGTGCTGGCGCGCGAGCCCGATCTGCTTCCGGTTCTGATCGCCGCCGGCGACGATTATGGGGTCGTGGCGGCGGTTTCCCAGAAGAGCGGCAAGGGCTTCGAATCGGAGGCGGAATCCACGGGTGCGGCGTTCCGCATGATCGGTGAGCTCAGACCGGAGGAAGAAGGCGTCGCCGTGCTTGACGGGGAGGGGCACACGATCGAGCTAAAACATAAGGGATTCAGCCACTTCTAGGCTCCCGGGCGAGAGCTTAGACCAAAGTAGTACCTGGAGAGGCATGTGTTGCGTCCGCGCCGCAACTTTGGCATTTTCCGCCCGGCCTAACGGCCACATCTTTCCGGGGGGCCTTGAGGCCGCGGGCACGGACCACCGTCTCGCTATTCGCGGCCACGATCTCCCTCTTATCCCAACTGAGCCGATAAACGGGGACAACCTGTCATGACCTGGGTTCTTTACCTCATCATTGCTTGCGGGGCGCTTTCCATCGCCTATGGCGTTTGGACCACAAGGGCCGTTCTCGCGTCGGACCCAGGGACGGCGCGCATGCAGGAAATCGCCGCCGCCATCCAAGAGGGCGCGCAGGCCTATCTCAATCGCCAATACCAGGCCGTCGCCATTGTCGGCGTGCTCATCTTCATCGCGCTCTACTTCTTGCTCGGCTTGCCGCAGGCCATAGGCTTCGCCGTCGGCGCGGTACTGTCGGGCGCTGCCGGCTTTGTCGGCATGAACGTCTCGGTGCGCGCCAATGTCAGAACCGCGCAGGCCGCCACTAAGAGCCTGGCCGGCGGCCTGAGCATCGCCTTCCGCGCGGGCGCCATCACGGGTCTTCTCGTGGCCGGCCTCGCGCTCCTCGGCGTGTCGGTCTATTTCCTCGTCCTCACCCAGTTCCTCGGTTACAGCCCGGCCTCGCGCGTTGTCGTCGACGCCCTGGTCGCGCTCGGCTTCGGCGCTTCGCTGATCTCCATCTTCGCCCGTCTCGGCGGCGGCATCTTCACCAAGGGTGCCGATGTGGGCGGCGATCTCGTCGGCAAGGTTGAGGCCGGCATTCCCGAGGACGATCCGCGTAACCCGGCGACCATCGCCGACAACGTGGGCGACAATGTCGGCGACTGCGCCGGCATGGCCGCCGACCTGTTCGAGACCTATGTGGTTACCGTCGTGGCCACCATGGTTCTCGCCTCGATCTATTTCGCCGGCGGCGACCGCGTCATGGAGATGATGATCTATCCGATGGCGATCGGCGGCGCGTGCGTCATCACCTCGATCATCGGCACCTATTTCGTGCGTCTCGGTTCGAGCCAGTCGATCATGGGCGCGCTGTACAAGGGCGTGATCGCGACGGGTGTGTTGTCGCTCATTGTGCTCTGGCCGCTCACCGCCTGGCTCGTCGGTATGGATACCGCGATGAAGGTCGGGGACGTCAGTTTTACCGGCCAGTCGCTCTACTTCTGCGGCGTCGTGGGGCTCGTGGTCACCGCGCTGATCGTGGTCATCACGGAGTACTACACCGGCACGAACTACCGTCCGGTGCAGTCCATCGCCAAAGCCTCCGTCACCGGCCACGGCACCAACGTCATCCAAGGCCTGGCCATCTCGCTTGAGTCGACGGCGCTGCCTGCGCTGATCATCATCGGCGCGATCATCGTCGCTTACGGGCTTGCCGGTCTGTTCGGCATCGCCATCGCGGTCACGACCATGCTGGCGCTGGCCGGCATGATCGTGGCGCTGGATGCTTTCGGTCCCGTGACCGACAACGCCGGCGGCATTGCCGAGATGGCCGGTCTGCCGGAGGACACCCGCAAGACCACCGATGCTCTCGACGCGGTGGGCAACACCACCAAGGCGGTGACCAAGGGCTATGCCATCGGCTCGGCCGGCCTCGGCGCGCTGGTGCTGTTCGCGGCCTATACCGAGGATCTCAAATACTTCGCCGCCAACGCCGACCAGTTCCCGTATTTCGGGGGCGTCGATGCCACCTTCAGCCTGTCAAATCCCTATGTGGTCGTGGGCCTCTTCCTGGGCGGCTTGCTGCCTTACCTGTTTGGCGGCATCGCCATGACGGCGGTTGGACGCGCGGCGTCCGCCATCGTTGAAGAGGTGCGCCGTCAGTTCAAGGAGAAGCCGGGCATCATGAAGGGCACCGAGCGTCCGGACTATGGGCGCGCGGTCGACCTGCTGACCAAGGCGGCGATCAAGGAGATGATCGTGCCGTCGCTGCTGCCGGTGCTGTCGCCGGTGGTGTTCTTCTTCATCATCAACTGGATTGCCGGCAAGAGCGCGGCCTTCTCCGCGCTCGGCGCCATGCTGCTCGGCGTCATCGTCACCGGCCTGTTCGTCGCCATCTCCATGACGGCGGGCGGTGGCGCTTGGGACAATGCCAAGAAGTATATCGAGGACGGCAATTACGGCGGGAAGGGCTCGGAAGCCCACAAGGCCGCGGTGACCGGTGATACGGTCGGCGATCCCTATAAGGATACGGCGGGCCCCGCGGTGAACCCGATGATCAAGATCACCAACATCGTGGCGCTGCTGTTGCTGGCGGTGCTCGCCCACCACTAGGACGAACAACCGGACCGGGCTTCCCTTAGAGGCCCGGTCCCGGAATGCCGGCGCCGCCGCTCTGATCCTTGAACATCTTGCGGTTAGAGATATTGCCGAACAGCTGCTCGACGAAGCTCAGATCCTTGCCGCGAGCCGGCGTCTCACCCTTGTAGTAGTTCACCAGAATACCGTCCTGCATGCCGTATTGCGCGACCTCCTGGACGGTCTGGCCGCCGTCGAAATAGACGGCGACGACCTGCCGGTCGATCTCATAGGGCTTGAGGAAGGCGACGGTCTTCTGCGTGGTCGAGATGTAGTAATAGGCATCGCCGCCGATCGTGCTCGTGGTGTCGGGCGATCCCAGAAGCGTCTGGACCTCCTGCTTCGACATGCCCGGCTGAATTTGATCCAGGTCGATGTCGATGAAGACATGCCCATGCCGGTCGATCTGAGCGCCGCACGCCGTCAGGGCCGCCGAACCCATGAGCAGGGAGGCAACCATGGGGAGCGACGCCCAAACGGATGTAGGCTTGACCTTGCGCAAGATTCGGACATCCCTCGTTGAGCCCCACAAGGGCTCTTATGTGCCCGCGCCGCAAAGCGGGCAGGAAGCGCCAAGAAGCTAGACGAAATGGCCTGGTCTTTGAAGCCTCTCGCCGACGTGCTGTCGTGGCGCCGCAGAAGCGCCCCCGCGGACGATCTCTATGGCGCGATTGTGGCGCGGGCGCGGCTTCCCGTTTTCTATGTAGGGGTTGGGTGCCGGATACGCTCGAGGCCGGTTCACCCTGCTGTCGCTCCACCTGTTTGCCGTGCTTCACCGCCTGACCGAAAGCGGCCCCCAAGCGCCAGAAACGGCGAGAGGTCTGGCGCAAAAGCTCGCCGATCGCTTCACCGCCGACATGGATACGGTGCTGCGGGAACTCGGCGTCAGCGATCTCCGCGTCCCGAAAAAGGTGAGGGGGCTTGCGGCCTCGGGCGCGGCCGTAATGCAAGCCTATGAGGAGGGCCTTGCCGGGGGCGAGACGGCACTCGCCGGCGCCATCGCTGGCACGCTGCCCCTGGACGAAACCGCTGCCAGGGCTGCAGGCGGGCGTCTAGCACCTTATGTAATGGCGGCGGTCCGGCATCTGGAGGCGCAGCCACTGGATGATCTCTCCGAGGGTCGGCTGACCTTCCCGGACATTGAGGCGTGAAGGGCGGTCGGCGCCGCTGG
Source organism: Methyloceanibacter superfactus (assembly GCF_001723305.1). Taxonomy (GTDB): domain Bacteria; phylum Pseudomonadota; class Alphaproteobacteria; order Rhizobiales; family Methyloligellaceae; genus Methyloceanibacter; species Methyloceanibacter superfactus. The sequence continues at coordinate 79,614 of NZ_LPWF01000036.1, forward strand.
GAGATGAGGGCCATGGACGAAGCGATTGAAGCACCCCCGCTGTCGCGAAAGCAGCGCGTCACCGACATCCAGGAAAATGTGGAACTGCGCATCGAGCCGACGCCGGCCGAACTGGCCGAGATCGTCGCGCTCCTCGATCTTGTGGCCCTCGACGGCCTCGCCTTCACCTATCGCCTGCACCGTACCGCGGGTGGCCGCGTTCTTCTCACTGGGCGTCTCAGGCCCCGCGTGACCCAGACCTGCGTCGTGACCCTCGAGCCGCTTGAATCCGTAGTGGATATCCCCGTCGAGGACGAGTTCTGGCCCACCCCCCAGATCGAGGAACTCGCCCGCGAGGCCACGGATCCCGACACCACGGTGCCGCTGGACTGGCCGGACGCCATCGTCGAGGGGGTGATCGACCTCGGTCCGGTGGTCTATGAGAGCCTGGCCACGGCGCTCGATCCCTATCCGAAGAAACCCGGGGCGAGCTTCCAATGGTCGCAAGGGGCAGACGACGGGGAGGGCCAAGAAAGTGGCCCATTCGCGGCTCTAAAGCGGCTAAAAGACAGCTAGAGGCGCGAATCCAAGGGCAAAATCAGGTTGTCACTGGCAGCCTTTTTGAGTCTATTCGGGTTTCGTTTCCGGGGGTTGCGGCGGCTGGACCGCCGCATGGCAATTTTTCCTGATCTGTAGGTGAGAATGGGTGCTCCAGTCACCATAGCGCTCGACGCCATGGGCGGGGACCATGGTCCCAGCGTGGTCATTCCGGCCGCGGCCATTGCGCTCGTCCGCCATCCGCAGCTGCGCTTCATCATCGTGGGTGACGAGGCTCAGATCGGGCCGGAGCTCGCCGCGCATCCAGCCCTCGCCGAGAAATCCGAGGTCGTTCATACCGACGTCGCCATCACCATGGACGCGAAGCCCAGCCAGGCGCTGCGCCGCGGGCGCTGGAAGTCGAGCATGTGGCTCGCCATCGAAGCGGTGCGCGACGGCCGCGCCCATGCTGTCGTGTCCGCCGGCAATACCGGCGCGCTGATGGTCATGGCCAAGTTCTGCCTCAAGACGATCAAGGGCATCGATCGTCCGGCCATTGCCGCCATCTGGCCGACCATCGACGCCGAATGCATCGTGCTCGATGTGGGTGCCAATGTGGGCGCGGATTCCCGCCAGCTGGTCGAGTTCGCCCTGATGGGCGCCGGCATGGCGCGCGCCCTGTTCGGCATGGCCGAGCCGTCCGTCGGCCTCCTGAATATCGGGGTCGAGGAGGTGAAGGGCGTCGAGGAGATCAAGGCCGCCGCCGCCGTCTTGAAGGAAGCGCCGCTTCCCATCCGTTATCACGGCTTCATCGAAGGCGACGATATCGGCCGTGGCACGGTCGACGTGGTCGTCACCGACGGCTTCACCGGGAACATCGCCTTGAAGACGGCGGAGGGAACGGCTAAGCAAATCGGCGAATATCTGCGTGCCGCCATGGGGCGGTCGCTTCTTGCTCGCCTGGGTGCCGTGCTGGCCCAGGGCGCTTTCCGTGCACTCAAGGAAAAGATGGATCCACGCCAGCTTAACGGCGGCATCTTCCTTGGTCTGAACGGCATCGTCGTCAAGAGCCACGGTGGCACGGACGCCACGGGCTTCGCCTGCGCGGTCGATCTCGCCTATGAGATGGCTTCCAGCGGTGTGGTGAAGCGGCTCGGTAGCGACTTGGCTCATTTCCACACCAAGCTCGAGCTCGAGGGTGCGGCGTAGGCCTGGGAGTGGATTGAGTTGAACACGGTACGGTCAGTGATCAAGGGCGTAGGCGCATACCTGCCCGCGCGGGTCATCACCAACGAAGACATCGCCAAGATCGTTGACACGTCCGACGATTGGATTGCCGCCCGCACCGGTATCCGCGAGCGCCACATCGTCGCCGACGGCGAGCTGACCTCGACCATGGGCACCCATGCCGCCAAGGCGGCGCTGGCCGACGCGGGGCTGGAGGCGGACGACATCGACCTCATCGTGCTCGCCACCTCGACCCCCGATCAAACATTCCCTGCCACCGCCGTCACCATCCAGGCCGAGCTGGGGATCAATCACGGCGCCGCCTTCGACGTGCAGGCCGTCTGCTCTGGCTTCATCTTCGCCTTAGCCACGGCCGATAACTATCTGAAGGGCGGACAGTTCAAGCGGGCCCTGGTGATCGGCTCGGAAGCGTTCTCGCGCATCCTCGATTGGGAGGATCGGTCCACTTGCGTGCTTTTCGGCGACGGCGCGGCGGCGGTCGTGGTGGAAGCGCAGAAGCTCAATGGGGCCATGAGCGATCGTGGCATTCTTGCCACGTGCCTGCGCTCGGACGGCCGTTACCGGGACAAGCTCTACGTGGACGGCGGCCCATCCTCGACCGGTACCGTCGGCTATGTCCGCATGGACGGGCCCGAAGTGTTCCGCCATGCTGTGACGAAGATCAGCGAAGTGATTGGCGACACACTAGATATAGCGGGATATCAGGTGTCCGATATCGACTGGTTTGTGCCCCACCAGGCCAATAAGCGAATTTTGGACGGGGCTGCCAGGAAACTGGGCCTCGACCCTTCTCGGGTCGTGATTACCGTGGATAAACACGCCAATACGTCGGCGGCTTCAATTCCCCTCGCACTCAATACTGCTTGCGTTGACGGGCGGATCAAAGAGGGCGATCTGGTCCTTCTGGAGGCCATGGGCGGCGGATTCACGTGGGGAGCGTTGCTCATTCGCTGGTAGTGCCGCGAGAATGTCACACCTCGCCAGAATATGACGCAATATCAGGAATTTGATTGCGGCAGAGATTGACCGTTCAGCGCCCGCTCGGCTAGCATCTTGGTTCGTCCCGCGACTTTGGGGGAGTTGTACGCACGATGAGCGGGAAGACACTGACGCGCGCCGACCTCGCGGAGGCCGTGTTTCAGAAAGTTGGTTTACCTCGGAACGAATCCGCTGAGATCGTGGAGCTGGTGCTGCGCGAGATCGTGGCGAGTCTTGAGCGTGGCGACCCGGTAAAGTTGTCCTCGTTCGGCTCCTTTGGTATTCGCGACAAGGGGCAGCGCATCGGGCGGAACCCCAAGACCGGCCAGGAAGTTCCGATCACGCCACGGCGCGTGCTTGTGTTTCGCGCAAGCAACATCATGAAGCAGCGCATTAACGAGATGCTGTCGCGGAGAAAGGCAGCCGAGTAGGCCAGCTGTTTAACGCCAGGAGGAGAGCGTTGGAGAAGGCGCCCGAGGCGTTTCGCACCATCAGCGAAGTCGCTGATGAGCTGGAAGTTCCGAAACATGTGCTTCGCTTCTGGGAGGCTAAGTTCGCTCAGCTCAAGCCCATGAAGCGCGGTGGCGGCCGGCGCTATTACCGGCCCGAGGACGTCGCGCTGCTGCGCGGCATCCGTTTCCTACTCTACGACGATGGCTACACCATTCGCGGCGTCCAAAAGATCCTGCGCGAGCATGGACCGCGCTACGTCATGGATTACCGGCGGCTGTCAGAAGAGGCGGAGGACGACGATCTGTCGCCCGCCCACGAGATTCCCGATGTGGCCGCCGAGGCGGCCAAGAGCGGCGGCACCTATGTCCGGCCGACCTCGCAGCCGCGCAGGATGGATGGGGATGCTCTCTGCTCTTTGCGAGAGGAAATCGAGGCCTGCCAGAAGCTGCTCGCCAACGCCGACGCCAAGGAATAGCGCGCCGGTTTGGCCGCTTTGGCTTGTTTCGTGAGCCCGATCGAGTATATGCAGTCTGCCTCGTCAGCGAGACGTCGGAGCGTAGCGCAGCTCGGTTAGCGCACCGGTCTGGGGGACCGGGGGTCGGGAGTTCAAATCTCCCCGCTCCGACCATTTTCCCCCGTCAGCCCAAGCGCCAAAGTTGCAGCTCTGCGCTATTCGATTTTCTCCGCGCCGATCCCGTCGGTCTGGACTTCCATGGAGGCGCCGGGGCGGTAGGCCGTCTTCTTGTAGCGGTCGCCGTCCTTGCTGAGCTTGGTGGTCCAGCCGGTCTCCCACTTGATGACGGCGGCCTCGCCGCCATCCTCCCACGTCCCCTTAAGGACATGGCCTTGCTTCTCGCCGGCGGCGGTGCCGTCGGCGCTCAGCGTGATGCTGAACGCATTGCCCTTGGTGTCGGCGGTCATGTACTTGCCGGCCCAGTCACCGGCGAAACTGGCGCTGCTGGTCAACACCGCAATGAGGCATGCGGCGAACGAGACTCTGATCAATTCAACGGCCTTCATGGCTCGATCCTTCTGAAGCACCCAGTCTGTCTATCCGGCGACAGGCAACAGCACATTGATCGGGATCACGGCGAGATCGCAAGCCTCATGAGCCGGCGCGCCTTAGATATGGCCGTGCCAAGGCCATTCCCCAGATCATCGCCATGATGAGATAGAAGTGACGCCAGTGATCGGTATCGATGACTGCGCCCTCCAGCACCATGCCGATGAAGGCGCGACGAGAACGGCGCTCAAACCGTTGCCTCCCCGATCCCGGAGAACCAGCTGCACGCCGAGGACCAGGGTGGCGAGCACGAGGAAAATATAGAGCGTGCCGCCGATCCAGCCGGTGTTGAGATACATGTTGAGATAGACCTCATGCACGTCCTCATGGTGATGCACGCGGCCAAACTCGAGCGCGCCGATACCCAGCGGATGCGTGACGACCAGCTCCGCCGCCTTCTCTTGTCCGCCGAAACGGCCTTCGGGCCCGACATCGTAGGACTGCTCGAAGGTGGCGCGCTCGCCCATGATATCGGCGACCTTGGGGATGCTCTGGGCCGCGGCCAGGACGCCAACGGCGCATAGTCCAGCCAGCACCATGACGATGATGAGCTTCAGACGCTCCCGGTTTGTGGCCGCGATGATGAAGACGAACGCGCTGTAGACCATGAGCGACACGGCAAGATTGAGCCAGGCGCCGCGCGAGACGCTGAGCAGCGTTCCGAGCAGAAGAAGCGGCAGCGCGATCGCCCACAGGCTGCCGCGTAGCAGCCGTGCGGTGAGCACCACGTTGAAGGCATAGAGCAGGGCTGGCACCAGGAAGGCGCCGAGCACGTTGGGATCCTTGAAGGTGCCCCGGGCTCGGCCGAACTCGGTGAAGATGTCGTAGAGGCCCGGGACCAGGTCGAAATAGCCGATCAACGCCGCCGAAGCGGCGACGAGCGCGGCGGCCATATAGGCGGACATAATCAGCCGGACATTGGCGTCCGGATTGTGGGCGACGAACGCCGCCATGACCACGGACGACAGGGCGAGATAGAGGGTGATCGAGACATGGGTCACCGGCACGCTCAGCACGCCGGCTTGGGTCGTCGCGATATAGCCCCCGGCGACGATGCCGCACAGCAGCAGGAGATAGACCGAAAGCCCGCGGGTGAAAGGTGCGAGCCCCACGAGCGGCAGCAGAATGATCGCGCCGATCATCAGGCCGTCGTAAGGCGCCGGCTCCCAATAGACGATCCCGCCAGTGGCGATGGTGATCCAGAGATAGACGAGCGCCAGCCGCTTGATGCCGGGGCTGACCTGCCGCCGGGCGCCACGGTCCCTCGAGGCAGGAGCCGTCTCTTGCACGGCATCGTAAGTGACCGCCACGGCGCGCCCTTTCGCCTAATAGGCGTTGTCGCCCTTGATCAGGGCGAATGGGGTCATCAGCAGGATGTAGAGGTCGAAGGTCACCGACCAATTCTCGATGTAGTAGAGGTCGTGCTCCACGCGCCGCAGGATCTTCTCTTGGGTGTCGGTCTCGCCGCGCCAGCCGTTGATCTGGGCCCAACCGGTGACGCCGGGCTTCACCCGATGACGCGCGAAATAGCCGTCGACTGCGTCGGCATAGAGCTTGTCCGCCGCCTTGGCCTTGAGCGCATGGGGGCGCGGCCCGACGAGCGAGAGATCGCCTTTGACCACGTTGAAGAACTGCGGCAGCTCGTCGAGGCTGGTCTTGCGCAGGAACCGGCCGACGCGGGTCACGCGCGGATCGTCCTTGGTGACGAGCTTCGACGCCTCCGCATCGGTCGCCTCGGCATACATAGTGCGGAACTTGTAGACGTCGATCTGCTCGTTGTTGAAGCCGAGACGCTTCTGCCGGAAGAGAACCGGACCTTTTGAACCGAGCTTGATGGCGAGCGCGATGAGCAGCATCACCGGGGCCAGCACGATCACCGCGAGCGTCGCGACGGCCTTATCGAACAGCCATTTCTTGACATAGTCCCAGTCGGCGATCGGCTTGTCGCTAATGTCGATGAACGGCACGTTGCCGATATAGGAATAGGTGCGCGGCCGGAAGCGGAGCTTGTTGGTGTGCGCCGACAGGCGAATGTCGACCGGCAGCACCCACAGCTTCTTCAGGAGTTGCAGGAGACGCGTCTCGGCCGTGACCGGCAAGGACACGATGAGAAGATCGAGCCGCGAGTTCCGCGCGAATTCGACCAGCTCGTCGATATTGCCGAGTTTCGGATAGCCGGCAACCAGCGGCGACACCCGGTCGGGACCGCGATCGTCGAAGATGCCGACGATCCGGATATCGGTATCGGCGGACGCTTCCAGCGCCTTGATCAACTGCTCGGCCTCGGCGCCACCGCCGACGATCACCGCACGGCGATAGAGGCGCCCCTCGCGGATCCAGCGCTTGGCCAGAAGCGACAGCGCCAGCCGCTCGCCGAACAAAGCGATCAGTCCGGAGACGTACCAGCCCGCGATCCACACCCGCGAGAAGTCCGCCCCGACCTTGACGAAAAAGGCGAGCGCCATCATGCCGGCCATGACCATGGTCCAGGCAAAGGCGGTTCGCGTGAAGCCGCGGACGAACCCGCTGAAGGCTTGCATCTGATAAAGATTGAGCGCCTGGACGATCGCCATATTGGCGGTCGCGGCGATCACCACGGCGACGAGATAGACGAGATGCAGGCTCTCGTCCTTCTGCTCCACATAGCCGAGATAGATGGCGAAGCCGAGCACCGTCACGATCAGGAACTCGATCATGCGCACGGCGCCGGTCACGACGATGGGCGGCAGCAGGTTCAGCTTGCCGCCACGGCGGATCTCGGCCAATGGCGGACGCGGCGTGCGGCGCCTATCGGGAAAGGCGAGGCCGGCCTTCTTCCGGTCGCGCGGATTCGGCGGCACGAGCGCCTCGCGCGCGTCCAACTCGCCAGGCTTAATGGCGTGTGTCTTGCTCATTCGTCTCTCGACCCTGACCCGGCCCACCCAGCCAGGTATGCAAAAAGCGAGCGTTCGCTGGGCCGTCGCGCTCGGCGCAGCCGCTCATGGTTATGGCACGGCGAGACTTTTTGGATGCGTGAAGGGCGGCGGCGAAGGAAGGCCGCGCTCGACCTATGGTTAAGAGGCCGTTGTGGGGCCGGCTTCCGGCAGTTTGTGAATGCCGGCGCCGAGGTCGGAAATGTAGAAATCGACCACGTCGCGGGTCATTTCATCGACGGTGAAGTTGTCGCGGACATGTTTCTGCAAAGCCGCGGCGCGCACCAGAAACGGTTTCGGATCGGCAAGGAAGGCGCGGAGTTGGCTCGCCAGGGCGGCCACGTCGCCGGGCGGGATCAGCGGCATGGGCACGTCGCCCATGATCTCCGGAATGCCGCCGACATTGGTGGCGATCAGCGGCATCTGCGCGGCGGCCGCCTCGAGCACGATATAGGGGAAGGATTCCAACCGGGACGGCACCACGACGCAGCGGGCCCGCACGAACGCGGTGCGGGCGGGCTGCGGACCGGAGAAGATGACCCGCGAGGTGAGGCCCAACCGGCGGGCCATGCGCTTGAAGTGCTTCTCGTCGGGACCGCTACCCGACGATGATGGCGCGGCCGGGGAAGATGGTCTGATGCGCGGCGAGGGCCTCGAGGAAGATGTCGACGCCCTGCTTACGCACTCGCCGATGAACACGAAGTCCGCCGCGTCGTCGGCGAGCAAGGACTCGTAGAATTCGTGCCGGTATAGACCATTATAGATCACGCGCGCCGGGCAGGGCGGTGGACCGATGAGCTCGCCGTAGCAATTCGCGGCATAAAGGCTCTCGAAGATGATCCCGTCGGTATATGCGGCGAGCTTACGCTCGATGGCGTGGTACAGCCGCCCCGAGAAGGTCGACGGCGAATAATGCAGCACGCCGCCATGGGGCGTATAGACGACCTTCGTGCCCTTCTTCTTGCGCAGCTTCCGTCCCGCGAGCCGCGCATAGGCGCCGCCCTTGGCGCCATGGCCGTGCAGCACATCGACATCGAGCTTGCCGGCGATCTTGGCGATCTTGCGATAGGTGTGCCAGTCGTTGACGCCGGGCTGCCGCGTCATGGGCAGGCGGGTGACCCCCAGCGCGCAATTGTCTTCGAGCCGGCTCAGCGCCACGTTGAGCTCGTCGCTGTCGTCCGGCCGCGAATCGCAGATCACGCCGACCTCGGCCCCAAGCTCGGCTTGGCCGATCGCCAGGTCGTGCACGTGTCGGAAGAGGCCTCCGGTCGGCGCACGCAGACAATGGAGGATGCGGAAATTGGAGCTCACGGGACCCGGGACGTCGCAGCGGGGAAAACGAACCCCTGAGCTTTAGAAGAAGCGTTCGAGAACGTAAATAGTGTCGCCGGGCTGGACGGGATAATCGG
>NZ_LPWF01000037.1 GCF_001723305.1 Methyloceanibacter superfactus
GCCTCGGGGGTCCCCGCTCCGCCCACCTGCGCTGTAACGCGTGGGTCGTCGGGTGAGGCGCGCGAACGATCTGCGCGCCTGTGCCACTGGTGAGAAGCCGTGCGGAAGGGGGCCTGATATCGCCGGATGTGGCGCGCCGTGACGGCGCCCGCCGCGGGTCCCGCAAGAGACTCGCGGAACCTATCAGGATCTTGCGCCAAGCGGCGCGCCACCCCCCTCATCGCGAGGGGATTTCATGGGAGCCATGGGATGACAAATTAGGTCTCGTGGGCTTGGACCCCGCTAGACGGCATTGGCATGCTTGCGTGCTCCACCTTCTCATCGCCGGAACAAGCCCCGCGATTGACGAAGAAGGACGAGAAAGGACGAAAGGGTTTGTTGCCGACTGGACTGCTAGGATCGCCAGACCTGGACGCAACCCGCCCACACTTCTAAAAGAACCCATGTCGCACAACAGCTTCGGTCATCTCTTCCGCATCACCACCTGGGGCGAAAGTCACGGGCCGGCGATCGGCTGCGTGGTCGATGGCTGCCCGCCCGGCATTCCGCTGACCGAGGCCGACATCCAGGGCTATTTGGATAAGCGCAAGCCCGGCCAGTCGAAATACACGACCCAGCGCAAGGAGCCCGACACGGTCGAGATCCTCTCCGGCGTGTTCGAGAGCGAGGGCGGCGAGCAGGTGACCACCGGCACGCCGATCGCGCTCGAGATCAAGAACCAGGACGCGCGGTCGAAGGACTATGGGGACATCAAGGACAAGTTCCGCCCCGGCCACGCGGACTACACCTATTTCCTGAAATACGGCCTGCGCGATTGGCGGGGCTCGGGCCGCGCTTCGGCGCGGGAGACGGCGGCGCGGGTCGCCGGCGGCGCGGTGGCGCGCAAAGTCGTGCCGGGCTTGCGCGTGCGGGGCGCGCTGGTGCAGGTCGGGCCCTACGAGATCGACCGCGGCAACTGGGATTGGGACGAAATCGACAACAACCCGTTCTTCTGCCCCGACGCCAAGGCGGCGCGCGTGTGGGCCGACTTCCTCGACGAGGTCCGCAAGAAGGGCTCATCGACCGGCGCGGTGATCGAGGTCGTGGCCGACGGCGTGCCCGCGGGGCTCGGAGCGCCTGTCTACGGCAAGCTCGATCAAGACATCTGCTCCGGGTTGATGAGCATCAACGCGGCCAAGGGCGTGGAGATCGGCGCGGGCTTCGCGAGCGCGGCGCTGTCGGGCGAGGAAAACGCCGACGAGATGCGCATGCACCCGAACGGGACGCCGGAGTTCCTGTCCAACAACGCCGGCGGCATATTGGGCGGCATCTCCACGGGCCAGCCCGTGGTCGCGCGCTTCGCGGTGAAACCAACCTCCTCGATCCTCACCGCGCGAAGGACGATCGACACGGCAGGCGGCGATACCGAGGTGTCCACCAAAGGCCGGCACGATCCGTGCGTCGGCATCCGCGCCGTGCCCATCGGCGAGGCGATGGTGGCCATCGTGCTCGCCGACCACTATCTCCGCCACCGCGGCCAGACGGGCCAGGACTGACCCGCGGGTTCAATGCAGTTCGCCAGCATCGTCATCCTGACCGGCGCCGGGCTTTCAGCCGAAAGCGGGCTCGGCACGTTCCGGGGGCATGACGGCCTGTGGGATCAGTACAATCTCGAGGAGGTCGCCACGCCGGAAGGCTTCGCCCGCAATCCGCCGAAGGTGCATGAGTTCTACAATCTGCGCCGCGGCTGGCTGAAACAGGCCAAGCCGAACGCGGCGCATCTGGCGCTCGCGCGGCTCGAGCAGGAGCACACGGGCGCGGTCCTGACCGTGACCCAGAATATCGACGGACTGCACGAGGCGGCGGGCTCGCATCGCCTGATCCACATGCATGGCGAGCTCGGCCGGGCGCTCTGCGCCCGCTGCGGCACGAGCCTGCCCTGGACGCAAGATCTGTCGCTCACCACGTCCTGCCCCGTCTGCCACAAGGCGGGCTTCATGCGCCCGGACGTGGTGTGGTTCGGCGAGATGCCACGGGAGATGCCCCACATCGCCGCGGCAATCGACGCATGCGATCTGTTCGTGGCGATCGGCACCAGCGGCTCGGTCTATCCGGCGGCGGGCTTCGTGGCGGAGGCGCGCCGTGCGGGCGCGCATACGGTGGAGCTCAATCTCGATCCGTCCGACTGCGCGAGCCTGTTCGCCGAAGCCCATTACGGGCCGGCGACCGAGGTGGTGCCGGCCTTCGTCGGGCGGCTTCTTCACGGCTAGCGCTCGAGATGGGCGACCACCTCGATATGGGCCGAGAACAGGAACTGGTCCACGGGGACCACGCGGGTGAGCCGATAGCCGCCATCGACCAGGATGCGGAGATCCCGCGCCAGCGTGGCGGGATTGCAGGACACGGCGACGAGCCGTTTCACCTTCGACTTCGCCAATTGCTGGACTTGCGCCACGGCGCCTGCGCGCGGCGGATCGAACACTACCGCGTCGTAGCGGTCGAGCTCCTTTGCTCCGAGCGGCTCGCGGAACAGGTCGCGGGGAATGGCGCGCACCGGCTTCAGCTTCGGCGTATGGCGGGCGGCGTCTTCGAGAGCGGCAAGCGCGGCCTCGTCGGCCTCATAGGCGTCGACCTTGGCGGACCCTGCGAGCGCGAAGGTGAAGGTGCCAAGACCGGCGAAGAGATCGGCGATGCGCTTCGCGCTGCCCACCGCTCCCTCCCTGACCAGCTCGGTCATCACCGCTTCGGCCTCGGCGGAGGCCTGAAGGAAGGCGCCCGGCGGAATCCGCACCGCGGCCGGACCGAAACGGACTTCCGGCGGCGCACCGGGCAACAGGCTGTCGCCGTCCACGGTCACGCGCGCCACACCGAGACTGATCGATTGGCGCGCCAGCCCGGCCAAGGCAGCCTCCTTCGGCCGCACGCCTTCGACGACCACGTCGAGACCGGTTGCCGTCTCGGTGATGCCGATACGCGCCTCGCGCTTACTGCCGAGAAGCGGCGCCAAAGCCGATTTGAGTGCCGGCAGGCGGGCGACAATGTCCGGCGACAGGATCGGGCAGACCTCGATGTCGATCAGGTCGTGGGAGCGGGCGCGGCGATAACCCAAAGCAAGCCCATCCTGGTTGCGCCCGAGGGTGAGCATGGCGCGCCGGCGGCTCCCAAGCGGCACGGACCGCACCGGCTCGACCTCCGCCTCGAGCCCCCGCGAGCGCAACGCCTGAACCACCTGGCCGCGCTTCCAGGCGAGATATGCGCCCTCATCCAGATGCTGGAGGGCGCAGCCACCGCACACGCCGAAATGGGGGCAGATGGGCTCGACCGCGAGCGGCGCCTCAAGGACCGCGAGCAGGTCCGCATGCTTACCGTCGGCATCGGGCTCGACGCGGACACGCTCCCCTGGCAGCGCAAACGGCACGAAGAGCGCGCCGTCGGGCCCGTCGGCCACGCCGTCGCCTTGGGCGCCGAGCCGGTCGATCGTGACCTCAAGCACCATCGGGAACCCCATGACGCGCGCCGATGAGGAACTCGACATTGCCGCTGCCGCCTTCGATGGGCGATTGGATCGCGTCCAGCACGGTCCAGCCCTCGTTTGCGAGAAAGTCGCGCACCCGGGTGACCGCGCGCGCACGGTCCTGCTCGTCGCGGACGATGCCACCTTTGCCCACGGCTTCGCGTCCGGCCTCGAATTGCGGCTTCACCAGGACCACGAGCCAGGCATCCGGCGCGGCGCGCTTCAAGGCGGCGGGAAGCGCCTGGGTGACGCTGATGAAGCTCACATCGGCGACGATGACGTCCACGGGCTCTGGGATGGCTTCGGTGTCGAGGCTGCGCGCGTCGGTCGCCTCCAGCGACACAACGCGGGGATCGGCGCGGAGGCTCGCATGCAACTGGTCGCGGCCCACATCAACGGCGTAGACCTTGGCCGCGCCGCGGGCGAGCAGCACTTCGGTGAAGCCGCCAGTCGAGGCGCCGACATCGAGCGCCACCCGGCCTTGCGGGTCCAGGCCGAAGGCTTCGAGCGCGGCTTCGAGCTGAGACCGCCGCGGGAGACGTAGTTGCCGGCGCGGTGCCACGGCAAGGGCCGCATCCTCGGCCACCAAGGCACCGGGCTTGGTCGCGGGCTCGCCCGCCACGGTGACACAGCCCCGGCGCACGAGGTCGGCGGCGCGGGCGCGGGTGGGCGCAAGGCCCAGTTCCACCAATCGTCGGTCGATGCGCTTTTTTTTGTAGCTGGCCAAATGCGGTTCTCATATGCTCGCGTCGCGTCGGGAGTCCTCGCGCGCGGATGAAGGCCGGGAGCGGCCGGCGCCGCCTCAATATACATGCTGCGAAGCGCCCCGCTCGGCGCGTGATCGCGGAGGTCTCGTGAGCCCAGACTCGACGGCTTACCTTTCCGACAAATGCCAAGTCAAAAATCGTGACGTGACCGGCGGGCATTCCGTCGTCGCCCGACAGGTGATCGATCCCGGCGAGCTCATCGGCGTGTGGACTGGACGCATCGTGCCCGCCGACGCGCTCGACACGCTCCCCGAGGAAATCCGGCGTCACACCGTTCAGATTGAGGAGGAGCTTTACCTCGCCTCGGTCCACGCGAACGAGCCTCCGGATTTCATCAACCACTCTTGCGAGCCGAACGCAGGCCTCGATGGGCAGGTCGCCATCGTCGCCCTGCGGCGCATCATGCCCGGCGAGGAGGTGACCATCGATTACGCCATGTGCGATGGATCGCCCTACGACGAGTTCGAGTGCGGCTGCGGCTCGAAGATCTGCCGGCGCACGGTGACGGGTGACGACTGGCGCAACCCCGCTCTATGGGAGCGCTATGCCGGCCACTTCTCGCCTTACCTTCAGCGGCGCATCGATGCCCTGCGGACCGAACAGGCGCCGCGGCGGCCAAGGCGGAAGCGGGTTCTCGCCCTCGCAGACGAAGCCCGTAGCGGTGTCCGATGAAACCCGGCGACTGTCCCCCCGGGCGCCGAAAGGCGCCCAACTCCCTCCCCTCAGTTCGACAATCCTAGGAGCGCAGCATGCTGCTCATCAGCACCTACGTCGGCCCAGAGCCCCATCGAAGGTCTGGGCGTGTTCGCAGACGAATTCGTGCCGTGTGGAAGCCTGATCTGGAGTCTCAATCCGAAGTTCGACATCTTCGTTCATGAAACCGAGATCGGCGCCCTGCCGCCCCATATGCGAGGCTTCATTGCCCATTTCAGCTATCCGCATTTGGATCGGCCAGGCTACCGGGTGGTGGATGCCGACAACGGCCGTTTCATGAATCACAATCTCACGCCGAACACGGATTTCCGCATCTTCGACAAGGGCTATGCCCTGGCGGACATCGCACGCGGCGAAGAGATCACCTGCAATTATCACGAGTTCGATCCGGAATTCGTGGGCTTCCTGCCGAGCCTCGCCGGCGCGCCGGTCGACGCCGCGCTGCACGCCAGCGCGCCTTAGGGACTTTTGCCCAGGATCACGAAGGCGTTGATTAACCGGTTCCCGCGCAAAAGCGGCAGCGCGTTTGCCAAGCGCCGCCTGAGCGCCTAAGCAAGAGCCGACCCTTGAACCGTCTCGTATCCGTCGACGGCGGCGGAGCCTTGCGAGGAGAGCCCGCGAGTTTCCCATGACAGTGAGCCCCTTCATGCGCGCCATAGTAACCGCCGGCCTCTTTGCGGGAGCGCTCACCGGCGTCAGCCTCGCTCAAGACAGCTCGGTGTGGACCGCCAAACTGAACGGCGATTTCGTCACGCTGACCTACGGTTCGCTCAACCCGGACAAGAGTCCTCTTCTCATGATCGCCTGCTTCAACAGCATGGGCATCGCCGTGCTCAACGTGCATGCGGAGCTGCCAAAGATGAAGCTCGGCACACCGCTCTCGGTCGCGTTCGCGTCCGATGGAAAGACGGCGCCTGTCGATGCGGAGGCCGGACAGGACGAGGCCGAGGATCCCATTTATGCCGAGGCGACCGATATCACGCTCGCGCCGATCCTCGAGGTGCTCCGCAGCGACAAGCCGGCGACCGTCACGGTCGGCGAGGTCAGCGCCGAGCTCGCCGTTCATGGCCGCGCGGCGGCGGTCGAGCAGTTCACCAAGGATTGCAGCCTGGACTAAGCGAGGCGCACCGCGCCTGAGCCGCGGGCGTCCTTGCCGAGCGCGTCTTTGCCGAGCGCGGCGAAGACCGACGTGACGATGCCGCGCGCATCGAGTCCGGCCTCGACATACATGGCCGCCGGCTTGTTCTGCTCGATGAACCGGTCGGGCAGCGTCAACGTGCGGACCTTCAGACCGCGATCGAGCAGACCTTCCGCGGCAAGCGCCTGGAGTACTTGCGCGCCGAAGCCGCCGCTCGAGCCCTCCTCCACGGTGACCAGAACCTCGTGGTTCTTCGCCAACTGGCGCAAGAGATCCATATCGAGCGGCTTGGCGAAACGGGCATCGGCGACGGTGGCCGGCAGGCCGAAGCCGGCAAGCTCATCGGCCGCGGCGAGGCACTCTTGGAGTCGCGCGCCGAAGGACAGTAGTGCCACGGCGGAAGCTTCGCGCACGACGCGGCCCTTACCGATCTCTAGCGGCGTGCCGCGCTCCGGCAAGGCGACGCCGGTCCCCTCCCCGCGCGGATAGCGGAAGGCGGACGGCCCATCGTCGATGGCGGCGGCGGTCGCCACCATGTGCATGAGCTCGGCCTCGTCGGACGCGGCCATGACGACCATGCCCGGCAGGCAGGACAGATAGGCGACGTCGAAGGAGCCGGCATGGGTGGGTCCGTCGGCGCCGACAAGCCCGGCCCGGTCGATGGCGAAGCGCACTGGCAGATGCTGGACGGCGACGTCGTGCACCACCTGATCGTAGGCGCGCTGGAGGAAGGTCGAGTAGATGGCCGCGAAGGGCTTATAGCCTTCCGCCGCGAGACCCGCGGCGAAGGTCACCGCGTGCTGCTCGGCGATGCCGACATCGAAAGACCGGTCGGGAAACGCGTCTGCGAACTTGTCGAGACCGGTGCCCGACGGCATGGCCGCAGTGATGGCGACGATCTTGTCGTCGGCGCGGGCCTCGGCGATGAGCGCGTTGGCGAAGACCTTGGTAAAGCTCGGCGGACCGCCGGGCGCGGCCTTCTCCTGCGTGCCGGTGACGACGTTGAAGCGGCCGACACCGTGATATTTGTCGGCGGACTCCTCGGCGGGGCCGTAGCCCTTGCCCTTCTGCGTGACGACATGAACCAGGATCGGCCCGTTCTGCATCTTCTTCACATTGCGCAGCACAGGCAGCAGGTGATCGAGATTGTGCCCGTCGATGGGGCCGACATAGTAGAAGCCCAGCTCCTCGAACAGCGTGCCGCCGGTCCAGAAGCCGCGGGTGAACTCTTCCGCACGCGCCGCGCGCCGCTGCCAGCTCTCGGGCAGCAAGCTGTGCGCGAGTTGCTTCATCCAGCGTCGGAAGCTGCGATAGGTCCCGCCGGAGATGAGGCGCGCCAAGTGCGCGCTCATGGCGCCGACAGGCGGCGCGATCGACATGTCGTTGTCGTTGAGAATCACGATCAGGCGCGAATCCATGGCGCCGGCCGTGTTCATGGCCTCATAGGCCATGCCGGCGCTCATGGCGCCATCGCCGATCACCGCCACGACATTGTTGGTGCCGCCGGACAGGTCGCGGGCCACGGCCATGCCGAGGCCGGCCGAGATCGAGGTCGAGGAGTGGCCGGCACCGAACGGGTCGTATTCGCTCTCGGCGCGCTTGCAGAAGCCGGACAGCCCGTCGCCCTGGCGGAGCGTGCGGATGCGGTCGCGGCGGCCGGTGAGGATCTTGTGCGGATAGGCCTGATGGCCGACGTCCCAGATGACCTTGTCGCGCGGCGTGTCGAACACGTGATGCAGCGCCACGGTGAGCTCGACCACGCCGAGGCCGGCGCCGAGATGACCGCCGGTCACGGAGACCGCGCTGATGGTTTCCCGCCGCAACTCATCGGCCAGCTGCTTCAACTCGTTGTCGCCGAGGGTGCGCAAATCCTCCGGCGTCCGGATCCGGTCCAGCAGGGGCGTGGAAGTCTCTGCGCTCATTCGTTTATCTGCCGCATTTTTGGGAAAAACACTCGGAGGATCAGCACCTTAATCCACCCTAATCGGCCAAGGGCCAGGCTTGCAACTTTTCCGGCAGCCCGAAAACGCGCGCCTGGACCGGGCGAAGCAGCCGACCATAGCGGAGAGACCCGGCCGCTACCAGCGACAGACGCCTAGTCGTCGACGTCCAAGGGCTCGGTCCCGGTGGGCTCGCCGTTCTGGTTGAGGGAGATTTTCTCCACGCGGGCTTCCGCTTGGCGTAGCAGGCCATCGCAATGGGCGCGCAACGCCTCGCCGCGCTCGTAGATCACGATCGAGGCCTCCAACTCCACGTCGCCCTTCTCCAGGCGGTCGACAATGGTCTCGAGCTCCTTCAACGCCTGCTCGAAGCTCATGGATTTGATGTCGGTGTTGTCGGTCGGATTGGCCATGACTTGGCTTAGCCCTTTCCGTCGAGGACAATCAAGGGCTAGCTCCCGCCCATCAGCGTCTTCACGTGGACCGCTGTCGAATCCGCCAGCGCCTCAAGATCGTAGCCGCCTTCCAGGGTCGAGACGAGCTTGCCCCCGGTGTGCTTCGCCGCGGCTTCGAGCAGCTTCTCGGTAATCCAGGCAAAATCCGGCTCGAGCAGCCGGAGCTGGGCCAGGGGGTCCTTGAGATGGGCGTCGAACCCGGCCGAGACCAGGATGAAATCCGGGGCGAAGGCATCGAGCGCCGGCAGAACGCGCGCCTCATAGGCCGTGCGGAAGTCCTCGCCGTCGTCCCCGGGCTTGAGCGGCGCGTTGCAGATATTGCCGACGCCGGTCTCGTCCAGCGCGCCGGTGCCCGGAAATAGAGGCATCTGATGGGTCGATCCGTAGAACAGATCCTTGTCGGTCCAGAAGGCGGCCTGGGTGCCGTTGCCGTGATGGACGTCGAAATCGATCACGGCAACGCGCTTGGCCCCGTGGGCGGCGCGGGCATGAAGCGCGGCGACGGCCACGGAATTGAACAGGCAGAAGCCCCATGGCGCGGGACGCTCGGCATGGTGCCCCGGCGGGCGGATGGCACAGAAGGCGTTGTCCACCTTGCCCGTGGCCACTTGGTCGACGGCGTGGATGACAGCGCCGGTGGCCCGCAACGCCGCTTCCCAGCTTCCCGAGGAAACCACCGTATCGGGGTCGAGCCAGTTGTGGTCGCGCTTGGGGATCTCGGCGTGGACCATCTCCACATAGGCTTCTGGGTGCAGACGCTCGATCTGGCTGAGTTCGGCGCGCGGCGCCTGCTCCCGCTTCAGGCCGGCGAAGGCCTCGCCGGCCAGCGCATCGTCGATGGCGCGTAACCGGTCGGCGCGCTCGGGATGACCGAAACCGGTATCGTGCTCGAGGCAGGCGGGATGGGTCAGAAGCAGCGTGGTCATGCGCAGGGCGGGTTTCGGTTCACTGACATCGGGACTCTCGCTTGACCGGTCCCTGGTAACACGCGAAATGGGGGCCGACCATGCCCGTCCTTCAAGCCACAGAAGAGGCCATAGGCCAAGCCGCGCAGGCGCTTGCCAAGGGCGAGATCGTGGCGTTTCCCACCGAGACGGTCTACGGACTCGGCGCCAACGCGCTCGACGGGGCTGCCGTGGCGAAGGTTTTCGCGGCCAAGGACCGGCCCCGCTTCAACCCGCTCATCGTGCATGTCCCCGATCTCGCCGCCGCCGAGGGCTATGCGGTGTTTGACGCCACCGCCCGGAAGCTAGCGAAAGCCTTCTGGCCCGGGCCGTTGTCGCTGGTGCTGCCGAAGCGGGCCGATTGCCCCATCGCCGACCTGGTGACCGCGGGCCTCGACACCATTGCCTTGCGCGCGCCCAACCATCCCGTGGCGCAAGCCCTGCTCGCCGCCGCCAACATGCCCATCGCCGCGCCGAGCGCCAATCGGTCGGGGCGCGTCAGCCCCACGCGCGCCGCCCATGTGGCCGCGGAGCTCGATGAGCTTCCCGCCGTGATCCTCGATGGCGGTCCCTGCGCGATGGGGCTCGAATCGACCGTGGTGAGCGTGGCGGGGCCGGAGCCCATTCTCCTGCGCCTAGGCGCGGTGCCGCGCGAGGCCATCGAGGCGGTGCTCGGGGCAAGGCTGCCGCGAGCGAAGGCGGATGCCGCCATCGCCTCCCCCGGCCAGCTCGCGCGCCATTATGCGCCGAACACGCGCTTGCGGCTCGACGCGGCGGATGTGCGCGCTGGCGAAGCGCTGCTCGCCTTCGGGCCGCATGCGCCGCAAGGCGCGCAGCAGAGCATCAATCTCAGCCCCACGAGCGACCTCGCGGAAGCGGCGACCGCGCTGTTCGCGGCGCTCAGGGAGCTCGACGCTTGCGGCGCCTCGGCCATCGCGGTGATGCCGATCCCGAACCACGGCCTCGGCGAGGCGATCAACGATCGCTTGCAGCGTGCGGCCAAGGCGCGCTAGCCCTCACCCATGAGCGAGACCCCGAAACTCAGCCCACCCAGTCCGGACACGCTTGATACTCTGGTGCGCATTGTCGGCGAGAGCCATGCCGTCCGCGACCCGGCGGATATGGCGCCCTATCTCACCGAGTGGCGCGACCGCTATCAGGGCAAGGCGGCGGCGGTGCTCAAGCCCGGCTCGACGGATGAGGTCTCGGCCATCCTCAAATGCGCCAACGAGACGCTGACCGCCATCGTGCCGCAAGGCGGCAATACGGGCCTGGTGGGCGGGCAGATTCCGTTCGAGAGCGGCAGCGAGGTGGTCGTATCGCTGGAGCGGCTCACCCATGTGCGCGACATCGACCTCGCCTCCAACACCATGACCGTCGAAGCGGGCGTGGTGCTCCAGGCCGCACAGCAAGTGGCGGAGAGCGCCGGCCGGCTGTTCCCGCTCAGTCTCGCCTCGGAAGGGAGCTGCCAGATCGGCGGGGTGCTCGCCACCAATGCCGGCGGCGTGGCCGTTCTCGCCTATGGCAACGCGCGGGACCTCACCCTGGGCCTCGAAGTGGTCTTGGCGGATGGCCGCGTGCTGCACGGGCTGAAGCGGCTGCGCAAGGACAATACCGGCTACGACCTCAAAGACCTGTTCATCGGCTCGGAAGGCACGCTCGGTATCATTACCGCCGCGGTGCTGCGCCTGTTCCCCAGGCCGGTCGAACGGGTGACGTGCATCGCCGGGGTCAACGAGCTGGAACGGGCGACCGCGTTCTTCGCCCGGGCCTACGAGGCCGCCGGGCCGATGCTGACCGCTTTCGAAATCCTGCCGCGCGTCGGCGTCGAGTTCGTGCTGAAACATGCCGACCGCACGCGCGATCCCCTCTCCGCGCCGTATCCTTGGTATCTCCTGTTCGAGTTCTCCAGCCCGCGCGAGAGCGGCGAACCGCAGGCGATCGCCGAGGCGCTGCTGCAAGACGGCATCGAGGCGGGAGAGATCGCCGATGCCGCCATCGCCTCGTCGCTGAGCCAGGCCGGCGAGCTGTGGCGTTTACGCGAATTGATGAGCGAGATGCAGAAGCACGAGGGCGGCAGCATCAAGCACGATGTGTCCGTGCCGGTGGCACTCGTGCCGGAATTCATCGCCCGGGCCAATCAGCTCGTGGAGCTGATGATCCCCGGCGCGCGGCCGGTGCCATTCGGCCATCTCGGCGACGGCAACATCCACTACAACGTCAGTCAACCGGTCGGCATGGACAAGGCTGTTTTTCTGGCGAATTGGGAAGCGCTCAACGCCGCGGTGCACGAGATCGTGCTCGACCTCGACGGCTCGATCAGCGCCGAGCACGGCATCGGCCGCATGAAGCGCGATCTCCTGCCCCATGCCAAGGAACCGCTGGCGCTCGAGCTGATGCGCACGATCAAAGCGAGTTTCGACCCCAACGGCATTCTCAATCCCGGCAAGCTGCTATGAGCGAAAAGCCTCCCTACAAGACGCAAGACGACAAGTGGATCGCGATCGACGACTACATCGCGGAGAATTTCCTCGAGGCGGATCCCGCCCTTGACGCGGCCCTCGCCGCCAGCGAAGCGGCGGGGCTGCCGGCAATCCAAGTGGCGCCCTTGCAAGGCAAGCTGCTGATGATGCTGGCCGCGGCCATGGGCGCGCGCCGCATCCTGGAGATCGGCACGCTCGGCGGTTACAGCACAATCTGGCTGGCGCACGGCCTGGCGGAAGGCGGCCGCCTGATCACGCTCGACATGAATCCCGACTATGCGGAGGTGGCACGCGGCAATATCGCCAATGCGGGGCTGGCGGACCGGGTCGAGATCCGCGTCGGCAAGGCCCTCGATACATTGCCCCTACTCGAGGCGGAAGGCGCCGGACCGTTCGATCTCATCTTCATCGACGCCGACAAGCCGAGCACGCCCGACTATTTCGATTGGGCGGTGAGGCTCGCGCGTCAGGGAAGCCTGATCGTCGTCGACAATGTTGTGCGCGAAGGCGCGATCCTCGCCGCGCAGAGCGACAACAAGCATGTGAAGGGCTTGCGCGGCTTCTATGCGCGCGCCGCCGCCGATCCGCGCGTCACCGCCACGGCCATCCAAACCGTCGGCAATAAAGGCCATGACGGTCTGGCCATCATGCTGGTGACAGCGGAGCCCGACTAAACCGAACGCCTAGAGCTGGCCTTCCATTTTGCGCGTCACGCTGCGTGTCACCTGGCTTTTCGGCGCATTACACTTCTCGATATACGCATCCTTATCATCGCCGGTAAGGCTGCGATTGGCCGCTTGCTTCTGGCAAACTTCTGGCATTTCCGCAGCGGTCACCGCTTGGCCGCCACCCTCTCCGCTCTCCTCGTCTTCGGCGCGGACGGGATTTACCGCGAGCACGAGGCCCGAGATGGCGAAACAAATCGTCAGCAACGAGAGTTTGCGATTCATATTTCGAATCCTCTACGGTATGCTTCTTCGGAAGCATTATCGGTATCATACGGGGCATTGTACTCCAATCCCTCGCCGATAATGTAGGGCATTAAATTTTGGTCAGATCGACGCGAGCCCGAAACTTGAGAGCAGTAGATGGGAGGTTAGCCTTGAAAAAGATCAGCTTGGCCATTGCTTCAGTCGCGGTCGTCTTCGGTGTCATTTCGGCGGCGCCTCGCAGGCGCTTGCCTGCTATTGCGAGGCAAAGAGCAGCTCCGCGTGGGGTTGGGGCCAGTCCGCGTCTTGTGGCTGGGCGGAAAGCAAAGCTCTGGTCGAGTGCGCCAAGCGCACACCCCGGGGCAGCTATTGCTGGATTACTTTCTGCCAGGGATAGCGGACCGCGCTGTTAGACGGCCTCATTTCTGCGCGAGCAACTCCGCGTGGGCCTTCTCGATCGCTTCCATCTCGCTTTGGTCCAGCGTCGGGAATTTAAGATCGAGCGCCTCCATGTGCTCAGCGAGCGCGCCGGCGACGACGAGGCGTGCGAACCACTTCTTGTCGCATGGCACCACGTACCACGGGGCATCCTTGGTCGCGGTATTGCGGATCGTATCCTCGTAGACCTCTTGATACTGATCCCACAGCTTGCGCTCGGCCACGTCATAGGGCGAGAATTTCCAATGCTTGTCCGGATCGTCGACGCGGGCCAGTAGCCGCTTCAGCTGCTCTTCCTTGGAGATGTTGAGGAAGAATTTGAGCGGCACGGTGCCGCTGCGCGCGAGACGCTGCTCGAAATTGTTGATGTCCTGATAGCGCTCTTTCCAGATGTCCTTGGTGACAAGCTGCGGTGGAATGTTCTGCTTCGCCAGCAACTCGGGATGCACGCGCACCACGATGGTCTCCTCGTAATAGGAGCGGTTGAAGATGCCGATATGGCCGCGCATGGGCAGCGCCAAGTTGCAGCGCCAGAGGAAATCATGAGCGAGTTCCAGGTGGCTCGGCTGCTTGAAGGAATGCACCGAGCAGCCTTGCGGATTGACGCCCGACAGCACGTGCTTGATGACGCCGTCCTTGCCGGCGGTGTCGATGCCTTGCAGGACCATGAGGATGGCCCATTTTCCTTCCGCGTAAAGCCGTTCCTGGAGCCTGGCGAGCTTCTTGACGCCGACCTCCAGGATCTCCTTGCCGTCCTGCTTGTCGAAATCAACATCGCCGATATCGCTGGGGTCGAAGTCCTTGAGCTTGAACTTGTCACCGTCGGTGACGCGAAACCGCTCGATGATCTTGGATGGCAGCATGGTCCTCCCTCATTCTCGTTCTCTGCCGCTGCTCCCCTAGAGTAGAGAGAGCTGGAGCGGCTCCTGGATGCCCGGCTCGTCTTTTCGCGAATCGTTGATTTTCGGGTGCATCTCCACCGCCTCGAACAGATCGTCGGCGGCGGGTCCAAGGATGGCAAGCGCTTCCTCGGCGCTCACGCCCTCGACATCGAGCCACGCCTCGAACTGTTCCGGCTCGATCACCACCGGCATACGGTCGTGAAGCGCCGCGACGGTGCGATTGGCCTCACAGGTCAGGATGGTGACCGTGTCGATCTCGCCGCCGGCAGGGTCCTGCCAGGTCTCGTAAAGCCCGGCGAAAGCGATCAGGCGCGGTTCACGCGGGCGCAGGTGAAACGGCCGCTTCTTGCCCTTCGCGCCGGTCCATTCATAGAAACCGTCGGCCGGGATCAGGCAGCGCCGCCGGCGCATGGCGTGACGGAAGGAAGGCTTCTCCAGCACCGCCTCGGAGCGGGCGTTGATGAGCGTGGGGAACCGCTTCGGGTCCTTGACGAACGGCGGCAGCAGGCCCCAGCGCATCAGCCGAAAGCGGCGTGTTCCCTGCCCGTCGCGACACACCACGGGAATGGCTTGCGTCGGCGCGATATTGTAGCGCGCCGGAAAGTTCGGCTTGTCCGCATAGCCGAAATAGGCACGCACGCCTCCGGAGGCGAAGTCAAATTGTAGCGCGAGCACATATTGGTGCCTTCGGTAACCCTTTGGCAATCATGATGAGGCAGCTTCTAGTTGAAGCCCCTTAGGGAATACGCCATGTCCCCCGACGAGAATCGTAACGCCCGCGCGGTGGAAATCCAGGAAGATGTGACCCGCGAGGATATCGTCTCGGCCTTCCGGACCGCCATGGTCGGTCATTTCCGCTCGCACATTCCGGGCACCAACATCAACGAAACTACGCTGCTCGCCAGCGACTATCTCAATCATTTCCACGAACTCGTCATGCTGCTCGAGGCTCTGTCCTCCGAGCCGCAAGGATTCTCCGAGGATCTTCTCTCCTGGCGTCCGCTGACCTATGAGGAGCATTTCTCGCAGTCAGGATTCCGGGACAAGAATCTGGCGATCGCCGCCTATCGGCGCGCGCCGTCCAAGGTCCGGGCCCGGTTCGACGAGGCGGTGGCGCGGTTGCACGGCGAGGCGCTCACCCTGGTGGGCAGCGTCGGCGCTCAGCTCAATAGCGGTCAGAGCCTGGACAAGACCTGTCGAGAGGCCGCCTCGCGGCTGCGGATCCTGATCGACGAGGCCAATTCCATCGCCAATGGCGAGATCGCCGCCGACCGGGGCGATGCCGAGGCGCAAGGCGAGGTCGGCGGTCAGGCGGCCATCGACGCCCTGTTCGGGACCCGCTCGGCCTAGGCCAGCCAATCTGAACCGGCGCCAGGCCCGTTCGCTCGGCTAGATTTCACCATGAATTGGGGGTAGTGAGACCCCATGATCCTGCGCTCAAAACGGCGTTTCTGGCTTGGCTTCGCGGTGCTGTTCCTGGCCGCCGCCACCATGGCTTTCGCGCCCGTGGCCCAGGCCCAATTCTTTTGGTGGTTCGACCAGCCCCGCGCCAAGAAGAAGCAGCGTACCGTGAAGCCTCGGCCGCCGGGCGACGACCTGCCTCCGATCGTGCCGCGCGAGAGCACCGCGCCGCCGCCACCGGACGACCGGCCCTATGACAACAAGCTGATGCGGCTCGCCGAGATCCTTGGCGCGGTGCATTACCTGCGCGAGCTTTGCGGCGCCGACGAAGGCCAGTTGTGGCGCGGGCAGATGAAGGAGATCCTCAGAAACGAGGGCACCACCGCGGTGCGCCGCGCCAAGCTGGTGAACAGCTTCAACGACGGTTACCGGGGCTATCGCCGCACCTACCGCACCTGCACGCAATCGGCCACGCTGGCCACGCGGCGGTTCTCCACCGAAGGGGCCACCATCGCCGCTTCCCTGGCGCAGACCTCCGTTTTCGCCAGCGGACCGCCGGCTCAGGCCCAGAACGACGCGCCCCAGACGCGGCAGCACAAGGCGCCGATACCACCGCCGCCACGCCGCGCCGACGGACGCGGGCCCGGAACCGCCCGACTAGCCGCGTCCCAATTAAGTGTAACAGTTAACCGTTAGTTCACTCTGTCCCACAGGCGGCAGAACAGGGGTGTAATTGTGACCCCTGAGTTCCTGTCACCAAGGGGCATTACTTTGCGGACGGCGAAGCGATCACTGCAATCTTCGGCCGGCGACGCCCAGAAGCAGGCGGCGCTGCGCTATATCCTCGATGCCTGGGAGGAAGCCCTCCATGACGGCATCGAGCCGGAGATGCTCGCCAACGCGGCACTGTATGCGGCCCTTGCGGATCTGGTCGACGTTTATGGCGAGGACGCCGTGGCCAAGATGACCTCTGGTCTCTCGCGCCGCATTCAGCATGGCGAGTTCACGCTCAGGCGCACCGCTCAGTAACGCCCTTCCCTAGCGGAAATAGCGTAGCAATCCCTCGATAATCAGAGCCACGCCGAAGCCGAACAGCACGACACCGGCGATGCGGTTGATGACGTTCAGCCGGCTCTCGGTGAGCTTGTGGCGGAACGTGGCGATCAGTTCGGACAGACCGAGCCACCACAACAGGCTGCCGCCCATGATGGCGGCCACCAGAATCAGCGCCTCGAGATTGGTGTTGAGGCCGCCGATCAGCGAGCCCAAGCCGCCGATCATCGCCGCCATGCCGAGAATAGCGCCGGGATTGGTGACGGTCAGAACGAAGGTCTGCGGGATGATGCCGGCATGCTCGAAGAGATGGGACCGCTCGTTGACCGGTGTCGCCAGGACGGGCCGGCACAGGAGGAGAGCCAAGCCGAAGCCGATCAAGAGCAAGCCGCCGACGAATTGGATCGCGTCGCCATAGGAGACCATCACGTCGGAGATCGCCGCAATGCTGAAGGCGCCGGCGGCGGCGAGAACGCCGTCACCGAGAACCGCGCCCAATCCCGCGGCAAGGCCGCCCCAGAATCCGCGCGACACCGCCCGTTGAATGACGAGCACGTTGACGGGCCCGATTGGGGCGGCCATCAACACGCCGATACCAAGCCCGGCAAGCACCAGCTGAATGCCGGAGAGCACAATTTGGGCGCCTGCTTGCAAAGCCTCTGGCCTATTCGCCGGTCAAGAAACGGGCGGAAACGCCGCCGCCGCGCATTTGCGCCATCGAGAGCCGCACTTGCGCTTGTTCGCCGTTCTGCGAAATTGATCGAGCACTCATGGAGTGATGCATGAATCGCCAAAAAAATTTGTTCATGATTGCCCTGGCCGCATTGGTAGCGGGCGCTGCCGTGATTGTCTACGCTCAGGACGGCGAGAAATCCGCGACTCCGCAGCCCAAGCCGGCCGCGGGCGCAGCCGAAGCCGGGGGCGATCGCCAGGCCGAAGGGCCAGGCATTTCACCCGCCCCGAAGACGGATGCAGGCGCCCAGGACGGCAATGCGCCGAAGGCGCTATACGACCTGAGCGCGCTGCCGAAGCCCGTACAGCGCATGTTGACCGAGATCATCTTCGCGGCTGAGACCGGCGATATCGAGGCGATGCGCCCC
This sequence comes from Methyloceanibacter superfactus, assembly GCF_001723305.1. Lineage (GTDB taxonomy): Bacteria > Pseudomonadota > Alphaproteobacteria > Rhizobiales > Methyloligellaceae > Methyloceanibacter > Methyloceanibacter superfactus. The sequence goes on from NZ_LPWF01000037.1 coordinate 17,758, forward strand.
GTGCTCGAATCGAACGAGCTGAAGCCCATGGTCGCAGCCGAGTTTGTGAGCGATCCAATCGCCTACTGGAAGAGCCAATCCGCCGACGGCACCGGCCGCGACGTGCTGGCCGCCATGCTGAACATGCTGGCTCGGGCTTCGTCCTCAGCGGCAAGGGCCATGACGCCACCTATGTCTGGCCGTATTTCGCCGAGGTCGACATCACCAAGCTGACGCCGGCGCAAGAGGTGGAGTTTTACCGGGCGGTGCCGCCGCATCTTGCCGTGCCCATGAAGAAGAGCGGCAAATACACCTACTACCGGCTCGGCATCTCGCCGTCCGGCGTATGGCATTATTTCGTGCAGTGATCAGTCCGCGATTTTGGGCAGCGCCTCGCCGAAGCGCACCGGCGCACCGCCGGCTTGCCCAAGCTCGCCTTCCCACATGGCGCGCCGTCCGCGCACCACGGTGCCAACTGGCCAGCCTTTGACCTTGCGCCCGGCGAACGGCGTCCAGCCGCATTTGCTGCCCACCCAAGGCGCCTCGATGACGCGCTCAGCCTTCAGATCGACGATGGTCAAGTCCGCGTCATAGCCCACGGCGATACGGCCTTTGCCGGCGATCCCGAAGAGCCGCTGCGCGCCGGCGCTGGTCAGATCGACGAAGCGGGCGAGACTCAAGCGTCCCCGCGTGACGTGATCGAGCATCACCGGCACCAGCGTCTGCACACCCGGCATGCCGGACGGGGTGGCCGGATAGGTGCCGCTCTTCTCTTCGAGCGTATGCGGCGCGTGATCGGAGCCGAGGACGTCGACGACGCCCTGGGCCAGCCCCCACCACAGAACGTCCTGATGAGCGCGGTCGCGCAGCGGCGGGTTCATCTGCGCGCGTGTGCCGAGCGTCTCGTACGCCTCGGGCGTCGACAGCGTCAAATGCTGCGGCGTGACCTCGACGCTGGCCACGTCCTTGTGGAGCGCCAAAAGTTCCATCTCGGCGCCCGTCGACACATGGAGGATGTGGATGCGTTTTCCCGCTTCGCTGGCGAGACGCAGCAACCGCTCGGTCGAAGCAAGGGCGGCAATCGGGTCCCGCCATTCGGTGTGGCTCGAAGGATCCCCTTGGCGCTGCACGGAGACGCGCTCCTTCAACCGCGACTCGCACTCGGAGTGGAAAGAAGCGCGCCGTCTAATCGTGGCGAAGACGCGCGCCAACTCCGCCTCGTCGTCAACGAGGAGATCGCCGGTAGAAGAGCCGGCGAAAACTTTGACCCCCGCCGCGCCCGGCAAAAGCTCCAGCTCGCCCAAGCGATCGATATTGTCGTGCGTGGCGCCGACGAAGAAGGCGAAGTCGCAATGCATGCGACCCGTCGCGGCGGCGACCTTGGCGGCAAGAGCCTCGGCGCTCGTGGTCGGTGGCTTGGTGTTTGGCATTTCGAACACGGCCGTGACACCGCCGAGCACCGCCGAGCGGCTGCCGGTCTCCAAGTCCTCCTTGTGCTCCATCCCCGGCTCGCGGAAATGCACCTGGGTGTCGATGACGCCCGGCAGAATATGGAGGCCGCGTACATCCACCGTCTCGCCGGCGAGGCCCGCGCCGATATCGCCAATGGCGCGGATTTGGCCATCTCTGACGCCAATGTCGGCCGGACCCTCGCCGTCCTGATTGACGACGGTCCCGCCCTTGAAAACGATATCGAAGGTCTCGGCCATGGTGCGGCTTGGCTTCCCTTGCGGGCTGGCGCCCACACTCCTAGATTCGTCCGCCTTGGTAGCAGAAGGACGTCCCATGAGCCATTGCCGAGCGGCACTCCTTTCCGACCGTAGCGTATTGCGCGTCACAGGCCCGGATGCCCACAAACTGCTGCAGGGGGTGATCACCAACAATCTCGACCGCACCCAAGACGGTGCCGCGATCCATGCGGGGCTGCTCAGCCCACAAGGCAAGATTCTTTTCGATTTCTTCGTCGTGACGGCCGGAGACGGCTATCTCATCGAAGTCTCTCGCGAAAAGGCGGCGGAACTGGTGAAACGGCTCGGTTTCTATCGCCTGCGCGCCAAGGTCGAGATTGCCGAGCTCCGGAGTTCAGCGTGGCCGCGGCGTGGGACGGCGAGGCCCATCCGCCGGCCGGCGCCATCGCTTATGCCGATCCGCGGCTGGCCGCGCTTGGAATCCGCCTGCTGCTGCCAAGCGGCGACAACCGTCGCCGATCTCGGCTGCGAGCCGGCAAGCGAGGACGATTACCACGCCATGCGGATCAAGCTCGGGGTTCCTGAAGGCGGCCGCGACTACGCCTTCGGCGATGCCTTTCCCCACGATGCCTTGTTCGACCAATTGAACGGGGTCGACTTCAAGAAGGGCTGCTTTGTCGGGCAGGAGGTGGTGTCGCGGATGCAGCATCGTGGCACGGCGCGGAAGCGGATCGTGCCGGTGGAGGGCGATGCGCCGCTCCAATCCGGCGGGGAGATCGAGGCCGGCGGCCTGCCGATCGGGCCGATCGGCTCGGTGAACGGCATCTTCGGCCTCGCCCTGGTCCGGCTCGATCGCGTGGAGGATGCCGTGGCCAAAGGGAATCCCCTCGCGGTGGATGGGACACGCGTCACGCTCCGCCGTCCAAGCTTCGCCACGTTCGACGTGCCGACGGGCGTGCCTGCGTGATGGCCGACGCCCGGCGATGCCCCTGGCCCGGCACCGACCCTCTGTATGTCGCCTATCATGACGAGGAATGGGGCGTGCCCGAGCGTGACGACCGCGCGCTCTACGAGAAGCTCGTTCTCGATGGCTTTCAGGCGGGGCTGTCGTGGATCACCATCTTGCGCAAGCGCGATGCATTCCGCCGCGCCTTCGACGGCTTTCAGCCTGAGAAAATCGCCCGCTACCAACCGAAGAAGGTCGAGGCCCTGATGCAGGACGCGGGCATCGTGCGCAACCGCATGAAGATCGACGGCGCAATCGCCTCGGCACGCGCCTGGCTCGAGATCATGGAGACAGGCGATGGCTTCTCGACGTTCTTATGGGACTTCGTTGACGGCAAGCCGATCGTCAACCGCTACCGGGCGATGGGCCAAGTTCCAGCGGAGACGGCGCTCTCGCGCGCCATCTCCAAGGAACTCAAATCGCGTGGCTTCAAGTTTTGTGGGCCAACGATCGTCTACGCCTTCATGCAGGCGACCGGCATGGTCAACGACCACCTGACGACATGTCACCGTCACGCGGCCTGCGCCGATCTCGCATGAGCGTGGTATCAGCCCCGGCCGCGCGGATCGGCGCTGCGCGGATAGGTGCGCTCTTCCTGAATCCTGCCGTCACGCTTTCTGATGCGGACCGATCCAAGCTTCTTGACGGCTCTCTCAAGAACGCCGCCCTTGGTGGCCGCCGCCTTGGTCTTAAACCGCTTGATGACTTCTCCTGAACCCTCTCGCTTCAATTCCCACTTCTTGTTCTTGTCATTGTAAGCGAGGGAAAATTTGGGCAGCCTTGCCATTGTGCGTTCTCCCGAGTCTGATTGAGATTGCCTCTACTCAAACGAGACCGGGTATGAATGACATTCGCAGCGCTGTTCGTCCATGTTTTTTCTAAGGGAGTCATTTGACTTGCTCGCGAACGATCAATCAGTGTCTTGCCATTGCTCGATGAGGATTGGCGATCATGAGTAGCGTTGCTGGCAATACAGCACCGCGTGCCTGGCAGCGCATGCTGAGCGGACGGCGGCTCGATCTGCTCGACCCCTCACCGCTCGACATCGAGATCGAGGACATCGCCCACGGGCTGGCCCGCGTCGCCCGATGGAACGGCCAGACGCGCGGCGATCATACTTTCTCAGTGGCGGAGCATAGCTTGCTGGTCGAGGCTATCGCTGGCGACCTCGATGGGAGCTTGCCGCAAGAGATTCGGCTTGCCGCCTTGCTGCATGACGCCCCGGAATATGTCATCGGCGACCTGATCAGCCCGTTCAAGGCCGCCCTTTCCCTCGATTACAAGGCTTTCGAGGAACGGCTGCTGGCCGCCATCCATCTGCGTTTCGGACTGCCGCCGGAGCTACCCGGGAGCGCCACGAAGCTCATCAAACGCGCCGACAAGATCGCCGCCTATTACGAGGCGACGTGCCTCGCCGGGTTCGCCCGCGAGGAGGCCCGCCGGTTTTTTGGCCAGCCCCGGGGCTTGAGCCCCGCTCTTGTCAACAGGCTGTCGCAGTTAAGCCCCCTTCCTGCGGCACAGGGAGAGGCGACCTTCTTGAAACGGTTTCATGAGCTTGCCAGATGAGGTGCGGGAACGCAGAAACTGATTCGGAAGGCAGAGCCCCATGGATACGCTGATTTCCTCAACGGTTCGGGCTAAAGTGCCGGCGGCCATGTCTCCAGAAACCATCTACGTCTCTCCGCTCAGCCTGGTCCAGACCACGGTCGTCGATGCGCGAGTCAGCCATCTGGTGACTCTCATCAACGGCGAGACCCTCATCGATACACCCCCGAGCATCGGCCCGGAGCGGCATCTCAGGCTCTCCATGAACGACATCAGCGAGCCGCGCGACGGGCTCGTCGTGCCGTGCGAGGACCACGTTGCGGAGCTGATCCAGTTCGCGCGCGATTGGGATCAGAAGGCGCCGCTGTTGATCCATTGCTGGGCCGGGATCAGCCGGTCCACCGCCGCGGCCTTCATTTCGCTCTGCGCCCTGAACCCGGATGCGGATGAGACTTCGCTGGCCCAGGCATTGCGCGGCGCCTCGCCCACTGCCACGCCGAACCGCCGTCTCGTGGCGCTGGCCGACAAGGTGCTGGCGCGCCAAGGGCGGATGACGGCCGCCGTCGAGCAGATCGGCCGCGGCGCGTTCGCCGAAGAAGGCCAAGTGTTCTCGCTGCCGGCGCGGCACGCCGCTTAGGCCATGGCCGAGGCGGGGCGCAACGAGGCAACCAACGCAGAGCCACTTTCTGGCGATCCTCAGATCGAGCTCGGGCTGAACGCCGCCATCGTCACGGTGCGCAACCAGCAGCCGCATATCCTTGTCGCCCGGCCGGGCACGGCGGGTCCGGGCACATGGGACGCGCTCCCCTTCGGCCCCTTCGCGCCGCGCGCGCACCGGACGCTCGAGATCGGCTTGCGCGAATGGGTGAAGCGGCAAACCGGTATCGAGCTCGGCTATGTGGAGCAGCTCTATACGTTTGGCGACCGTGGGCGGCATGCCGAGCCGGGCGGCGCGCATACGCTCTCGGTGGGCTACCTGGCGCTCACCCGCGGCGGGGCCGAGGAGATGATGGGGGCGCATTGGTCGCCCTGGTACGCCTATCTGCCGTGGGAAGACTGGCGCAATGGCAAGCCCGATATCCTGACCGAGGAGATCGAGCCCCGACTGAAAGAATGGGCCGAGCGGCCGCCCTCTCCCAACGAGTCGGCACGTCCCTTGCGGCGTCCCGAGCGGCTCAAGATCAGCTTCGGCATCGGCGGCGGCTGGGATGAGGAGAAGGTTCTGGAGCGCTACGAGTTGCTCTACGAGGCGGGACTCGTCGAAGAGGCGAAGCGCGATGGACGGTCGGCAGCTTCACAGTGGGAAGAGCTTCCCGCGCTCGGCCGGCCGATGGCGCTGGACCATCGCCGCATTTTGGCGACCGCCATGGGACGCTTGCGCGGCAAGCTGAAATACCGTCCGGTGGTGTTCGAGCTCCTGCCGCCGGAATTCACGCTCTACGACCTGCAGAAGACCGTCGAGGCCATTTCCGGCACGCTGCTGCACAAGCAAAATTTCCGCCGTCTGGTCGAGAAGGGCGGGCTGGTCGAGCCCACGGGCAATGTCTCGACGAAGACCGGCGGCCGCCCTGCCCGGCTTCACCGCTTCCGCCGGGAAGTAGTGCTGGAGCGCCCGGCGCCCGGCTTGCGGGTAAAGGCCGGACGGAGCTAAGCGCGGCTCAGGCGCGCTCGAGCGCCTCGGCGGGACTGGCCCGCGTCGCCACCCAAGCCGGATAGAAAGACCCGAGAACGCCGAGCACCACCGCCGCGATGGCGGTGATGGCGATGAGCGGAATCGTCGGTTCCACCGCCACGTAGCGGCCGATGGACGGAATCGAGCTCAAGAATTTCGAACCGGCCACGCCGAGCAAGATGCCGACCACGCTGCCGACGGCGGACAGGATGAATCCTTCGATCACCAGCGCCAGCATGATGCGTTCCTTCGACCAGCCGAGCGCCGACAGGATGCCGATCTCCCGGGTGCGCTCGAGAACCGCCATAAGCAGCGTGTTGAGCACCATGAGCACGCCCATGAACAGGGCGACCCACGCCATCGCGCTCGACACGGCGGTCAACAGGCCGAACAGGCTATCGTTACGCAGCATGCCTTCGCTCGGGCTCACGGTGAGCTTGTCCAAGGCTTCGACGGCTTGGCTCACGCGATCGGCCTCGGCTTGATCGCCGGGGTTCTCGAGCTTGATGGACAGGAATGTCACCGCCCCGGTGCGGAAGGTCAGCTCTTGCAGATCTTCGAGCTTCACGATCACCTGGTTGCGGTTGATGATGGAGTGGTAGTCGGTGAGGCCGACGATCTTGAACTTCTCGCCGAGCAGCGTGATGTCGTCGCCGACAGTCTTGCCCATGGTCCGCGCGATCTCGCTGCCCACCAGGGCAACCTTGGTCTCGTCGGGCTTGGGGATACGTCCCGCCTTTAGCGGCGCGCCGGTCCAATAGAAGCTATCGGGCGACCAACCGACGGCGAGCACGTTGTCGTCGTTGTCGGTGGCGGCGAAGGTGAGGAGCTGGCCGGCCACATCCTCCACGCCAGGAATCTTCTTGATCTCGGGGATGATCTCCTGAGGGATCGTCCCGCCGAAGGGCTCGGCGATACCCCGGCGCTTCACGGTGAGGTCCGTGCCATGCTCGTCGAAGCTCCGCTCCACATTCTCATGCACACTGCGCGACAAGCCGTAGAGCGTGATGAAGCTGCCGACGGCAAACGCCACGCCGAGGATGGTGAGGATGGATCGCGCGCGCCGGCGCCTGAGATTGCGATAGGCGAGTTCGAGATGGTTCACGGAGCCTCCTCATGCGCCGCGCCGGGGCAAACGTCTGATCGACCACCTGACCATCCTTCATGTTGACGTGCCGCGCGCAGCGCCGAGCCTGGTCCGGCGCGTGAGACACCATGATCAAGGTCGACCCGCGCGCGCGCTGCAAATCGAACATGAGGTCCAGAATCGCCGCCGCGTTCTTGCTGTCCAGATTGCCGGTAGGCTCGTCGGCGAGAATGAGCTTCGGATTGTTGATGATGCTGCGGGCGATGGCGACCCGCTGGCGCTCACCGCCAGACAGCTCCTGCGGCAAGTGCGTGGCGCGGCGGGCAAGACCGACGGTATCCAACGCCTCCTCCACCCGGCGCTTGCGTTCGGCCGTGCTGGCGCCCGAGCCGAACATCGCCACCTCGACATTCTCCGCCGCCGTGAGGGTGGAGAATAGATTGAAGTCTTGAAACACGATGCCAATCTCCGTGCGGCGCAGATCGGTCCACTGCCGAAGCGTGGAAATGGGCTCGCCCCGCCAACGCAGCACCCCGCTCGTCGGCGTCCTGATGCCGCACATGACGAGGATGAGCGTCGTCTTGCCGCTGCCGCTCGCGCCGAGAATGGCGACCGACTCGCCCTCGCCGAAGTCGAGATTGACGTCGCGCAGCGCGACGATACGCCCGGCGTCGAAGGTGTGATTGACATGCTCAAGTTGAAGGAGATGGCTTGAAGTCATTCGGCCTGAACTGGTCTTGCCGCGCGTGTGCGCATGAAATCGAGGACGGCATCGATGCTGCCGTCATTGTCGATGAACACTGAACCGTATTCCTGGCGCTGGGTCGAGAGTGCGCTGTGCCCATCCACAGAGAGATCGGTGACGCGCCATGAGGCGCCGTCGGGACTAAGCCACCAAATCCAGATCTGGTCGGGCTTGCCCGGCACGGTCCGGCGGCTCGCCGCCAGCTGCTCTTTTTCCACCGGCTTGCGATACCCGACGAACTCGAGCTTCGTGCCCGCGCCCGCATGCGCCGCAGAAAGGCCGTGACGATCTCTTCCCTGAGGCCGCCAAGAGCTCCTCGCGCTGCTCGGCGTTCGCCTGCTCCCAGGCTCTCGCCAGGGCGTACTCAGCCATTTTGGGCACGTCGAACGAGGAGGCCAGCAAGGCGCGGACGCGCTCCCGGGCGTCGTCATCGGTGCCGGAGCCGAAGAAATTCATCGAGCTTCGTTGATGCCCTCGACAAAGGCGCGCACCGAGGCCTTGGTGTCGTCGGCGTTGCCGGCCGCAAGGACCGGCCCCGGAGTGAGGTAGGCGGCCACAAGCAACAGAGCCCCTATGGCGCGCACAATCGCATGGGGACGCCTTGAACTGGCAGAATGTGCAAACGACATGAAAAACTTCGCTTCAGGGTAAAAGGCTCAGGGTACCGGGCAGTCACCGGCCAGACAGGTGATCTTACCCTTGGAGATCGCGCCAATTTTGTTGCAATAGAGGAACATTAGCAACGGTTGGCGGCTTTGAATGCGTTATCAGTGTCGCCGATCTTTAAGACTGAGAAATCAGCGGAGACCATGATGCTCATCAAGGCGAAACTCGGGCTGGGCCGCCTTCAGGCCGGGCGAAGCGCCGCGCTGGCGTTGCTCGCGGCGGCGATGCTGCCCGCATGCGGCATGGCTGAAGACCGGGTCATCGACACCGAGATCGGCAAGATCAAGGTCGAAACCCTCGCCAGCGGCCTGAACCATCCCTGGGGCCTCGCCTTCCTCCCCGATGGGCGCATGCTCGTGACCGAGCGGGCGGGCCAGTTGCGCCTCCTTTCCGGCGACGGCGTGCTGTCCGATGCGCTGGAGGGCGTTCCCGAGGTTGCGGCCAAAGGCCAAGGCGGCCTGCTGGACGTCGCCCTGGATCCCAAATTCGACGACACGAAGCTCGTCTATCTCTCTTACGCGGAGCCGGGTGATGGCGGCGCCGGAACGGCCGTGGCGCGCGGGCGGCTCACCGACAACGGGCTCGCGGACGTTCAAGTGATTTTCCGGCAGACGCCTAAGGTCGGCGGCGGCAACCATTTCGGCGGCAGACTCGCCTTCACGCCCGACGGCAAGCTGTTCGTGACGCTCGGCGAGCGCTTCAAGTTCGAGCCGGCGCAGGATCTCACGAGCCATCTCGGCAAGATCGTGCGCATCAACCCGGACGGATCGGTACCGGCGGACAATCCCTTCATCAGCCAGAAGGACGCGCAACCGGAAATCTGGTCCTACGGTCACCGCAACCCGCAAGGCATCGCCATCCATCCCGAGACGGGAAAACCCTGGGAGACCGAGTTCGGCCCCAAAGGCGGCGACGAATTGAACCTTCCGGCACCCGGCGCCAATTACGGCTGGCCGGTGGTGAGCTGGGGCACCCATTACGACGGCAAGGACATTCCCAACCCGCCGACGCATCCCGATCTCACCGACGCCATACGGCATTGGACGCCAGTCATCTCGCCCTCGGGCATCGCCTTCTACACCGCCGACACCATCCCGAGCTGGAAGGGCAATCTCCTGATCGGCGGACTGTCGTCGGAAAGCATTGTTCGGCTCAAGCTCAATGGCGAGAAGGTCATCGGCGAGGAGCGCATCGCCATGGGCACACGCATCCGAGACGTTGCCCAGGGGCCTGATGGCGCGGTCTACGCGCTGACCGACGAAGACGACGGCAAGGTGCTACGCCTCTCCCCGGAATATCCGTGAAACCGCCGCTGTCGATCGGCATCTTCGGACGCTTCGGCCGCTCCGCATCGTTGCGCGCCCTCGACACGGCGCTGCGCGCGGTGGACCTGCATCCCAATCTCGTGCCGGAAGCGGTGAAACTCACCACGGTGAGGATGCTCATCGATGAGACCGGGCGCGAGGATCCCGGCGCGGAGGCCACCCACGCGGCGGCGGAGATCGTCGCCTATTGCCTGATCGGCGCGGACGCCTTTGCCGGCGCGAACGGCACGGTGCTCACGCGCGAGGTCGAGCGGCGGATCGACGCAGCGCTCGCAAGCGGCATCAGTCTCGCGCCCGGCTGGTCCTGCTCACACTTCACGCACGCGTGATTCAGCCAAGCGTCGTGGAGCACTTTAGGCTAGAAGTCGCTTCCGACTGACATCGACCGCGACCCCATTCTTGCCGTACTGGTAGCCGATTGAAGCCGCCCCGCCCGCCTCGCCACGACGCCCCTGCCCGACCAGGCCTCGCTCATGCCGCCGATCATCTCCGTCAAAGACCTCTCGAAAACCTACGCTACGGGTTTCCAGGCGCTCAAGACCATCAATCTCGACATCGACAAGGGTGAGATCTTCGCCCTGCTCGGGCCGAATGGCGCCGGCAAGACCACGCTGATCAGCATCATCTGCGGCATCGTCACAGCAAGCTCCGGCTCGGTGACGGTGGACGGCCACGACATCGTCAGCGATTACCGCGCCGCCCGATCGATGATCGGCTTGGTACCGCAGGAGCTAACCGCCGACATGTTCGAGACGGTGTGGACCACGGTGTGCTTCAGCCGCGGCCTGTTCGGCAAATGGCCCAATCCGGCCTTTATCGAGAAGCTGCTCAAGGATTTGTCCTTGTGGGACAAAAAGGACTCCAGGCTGATGACACTGTCGGGCGGCATGAAGCGCCGGGTGATGATCGCCAAGGCGTTGTCGCACGAGCCGACCGTGCTGTTTCTCGACGAGCCAACCGCCGGCGTCGACGTCGAGCTGCGCAAGGACATGTGGCAGTCGGTGCGCGCCTTGCGCGATTCCGGCGTCACCATCATCCTCACGACCCATTACATCCGCGAGGCCGAGGACATGGCCGACCGGATCGGCGTCATCAACAAGGGCGAACTCATTTTGGTCGAGGACAAGCGCGAGTTGATGCACAAGCTCGGGCAGAAGCAGTTGACGCTCCAGCTCCACGAAGCCCTCACCGAGATCCCGGCGTCGCTCAATGCGCACCACCTGACCTTGGCCAATGAGGGCAACGAGCTTGTCTACACCTATGACAGCCAAGGGCCGCGCACGGGCATCACCAGTCTCCTGACCGATCTCGCGCATGCAGACATCCGGTTCAAGGATCTCGATACGACGCAAAGCTCGCTCGAGGACATCTTCGTCGATTTGGTAAGGCGAGACCGATGAACTTCCCGGCAATCAGAGCGATCTACAAATTCGAGATGGCGCGGTGGGGACGCACGCTCCTGCAGAGCTTGGTCGCGCCCGTCATCGCCACGTCGCTCTATTTCGTGGTGTTCGGCTCGGCCATCGGCTCGCGCATCAACGATATCGAGGGCGTGCCCTATGGCGCCTTCATCGTGCCGGGGCTCATCATGCTGATGCTGCTCACCCAGAGCGTCGCCAACGCCTCGTTCGGCATCTACTTCCCGCGCTTCACCGGCACCATTTACGAGCTGCTGTCGGCGCCGATCTCCTATGTGGAGATCGTCACGGGCTATGTGGGGGCGGCGGCCACCAAGTCGATCATCCTGGGCCTCATCATCCTCGCCACCGCTGCCCTCTTCGTGCCGCTGCAGATCGACCATCCGGTCTGGATGGCGGCCTTTCTCGTGCTGACGGCCATCACCTTCAGCCTGCTTGGCTTCGTCATCGGCATTTGGGCCGACGGCTTCGAGAAGCTGCAACTCGTGCCGCTTCTCATCATCACGCCGCTAACCTTTCTCGGCGGAACCTTCTACTCGCTCAACGTGCTGCCGCCGTTCTGGCAAACCGTGTCGCTGTTCAACCCGGTCGTCTATCTGGTCAGCGGCTTCCGCTGGAGCTTCTACAGCACCTCGGATGTGAGCGTGGGATTGAGCCTGGTGATGATCGGGCTGTTCCTCGCCATCTGCCTCGGCCTGGTGTGGTGGATCTTCAAGACCGGCTACCGGCTGAAGAGCTAGGTCGGCCCAGGCTTCAGCGGGCGAACGTGCGAGCCGCATTCTGGGCTTACCCGTGCTCGGAATTGGAGTTGAGACCAGGGGGCCGTTCAATTCGCGGCCACAGGCGGAAAAACCTCAAGTTTTCGGCCAATTACTGGTCAAAAAGCAGGGATGCAGCAATTCAACGCATTCCCGCGCCTAGTTTTTAGCCTTTGAAACGCCTATATATGATCTGTGGATAGCTACGCCGCGTCCCAAATATTCTCCGTTATTTCTTGGTCTCAGAAAGCAATACGCCATGTCGTCAATCGATTTCACCGCATCTGCCGAGCTCTTCCCTGCCAGAAGCTGGAAGGCCAGGTCGCGCGGTATTAGTTACAAGCGGTTCGCCGACGCAGCCGAAGCCGTTCGCTTTGCCATCGAGGAACTGCCGCCGGAGTGTCTGCTGGGCACCTATCTTGAGGTCGACGAGGAGCGCTTCGACAGCCGCGGAATCCGGCGCCTTTACGATAGCGCCGACTATGCCCGCGCCCGGGCCCCCCGCGCCAAGACGAAGCGCGCGAAACGCGCCTAACGCGCGTCGCGCCCGTTCCAACCGCCACGCTTCAGAGTAAGATGATTTGACGCCTTCGCGCGCGTCATCTGCGCTGAAGCAGCTGGCGGGAGGACTACCCCGAATGAAAACCTATGTCGCCGAGATCGACGGCCGCGCGATCTTCGCTTTTCGCGCCTTCAGCGACGTGTCCGCGCAAGCGTGGCTCGACGTACATGCCGTCATGCGTCACCGGCTCGAGCAGCTCGAGAGCGGCGGCCGGCGGATCTGGAACGGCCATGCGAACATCGTCGCCCGCGAAGCAAGCGCGGAGGAAGACACGATTTGGAACCGGCTGAGAGACGAGGCCGTCGAGGAGGACGCCAATGCGTTCCCGGACAGCATCACGGTCTGGCTGATCCCGACATCGGATGAGCGGCGGACCGGAAAAGACGCCTAAAACTAACAAGCCGCCCCCGAAGGGGCGGCTCTTTTTTCGTCAAGGCTAGCGTTCGTCGATTAGGACTTACGCGGCCTTAATGTTGGCAACCGCGGTCTTGCCGCTGCGCTGGTCAACTTCGGTGTCGAACTGCACCTTCTGGCCTTCGGAAAGGCCAGACATGCCTGCGCGCTCGAGAGCAGTTGCGTGGACGAAGACGTCCTTGCCCCCATCATCCGGCTCGATGAAGCCAAAACCCTTTTGCGTATTGTAGAATTTCACAGTGCCCGTGGTCATCGGGTAGTCCTTTCGTCTAGTCGGTACAGTGGTGCCTAAACCCGGACGCTTGGCCCAGGCTGAAGCGTGATGTCGATGTTTGGGAGGTCTGAACGTGCGCCATAGCGCGACGGCCACATTGTCCGGCCAAATGTCGATGAACATCACATAAGCGCAAAGCGTGGCTTTTACAAGGCATGAAACGCCATGCCGTGGTAGAGGCGGAGGTCAGGGCGGACAAGGGGGTGCCATGGCTAACGAAATCAAAACGGACGTCTCGCAGGGAGTGGCGGGCGAGCCGGCGCTCCATCGCTCGATCGGGCCGACACAGATGGCCCTTTATGGGCTCGGCAGCATGCTTGGCGCCGGCATTTACGGCCTGATGGGCAAGGCGGCGGGCCAGGTCGGCAACGCCGTATGGCTCGCCTTCATCATCGCCCTCATCGCCGCGCTGCTCACCGCGTTGTCCTATGCCTCGCTGGGCTCGCGCTATCCGCGGGCCGCCGGGGCCGCCTATGTGACCCAGCGCGCCTACGGCTTCCCCCTGCTCAGTTTCATGGTCGGGCTGGCGCTCGTGTGCTCCGGCCTCACCTCGATCGCCACGCAGAGCCGCGTGTTCGCCGCCAACCTAGCCGATCTTTTCGGCATCGAAGGCGTCCCCATCGCTTGGCTCGCCCTCGGCTTCCTTCTGGTCACCACCGGCATCGTGTTTCGCGGCATTCGCGAGTCGATGTGGGTCAACGTGGTGTGCACCCTGGTGGAGGCGGGCGGTCTCATTCTGGTGATTGCGGTCGGCATCTCCTATTGGGGCTCGGTCGACTATTTGGAGACGCCTGCGGGCCCCGTGGACGGAGAGACTTGGCTGATCGTGGTGCAGGGCGCCGTGCTCGCCTTCTTCGCCTTTATCGGCTTCGAGGACATGTACAACGTCGCCGAGGAAGTGCGCGATCCGCAGCGCACGATTCCCTTGGGGCTGATCCTGGCCATGGCCGCGGCCGCCCTTCTCTACATGGGGGTGGCCATCACGGCGGTCTCGGTCGTGCCCTGGCAGGAGCTGGCCGTGGCGCCCGGCCCCATCACCGAGGTGGTGGCGCGCGCGGCACCGATGATCCCGCCGGTCCTCTTCACCGGCATCACGCTGTTCGCCGTCGGCAATACCGGCCTCGTGAACTACATCACGTCCTCCCGGCTGCTTTACGGCATGGGACGCCAAGGCCTATTGCCGGCGTTCTTCGGCAAGGTCCATGACGACAGACGGACCCCCCATATCGCGATCCTCGTGCTGTTCCTCATTCTGGCGCCGCTCGCCCTCACCGGCACCATCGCCGAGCTGGCATCGGCGACAGTGCTGCTGTTGCTCGCCGTGTTCACGGTGGTGAACGGGTCGCTATTCGTCTTGAAGCGGCGCCAGGGCGAAAAAAAGGGCCGGTTCGAGGTGCCCCTCTTCGTGCCGGCGCTCGGCGCCGTCGTCTGCGTCAGCCTCATCGTCGTGCGCGTCTCGACCGGAGACTGGCGCGCCCCGGCGATCGCCGGAGCGCTGCTGCTCGGTTGCTTCGTCATCTATATGGTGATGCGCGCACGCGCCGGCGGACCGTTACATCCGACGGTGGGAGAGAACGAAGACGCGGACTAAAGGCGCGCTAGCGTTCAAGCCTATGGGGCGGATGTCGCTGATCGCCGCGGCGATTGAGCCGGCGCACATAGGTGATCATCGCCTCCGGCCGCTCGGCCTTGACCTTGAGCGCCGCGATCAGAGCATCCTCGGCCCTAACCACGATCCGGTCGCCCTTGCCTTCCGTATTGATGCCGACAGTGAATTGCGACTGCATGGACGCCCCTTCCTCTTCGGCTGCGTCAAGCCTAGCCAAATCGGGCCTGTTTGGCACCAACGATTCACGTGAGGAGGAACGGCTTCGGCTGTGCGTGGAAAGGCCGGTCAGGGCGTGGACGCAGCGAGGCTTTCGCTTGCAGGCTTGCGCGGCGGAACCGGCGCCGTCTGGGCAACCGCCGGCACCGCGTCGCCCTTGCCGAGGACGGCCTTCGCGACGATCCCGTCGAGCTTGTAGATATCGGCATAGGTCGTCACCTTGCCGTCCGCATCGGCCACGGCGGTGAAATAGGTCGTGTGCACCGGGATGGGATGGTCGAGGCTAATGGACGCGTCATAGCCTTTGTCCAATAGCTGATCGACCTTGGCCTTGGGCCAGCCTTTATCCTCGGCGAGCAGGACGGCGGCCACCGTGCCCGGGTTGTCGACGCGCGGACAATTGTGGCCCTCGGCCCGAACCGTCTTCTTCAACAGGTCACGCTTGATGGTGTCGTGCATATAGACGACGTGCTTGTTGGGATAGATGAACTTCACCTTGCCCAGCACATTGGTCGGCCCCGGTGCCTGATGGAAGCTGATCGCCGCGAGGTTCACCTTGTTCCAGTCGACGCTGCTCGCGTCCACCGGCTTGCCATTGTATTTCACCTTGAGCCCGTGCTGCTTCAGGATCGACGTATTACTGCTGAACCAGCCACCGCCACCGCCGCGCAATTTGGGCAGCAAATTCTCCCGCACGATCGTGGGCGGCACCGTCCATTCCGGGTTGAACACGATATTCTTCATGTCGGCGGAGAACACCGGGGTGGCATAGACCAATTTGCCGACGACAATCTTCTCCGAATGGATGTCTTTGCCGTCCTTGACCACGTGCATCATGAACTCCGGCGTGTTGAGCCA
The DNA here is from genome assembly GCF_001723305.1 of Methyloceanibacter superfactus. Lineage (GTDB taxonomy): Bacteria > Pseudomonadota > Alphaproteobacteria > Rhizobiales > Methyloligellaceae > Methyloceanibacter > Methyloceanibacter superfactus. The sequence continues at coordinate 33,580 of NZ_LPWF01000037.1, forward strand.
AACATAGAAGGATCCGAGATCCTCCGGCATCCACCGCCAGCGCTCCATGTTGATCAGGATCTTATTCATGTCCTGGGGCTTGGCCTCACCGTTCGCGCGCGCCTTGAGCAGCGCCTGGCGCAGATACTCGAACTGCTGGTGCTTGGGATGCAGTCCCGTGAGATAGGTGTCGGGCGTATCGGTCGCTGAGATCTCGGTCAGCACGGTTGTCGGATCGCGCAAGGGCGCCGTCTGGTCGATCAGGCTGCTGAGGGACGCGGGATTCGCGCGGCCGCCGCGCGCCTGGCGGGCATATTTCAGAATGGCGAGGCTGACGGCGATCTCGGCGGCGGCCTGGTCCTCGGCGACGGCCGGCTGGTAGCTCGCCGGCGGCACCACGAAGGCGCGCGCATCGAGCCCCCAATCGCCGGCCTCGGCCATCTCGGCGATGATGCTCTGAGCTTGCGGGGTGAGCCCGGCGCTGGTCACCCACAGGGCGGGACCGCTATGGCCGGCGTAGAACGCCTCGACCGCTGCGAGATCGTCCGCATGGGCGCCCTTCCGTAGCGCCGGATCGGTCAGCCGGGTCCGGATCGTATCGGCGATCAAAAGTTTCTCGGGAAGACCCGGCTCTGCCGCCATCACCTCTTCGGTAGCCGGCGTCTCGTCAGCAGCGCTGGGCAGGCTGGCAATGACCTCGGCCTCTTGCGCCTCGGTCGCCGCCAAGCGGCCGGATTGTCGGGTATATCGACGATCGTGGTGGCCGTTTGCGTCTGGCTGCCGGCGGCAAGCCACACCGCCAGCGCCGCAACAAGCGCAAAAACGCCTGCCGCACCAAGGATCGCGACTAAGGACCGTCCACGCATCCTACTTACCCCGCTCGTAGGGGTAGGTTAGTCGCAAGAGGCGGCGACGGCCACCTAGAATTGCCTATGTGTTAACCATACGGCGAAATTTCGGGGTCTCAGCCGCCGGGGCCCTCGTGCGCCCCTCGCCCTCGCCCTCGCCCATGCCAGACCCCCTTGAAGCCGGTCCTCGATGGCCTATACTCCATTTGAGAATAGGGGTTGGCCGGCCTTGTGCCGGACGTTTTTAGACCCATATATACTCATTATGAGCATTATTACAGGAGGCCTTGGCCCGATGCCGACAGTTCAGACCGGCACCCCGGAGTGGGAAGCGAAGGCGCAGGCCGTTTTGCCGCCCGCGCTTCTGCCCGATCTCACCTATACGCCCGAGGTGGCGGCCGAGACCGCGCATCTGTACGAGCGCGTCAAGCGCGTGATCCCGCCGATCGAGTGGCCGGGCTTTGCCCCCTATATCAAGGCCATCAACGATCTGAAGCGGGCGCGGAACGCGGTCGTGCTGGCGCACAACTATATGACGCCCGAGATCTTCCATTGCGTCGCCGACGTCATCGGCGACTCGCTGCAGCTTGCCCGCGAGGCCTCCAAGGCCGACGCCGAAGTCATCGTGCAGTGTGGCGTGCATTTCATGGCCGAGACCTCGAAGCTGCTGAACCCCGACAAGACGGTGCTGATCCCCGACATGCGCGCCGGCTGTTCGCTGGCGGCGTCGATCACCGGCGCCGACGTGCGGGCGCTGCGTGAGGCTTATCCCGGCGTGCCGGTGGTGACCTATGTGAACACCTCGGCCGACGTGAAGGCTGAGTCCGATATCTGCTGCACCTCGTCGAATGCGGTGCGCGTGGTGGAGTCGCTGGGCGCCAAGCGGGTGATCGTGATCCCGGACGAGTTCCTCGCCAAATGGGTTCAGACCCAGACCGACGTGGAGATTATCACTTGGAAGGGCCATTGCGAGGTGCATGAGCGCTTCACGGCGGATGAGCTGCGCGCCTACCGCGAGGCCGACCCGGGCGTGAAGATCATCGCGCATCCCGAATGTCCGCCCGATGTGATCGACGAGGCCGACTTTACCGGCTCGACCTCCGGCATGATCAAATGGGTGGAGGACAACCAGCCCTCCAAGGTGTTGCTCGTGACCGAGTGCTCGATGAGCGACAACGTCGCGGTCGACGCGCCGAACACCGAGTTCGTGCGGCCGTGCAATCTCTGTCCGCACATGAAGCGCATCACCCTGCCCAAGATCCTGGATAGCCTCGTCTTCATGAAGGAAGAGGTGACCATCGATCCGGCCGTCGCCGACCGTGCGCGCATGGCGGTCGAGCGCATGATCAATCTCAACCATTAATGAGGGCGTGCCCGTGAGGCGCGAGGCTCCCGTGACCAGTTTCGGCAAGCCGCCAACGCACGCGCTGAGCGCAGGCAATGGCATCGTCGTGGTGGGCGCCGGTTTGGCCGGCCTGTTCACCGCGCTGAAGCTCGCGCCCCTTCCCGTGACGGTGATCTCGCCGACGCGGCTGGGGGAAGGCGCCTCCAGCCTATGGGCGCAGGCTGGCATCGCCGCGGCGCTCGCCGAGGGCGACACGCCGGAGGATCACGCCGCCGACACGATCCGTGCCGGCGCCGGCATTGTCGACGAGGCCGTAGCCTTGTTCATGGCGCAGGAGGCGCGCGAGCGCATCGAGGATCTGTTGCGCTACGGCGTGCCCTTCGACAAGGACCTCGAAGGCCGCTTGAGCCTGAGCCACGAGGCGGCCCATCGCAGCCGCCGCATTCGCCACGTCAAGCGGCGACACGGCCGGCCGCGCCATCATGGGCGCGATCACGGCGGCCGCGCGCGCCACGCCCTCGATCACCGTGCTCGAAGCTATACCGCTCGCGATCTCATCGTGCGCCACGGCCGGGTCCGGGGCATCGCGCTGGCGCCGGCCGACGGCGAGACCAGGACGCAAGGGCTGGTGCTGCCCGCGCGGGCCGTGGTGCTGGCGACCGGTGGCGCCGGACAGGTCTATGCTATCACCACCAATCCGCATGAAGCCCGCGGCGAAGGCGTCGCCATTGCCGCACGCGCTGGAGCGGTGGTCGCCGATGCGGAATTCGTGCAATTCCATCCTACCGCCATCGATATCGGCCGCGATCCCGCGCCGCTCGCCACCGAGGCGCTGCGTGGCGAGGGCGCGCTCCTGATCAATTCCAGGGGCGAACGCTTCATGCGCGCGGTGCATGAGGACGCCGAGCTCGGCCCGCGCGACGTGGTGGCCCGCGCCGTTCACCGCGAGGTCGTCGGCGGCCGCGGCGCCTTTCTCGATTGCCGTCCTTTGGGGCCGGCCCTCGCCGATCACTTCCCCGCGGTGGTGGAGACGTGCCGGTCCGCCGGCATCGATCCCGTCACCGAGCCGATCCCGGTGGCGCCGGCGGCCATTACCACATGGGCGGTATCTCACCGACGGCACGTGGGCCGCAGCACGGTCGACGGGCTGTGGGCGTGTGGCGAGGTGGCCTCGACCGGCGCCCACGGCGCCAACCGGCTGGCCTCCAACTCGCTGCTGGAGGCGGTCGTGTTCGGGGCGCTCGCCAACGATATCGCGGCCACCCTGCCCCCGTTGCCGTCCCGGACGGTCGCGGCACAAGCGCCGCTGGACGCCCCGCGGCATCACAATGCGAAAGCCGAGCACACGCTTCGCCACACCATGGCGGCCGACGCCGGCGTGGTGCGGGACGCCCAGTCCCTCATCACGGCGCTCACCACCATCGTTGCGCTCGAACGCGAGAGCGAAGGCGATCCGCAGCTGGCCAATATGCTCACCACGGCGAAACTGATCGCATCCGCCGCTCTGGTGCGGACGGAGAGCCGTGGCGCACAGTTCCGCAGCGACTATCCGGCATCGATTGACGCCCAGGCGAAGCGGAGCTTCCTCACTCTCTCGCAGGCGGACGCCATCGCCCGGAAAGCCGCAGGCGCCTCGAGCCCCCCGCGCCTGCGCGTGGTGGCGCAGTGACGAAGGAGACGCATCCCAAGCTCGAGCTGCCCAAGCTGCTCGTCGACCAAGCGGTTCGCACCGCGCTGGCCGAGGATCTCGGGCTCGCGGGAGACATCACCACCGATCCCATCATTGCGCCTGATGCTCAAGGCGAGGCGACGATCGTTTCGCGGCAACCGGGCGTGGTCGCCGGTCTCGATCTCGTCGAGGCCGCGTTCAAGACGCTCGATCCGCAAAGCTCGGTCGCGCGGGTGGTGGACGATGGCGGTAAGGTCGAGTCTGGCGGCGCCATCGCGCGCGTTCAGGCACGCACACGCGCGCTACTCACGGGCGAACGCACCGCCCTCAACTTCCTGGGCCGTCTCAGCGGCATCGCCACGCTGACGCCGCCTATGTGGCGGCGGTCGAAGGCACGGGCGCGCGCATGCCTGCACGCGCAAGACGACGCCGGGCTTACGCGCCTCGAGAAATACGCGGTGCGCTGCGGCGGCGGGGTCAACCACCGCTTCGGCCTCTATGACGCCGTTCTGGTGAAGGACAACCACATCGCCGCCGCGGGCGGACTCGCGGCGGCGCTCGAGCGGCTGCGCCCGCGCGCCGGTCACATGGTCAAGGTCGAGGTCGAGGTGGATACGCTTCAGCAGCTTGAGGAGGCTTTGCGCTTCCCGATCAATGCGGTGTTACTCGACAATATGGACGTGGAGACGCTCAAGAAGGCGGTGACGCTCGCGAAGGGCAAGGTGCTGACCGAGGCGTCGGGCGGCGTCAATCTAGAGACAGTGGGGAAAATCGCGGCGGCGGGGGTCGACCTGATCTCGGTCGGCGCGCTTACTCACTCCCCGCGTAACCTAGACTCATCACTGGAGTGGGCGCCGGACCGCTAGTGCCGGCGACGGCGCTGACCGATCCGGTCACTGAATCGGTCACCGCACTCACGGACCCCGTGACGGCACTCACCGCGGATGCGAGCGAAAGCGTCGGGGTGAGCAAGTAGCCTGAATCGTCGGAGTTGGTGCTGCTGTCGGCGTCATCAGCCGCAGCCTCGACCACATACGGCTCCTCGTTGCGCTTCTTATAGAAGATGTGCCGGCCGATCTTGTCGATCTTGTTCATCTGGCGGGCCCAGCGCGGGTTCACATAGTTCGCATGATAGAAGGTGGAATATCCCACCTCGGGGAGCCATTGCTCGCCAGACATGATCTCTTTGGCGAGATCCTGGGCCAGCGCCCATTGCTCGTTGTTGCGCGGATTGTCGGAATGACCATCACAGGCGAATGAGAACTGACAACCTTTGCGCATTTGGCCTTGATAGACGACGCCGCAAATGGTCTCCGGGAAGAGCGGGCTGCGCACGCGGTTGAGGATCACCTGACCCACGGCGATCTGGCCGCGTTTCGGCTCGCCGCGCGCCTCGAAATAGATGGCAGTGGAGAGACAGCGGCGCTCGCGGTCCTCGAACTCGGCTTGGGTCTCGCCCTTGTAGCGGAAGTCGAGCGCATCGGAGCTGGCCTGATAGGCGAGTTCGTCGGGTGAAGGCCGGAACGCGTCGACTTGGAAGTCGGCGTTGAACGGCGAGGAGTAGCTCGCGTTCATGAAAAGAGAATTCTCGGAGCGGCCCGCGGGCGGAACCTTGAGCGCCACCTCGGTGGTGGCCCTGAGGCGGTCGCCCTTGGCATCGCGGCTCACGGCCGAGACGGCCTCGGCCAGGTTGGGACCCCCGGCGAGGCTTGCGGTCACAAGCTGCTTGCCAGCGTCGGCCGCAGCCTGCGTGGTGACGTAACGGTCGGCGCGAGGCCCTTTACGGCCACTGGTGAAGAGTTCTTCGGCTTGGCGCGAGATCTGGCTGGGTGTCGCGGATGCGTCTGCGGTCCGGGCCGCCGTTGTCACGGCGCCGGGGTCCGACAAATAAAGCTCGACCTCGGTGGCGAGGGGGCTGCCCGGAAAGGCAACAAAATAACCCATGCCAATGAGGGGAAGCGGCACGAACGCAGCTATTGCGTGCCACATCCGACGAGACGAGCGTCGGCCCATTATCCCTCCAGGTCCCCAAAACCCGTGGGAAACCGCCGGCAGAGCCAGACGTCCCCCACATTTACCTTACCGGCGCGCAGCATCAGCGGCGAAAGTAAGGCGTCCCCTTATCACCCAGGCAAATTGGTGGGGAAATCAACGTCTTAGCTTAGAAGTCCCCCACCGGTACATGCCCGGAGTCCCGTCTATTGCCGTAAACGTTGCCCGAGAATTTAGGGCAAATTGTGGTTATCGGCAACGGTCGCCTATTTCGGCTGGTAAGGGCTAATTATCCGTTAGCGCTGCGTTTTTGAGTGTGGCTTGGGCCGCGGCAAGGCGCGCCACGGGCACCCGGTAGGGCGAGCAGGAGACATAGGTCAGAGCGATTTTCTCGCAGAAATTAACGGTATCCGGGTCGCCGCCATGCTCGCCGCAGAGCCCGATCTTGAGGTCCGGGTGGGTGGCGCGGCCACGCTCGACGGCGATCTGCATGAGCTCACCCACCGCCTCGTCGAGCGTCACGAAGGGATCGTGGGGGATGATCCCCTTGTCGGCGTACTCGCTCAGGAAGCGCCCGGCGTCGTCGCGGCTGAGACCGAAAGTCGTCTGAGTGAGGTCGTTGGTGCCGAAGGAAAAGAACTCGGCGCTGCGGCCGATTTCGCCGGCCATCAGGCAGGCGCGCGGCAGCTCCACCATGGTGCCCACCTGGAAGGCGACGCTCGTCTCGCGCTCCTTCTCGACGGCGCGCGCGGTGGCGGCGATGCGTTCCTTGACGATATCGAGCTCGGCCTTGACGCTCACCAGCGGCACCATGATCTCAGGCGTCACCCGGTCGTGCAGGGCTTTGCCGGTCTCGATGGCCGCCTCGAAGATGGCGCGGGCCTGCATCTCGACAATCTCGGGATAACTGACGAGCAGCCGCGCGCCGCGTTGGCCGAGCATCGGGTTGAACTCGCTCAGGACGGCGATGCGCCGCTTCAGATGGGTCAGGCTCACGCCCATGGCATCGGCGACGGCGGCGATGGTGTCCTCGCCGTGGGGCAGGAACTCATGCAACGGCGGATCGAGCAGACGGATCGTGACCGGCAAACCCGCCATGATCTCGAAAAGCTCGATGAAATCCTGGCGTTGCGACGAAAGGAGCTTCGCCAGTGCCTTGCGGCGGCCTTCGGAATTCTCGGCGAGAATCATCTCGCGCATGGCGAGGATGCGGCTCTCCTCGAAGAACATGTGCTCGGTGCGGCAAAGCCCGATGCCCTCGGCGCCGAATGCACGGGCCTGGCGGGCATCGTCGGGCGTGTCGGCGTTGGCGCGGATCCGCAAGCGCCGGAAGCCGTCGGCCCATCCCATCAGCGTGGTGAAGTCCGGCGACAGGTCCGGCTCGCGCATGGTCACGCGGCCCTTCATGATCTTGCCCGTGGAGCCGTCGATGGTGACGATATCGCCCTTGCGAAGCTGCATGCCCGCCGCTTCCAGGATCTCTCGCTCCGGATCGATATGCACCGCGGCGGCGCCGACCACGCATGGCCGCCCCATGCGCGGGCGACGACGGCGGCGTGGCTCCGTCATGCCCCCCCGCGTGGTGAGAATGCCGACAGCGGCGTGCATGCCTTGCACGTCCTCCGGCGAGGTCTCGACGCGCGCCAAGATCACCGTGTGGCCTTGCGCCTTCAAATGCACCGCCTCGTCGGCTGCGAAGACGAGCTCACCCGAGGCGGCGCCCGGCGAAGCGGGCAGCCCCTTGGCGAGCACCGTCATCTCGGCTTTCGGATCGAGCGTCGGATGCAAGAGCTGGTCGAGCTGGTTGGCGTTGAGGCTCAGCACCGCCTCCTCGCGGCTGATCAAGCCCTCGTCAGCCATGTCGACGGCGATCTTCAGCGCGGCCTGCGTCGAGCGTTTGCCCGCACGCGTCTGCAGCATGAAGAGCTTGCCTTCCTGCACGGTGAACTCGATGTCCTGGATGTCGCGGAAACGCTTCTCCAGCGCCGCGCATGAGCGCTTCAGCTCGGCGAAGGCCTCGGGCAGCAGCGCCTCGAAGGACTGCTTGCCGTTGCCGGAGGCACCGCTATCCGCCTCGGTGAGCGGTTGCGGGGTGCGCAAGCCCGCCACCACGTCCTCGCCTTGGGCGTTGAGCAGAAACTCGCCATAGAGCTCGTTGGCGCCGGTGGACGGGTTGCGGGTGAAGACGACGCCGGTGGCGCTGTTGTTGCCGCGATTGCCGAACACCATGGTTTGGATGGTGACCGCGGTGCCCCAATCGTCGGGAATGTCGTGGAGCCGCCGATAGGCGATCGCCCGCGCATTCTGCCAGGAGCCGAACACGGCGGCGATGGCGCCCCAGAGCTGCTCGTGCAGGTCCTGGGGAAAGGGCCGCTCCAGCTCCCGCTCGACGACCGCCTTGTAGCGGGTGACGATCTCCGCCCAATCGTCGGCGGCGAGCTCTGGGTCGAGCTCGAAGCCCTTTAAATTCTTATAGTTTTCGAGGATCTCCTCGAATAGGCCGTGATCGATGCCGAGCACCACGTCGGCATACATCTGGATGAAGCGGCGATAGGTGTCGTAGGCGAAGCGGCGGTCGGCCGTGCGCCGCGCCAGGCCTTCCACGGTCTGATCGTTGAGGCCGAGATTGAGCACCGTGTCCATCATGCCCGGCATGGAGGCGCGGCTGCCGGAGCGAACCGACACCAGCAGCGGATCGTCCACGTCGCCGAAGCGCGCGCCGGCGATCTGGCCGACGGCGTCGAGGGCCGCATCCACCATGGGTTTGAGCTCATCGGGAAGCTTGCGGCCGAGCTCGTAATAGACCGCGCAGACTTCCGACGAGATGGTGAAGCCGGGCGGCACGGGCAGGCCGATGCGCGACATCTCGGCCAAATACGCACCCTTGCCGCCGAGGAGATCCTTGTCCTCGACGGAGCCGTCGGCGCGCCCGTCACCGAAGGTGAACACCCATTTCGACGGTGCTCCCCCGGCCTTTTCGGCCTCAGTCATTGCTCGTTCCATGGTTCTCCCGCCAAGTCCGACCTTTTAACCTTCCGGCGGGCTTCACACAAACGGGGGCAAGGGGGAAGGCTCAAGGACGAACGGGCCGCCGCATCCTTGCGTTCCGGTGGGCGATGAAGTCGCCGCTGGGAATGAGACGCACCGCCGGCGCTTCGCGCACGCCGTAAGCCCAGGCGGTCAACCTGCCGCCGCCGGCGAGCGTCACCTCAAGGGAACTCCGCGCATAATAGGCATCCCCACCCTCGTAGGTATCCAATTCGACAAGCAGACGGCCCCCGAGCGGAAGTGCGAAGACGTCGCCCACCACCATGCGCCTTTCGGCCGCATCGAAGACCGCGGCGGGATACCAGCCGAAATCATAGAGGCGTCCGGGCGCGGTGCCCTTGCCGATGAGGCGCGCCTGCGACGAAAGGCGGCGCGCCATGGGATGGTCGCTCTCGGAGCGCAGCGTGCCGTAGACGAAGATGTGACTCGGGTCGGCGTCCATGGACGGCACTATAACGTTACCCGGAGATCTTGGAGAAGTCGGCGACCGTTTGCGTGGTGGCGCGGATGCGGTTCAGCAGCCGCAAGCGATTCTCGCGCAGCTTCGGATCGTCGGCATTGACCGTGACGGAATCGAAGAAGGCATCGACCGGCGCGCGCAGCAGTGCCATGGCGGACATGGCCGCCTCGAAGTCCTCGTTGGCGACGGCCGAAGCGGCCGCCTGCTCCACCTCGTCGACGGCTTTGGCCAGCGCCTTCTCCTCGGGCAGCTCGAGCAGCGCCGGGTCGGGCGCCTGATCGTATTTGCGGCCATCCTTCTTCTCTTCGATGCGCAGGATGTTCTCGGCGCGCTTGGTGCCGGCCAATAAATTGGCGCCGTCGTCGCTGTCGAGGAAGCGGCCCAATGCCTCCACGCGGGCCACGATCATCAACAAATCGTCGCCGCCGAGCGCGAACACGGCATCCACCAGATCATGGCGTGCGCCTTGGTCGCGGAGATAGACCTTGAGGCGATCGGCGAAGAAGTCGAGAAGGCTCTGCGCAACTTGATCTTTTTGCCTAGCGTCGCCGGGGAGTTGCGCGCGAATCTGCCGCAACAATGGCAGCCGCACTTCGTTCTCGAGAATGATGCGGATGACGCCGAGCGCGGCACGGCGCAGCGCATAAGGATCTTTCGAGCCGGTCGGCTTCTCGTCGATGGCCCAGAAGCCCACCAGCGTATCGAGTTTGTCGGCGAGCGCCACGGCGATGGCGACAGGATCGCGCGGCACCGCGTCGGTGGGCCCTTGCGGCTTGTAATGGGCGGCGATGGCGTCGGCGACGGGCAGCCGTTCCTTCTGGTCGAGCGCGTAATAGCGGCCCATCACGCCTTGCAGCTCGGGAAACTCGCCGACCATGTCGGTGACGAGGTCGGCCTTGGCCAGGATCGCGGCACGTTCCGCGTCATCCGGATCGGCGCCGACCAAAGGCGCCAGCGCGCGGGCAAGACGGAAGATGCGCTGCACGCGCTCATATTGGCTGCCGAGCTTCTCGTGGAAGGTGATCTCTTTCAGATGCACCACGCGATCCTCGAGCGAGAGCTTGCGGTCCTGGTCGTAGAAGAACTTGGCGTCGGCGAGCCGGGCGCGGATCACCCGCTCATTGCCCTCGGTGATTTTCTTGCCGCCGTCCTCAGCCTTGAGGTTGGCGACGAGGATGAAGCGGTTGGCGAGTTTGTCGCCCTTCTTGAGCGAGAAGCATTTCTGGTGCGCCTTCATCGCCGTGGCCAGGACCTCCGGCGGCACGGACAGGAAGTCCGCGTCGAACTCGCCCATGAGGACCACGGGCCATTCGGTGAGCCCGGCATTCTCGGCAAGCAGCGCTTCGTCCTCGATAAGGGCCAGATCCTGCTTGGCGGCGAGCTTGTGGGCCTGCTTCGAGATCAGCGCGGCGCGCTCCTCGCCGTCGAGAATGACGAACGCCTCGCGCAGCTTCTCCGTGTAGTCCTTGAAGCTTTTCACGGCGAAGGCCTTGGGCGCCATGAAGCGATGGCCACGCGTCTCCTTGCCGCTTTTCAATCCGTCGATGTCGAAGTCGACCACCTTGCCGTCGAGCAGGCAGAGGATGGATTGGAGCGGCCGCACCCAGCGGAGCTTACCGGAGCCCCAGCGCATGGATTTCGGCCAGGGAAAGTTGCGGACGATGTCGGGCACGATCTCGGCCACGACGTCCGCCGTCGGGCGCCCGGGCTTCTCGATCAGCGCGACGTAATAGCTTCCCTTCTTGTCCTCGCGCACTTCCGCCTGATCGACGGAAGCGAGCCCGGCGGATTTCAAGAAGCCGGCGATCGCTTGCTCGGGCGCATCGACGCGCGGGCCTTTGCGCTCCTCGCTGACATCGGGGGAGCGCTTGGGAAGGCCATCGATCATGGCGGTTAGGCGGCGCGGCGTGGCGAAGGTCTTGATCTCGCCGAATTCGAGCCCGGCGGCTTTGAGCTTGTCGCCGAGCAGGCGCGCAAGGTCCGCGCGCGCGCGGTTTTGCATCCGCGCCGGGATCTCCTCGGAGAAAAGTTCAAGCAGAAGCTCAGCCATGGGCCCCGCCTGCTTCGGTCTTGAGCCATGCGGCGCAGCAGGCCTTGGTGAGATCGCGCACGCGCAGGATATAGGCTTGGCGCTCGGTCACGGAGATGACGCCGCGAGCGTCGAGCAGATTGAAGATATGCGAGGCTTTGATGGCCTGGTCGTAGGCCGGCAGCACCATGAGATGGCGCGCGCCCTTATCGCCCTTGGCCAACAGCGATTTGCACTCGGCCTCGGCGGCTCGGAAATCCTCGAGCAGCTTGGCGGTGTCGGCATGCTCGAAATTGAAGCGTGAATATTCCTGCTCGCTCTGCAGGAACACGTCGCCATAGGTGACCTTGTCGTCGCCCACTCCGCCGTTGAAGTTGAGATCGTAGACGTTGTCGACACCCTGCACATACATGGCCAGGCGCTCGAGCCCATAGGTCAGCTCGCCGGAAACGGGATCGCAGTCGAAGCCGCCGACCTGCTGGAAATAGGTGAACTGCGACACTTCCATGCCATCGCACCACACCTCCCAGCCGAGACCCCAGGCGCCGAGCGTCGGGCTCTCCCAGTCGTCCTCGACGAAGCGGATGTCGTGGTTCTTGGGGTCGATGCCGATAGCGTAGAGGCTCTCCAGATAGAGGTCCTGGATGTCCGGCGGCGACGGCTTCAGGATCACCTGGAACTGGTAGTAGTGCTGCAAACGGTTCGGGTTCTCGCCATAGCGGCCGTCCTTGGGCCGCCGCGAGGGCTGCACGTAAGCCGCGCGCCAATGCTTCGGCCCCAGAGAGCGCAAGGTAGTGGCCGGGTGAAACGTCCCCGCCCCCATTTCCATGTCATATGGCTGGAGGATGACGCAGCCGTGGTCGGCCCAGAAGCGCTCAAGCCTGAGGATCAGGTCCTGAAAGGACGGCGCAGGCTTGCGCCCCTCGGATTTCTCAAGTTTGGCCATGTCGACTCAAAGGCGTGACGGGATTTCGCGCGCACGCTATTCGCCTATGCGCGCCAAGGGAAGCCATAAGGGAAGCCATGCTTTGTCGAGGATAACAATGGCCGGGCCGTTAACGGCGCAAGGCTAGCACGCCCTCAATGCATCTGCTTCGGCCGGTAGACGCCGGTGACCGGGTCCTGCTCGAGCGGCACGGCGCTGTCGAGCTCGCGGCGCTCCATCGCCTCTTGGGCCGAGCGCAGGTCGGCGGCCACGCGGTCCTGCTCCTTGCGCAGGAAACGGCGGGCGAGCCACAGCCCGGCGCCGGCGGCAATCAGGAGAAGGACCTGCGGCATGGCTTACAACCCAAAGCGCGACCAAAGCGCCCGCGCCTCGATCGCCGAGATAGCGTCGGCGGCGAGCCCGCCCGGCGACAAGCCGAAGTCGAGCAGACCGCTCTGCGTGAACACGCTCCGCTTGCGGCGGAACCAGGAAGTGGACGGCGCCACCAGCTTGAAGCGCACGTCGTCGCCGAAGACTTCGCGCATCTTGGAGCGCAGGTCCGAGAGCCCGTCGATCAGGCCGAGCTCGAGAGCGGTCTTGCCGGACCAGAACTCGCCGGTGAACAGCTCATCGTCGGGCTTGCTGATCTTGGCGCCGCGCCGGGACTTGACCAGATCGATAAAGGCCCGATGCACGTCGAGTTGGATCGCCTTGATGCGCTTCACGTCGGCCGGCTTCTCGGGCAGGAAGGGATCGAGCACGTCCTTGTTGGCGCCGGCGGTATAGACGCGGCGCTGCACACCGACCTTCTCCATCAGCCCGGTGAAGCCGAAACTGGCGCTGATCACGCCGATCGAGCCGATGATCGAGCTCTCGTCGGCGTAGATCTCGTCGCCGGCACAAGCCAGCATGTAGCCGCCGGACGCCGCGACATCCTCGGCGAAGACGTAGACCTTGAGGTCCTTCTCCTCGGCAAGCGCTCTGATGCGTTTGTAGATCAGCGTCGACTGCACCGCCGATCCTCCGGGGGAATTGATCTGGATGGCCACGGCCTTGGCGCCGCGCATCGTGAAAGCTTCTCGATCGCCGCGGCCGCCGTCGACAGCGAGAGGCCGGGCTTGAGCGGCATGGTCATGCCGATGGGCCCGGTGAAGCGGAGCACGGGGACGAGCGGCCCGGACTTGGTCCAGGACTCCGGAAGATAGGATTTCATCACCTTGAGGACGCCGCCGCCCTCGCCTGCCGCGCTGCTCATATTGTTCACCGTATCTTTCTCACAGACCCAAATCAAAGATGCTCCTCATTCTGTGCCAATAAAGGCCAGAGGGGGGCAAGCTTGAAGCCTTTAGTTAAGCCAGAAGCGCGTCGGACATAAGCCCGTCGGGATAGCTTGATATAGTCCGTCTCAATGGTGGGCGTTAGCCCGCCTCGAGCCCGCGCGCTCGATTGCCGCGCCGGTTCTACGAGGAGGACATTGAAATGAGAAAGTTTGCGATCATGGCGGCATCGGTGGGCGTGCTGGCGTTCACGCTGGTGTCGCTGGCGCCGCCGTCCGCCGACGCAGGATGGCGCCGCAAGGCCTGGCGGAACGGTTACGGTCCGGGCGTGTCGGTCTATGTCGCGCCGCGTTATGGCTATTACGCGCCGCGCCGAACCTATCGGTACAACCGGCCTTACAACTATCCCTACGCCTACTATCCCTATTGGCGGAATCGCTACTGGGGCGGCTGGTACTAGGCGAGACGCAACCGCCACAAGCGACGAATTCAAGGGCCGTTTCCTTCGGGGAGCGGCCCTTTTCTCTTTATGCGCCGGCTTCTTCGGCGCGTCCTTTATGCGGTGAATGCCCGATGAATGGACGCCTCAGCTTCGGTTCAGGCCAGGCCGCCTAGAACGGCACCATGAGCGAGGGACAGCACCTCGCCGTTTCTGAACCCAAACGCGCGCTTCTGCGCCAAGCTGGAGGTTACATCGATGCTGAAGACAACCCTTCTTGCGGCTGCCGCCTTGTCGTTCGTGGCGCTCGGTGTCCCCACTGCCGTAGTGCCGGCGGCGGTCACCATGGCGGTGGCGGCGGCCATCACGGTCACCACAACAAGTGGCACAACGGCCCGATCTGGCTGAATTACTCCTGGCACTCGTCCTGCCACTACGAGACCAAGAAGGTCCGCATCAAGGTCTGGGACCGCTACGGAAACCCGCACTTCAAGTGGGTCTGGCGTGACGTCAAGGTCTGCTAGTCAGCCGACCTTGCTGGCCCGAGAGCTCTCCTCACGCTCGGGCGAAATGGGGCTGCCGCTTCACCCCCCGAAGCGGCGGCCCTTTTTCTTTTGCGGCCCCGCGAGCGGCAAAGCCGCACCACTTCTGAGCACCGCTTCGGCTTCTGCCGTGTAGGCGCCGCCGGGTTCATGCAAGACGAGCCCCCGCAGCAGCCGCGAACCGGCACGGCTGCCTTTGCGGCCCTGGACGATGATGCGCGTGGCCGGCTCGTCGGCTTTGGGAAAGAGCGGGAACACCGCCACATCGCCGAACCGGCCCTCAAGCTGGCCGAGAAGCTCGCCCAGATAGTCGGCCCGGTGGATCAGGGTCAGCCGGCCCTTCGGCGCGGCCATGGTGGTGAGAAACCGCACCCATTTGGCCAGTTCTCCGTGCGCCATGACATGGGCCACCGCACGTGACGGCTCCGGCGCCGCGCGCACCGCGCCCTGGGCATAAAAGGGTGGATTGGCAATGACATGGTCGTAGCTTTCACGCACGAGACCCGCCGCACGCAGGGCCTTGGCGGGCGCGGTGACATCGGCCTCGATGGCGGTGAACCGGCCGGCAAGACCGTTCTTCGCGGCATTGTCTTGGGCAAGAGCGGATAGCGCCGGGTCGATCTCGACGGCCGTCACGGTAAGCTCCGGCACTCGGGAAAGAAGACAGAGCCCCGCGACACCGACCCCAGAGCCCGCCTCGAGCACAGTTTCGCCAGCGCCGGCCGGCACCGCCGCGGCCAGAAACACCGCATCGCTGCCGGCGCGGTGGCCGGCGCGCGGTTGCACAACCGTCAGCCGTCCGCCGAGGAAATCGTCGGCCGTGGCGCCCGCACCCCCTGGGGCGCTAGCTTTTTTCTTTGTCGGTGATGTCATGGCCGACGCCGGCCTCGGTCAGCAGGCTGCGCGCCTGATCCATGGAGTCTTCCTCAACCAACACGCGCCGGGGGAGGATCCCGATGGAACCCTCCATCACGCTCATATTCGTATCGAGGACGATAAAGGCGATATCGGCTCCCTCCAGCAAGGCGCTGACAAATGACAGAAGCACGGGATCGTTCGTGCGCATCAGTTCCTTCATCGTCTCACCTGCCTTTGTCGCAGGCCCAGGGGCCTGTCGCGCCTTGACCTTCGCCGCTCAGCCCCGACAATATCCCCGACACATAGCCTTTCCGGCACTGAAGGAGAACTGACCCTTGGGAGTCGTCGTCAAACTTTCCGGCAAGCGGGATTCGACTGCGAGCCTTGCGCCGCTTGTGGCGCTTGTCGAGGAGGACATGAGCCATGTCAACCGCATCATCCTCGACCGGGCTCGCTCGAATGTCGATCTGATTCCCGAGCTGGCTCGGCATCTGATCGATTCCGGCGGCAAGCGCCTGCGCCCCATGCTGACGCTGGCCGCGGCGAAGATGTGCGGCTATGGCGGCGACGGCCATATTCGGCTGGCGGCAAGCGTGGAGTTCATGCACACCGCCACGCTGCTGCATGACGACGTGGTGGATGAGAGCAACCTGCGCCGGGGCAAGACCACCGCGCGGCTCCTTTGGGGCAACGAGGCGAGCGTGCTGGTCGGCGATTATCTGCTCGGTCAGGCCTTCAAGATGATGGTAGATGTCGGCTCGCTCGGAGCCTTGCGCATCCTGTCGGATGCGCGGGCGATCATCGCCGAGGGTGAGGTGATGCAACTCATCACCGCCAAGAATACCGAGACCACCGAAGACGATTATCTCGCCGTCATCGACGCTAAGACCGCGGCTCTGTTCTCCGCGGCGGCCGAGGTCGGCGCGGTCATCGCCGAACGCCCGAAGTCGGAGGCCGCGGCATTGCGCTCCTACGGGCGCAATCTCGGCGTCGCCTTCCAGCTCGTGGATGATGCACTCGACTATTCGGGAGAGTCGTCGACGCTCGGTAAGAGCACGGGAGACGATTTCCGCGAGGCAAGATCACCCTTCCCGTGGGTGCTGAGCTACCGGCGCGGCAACGCGGAGGAACGTGCCTTCTGGGAGCGCACCTTGAAAGAAGGCGATATCGGCGAGAACGATCTTGCCGAGGCGGTCGATTTGATCGCGCGGCATAATGCGCTCGCAGACACCATGGAGCGCGCCCGCCATTACGGGGCGATCGCCCGCGACGCGCTCGCCATTTTCCCGGACGGCGAGATCAAGTCCGCCCTGCTCGAGGCCATCGAGTTTTCGGTCGACCGGCCGTTCTAGGTCTCAACCAATCTTGGGATCGCCGAGCGTACTGGCGGTGATCCACCAGTGGGGCTCGTTCTGCGCCAGGGCGGTGGCGGCGCGAAGCGCCTGGCGGGGGGTGGCGAACAGGGCAAAGCAGGTCGCCCCGCTGCCCGACATCCTGGCGAGACGCACGCCCTCCAACGCCCCGAGTGTTGCCAGCACGTTCCCAATTTCCGGCGCCAAGCGCGTGGCGGCGGCTTCGAGATCGTTGGCGCGCGCGGTCGCATATCCGATCAGCTTCTCGAAATCGCTGGCAAAGTCGGGCGGCGGCGAGCTTCGCGGCGGGCTGGACAGCGGCGAGGCGTCAAGCGCGCCATAAACATCGGCGGTGGAGAGCTTCAAGCCGGGATTGGCAAGCACGACGCCACAAGCCGGGAAGCCTTGCACGGCGGTGACGATCTCGCCGCGTCCGGTAATCAGCGCCGGCTCGCTCCCGAGACAGACGGCCACATCGGAGCCGAGGCGCGGGGCAAGAGCGGCCAAGGCTGCGTCGCTCAGCACATCCGGATTGGCGCGGGCCATAAGCCGTAAGGCCGCCGCGGCGTCGGCCGAGCCGCCGCCGAGGCCCGCTGCGACCGGCAGCAACTTGACCAAACGGAAGCGTCCCAGGGCGAGTCCGGGCGCCACAATCTCGGTGGCGTCGGCCGCGCCGGCAATGAGATTGGCGCCATCGAGCGCCATGGCGAACGGACCTTCGACCGTGAGAGAGAACGCATCGTCTGGCTCGCGCTCCACGGTGTCGCCGACGCCGGCGAAGGCGACCAGGCTTTCGAGCTCGTGAAAGCCGTCCTCCCGGCGGCCCAGCACCTGAAGTGTGAGATTGAGCTTGGCCCAGGCGATGTCCCGGAGCGCGTCTATTGCGAGGTCTTCTGGTCCGCGTGGGAGGTGGTGCGATCCGCCGCCGCCTTGGTCTCGGCGGCATCCTCCAGCCCTGAAGCGATCTTCTTCTTCAGCGTTTCTTCCTGCTCGGGCTCGGGCTCCAGCGACATGGCCTGCTCCCACTGGTATTTCGCTTCGAGCGTGCGCCCGACGCGCCAATAGGCATCGCCGAGATGGTCGTTGATGATAGGATCGTCGGGGCGGAGCTCGACGGCGCGTTCCAGCTGCTCCACCGCTTCAGTCATGTTGCCGAGGCGGTAATAGGCCCAGCCCAGGCTGTCGACGTAATAGCCGTCATCCGGCTTCAGCTTCACGGCCTTGCGGATGTAATCCATGGCCTGCTTCAGATTGAGGCCCTGATCGACCCAGGAATAGCCGAGATAGTTCAGGATCAGCGATTCGTCGGGCGCCAGCTCCAGCGCTTGCTTGAAATCGGCTTCGGCGGCGGGCCAGTCCTTCAGCCGCTCGTTGCAGACGCCGCGCGAATAATAGAGCGCCCAATTCTCCTTGCCCGGCTTGTCGACGAGATCGACCGCGCGCGAGTAATACGCCCGGGCCTCCTCGTAACGCTCGTGAGAGCGCAGGATGTTGCCGAGCGCATCGAGGGGACGCATGTCCTTGGGGTCGCGCGCGATGAGCGTCTCGAGCAGCGCCTTGGCCTCGTCGACCTTCTCAAGCGAATTGAGGGCGAAGGCTTTCTGGATCTGCACATTGATCCAAAGGGGCGAGTCCTCGGGGATCTGGTCGAAGGCCGCGATCTCGGCATCGTATTTCTTGGCGCCCTCATAGGCTTCCGCCAGCGCCACATTGGCGAGCGGGAAATCGGGCCTCAGATTGAGCGCGAATTGCAGAAAGACGATGCCCATGTCGAGGCCGCCTTCGCCCGCAAGCGCATCGCCGATGCCGTAGAATACCTCGCAAGACCTTCGGTAGGATTGGCCACCGTAAGGGGCGGGGTCTCGCCGTTCTCGATCTCCGCAAGCAGCGCCTCGGAAATCGGGTGCGGCGCCGTCTTGCCGATATGCGCCTTGATGATCTTCGTGGCCAGCTCCCGGTCGTTGGCGTTGACCGCGTGGCGCGCGTAGGCGTCGGCCACCCTGAGCGTGGTCGGGTTGTGCTTGAAGGCCTGGGCGTAAGCCTGGCCGGCCAGCCGATGCCGCCCGGCGACGTCGGCGATCAAGGCGCGGTGATAGCGCTGATAATACTGAGCCCAATCGGCGCTGCTCAGGGTGTCGAGCGCGGCGAAAGCCTCGTTGTGCTTACCGTCGGCTTCCAGCACCCAGGCGCGGGCCAGCGTCGAGGTCAGATCGGCGATCGGGCCTTGCCGGGCAGCGGAGAAGCGCTCTTCGGCTTCCTTGTATTCGCCCTTCTTGAAGGCCTCGATGCCAAGGAGGAATTGCGCGATGCGATGGGACGGCTCGACCTTGACCAGGTCCTTGGCCAGCTCGATGGAGCGGTCCCAGCGGGCCGCCGCCGTCTCAAGCAAGAAGGCCTGTTCGAGGATGACTTCGTTCTCGGGGTCGCCGTCCAGAGCCTTGGAATAATACTCGGCCGCGGCGAGCGTATCGTGATTGCCGCGTGCCACCGGCCGGAAAGGTAGTTGCCAAGCAGTGTGCCAGTATCCGAAGCGCCGTTATCGGCCGGAATGACCTCCGAATAGGCGGCAGGCGCAACGAGAATGGCGGCAATGAGTAGAGACCTCCGCGCCCACTTGCGCAGAGACCCGCTTTCGGAAGTCATCATGTGCTCGGCTCGGCTATCCGCCGTCCCATTTGTTGGTTCGTTGGCCCCCGAGCAAGGGTAAGAGCTTTTCCAACCCCTGCAA
The DNA here is from genome assembly GCF_001723305.1 of Methyloceanibacter superfactus. GTDB lineage: Bacteria > Pseudomonadota > Alphaproteobacteria > Rhizobiales > Methyloligellaceae > Methyloceanibacter > Methyloceanibacter superfactus. The sequence goes on from NZ_LPWF01000037.1 coordinate 53,071, forward strand.
ACCATAAAGCTTTTGAAGGCTAATCGCGGCGCGTTTATGGCTCCCACGGCATGTTAACAGGCGAATTGCCCTACATATTTGCGTAGTTGGGCCCATCGCCGCCTTCGGGCGGCACCCAGGTGATGTTCTGGGCGGGATCCTTCACGTCGCAGGTTTTGCAGTGGACGCAGTTCTGCGCGTTGATCTGGAAGCGCACGGTGTCGCCCTCCTCGACCACCTCATAGACCGCCGCCGGGCAGTAGCGCTGCGCCGGCTCGGCGAACTCGGGCAGGTTCTGCTCGATGGGGATCGACGGATCGGTGAGCTTCAGATGGACCGGTTCGTCCTCGTCGTGATTGGTGTTTGACAGGAACACCGACGACAGAATGTCAAAGCTGAGCGCGTTGTCAGGCTTCGGATAGTCGATGGGCTTCGACTTCGCCGCCGGCCGCAAGCTCGCATAGTCGGCCTTCTTGTGCTTGAGCGTGTGGCCGAGGAACGGAAAGATCGTGTTGAGCCACATGTCGATGCCGCCCAGCATGACGCCGAGCCGCGTGCCGAAGCGCGACCAGAGCGGCTTAACGTTGCGAACCTTCTTGAGCTCCTTCGCCATCGAGCTCGTCTCCACGGCGCCGATATACTCCACCAGCGTGTCGCGGGAGCGGCCGGCTTGAATCGCCGCGTAAGCCGCCTCCGCCGCCATCATGCCGGAGAGCATGGCGTTGTGAGAGCCCTTGATGCGGGGCACGTTCATGAAGCCCGCCGCGCAACCGATCAACGCCGCACCTGGGAAAGCCAGTTGCGGCACCGCCTGCCAGCCGCCTTCGGTGAGCGCACGGGCGCCATAGGCGATGCGCTTGCCGCCTTCGAGATGCTCGGCAATGCGCGGGTGCAGCTTCGAGCGCTGAAACTCCTTGAATGGATTGAGATAGGGATTGGCGTAGTCGAGATGGACGACGAAGCCGACCGACACGAGGTTGTCGCCGAAATGGTAGAGGAACGAGCCGCCGCCGGTCTTGTCGTCGAGCGGCCAGCCCATGGTGTGCTGCACGAGCCCGGGCTTATGCTTCTCGGCCGGGATCTCCCAAAGCTCTTTCAGACCGATGCCGAATTTCTGCGGGCCGCTGTCCTCGTCGAGATCGTACTTCCGGATGAGCTGCTTCGACAGCGAGCCCCGGGCGCCTTCGGCGAGGAAGGTGTATTTGCCGAGCAGCGCGATGCCGGGCGTGTAGCTGTCCTTGCGGCTACCATCCCGCGCGACGCCGAGATCGCCGGTGATGACGCCCTCGATCTCGCCGCCCGCGCCGATGATCGCTTCCGTCACGGAGATGCCGGGATAAATCTCGACGCCCAAGGCTTCGGCCTGCTCGCCGAGCCATTTGGTGAGGTTGCCCGAGGTGCCGGTGTAGCAGCCGTGATTGCTCATCAACGGCGGCATGAAGAGATTGGGGAGGCGGACATCGCCGGCCTCGCCGAGATAGTAGAAGCGGTCCTCGGTGACCGCGGTGGTGAGCGGCGCCCCTTGGTCGCGCCAGTCCGGAATGAGCTTGTCGAGGCCGACCGGATCGACAACCGCGCCCGACAGGATATGCGCGCCAACCTCGGAGCCCTTTTCCAGGACAACGACGGAGACTTCCTTGCCCTGCTCGGCGGCGAGCTGCTTCAGCCTGATCGCTGCGGCGAGACCCGCCGGCCCGGCACCGACGATCACCACATCGAACTCCATGGTTTCGCGTTCGACTTGGTCGTTCAAACCAGCATGCTCCCTAATCAAATGGCGACCCTGCGGGCGCGGCAGGCCGCGGCCGCGCCAAGCCCGTTCCCGAGCCAATCGGTGATAAAGTCGCTTGAGCCCAGCGATACGTCATTGCCCGGCAGAACCGGGCAATGACAAATAGAGGATCAACACGGGCATCGCAAATGACTGGAAGCCAAGCAAAAGCCGCCGCGAGCCTCCTCGCTGGTACGAGGCCATGGGCGTCGACGAGGCGATCGGCGATGAGCCGGTCGACCGCTTCGCCGCGGGGCCCGAAATGGCGGCCAAAGATAGGCCCCCCTTGGACCGGCCAGCTTTGGACAGGCCCGCCGTAGGCAGGTCGGCCAGAGAGGGTCCGGCGCCGACGCTCCGGCCGCGCCCCGCGTCCCCGGCTCCACCGGCGGCGGCGGCCTCGCCCGAGTCCCTGGAGGCGGCCAACACCCTGAGCGAGCTCGAGGCGCTGGTCGCCCAGTTCGAGGGCTGCGCCCTCAAGCGCACGGCGAAGAGCCTGTGTTTCTCCCGGGGCAACGCGGAAGCCCGCGTCATGCTGATCGGCGAAGCGCCGGGCCGCGACGAGGATCTGCAAGGCAAGCCCTTCGTCGGCCGGGCCGGCAAGCTGCTCGACCGCATGCTCGCCGCGATAGGGCTGTCGGAAGAGACCGTCTACATCACCAACACCATCTATTGGCGGCCGCCGGGCAATCGCACGCCAACACCGCAAGAGATCGGCGCCTGCGCCCCGTTCCTCGCCCGCCAGATCGAGTTGGTGCAGCCCGACATGCTGGTCCTGCTCGGCGGCGCGGCGGCCAAGCATATTCTCGGCGTGACCGAAGGCATCATGCGCTTGCGCGGCAAGTGGAAGATCTACAAGAGCGGCGACCGCGACATACCAACGCTTGCGACGCTGCATCCCGCCTATCTGCTCCGCAACCCGGAGGCCAAGCGCTATGTTTGGCGCGATCTCATGGCCATCAAGGCGAGACTGGAGGAAACAAAAGAATGAACCGCATCGACGAGAGCCGCCCCTTCATCCCCGTGCGCATCGCCGTGATGACGGTCTCGGACACACGCACGCCGAAGACCGACAAGTCGGGCCCCCTGCTGATCAGCATGCTCAAGGGCGCCGGCCATGAGCTCGCCGAGCATGCAGTGATCGTCGACGACGAGAAATCGATCCGCAAGCAGGTGAAGAAGTGGATCAAGGCGAAGGACATCGACGTGGTCATCACCACGGGCGGCACCGGCTTCACCGGACGCGACGTGACGCCCGAGGCGGTCCGTCCGCTGTTCGAGAAGGAGATCGACGGCTTCTCCGTGCTATTCCACATGCTCAGCTATCAGACGGTCGGCACCTCAACCGTGCAGTCCCGCGCCTGCGGCGGGCTCGCAAACGGCACGATGATCTTCTGCATCCCGGGCTCGCCGGGCGCGTGCGAGGACGCCTGGACCGGCATCTTCAAATTCCAATTGGACAATCGCCACCGCCCCTGCTCGTTCATCGAGCTGATGCCGCGCCTCACCGAGAGCAAAAAGAAGAAAGCGAAGGCGGGCTAGGGCGTCCCGTGGCCGAACAGGGATCGAAACTGCTGCCGTCTAGCAGGCGGTGGCGCGAGCGATGCCGTGCTGCGCCACGGTGTCCTTGGTCCGCAGATCGGGCGAAGCACCGGCCACCCGATTGCGCCCTTCTTCCTTGGCAATGTAGAGGGCGGCATCAGCACGGGCGAGAAGCTGGTCGATCGAGTCGCCGGGCTGCGACTCGCCGACGCCGATGCTCCAGGTCAGCGAGATTCGCCCCTTGCCGGTCTCCAACGGCCGGGCGGCGAGTTTCCGTCGCAGCCTTCGGCAATCTCCATAGCCTCCGCCAGCGAGTACTGCTCGAGCAGCAACGCGAACTCATCGCCGCCGAGGCGGCCACTGATGGCTTCGTCGAACCGCGCGGCGTCGGCACAGGCGCGGATCGCTTCGTCGCCCGCGTCATGGCCGTAGGAATCGTTGATCTGCTTGAAGTTGTCGATGTCGAGGAGAATGACAGACAAATGGCCATGCGCGGCGGTGCGGGCTCTCGCCTCGATCGCCTGCTCGAAGAATCCGCGGCGATTGCATAAGCCGGTCAAGGGATCGGTGGTCGCGAGCCGGATCAGTTCGCGCTGCATCGAGGCGATGCGTTCTGCAGCACGCAAGCGCGCATAGAGTTCTTCGGCGAGCGGCGGCTTGCCGATGAAGTCGTCGCGCCCGAGTCCAGCGCTTCAACCAGCGTCCGCTGGTCGTATTGCGAGGACATCATCAGAACGTAGATCGGCCGCCGATGGGTGGCGATCAGCCGCGTTTCCCAGCACAGCTCGAGACCGGACATGTGCTGCAGCTCGGCGCTGGTAATCAGGGCATCGATGCGCAGGTCGATCTCGATTTGCCGCAGCGCCTCGCGCTCGTCGGCAAACGACACGACTTCATGGTCGCGCGCCTCGAGCATGCGGCTCACGATCAACCGCGTTGTTCTGCTCGGATCGACGAGTGCAATACGCATGCTGTTGACTTCCTCCAACAGCCATCCGTAGGAAACTCCCCTTAAAGTTGACTTAAGCGACACCACAAGCAAATCGTTACCGACACGCGCGTTGCACCCGACATGTCACCAGACGCATCGCGGCCGCGCGCTCGCGGCGATAGCTGTCGGCGTTATCGATATCGCTAAGCGCATGCGCGTACGCGACTTTTTTTCCGCGCAAGTTCGCGGCGGTGGCGGCGAGCGCCGCGTCCGTCGACCACGGCACATGGGCGAAAGGCGCGAGCCGCGCGGGCGATCTTTTTAGGCCTACGAGCCAGAAGCCGCCGTCCTTCGCCGGGCCGAACACCGCATCGGCGCGGCCGAGCAGCGCGAAAGCGCGAGCGATATGCGCGGGGCGGATCGCCGGGATGTCGCTGCCGACAATGACGACCGGCCCCGGCGGCATGGAATCGAACAGGGTTTGCATGCGGGCGCCGAGATCGCCGGCGCCTTGGGCGATGCGCGCGACATTCGCGGGCGGCGGCCAATAGGCTGCGGTGCGTGCGGTGTCAGGTGTCACCGCAAGATAGGTGCGCCAGCGCGGATCGGCGCCGAGGCTGCGGAGCGTACGGAACAGTGTGGCGCGGTAGAAGCGCAGTGCCGCAGCCTCGCCGATGTCGCGCGCCAGACGGCTCTTGACCGAACCGGCGATGGGCGCCTTGGCCATGACGACGAGACGAGGCGTGCATGCGATGCGACGCGGACGTGCCCAATTAGCCATAGAGGCGCGCTAGCACGCGCGGCGGGACGCGAAGGTAATAGAGCATCATCAGGCCGAGATTGCGGAAGCCGCGCAGCAGATAGCCCTGGCGCTGATAGCGCTGGGCGCTGGTCACCGCGCGCGACTTCAGGCGCACCAACTCGCGCCGCTTGAGACGGCGGACGAGATCGACATCCTCCATCAGCGGCAGCGGGCGGAAGCCGCCGAGCCGCGCGTAGTGCGCTCGTGAGATGAGAAGTCCCTGGTCGCCGTAAGGCAGTGCGAAGAGAAAGCAGCGCAAGGCCACGAAGGCTTCGACTAGGCGAGGCATGAAGCCATCGTCATCCAGCGCGAACCTGAAATAGGCGGCGGCGGGTCCGCGGCGCCCGGTATCAACCCGATCCATGAAGGCTTCGGCTTCCTCGGCCCAGCCGGGCTCGAGCACCGTATCGGCATGAAGGAACAGCAGCCACTCGCCCCGCGCCAGCGCCGCGCCCGCGTCCAACTGGGTGCCCCGGCCGCGCGGCGCTTCCACCAAATGGGTCCCGGCGGCGTCGGCAATGGCGCAGGTGTCGTCGGTCGAGCCCCCATCGGCGATGATGGCCTCCTGGACCACCCCATGCACCAGGGCAGGCACGAGGGCCGACAAGGTATGGACCAGGGTCGGGGCCGCGTTAAAGGTGGGGATAACCACGGAAATCATGGGCGGACTATAGCGTTTAGCTCTCATGCGGCAATCGCCACATTTGGCCGATCTCAACTATGTTCTTGCTTTGTTCCCTTCGGTTCCCTATATGAAGGCCATGACCGTAGCGCTTAGAAAACCCGCCGATTCGGAGAGCTTCCCGCACGAAGCGGGCGGCATCGCCTATGAGCGCCGGCACGGGCGCGGCGCCCAGACCAACCGGTCGGGCCGCTTCGAGCCCATGGCCTACGAGCCGGCTGACGACGGCTGGGATTCGCTCGGCGACCTGGACGCCCTGCAGACCGAGGTCCAGGACGTGCCGGCACGGCGCATCATCACCAAGAACGACTCGCCGGATATCGGCTTCGACCGCTCGATCAATCCCTATCGGGGCTGCGAGCATGGCTGCATCTATTGCTTCGCCCGGCCGACCCACGCCTTCCTCGGCCTGTCGCCTGGGCTCGACTTCGAGACCAGGCTATTCGCCAAGACCACGCGGCGCAGGCCCTGGAGCGCGAGCTGGCGGAACCGAAATACCGCCCTCGCATGATCGCCATCGGCACCAACACCGATCCCTACCAGCCGATCGAGCGGCGCTACCGCATCATGCGCCGCATCCTGGAGGTGCTGAGGGCGACCAATCATCCGGTCGGCATCGTCACCAAATCGGCGCTGGTCTTGCGGGATATCGACATTCTCTCCTCGATGGCCGAGCGCGGCCTGGTCAAGGTGGCGCTGTCGGTAACGACGCTCGACCATAAGCTGGCGCGCGCCATGGAGCCCCGGGCCAGCACGCCCGAGAAGCGCATCGAGACGATCGAGAAACTGAGCGCCGCCGGCGTGCCGACATCGGTGATGTGCGCGCCTGTCGTTCCCGGGCTCAACGACGCCGAGATGGAGCGCATTCTGGAGCGCGCATCCGTCGCCGGAGCCAAGGAGGCTGGCTATGTGCTGTTGCGGCTGCCGCTGGAGATCGGCGATCTCTTCACCGAATGGCTCAGGGCCAACTGTCCCGACCGCGCCGACCGCGTGTTGTCGCTGATGCGCCAGACGCGCGGCGGCAAGCTCTACGACGCCAAATGGGGCGAGCGCATGGAGGGCGACGGGCCCTATGCGTGGATGATCGGCCGCCGCTTCGAGATGGCCGCTTCGCGGCTCGGGCTCAACACGGAGAAACTGCAGTTGCGCACCGATCTGTTCATGCCCCCTGCCCGGCCGGCCAGCAGCTCCGCCTGCTCTAGACGCCTTTTCCACAAGCGCGGACGCGGGCCGGACCGAGAACATTGCCAAGCCCGCGCCGTTTGCGCGACAGTCCCGTTCATGGGCCTTCCCGCGCAAGCCATTCCCGCGCCGATCCTGCCGAGCTTCGACCTCGAGGCGGAGATGATGGATCAGCATCAGCTGCCGGTCGCCGGCATCGACGAGGCAGGCCGCGGGCCCTGGGCCGGGCCGGTGGTGGTCGCCGCGGTGATCCTCAATCCCGACCGCATCCCCGAGGCCTCAACGATTCGAAACTGCTCACGGCGGACGCCGCGAGGATCGCTACGCCGAGATCATGGCCACGGCTTGCGTCGCCATCGCCATCGGCCAGGTGAAACGCATCGACCGCGACAACATCCTGCAAGCGAGCCTGTGGGGCATGCGCGCGGCGTTCCGCGGGCTACAAGTGCCGGCCGCCACGGCGCTGATCGACGGCAACATGATTCCGAAGCGGTTTCCCGGCAAAGCGCGGGCCATCGTCGGCGGCGACGGCCTTTCGCTGTCAGTGGCGGCGGCGTCCATCGTCGCCAAGGTCACCCGCGACCGGATCATGGTGAAGCTGGCGCGGCGCTACCGCCGTTATGGCTGGGAAAGCAACAAGGGCTACGGCACGCCGGAACATGCGCGCGCCGTCAAAGCCCATGGCGTATGCACGCATCACCGGCGGTCGTTCAGTCCGATCGAGCGGGCGATAAGGATCATGGAGCGCCGCGCCATGGACATCGAGCAGGACTAGCGGTCCTTCGCGACCCAATTGGCGATACGGGTGGCGATCGACTCGGCGCCCGGCTCCAGCAGCAGCATGTGAGCGTGGCCCTCGATCTCCCAAAACTCGACACCGGGATAGGCGCTTGCCGTGGCACAGGCGGTGGCCAGGGACACGATGCGGTCTTCCCCGCCCGACAGACATAGGACCGGACAGCGGATCGCCGCCGTGTCGACGGATGTCGCGCCGGTCTGATCGAACATCCACATGAACAGCTCGAACAGCGCGCGGCCGGACTCCGGCCCGAAGAAATCGAAGATGCGGCGCTGCTCGTCGGCCGGCAGCCGGTTAAGCGTATAGTGGCAGGCGAGATCGAAATTCGGATCGATGACGCGCGTCCAGAACGGTCCGATCGACATGAGATCCTGTCCGAGCTGCTTCTCCGGCCCGGTCGGCGGCTCGATGCCCGCACGCGGCGCGGGGCTCGCTAGGATCAGCGCCTCGGCGAGACCTTCCGAAGCCAATTGCTGGGCGATCACCGCACCCATGGAGTGGCCGAGCAGGATGGGCCGCTCCGGCAACGCCTTCACGAAGTCCGTCATCTGCGCCCGGTAGTCGGCGATGCCTGTTCCGGCGAGCGCGGTCTTGGCGTCCGCCTTGTCGGCGCCGTGGCCGATCAGGTCCGGCGCATGACAGGTGAGCCCGCGCGCGGTGAAAACCTCGCCGAACGTCTCGAAGCACCAGCCGCCGCAATTGGCCCCGTGCAACATGACGATATCCTTGGCCATCAACGCCCTCCTGCCTCTCCGCTTGCGATGCCCCAAGTCCGGTTAAGGCCACCTTTACCGTAGTCCGCCAGCATGGGCCGGTCCTGCCCTCAAGAGGCAGGCCGAGTTCAGTATCTTGCGTAACAAGAAAGTGGTGGCATGGCTGTGGGGGAGACCGGGGGAGCACGCCTCCCGCGCAACAAGATTATTGTCGGCGATTGCATCGAAGAGCTGTCGCGCCTGCCGGAAGCAAGCGTCGATCTCGTCTTCGCCGACCCGCCCTACAATCTTCAGCTGAACAACGAGCTGTTCCGCCCGGACAACAGCCGCGTCGACGCGGTCGACGACGACTGGGACAAGTTCGGCAGCTTCGGCGCCTATGACAGCTTCACGCGCGATTGGCTCGCCGCCTGCCGCCGCGTGCTGAAGCCCAACGGCAGCCTGTGGGTCATCGGCAGCTATCACAACATTTTCCGTGTCGGCACCATCCTCCAGGATCTCGGCTATTGGGTGCTCAACGACGTGATCTGGCGCAAGACGAACCCGATGCCGAACTTTCGGGGGCGCCGCTTCACCAACGCGCATGAGACGATGATCTGGGCGTCGATGGGGCCGAAGGCGAAATACACGTTCAACTACGAAGCCATGAAGTCTCTGAACGAGGACCTGCAAATGCGCTCCGACTGGCTGCTGCCGATCTGCTCCGGCGGCGAGCGGCTCAAGCAGGATGACGGACGTAAGACCCATCCCACGCAGAAGCCCGAGGCGTTGCTTGCTCGCGTGATCCTCGCCTCGAGCCATGTGGGCGATGTGGTTCTCGACCCGTTCTCCGGTTCCGGCACGACCGCTGTCGCGGCCAAGCGGCTCGGACGCAGCTTCATCGGCATCGAGCGCGAGGAGAGCTACGCCGAGGCCGCTCGCGCGCGCCTCAAATCGTTGAAGCCGCTCGATGCGGCCTCGCTCCAGGTGGCCAAGGGCAAGCGGGGCGAGGCCCGCATTCCCTTCGGCGCGCTGGTCGAGCTCGGGCTGATCTCTCCCGGCACGGCGCTTTACGATCCGGCGGCGCGCCACGAGGCCAAGGTGCGTGCCGACGGCTCCATCGCCTGTGCCGGTGCGCAAGGGTCGATCCACAAGATCGGCGCCCATGTGCAAGGGGCCATGGCCTGCAACGGCTGGACCTTCTGGCATTACGAGAAGAACGGCGCGCTCAAGCCGATCGACGATTTGCGCGCGGCGGCCCGCCAGAAGCTCGTGCCCCACGCGTCTTAGCTTTCCGCGCTTCCACCTCGAGGCGTGGGCGAGAACTTTCCGCATCACCGAGGGCAGCGCCGCGCCCGATAGCTCCCGGCGCATGAGCCATCGGCACCGTTCGGCTTGCGCGGCGCCGGTCAGCGCGGCGCCGGCGCCGACCTCGGCGCGATAGACGGCAAGCTCCAGATGAAAATGAGTGAAGGTGTGCTCGACCAGCCCGGCCGTCTTTTCCCACACGGTGTCGACCGGCGCATGATCCGCCACGTCTTTGCCGCTCGGCTTGGTCGCCTGCCACGGCGTTGACGGCGCCTCCAGCATGCCCCCGAGCAGACCTTTCAGCGGCCGCTCGCGCAGTAGCACCGCCCCGTCGGCGCGGACGACGACGTAGGCCGCGCCCCGCCGCGTGGGGCGCTCGGCTTTCTCCTCGCGATACGGCAGCACCTCGGCGAGGCCCTCGGCGCAAGCACGGCAGCCTGGACGCAACGGGCACAGCGCGCAGGCCGGACGCCGCGGGGTGCAGATGGTGGCGCCGAGATCCATCATGGCTTGCGCGTAGTCGCCGGCGCGCGCCACCGGCGTGAGGGTCTCGGCCAGCGCCTTGATCTCCCCCTTGGCGGCGGGCAGCGGGGTTTGCACCGAGAACAGCCGCGCGACCACGCGCTCGATATTGCCGTCGACCGGGGTGGCGCGCGCGCCGAAGGCGATGGCCGCGATGGCCGCCGCCGTATAGGCGCCGATGCCGGGGAGTTTGCGCAGCTCGGCCTCGGTCTTCGGAAAGGCGCCGCCATGCTCGTTGGCGACGACGCGAGCGCAGGCATGAAGATTGCGGGCGCGGGCGAATAGCCGAGCCCGGCCCAGGCGGCGAGCACCTCGCCCAGCTCGGCGCGGGCGAGCGACGTCACATCCGGCCAACGGCGCAAGAAGGCGTCGAAGCGCGGCGTGACCGCCTTGACCGTGGTCTGCTGCAGCATGATCTCGCTGAGCCAGACTTTGTAGGGGTCCTGGCTCATCCCCGGTGCTGCGCGCCACGGCAGGATGCGGGCCTCGCGGTCGTACCAAGCGAGCAGCGCCCCGGCGACGGCGCGCACGTCACGGTCCGTGTGGCTTCCTTGTATGTGGCTTCCTTGCATAACTGCCATTCGTGCCGCCGACCCCAGACCTCATGGTGTAGACTGGGACGACATGAAGGAAGGGCTGGCGGTCACTTCTCCACCGGCCAGCGAGGGCCATGACTCAGATTACGCGCAAACCGAAGAGCGGCGCGCGCGCCATTGGCAGCTTCGTGGCCAAGGCGCTCGACCCGGCTGCACGGGCCCGCGGCTTCGCCACCACGGCGCTGCTCAGCGATTGGCCGGCTATTGTCGGGCGCGAACTGGCCCAGTTCACCATGCCCGACCGGGTCTTGTGGCCGAGGCGCCGCGACGAGGAGGATGGCGGCAAGCCGAGACAAGGCCATCGCGCCGACGGCGCCACCCTGGTGCTCAGAATTGAGGGGCCGCGGGCCATCGAGGTGCAGCACCGGGCCGGCCAGATCCTGGAGCGGGTCAATTCCTATTTCGGCTACCGGGCAGTAACCGAGATGCGCTTCCTGCAAGCGCCGATTGCCCGCGCCAAGCCGCCGCAAGCCCGGAAAGGGCCACTGTCCACCTATACTCTTCCCCAATCGGCGGGCATCGAGGATGCGGGTCTGCGCCGGGCGCTATCGCGGCTCGGCGCCGGGGCCCGCTCCCGGCTCACGAGAGGTTGAGGGCTTGCGTCCTTCTCACTCTTGCCGGATATGGGTCTATCAACGATTGTAGGCCCGCTCCTCAGGGGGGCCCTGACTTAAGTCTTAGCCGGAGAATTGACCGTGGCGAAACGTGAGAAGAAGCCGACCGAGCCCGCGACCGACGAAGCCGCCGGGAAGAGCAAGACCGGGCTCTATGTCCTTGGCGCCGCGGTTGCCGTTGCGGCTGTCGCCGGCCTTGTCTACTTCAACAATGACAATGGCCCGCGCGACCCCAACGCGCCGAAGGTGGACCCCGAGATGGCCGCCCTGATGGAGGCCGGGCCGCTTGAGGACGTCGTGATGGGCAGCGCCGATGCGCCGAACACCATCGTCGAATACGCCTCGATGACCTGCCCCCATTGCGCGCACTTCTACACCGAGGTCTTTCCCGAGGTGAAAGAGAAGTACATCGATACCGGCAAGGCCCGCTTCATCTTCCGCGAGTTCCCGCTCGATGGACTTGCGCTCGCCGCCTCCATGCTCGCGCGCTGCGCCGGCAACGACCGCTTCTATCCGGTGGTCGACGGCCTGTTCGAGACGCAGGAGACCTGGGCGGTGCCCGGCGAGGATGGCAAGGAAAAGCTCTTGTTCATCGCCAAGCAGGCCGGATTTTCCCAGGAAAGCTACGACAAATGCGTGGGGGACAAAGAGCTCGGCAACAAGATTATCGAGCAGCGCCGGCGCGCGCATGAGGATTTCGGGGTCGACGCGACGCCGAGCTTCTTCGTCAACGGCAAGCGCTTGAAGGGGGCGACGCTGAAGGATTTCGAAGCGGCGATCGACGGTAGCAGCTCCGAGGGGACGCCGCCGCCGAGCGGCTAGGTCACCATCCCGATGTCGCTCACAAGAGGCGCCGCAGCCGCAATCGTCCTGATCGCCACCGCGCTGGGCCTGTCGGCGTGCGGCGGCGCGGCCGGTCCCGCCGAAATCGCCATTCCCCTGAAGGAGCAGATCCTGGAGCCGGGACCGCTCGGGGAGCGCGAATACGGCAACCCCAACGCGCCGGTCACCATCATCGAATATGCCTCCCTCACCTGCCCTCATTGCCGCAACTACCACGCCAAGGTTTTTCCCAAGGTGAAGCGGCAATATGTGGATACGGGCAAGGTCCGCTATATCATCCGGGAATTCCCCATCGGGCGGACGGCGGGCACGGCGGCGATCGCCACGCGCTGCGCGCCAGAGGGCAAATATCTCTTCCTCACGGAGGCCTATCTGTCCCGGCAGAAGGAATGGGTCAGCCAGGAAGTCCGCCCGGACGTCATCTATAAAGTGGCCGAATCCAGTGGGATGAGCCGAGAGACATTTGACAAATGCCTATCGAATCAAACCATTATCGATGGACTGACAGAGGTGAAGCAGCGCGGGCGCAAATATGGCGTGATCGGCACGCCCACCCTCTTCATCAATGGCCAAAAAGCGCAAGGTGAGGTCACCTTCGAAGAGATCAAGGCCATGATCGAACCGCAGGCCTCTTGAGCCTCACCCGGTTGCCGACCAAGTCGAATCACTGCCAAGTTCCGTACCAGATGTCCGCGTAGCCTCGCGCGTCGCCATTTCCATTGAGGATCGCCAGAACCGTGCAAATCACCCGACTCCGCCTTCTTGGATTCAAATCCTTCGTGGAGCCCACCGAGCTCCTGGTCGAGCCCGGCCTGACCGGCGTCGTCGGTCCCAATGGCTGCGGCAAGTCCAACCTGCTCGAGGCGCTGCGTTGGGCCATGGGCGAGACGTCCTATAAGAGCATGCGCGGTGCGGCCATGGACGACGTGATCTTCGCCGGCGCGCAGGACCGGCCGGGGCGCAACTCCGCCGAGGTCACGCTGTTCATCGACAACAGCGCCCGCAAGGCGCCGGCCGAGTTCAACGACGACGACGTTCTGGAGGTCACCCGGCGCATCGAGCGCGAGGCGGGCTCCGCCTATAAGGTCAACGGCCGGGACGTGCGCGCCCGCGACATCCGGCTTCTGTTCGAGGATGCCGCGACCGGCGCCCGCTCGCCCGCCCTCGTCCAACAAGGCCGCATCGGCGAGATCGTCAACTCCGCGCCGCAAGAGCGCCGCCGGGTGCTCGAGGATGCCGCCGGCATCGCCGGCCTGCACAGCCGCCGTCACGAGGCGGAGCTCCGTTTGAAGGCGACGGAGAGCAACCTGGCGCGGCTCGCCGACCTCATCGGCCAGATCACCTCGCAATTGCAGGCGATGCGGCGCCAAGCGCGCCAAGCCCAGCGCTACCGGGAGATCTCCAACAAGATTCACGAGATGGAGGCCCTGCAATATCACCTGCAGTGGACCGCCGCTTGCGCCCATGTGGAGCAGGACGAGACCGCCTTCCAAGAAGCGCTGGCCGCCGTGGCGCAACAGACCAAGGCCGAGGGCGAGGCGCTGCGCCAGCAGGCGGAATCCGCCGAGAAGCTGCAGCCCTTGCGCGACGAGGAGGCCCAGCGCGCGGCGGTGCTGCACCGTTTGAGCGTGGAGCGCGATGCGCTGGAGCGCGAGGAGGCCCGCGCCAAGGCGCGCCAGGCCGAGCTCGAGACGCGGCTGGCCCAAGCCTCCCGGGATCTCGCGCGCGAGAGGAGCATATCGCCGAGGCCGACAATATGCTGCGCGGGCTTGGCGAGGAAAGCCGCCGCCTGACCGCGGCGAGCGAGCGCGACCAGGAGGAGCCGCAGCTGCGCGCGGCGGCGGCCAAGGCGGCCGAAGCGCTGGCCGCGGCGGAAACCGCGCTGCGCCAGGCGACCACGGAGCTGGCCGAGGCACGCGCCGAGCGCGGCCGCCTCAACAACGAGAAGACGAAGATCGCCGACCGGACCGCCCAATTCGAGGCGCAGACCGGTGAGATCGAGCAGCAGCTTGCCACGCTCGAAGCCGAGAGCGGCGGCGAAGCCAAGCTGGCCGAGCTCAAGGCCGAGGCCGCGAGCTCGCGGCGCTGGTGCAGAAACCGAGACCGAGCTGCTCAATGCTGAGACGGCCGAGGAAGAGGCCCGCGCCGAGGAAGCCCGGCTCAGGGGATTGGCCGCGTCCG
>NZ_LPWF01000038.1 GCF_001723305.1 Methyloceanibacter superfactus
ATATCGCCGGCTGTGGCGCGCCGTGACGCGCCCGCCGCGGGTCTCGCAAAGCCCCGCGGACACCTAAAGGATCTTGCGCCAAGCGGCGCGCCACCCCCCTTTTGGGGAGAGAGAAAGCAAAGCCCGGGCGCGAAAACGTCGCGGCAATGAAGGAGCGTGCCCGTTCTCCTTCGTCATGCCCGGACGTGGTCCGGGCATCCAATAGGGCGGAGCGGCATTTGACCAAGTCCCGATTGGATTGCCGGGACAAGCCCGGCGATGACAACGAAGGGGCGGGGCCTCAGGCTTCGACACGGGCCTTGGAACCTCCTCAGCCGGAAGAGGAGAGGGGGTCATGACAATGGCCTCTTCGGGCCTTATACGGGGGCCAGTTGTCCCCCGAGTCGATTGAGAGAGAAGTTCAGCCGTGCTCGACGTCAAATGGATACGTGAGAACCAGGAGGCCTTCGTCAAAGGCCTGAGAGACCGTGACTTCGAGAGCCCGAAGGGCACGTTGGATCACGTTCTTAAGCTGGACGAGGAACGCCGCGAAACGATTCAGACTTTGGAGGAGGCGCAAGCCAGCGCCAACAGTGCTTCGAAAGCGATCGGGAAGGCAAAGCAAGCCAAGGACGAGACCGAAGCCAAGCGCCTCATGGAGGAAGTGGCCGGGTTGAAGTCCATCATCCAGGATCGCGAGGCGGCCAAGCGTCTCCTGGAGACCAGTCTGCACGATCTGCTCGCTGGCATCCCCAATATGCCCGCCGAAGACGTGCCCGTTGGCGAGGACGAGCGGGACAATGTCGAGCTGCGCAAAGTCGGCGAGCTGCCCAAGTTCGATTTCACGCCGAAGCAGCATTTCGAGATCGGCGAAGATCTCGGTCTGATGGATTTCGACACGGCGGCGAAGCTCTCCGGCTCGCGCTTCGTCGTCTTGAAGGGCGGGTTGGCGCGGCTCGAACGTGCGCTCGCCCAGTTCATGCTCGATCTGCACACGGACCAGCACGGCTACACCGAGGTGAACCCGCCGCTGCTCGTGCGCGACGACACCATGTTCGGCACCGCCCAACTGCCGAAGTTTCGCGAGGATCAGTTCGCCGCAGGGAATGACTATTGGCTCATTCCGACCGCCGAGGTGCCGCTCACCAACCTCGTGCGCGAGGACATCACCGACGAGGCCAAGCTGCCGATGCGCGTGACCGCGGGCACGCCGTGCTTCCGCGCCGAAGCGGGCGCGGCGGGCCGCGACACGCGCGGCATGATCCGGCAGCATCAATTCACCAAGGTCGAGCTGGTCTCCGTCACCACGCCGGAGCAATCGTGTGAGGAACACGAGCGCATGACCAATTGCGCCGAGACGGTGCTGCAGAAGCTTGGGCTGCCCTATCGCGTGGTGGTGCTGTCGACCGGCGACATGGGCTTCGCCGCGCAAAAGACCTACGATATCGAGGTGTGGCTGCCGGGGCAGGACACCTACCGCGAAATCTCCTCCTGCTCGAACTGCGGCGACTTCCAGGCCCGGCGCATGAATGCGCGCTATCGTCCCAAGGACTCCAAGGCCACCCAGTTCGTGCATACGTTGAACGGTTCCGGCGTCGCCGTCGGCCGTGCGCTGATCGCCGTGTTGGAGAACTACCAGGAGGCGGACGGCAGCGTGCGCGTCCCCGAGGCGCTTCAGCCTATATGGGCGGTCTCACCAGGATCGAGGCGGCGAAGTGATTCAAAAGAAGAAGGCGTCGGCGAAAGCTCGAAAACGACTCGAAAAAAAAATGCGCATCCTCATCACCAATGACGATGGCATCGAGGCGCCGGGTCTCGATGTTTTGGAGAAGATCGCCACCGATCTCACCGACGACGTTTGGGTGGTGGCGCCGGAGACGGACAATTCCGGCGCGTCTCACTCGTTGACGCTCGCCGAGCCGCTGCGCATGCGCGAGATCGGCAAGCGCCGCTACGCGGTGAAGGGCACGCCCACCGATTGCGTGATCATGGGCGTGCGCTTCCTGCTCAAGGATGATCCGCCGGATCTCGTGCTGTCGGGCGTGAACCGCGGCCAGAACCTCGCCGACGACGTGAACTATTCCGGCACGGTCGCCGGGGCCATCGAGGGCACGCTGCTCGGCGTGCCGTCCATCGCGCTCAGCCTCGCCGTCGGCAATTACGATCACGGCACGCCGATCTGGGAGACGCCGATGGAGCACGGCGCCGATCTTTTGCATAGGCTACTGGACGCGGGCTGGGCCGAAGGCACCGTGCTCAACGTCAACTTTCCCGACTGCCAGCCGGACGAGGTTCAGGGCATGGTCGCCACGCGCCAAGGCTTGCGTGATACGGCGCTGCTCGACATCGACGACCGCATGGATACGCGCGGCAAGGCCTACTATTGGATTGGTATCGCCAAGCGCAATGCAAAGCCGCCCAAAGGCACGGATCTGTGGGCGGTGCGCTCCAACCTGATCTCGGTGTCGCCGCTCTGCCTCGACTTTACCGACAGTGGCTCGCTCGAAGCGCTTGCCGGGGTTCTCGGCGAAAAAGCCAAATAGACCTTACCCCCGGGCGCTCGAATCGGCTGATACTCACGCCAAAAGCCGCCTCGAGGGAGGTGGGTGGCAATGGCGAGCGCGCAAGACCAGATCGGCCTTATCATGCAGCTTCGGCGTCGCGGCATCCGCGACCCCAAGGGCTGCGCGCCATCGAGCGGGTGCCGCGCGAGCTGTTCGTCGACGAGGCCTTCGCCGACCACGCCTATCAGGACATCGCCCTGCCCATCGAGTGCGGCCAGACCATCTCCCAGCCTTTCGTCGTCGCCTTCATGACCGAGAAGCTCGAGCTCGACCCGCGCCACAAAGTGCTCGAGATCGGCACCGGCTCGGGCTACCAGGCCGCCGTGCTGTCCTATTTGTGCCGGCGCATCTACACCGTGGAGCGTTGGCGCGAGCTGCAGAAGGCGGCGGAGCAGCGCCTGGCCGACCTCAAGATCACGAATGTCACCACCATCATCGGCGACGGCTGGCTCGGCTGGCCGCCGCAGGCGCCGTTCGATCGCATCATCGTCACCGCCGCGGCGCTCGATGCGCCGGCGGCGCTGCTCGACCAGTTGAAGGAGGGGGGCCGCATGATCATCCCCCTCGGCGAGACGCGCGACGCGCAGCAGCTCGTGCAGATCGACAAGACGGAGGAGGGGCTGGTGGAGACGCCGCTCTTGCCGGTGCGTTTCGTGCCGTTGGTGCATGGCCGGGTCAAGCGTGGCTAGCTTCGGAAGGGGCGTTGGTCGTTGTTCGCTGATTCATTTTTAGGCAGGCCCGCAAAGAGGCTTAATGCGTTGTTTACCGCCCGCGCGCTTTACTCGCTGAAACGAGTATTGCGTGGGGGTCGAGTAGGGATGCGGGTGGCGTTTTCGTCGAGTCGTGGCCGCAGCGCTTGTGGCGTGTTGGCGGCGCCGGTGTGGCGCTTGCCTTGGCGGCTTGCAGCTCCGGCGTCTCGCGTTTCGACTATCCGTCATTCGGTCTCAGCGACAAAGGCTCCGAGAACGCGGACCTGACGACCACGGCGTCGCTCCCAGTTCCGTCGGAGTCGGTCTATAGCTCCGGCCGCTATCAATATTACGGCGATCCGAACCAATCCGGCGGCGTATCGCGCTCCAGCCTGCCGCCGCCGCAGTCGACCGCCGAATACACGCCCAAGGGTGGCGCCTATACGGCGCAGCGCGCGCCGCGTCCCGCGCCGCCGCCCATCGCCTCGGGCCCGCGCGTCAAGGTCCAGAGCGGCGACACCCTGTCCAGCCTGTCGCAGCGCTATGGCGTCCCCATCGACACCATTCAGAGCGCCAACAATCTTCCCGATGCGCGGCTTCGCGTCGGCCAGACCCTCGTCATGCCGGGCGCCAGCGCCGCAGCACCGCCGCCCCGCGTAGCCACAGCGGCGCCGGCCGCTCAAGCGGGCGAGACCACCTACACCGTGGCGCCGGGCGACACGCCCCAAGCCATCGCCGACAAGCTCGGCACCGACGCGGACGCGATCATGCAGCGCAACGGCGTCCGTGCCGACAATCTGCAGATCGGCCAGAAGCTCATCATCCCGGCGGCATCGGCCGCGCCCGCCGTGGCGGCGGCAGCCAGTTCGTCCGGCGTGCGCAAAGTGAAGACCACGACGATCATGGCGCCGGCGCCGCACCGGCGGCGGAAAAAGCCCCGGCCTCGCCTGAGATCACCGGCAATGCCGCCAAGACGGCTGCTGCCACCCCAAAGACCATCGCCCGCGTCGATCAGCTTCCCAATCCCGACCCCATGTCCGGCGGCAGCTTCCGTTGGCCGGTCAAGGGACGCGTCATCTCCGGCTTCGGCACCAAGCCTGACGGCGGTCACAACGACGGCATCAACATCTCCGTGCCGCAAGGCACCTCGGTGAAGGCGGCCGAGAACGGCGTCGTCGCCTATGCCGGCAGCGAGCTCAAGGGCTACGGCAATCTCGTGCTGGTCCGTCACGCCAACAATTGGGTGTCGGCCTATGCGAACAACGAGGAGCTTCTGGTCAAGCGCGGCGACAAGGTGCGCCGCGGTCAGATCATCGCCAAGGCCGGCGCCACCGGCTCGGTCAGCCAGCCGCAAGTGCATTTCGAGTTGCGCAAAGGTTCACGGCCCGTCGATCCGACGAAATATATGAGCAGCATGGCGGCCCAGGCCGACTAGCGCCCGGAGCGTCGCGCCTCTAGAGGGTCGCGCCGAGGCGTCCCGCAAGATCCTGAATGAACTGCCAGGCAACGCGGCCCGACCGGCTGCCGCGGCCGCGCGCCCATTCGAGCGCCTCGCGGGTGAGCCGCTCCTCCGCCACGTCGAGCCGGTAATGCTCCGCATAGCCCCGCACCATGGCGAGATAGTCGTCCTGGCTGCAATTGTGGAAACCGATCCACAAGCCGAAGCGGTCCGACAGGGACAGCTTCTCTTCCACGGCCTCGGAGGGATTGATGGCCGTCGAGCGTTCGTTCTCCACCATCTCGCGCGGCATCAAATGCCGCCTGTTGGAGGTGGCGTAGAGCAGCACATTGGCGGGCCGGCCTTCGATGCCGCCCTCCAGCACCGCCTTCAGCGACTTGTAGGAGGTGTCGACCGCCTCGAAAGACAGATCGTCGCAGAACAGAATGAATTGATGCTCGGGCGCCGTGCGCAGATGGCCGAGGAGGTGGGGTAGAGCGTCGATGTCCTCGCGGTGGATCTCGACCAGCTTGAGGGCAGGGAGGCCGGCATTGACGGCACCATGGACGGCCTTGACCAGGGAGCTCTTACCCATGCCGCGGGCGCCCCAGAGCAGCGCATTGTTGGCGGGCAGGCCGCGCGCGAAGCGTTCCGTGTTGGCCAGGAGGGCGTCGCGGCTGCGGTCGATGCCCTTGAGAAGCGGCAGCGGCACCCGGTTGACGCTCCCGACCGGCGCAAAAGCCCCGGTCTCGGCCTGATAGACGAAGGCATCGGCGGTCGTGAAATCGGGCATCGCCGCCCGGATGGGCCCAAGCCGCTCCAGCGCCTGGGCGATTCGCTCCATCAGTCCAGACAGCGGTTCTTGAAAGTTCATGCCGGGGCCCGTTGCAAAGGCGTTGTAGCTCAGTATAGTCGCGCCAAATCGCCCGATAAGAGCCTGTTCGCGACAGCGAATAGGGGCCCAAACTGGCCGAAAGCGGCCATCCTTAGGACAAGCAGGGGATACGAGCAATGAACGGTTTCGCCTTCGCTCAGGCAGGTGGCGGCTTTGAGATGCTGAATAGCCTGCTCGTGCCCACGGTCCTCATTATCGGCATCATGTATTTCCTGATGATCCGGCCGCAGCAGAAGCGCATGAAGGAGCATCGGGAGATGATCGCCGGCATCCGCCGCGGCGACACGGTGGTGAGCTCCGGTGGCATCATCGGCAAGGTCACCAAGGTCGACGAGCATGAGCTGCAGGTCGAGATCGCCGAGGGCGTCAGGATCAAGATCGTTCGCTCGACGGTGTCGGAGGTACGCGGCAAAGGCGAGGGCGGCGACGACCAATCCAAGAGCGCTAAACCGGCGCCCAAGACGTCCCCCAAATCCAAGGCAGCGTCCGATTGATCCGGACACGCGCTCGACATTTAGTCTGATCTGGAGTTTTAAACCCGGCAATGCTGCATTTCCAAAAATGGAAACTGATCTTGGTGTTCGGCGTAGTGCTCGCCGGGTTCATCTTCTCGATTCCCAATTTGATTCCGGCGTCGACCCTGCAAGAGCTGCCGAGCTGGGTGCCGAAGAAGCAGGTCAATCTCGGCCTCGACCTTCAAGGCGGCGCGCATCTCCTCTACCAGATCGACGAAAAGGAGCTGGTGGAAGACTGGCTCGGCACGATCCGCGGCGATGTGCGTGAGACGCTGCGCACGAGCCGCATCGGCTACACGGACCTCACCTTGAATGTCGCCGGACGCAGCGTGTCCGTGCGCATTCGCAAGCCCGAAGACATGGACAAGGCGGTCACGGAGCTGAAGAAGCTCGCCGTGCCGATCGGCAACGACGTGTTCGGCGGATTCTCCGGCTACGATCTCGAAGTCACCCGCAACGGCAGCGATGGCGTCACGCTCGCCGTCACCGAGCCCGGCCTCAACAATCGCATCAGCGCCGCCATCCAGGCCTCGATCGAGACCATCCGCCGCCGCGTCGACGCCTTCGGGACCACGGAGCCCAGCATCCAGCGTCAGGGGCGCAACCGCATCCTCGTCCAGGTGCCTGGCGTGTCGGACGTGGAGCGCCTCAAGGGCCTGATCGGCGAGACCGGCAAGCTCGAGTTCAAGCTCGTCGATCCGTCGGCCAACGCCGCCGAGGTCGCGGCGAGCAAGAAGGTGCCGCCGGGCGACGAGTTGGTCTATTCCTCCGACGATCCGCCGGTGCCATACGTGCTGAAGGACCAGGTCTTGGTCAGCGGCGAGAACTTGGTGGACGCCCAGCCGGGCTTCGATTCCCGCACCGGCGAGCCGGTGGTGACTTTCCGCTTCGATGCGGCCGGCGCCAAGCGCTTCGGCCGGGTGACCCAGGAGAATGTCGGGCTGCCCTTCGCCATCGTTCTCGACAACAAGGTGATCTCCGCGCCGGTCATTCGCGAGCCGATCCTCGGCGGAACCGGGCAGATCAGCGGTAACTTCTCGGTGCAGGAGGCGAACGATCTCTCGGTCCTGCTGCGTTCCGGCGCGTTGCCCGCCAAGCTCACCGTCATCGAGGAGCGCACGGTGGGTGCCAGTCTCGGCGCCGATTCCATCGAGAGCGGCAAGAAGGCGGCCATCGCCGGCCTGGTGCTGGTCGTGGTCTTCATGTTCCTCGCCTACGGGCTCTTCGGTCTCTTCGCCAACCTGGCGCTCATCATCAATATCGCGATGATCTTCGCCGTGCTGTCGCTCATGGGCGCCACCCTGACGCTCCCCGGCATCGCCGGCATCGTGCTCGTCATCGGTATCGCCGTCGATGCCAACGTGCTGATCAATGAGCGCATTCGGGAGGAGATCCGGTCCGGCAAGTCGCCCTTTGCCGCTGTCGATGCAGGCTACGCGCGAGCCTTGACCACCATCATCGACTCCAATGTGACGACCTTGATCGCCGTGTTGGTGTTGTTCTGGCTGGGCTCCGGGCCGGTCCGCGGCTTCGCCGTGACCCTCACCATCGGCATTCTCACGTCCATGTTCACCGCCGTCACCGTGACGCGCATGATGGTCGCCTATTGGCTGCGCCGGGCGCGGCCGAAATTCGTGCCAATCTAGGATCAGCCAGAATGTTTCGTGGCATCACACTCATCCCGCCGGACACCAAGATCGATTTCGTCGGTCAACGCGCCATCACCTGGCTCGTCTCGGCTTTCCTGACGGTCGTTCCGCTCTTTCTCGTGGCGACGATCGGCCTCAACATGGGCATCGATTTTCAGGGCGGCACCCTGATCGAGGTTCAGACCAAGGAGAGCCCCGCCAATCTCTCCGACATCCGCAGCAAGATCAGCGGGCTTGGTCTCGGCGAGGTGCAGATTCAGGAATTCGGCGCGCCGAATGCCGTTCTCATCCGGATCGCCTCCCAGCCCAAGGAAGAGGAGCAGCAGGCCTCCATCGCCAAGGTGAAGGGGGCGCTGGGCGACACGGTGGAATATCGCCGCACCGAGATCGTCGGGCCGACCATCTCCTCGGAGCTGATCTCCGGCGGTACGGTCGCCGTGGTCGTGGCCCTGTTGGGCATCATGATCTATGTGTGGTTCCGCTTCGAATGGCAGTTCGCCGTGGCCGCCGTCGCCTCGCTGGTCCACGACGTCACCGCCACCATCGGGCTTTACGCGCTGTTGCAGCTCGAGTTCAACGTCTCGAGCATCGCTGCCATCCTCACCATCATCGGCTATTCGCTGAACGACAAGGTCGTCATCTTTGACCGCATCAGAGAGAATTTGCGGAAATATAAGCGCATGCCGCTGGTCAAGCTGCTCGATCTGTCCATCAACGAGATGCTGTCGCGGGCCGTGCTCACCCATGTGACCACCTTCCTCGCCATGCTGCCTTTCCTATTCTTCGGGGGAGAGGCGATCTACGGCTTCGCCGTGGCCATGTGTTTCGGCATCGTCATCGGCGCCTACTCGTCGATCTTCGTGGCGTCGCCCATGCAGCTCATCCTCGGTGTGCGGCGCGAGGCTTTCAGTGCCAGCACCGAGTCCGCCAAGGGACCGGCCAAGGATCCCGCCAAGGGCAGGGCCGGCGCCGCCGCGGGCGCGTGAGCGCGCGATGGGCACCAGCCTTATGAGGCGGATCGGTGCCTGATGCCGGGCGTTCCAAGTCGGTGCGGCGCATCGCACGCGCCGCCGACCCGGACCGCACCCTTGCCGCGCTGTTCGCGCCACGCGCCGCCCGCGACGATCTCTTCGCTCTCTTCGCCTTCAATGCCGAGCTGGCCCGCATCGCCGATCTGGTGACCGAGCCGGGGCTCGGCGCCATCCGCCTGCAATGGTGGCGCGATGCCATCGACGCGGCGGCGCACGGGGAGGCGACCGGCCAGCCCGTGGCCGATGCCTTCGGCCAAGCGCTCGCCCGTCGTGGCCTGTCGCGCGAGCGCATCGGCGCGCTCATCGACGCCCGCAGCTTCGACATTGGCGAAACCGTGATGCCCGATGCCCGCACCCTCGATGCCTATCTGTTCGATACCACCGGCGGGCTGTTCGCGCTTGCCGCGGAGATCGTCGGCGCGGAAGGGGAGAACCGCGATGTCGTGGCGGAAGCCGCGGGCCGCGCTTACGGCTTGGTTCGAGTCATGCGGAGCCTGCCGGTTCTCGCCGCCAAGGGCCGCACCTATCTGGCCGAGGATTCGCTTCTGCGTCACGGCACCTCGCCGCAAGCGATCTTCAGCGGCGAGACGGGCCCGGGGATCGAGGCCTTGCTCGCCGAGATGCGCGAGCACGCGCGCGAGTCTTTGCGCGTCGCGGAATTCCATCTGTATGGGGAGGGCATGACGGGGACCGGCATCAACGAAGCCGGCCGCACGGCCTTCTTGCCGCTCAGCCTGGTCGAACCCTATCTTGCGGTGTTGGCGAAGACGGCGGACCCTTTGCACGAGATCGTCCGGATCAATCCGCTTCACCGCCTCTGGCGCCTGGCGCGATCGCGCTAGGTGCGAGCGCCGGCGCGCGCCCTTCTACTCCGCGGCGGCGGACGCAGGCCCCGATAGCCAGTGATCGAGATCAGCCAGCGCGCGGTTGGCCATGGCGCGCTTCCGCTCGAACGCCTTACCGCTCCGCGGAGTCTTCGGACCTTTGGGGTCGCGCGGCTGCCGCGGTACGGAGATCGGCGGGAACAGCCCGAAATTGACGTTCATGGGCTGGAAGCTTCGTGCGGCGCCTTCGCCGTCGGCGCTTAAATGCCCGCCGGTGATATGGGCCAGCAATGCGCCGAGCGCCGTGGTTGGCGGTGGGGGCATGGACTTTGTCCCGCGCGCCTCGGCGGCGGCGAACCGACCAGTAATCAGTCCGATGGCGGCGGATTCCACATAGCCTTCGACGCCGGTGATCTGCCCGGCGAAGCGCAAGCGCGGATCGGCCTTGAGACGGAGGCTGTCGTCCAGCAGCTTCGGGCTGTTGAGGAAGGTGTTGCGGTGAAGGCCGCCGAGACGGGCGAATTCAGCCGCAGCGAGCCCGGGGATCATGTGGAACACGCGCACCTGCTCGCCGTGGCGGAGCTTGGTCTGGAAGCCTACCATGTTCCACAATGTGCCGAGCGCATTGTCCTGGCGCAGCTGCACCACCGCATAGGGTTTCTCCTCGGGCCGGTGCGGATCCGTCAGCCCGACCGGCTTCATCGGACCGTAGCGCAGGGTCTCTCGGCCCCGTTCCGCCATCACCTCGATGGGCAGGCAGCCCTCGAAATACGGCGTCTTCTCGAAGTCCTTGAATGCGGTCTTCTCGGCGGTGAGCAGCGCGTCGATAAAGGCCCCGTATTGCGCCTTGTCGAGCGGGCAGTTGATGTAGTCGGCGCCGCTGCCGCTTGGGCCCACCTTGTCGTAGCGCGACTGGCGCCAGCAGATGTCCATGTCGATGGAGTCCAGATGGACGATGGGCGCGATGGCGTCGAAGAAGGCGAGCTCCGTCTCGCCGGTGAGCGACTGGATGGCTTCCGCCAACGCCGGCGAGGTGAGGGGACCTGTCGCCACGATGACGCTCCGCCACTCGGCGGGTGGCAGGCCGGCAATCTCGCCCCGGCTGATCTCGATCAGAGGATGGGCGGTCAGCGCCTCCGTGACGGCCGCGGCGAAGCCCTCGCGGTCGACCGCCAAGGCACCTCCGGCGGGCAGCTTGTGCTGATCGGCGGACGCCATGATCAGCGAGCCGGCCCGGCGCATCTCCTCATGCAGGAGCCCGACCGCATTGGTTTCCCATTCGTCGGAGCGAAAGGAGTTCGAGCAGACGAGCTCGGCGAGCGCGTCGGTTTGATGGGCCTCGGTGCCGCGGACGGGCCGCATCTCGTGCAAGGACACGGCAACGCCGCTGTTCGCCAGCTGCCAAGCCGCCTCG
Source organism: Methyloceanibacter superfactus (assembly GCF_001723305.1). Taxonomy (GTDB): domain Bacteria; phylum Pseudomonadota; class Alphaproteobacteria; order Rhizobiales; family Methyloligellaceae; genus Methyloceanibacter; species Methyloceanibacter superfactus. The sequence continues at coordinate 10,999 of NZ_LPWF01000038.1, forward strand.
CTGCCGGCCAGCCCGCCGCCGATCACATGTACCCTGTCCGCCATAACCGTTTCAGAACCGCCTTTATCCACCATGGCCGTACCTAGGCCCGCATGGCCGGAAGTTTCAAGCGGAACAACCCCTTGTCCGCAGCCGAGACCGGGTGGGTCAACGTCTATTTGTTGGGCAAAAGACTAAACTTTGTTCAGTAGAGGACCGCTTTGGGTTATAGTTCTGCGGGAAGCCGAGTCGATCTGGCAACAAACCGGCTTCCTTCCAGTGAGCCGGTGGATTGCCGGCGATGGCGGCATCCGCCCGCTCTCTTTTTCACAAAAAGGGGGGTGAAATGTCCGCGAATACAGCACTTGCAATCAGCGTTGGTGTGCTTGGCGCCATAGCCACGTGGCTCTTCTTGGGGCCGCTTGGCGGAGCGTTGGCGATTTGGGCTGCCTTTATCGCCTGGGGATGCTTCTTCCACTGCGGTGGCAGCGAGTCGGGCCTGCAATCGGCCATTCTCGGCAATATCGCCGGCGCATTATCGCCGGTATCACGCTCTGGGTGGCGACCCAGACAGGCGTCGGTGACAGCCTCGGCCTGCCCATCTGGGCCGGGATCTGTGTCGGCGTCGGCGTCGCCTGATGGTGCTGCTCGCGAATATCCCGATCTTCTCCGCCATCCCGGCCCAGGTCTACGGTTTTGCCTCCGTGGTGGCCCTGACCCTGCTCGGCAATGGGGCGGGGAATCTGGCGTCGGCCTCCATGGCCAACCCGGTGGTCGTCATTATCCTGTCGATGATCGTCGGCGCCATCTTCGGCTGGGTATCCGAGAAGGTTGCCGGCCTCCTGGCGGGTTCCGGGCACGGCGCCCACGCCAAGGCCTAGATTTCGCAAATACGGCTATTCGGCCTCGGGGTCCCTAGGCCCGGGGCTTGCATAGCCGACTAGACGGCGTGACCTGGCAACGGGTCACGCCGTTTATTCTTTCGGGTGAACCTCAAGGCAACCCTGTTTGCGGGTGCTGCTTGCGCGTGCCTGGGGACATCGGCAAGGTGCGGCCTTCCTCATTGTCCCGAACCCTTGCGGAGGACGTTAGAAAGCCCATGCCCTCCGTCGACGTTGTATGGACAGGCCACTGCCGCGACCCGAAAATCCGGTATCGGCTGCTCGGTCATCTGCACCGCCTCGCCAGCTTGAGCGACACTTATCTTCGCCAAGGCGAGCCGCCCTTCGTGCTGAGCCTTGTCGGCGAAAAATACACCGCTCCGCCCCGCGCCAATATCGAGACCATCGACCATGACGTCGCCGGCCGGATCCTGGTCTCGAGCTGGATCGGTCCCCACCCGGAGACGCTCATCACGCGGGCACACGAGGCGGGGCTCACCGTGATCGAGCCCGAAGGTGAGGGCCCGCAGCTCATCGCCTTGGACCGGGTCCGTCTGCGCGGTCTCGATTTCAAGCTGTTCGATCCGGAAGGGCTCTATCCCGGCGCCGACCGCATGAGCTTCGTGTTCCTCGAATGCCCGGAATATCATTTCCTCGACGGCCGCCTCGTGGAGATCACCGCCGGCGATAGCAAGGGCAAGGGGAAAAGCCGGCGGTGCGGACGCGCTGCGTGCCGGCAATGTCTTTCTGACCAGCCCGAGCATCCACCTCCGTGCCTATCTGGAAGATTGGACCGACTGCCTGTTCTCTTGGATCAGGTTCTTCCTGGTCGGCGACTTCTGGTGGCAACGCCGCGAGGAGCTGCAAGGCTACAGCGACTATCGCGGCGTGTTCGAACAGCTGCAAACCGAGCGCGGCAGCGTCACCGCCGAGGAGGCCACGTTCGACGCGGTGCTGTCGACCTTCTCGCACCACGCCGAACACAGGATCGAAGAGATCCAAAGCGTCGCCAAGGCGGAGACCCGGTAGGGCCGCGCTTAACCTTCGGTTGGCTTGCCGAACGCTTTGCGCAGCTCGTCCTTGGCCTGCTCCAACCGCGCACGATCTTCTTCCGGCAAATTCTTGCCGGCCCGGTTGATATAGAACACGAGCATGGACATCGCCGACCGGAACGGATCGGCCTTGCGCCGCGTGCTCGCTTCCGCCGAGCGCTTCAGCGACGCGGCGATTTCCTTGGGGTCTTTAAGCGTAAACACGCCCTTTTTGAGGTCGAGCGCGTGGGAGTGTTCCGTGACGTCCTGGGACCAGCGCTTAGCGGCCATTCGAGAGTCTCCTAACACCTGCGCTAGAACCGGCCCTCGTCGGGAATGTTGAGCCGCGTGCCGCAGGCCTTGCAATGCACCGCGTCGATCTCGTGACGCTGGAGGCCGCAGGACGGGCAGGCGAAGCGCACCTTGTGCGGACGCAACAGTGTTTGCAGCAGCCGCAAGAATAGGGTCACGCCGAAGATCATGATGATCACGGCGATGAGCCGGCCGAGCTCGCCCTTGAGGGTGATGTCGCCGAAGCCCGTCGTGGTGAGCGCCGTTACGGTGAAATAGAGCGCATCCACATAGTTGGCGATGTCCGGATTGCGCCAGTGCTGGGTCTCGTAGACGACGCCCGTCATGATGAACAGAAACACGCCGAGATTGATGACGGCGGTGATGGTCTCCTCGTTGCGGCGGAAGAAGCTGCTGTCGGCCCGGAGCCGCGCCACCAGTTGGTAGGTGTGCAATAGCCGCAACGTGCGCAGGATGCGCAGGAAGCCGAGACCTTCGCCGACGATCGGCGCGAGGAAGGAGAAGATCGCCACCATGTCGGCCCAGGTGGCGGGATGAGCGAACTCGCGAACCGGGTGCGGGCTCACCCAAATGCGGGCGCAGAAGTCGGCGAGGATGACGATGCCGAAAATCATGTCGAGCCATTCGATCCAAGGCTCGCGTGGGATGAAGGACGTGCCGACGATGAACAATATGGTCAGGATGTCGAAGGCCAGCAGCGCGAAACGGAATCGATGCGCACTGACGCTGCTGCCGTGATAGAGCCGCCGCACTTGCTCGCGATAGGATCGCGCCTGGGCTTCCGTCTCGTCCGGCTCATTCGTCTCGTTCGACGAGGGGGCCGGCGGCTTCTTTGCCGCGCCGGCAGTCTTGGTCTTCGTGGCGTTCATATGGCTTCCGCGCTTGCCTAATATCCTGTGCCGAATCGAGGAGAACTGAAATGACCGAGCTCACTCTCTACCACGCCGCGCCCTCACGATCGTCCATCGTGCGCTGGATGCTGGAGGAGCTGGGCGAACCCTACGATATTCACCTCCTGGACTTGACCAAAGGTGAGCAATTCGCCTCTGACTATCTTGCCGTCAACCCAATGGGCAAGGTGCCGGCCTGAAGCACGGCGACGCGATTGTCGCCGAGGCGGCCGCGATCTGCACCTATCTCGCCGATGAATTTCCACAAGCGAAGCTCAGCATTCCGATCGGCGACAAGCGGCGCGGCCAATATCTGAAATGGCTGTTTTTCGGGCCGAGCTGTATCGAGCCCGCCATGGTCGATCGCGCCATGCCACGCAGCGAGCAGCCGCGCCGCGGCACGCTCGGCTATGGCGATTTCGATACGGTCATGGAGGTGACGGCGAAGGCGGTGGAGCCGGGGCCATACCTCATGGGCGAGCAGTTCACGGCGGCCGACGTGGTCGTGGGCTCGACGCTCCGCTGGGGCCTGATGTTCAAGCTGTTGCCCGAACGCCCCGAGTTCATGCGCTATGTGGGACGGCTGCAAGAGCGGCCGGCGCTCCAGCGCGCCGTCGCGGCGGACGAGGATCTTATGACGCCCTAAGTCTTGCCGAGCAGCCGCAATATCAGGGCCGTGCCGAACCCCCAGGCGCCGTTGACCGACAGGCCGATCAGGAAGCGGGGTCCCATGGCCTGCATGGGCTCGCCTTTGAGGGGCGGCACCACGAAGAAGGCGACGGCCGTCAAGGCCACGGCCCCGACCACGATCCAGGCGATCCAATAGCTCGCGCCGGTCAGATGCGCGAGCACCGGCGTGAGCACGAGACCCCACAGTCCGCCCCAAAAGGCCTTGGAGAGCACGGAGGGTAGGCCGAATGGCGGGATCGGATCGAGCGGCCAGGCGGGACGGGCCGGCGGGATGATGCCGACACGGTTGAACACCCACCATAGGCCTTGATGGAAGATCAGGGTGGCGATGAAGCCGGCCACAAAGCCGAGGAGCAACAGTTTCGCTGACGGCATGGCGGTTTCCCCCTGTTCACCGCATGATGCGCCTTCCTGTTTCAAGTGCAAGATGGGAGGCGATAGGCGGTGAAGGAGGCCGAAGGGCTGAAGGTCATCTCTGGCGGCCAGACCGGCGTCGACCGGGCGGCGCTCGATGCCGCCATCGAGGCCGGCATTCCCTATGCGGGCTGGTGTCCGAAGGGCGGCTGGGCCGAGGATTGTCCTGACCCGCCCGGCCTTCTCGCGCTTTACGCCGCCTTGCGCGAGACACCGGAGTCCGCGCCCGAGCGGCGCACGGCGTGGAACGTCCGCGACAGCGACGCGCTCATGGTCGTGACGGACCGCGCCGGCCTTGCTGTGTCCAAAGGCACCGCGCTGGCGGTGAGCTGCGCCGAGGACCAGGGCAAGCCATATGTGGTCGTCGACATCGACGCTCCCAACGCGCTGACAAAAGCCCGCGCTTGGCTAAAGGCGAGGGGAGGCGGCGCGCTCTCCATCGCCGGTCCGCGCGAGAGCGAGGCGCCTGGCATCGGTGCCAAGGCGAAACTGTTCCTCGCCGCACTCCTCGAGGACTAAGGGACGACCTTCGCTTTCCAAGTCGTTCCGTCGATCGCTTCCAAGATGAGCTCATGCGGCGCGCCTTCGGCGGTCGCTCCCTCCGGCGGCGGCAGGGTGATCGTTGCGCGCGCGCCGGTCTGCCCGCTGAAGCCGACCCTCTCGGTCTTGAAGTGCGAGGCCCAGACATAGGGGTAGACGTTGCGGATGGCGGTCGTGGGAAGGGCGGCCAGCACGGCGCCATCCCATGCGGCCACCGTCGTGCCCGAGGCATCGACCAGCCGCGCGGCGATGACGTAAGCGGCGCCCGTATCCGGTCCCGCATCCACATAAGCATCGAATGTGACGGCGCCGTCGGCCGCGACGGCCGCTTTCGACAGGGCAATGTCGTGGCTGTGGAAGCTGACCCGCGCGTGCTGCGGCGAAACCACTGCGCCGAAAAGCAGATGATAGCTGCCGACGGTGAACACCACCGCCACCGCGGCCAGGACCAGGGCGGCCGTCCTGACGCTCCCCACGGGCAGCGGGCCGCTGAACACCCAAGCCGTCCAGCCGTTGCGCTCGGCCCAGCCGCTGCGGCCGATCAGATTGTCGAGCGACCAAGTGCCGCCGCCGGCAAGAAACACCGCGCTGCTCATCGCCAGGCCGGACACGGCCATGGTCCACTCATCGAGACAGGTGGAGCCCATCCAGCCGAAGATGAGCATCAGGGAGACATTGAGGCCGATGCTGACGAGCGCGGCGAGGCGCGTCGCCAAGCCGAGGATCAGTCCGAGGCCGACGGCAAGTTCGGCGAGAGTCCAGATCCACACCGAGGCGATGATCAAGTCGGGATATTGCAGCGTCCATTCGAGCGGGCTTTGAATCCACAACGTCCCGGGCAGGGCGTGGGTGAGCTTGTTGGCGACGAACTTGGCCGACTCGAAGTCGAGCTTCACGGCGACGTCGGCGCCATTGACCTCGTGGAAATTGTAGATCAGCCGCCGGGTGGCGCCGCCCCAGAAGATGAACCCTTGGACGAAGCGCGTACCGAGCAGCACGAGCGCCAGCAGCGAGAAGCAGGAGGCCGGCGAAAATGCCGTCCGTTCCATCGGGGTCGCGTCAGCATGGTGATCTCCAGAGGGGATTGTCGGTGTCAGTTCGGAACGTCGGCCGCGCGCGGCACCACCACGGCGAACATGTCGCCCAGCGCCGACAGGCTGGCATTGTGCAATTGCGCCGCCGGCATTTCCGCACCGGTCGCCGGGTTGGGAATGGCGCGCGTCGCCGTCGCTCCGGCGACCACCGTGTTGGCGTAGCGTGATTGAACGAGGCGCGCGCGGTCGAGTTCACGCACATATGCGTCATGAAGCCGACATAGACGACGTTCTTCACGCCAAGGGACTTCAGCGCGGCGTCGAGCTCGGTCTTCTCGAAAGCGGACGGATAGGTCTTCACGATCACGGTCTCACCCTCGATGGGCGCCACCGCATCGGCGATTTGGCCGATGGGTGCGGAGATGTCGTAGGGTGTGCCGGCGCCAGCGCATGCATGATGTGGATCACCGGCCGCCCGGCGTCGCGGAATCGCTTGAGCAAGCTCGCTGCCTCCTGCAGCGCCGGCTCGACATTCTCCAACTGCATGACGCCCTCGCGATAGGTCTGCTGGCAGTCGATCAGCACCAGCGCGCTGTCCGAGATGGGCGCCGGGTTCGGGTCCATGCCCGTGAGCGTGCGAAGGGTTGGGTTGGCCATTTGTGTCCTCCTCATTTGACTCGATTTTTTTGATTTTAGCCCAATCGCGCCGGCGACGGCTTCATGGCAACATAGCCTTGTCTGTGAGCTTTCGGCAGGACAAATGGAGGAGGCCATGACTCATCCCACACCTGCGACACGTCGCACGTCACGGAGGATACTCTACGCCGCCACGTTCGGGCTCTTGATCCTATCGGCACTGGTGCCGTCGGGACCGGTGCTCGCCTGGGGCGGCTGGGTCGAAGGTGAGGAGACCGACGCTTGCGACAATGGCGATGGGGCCTTCGACGAGGCCGCCTTCGTCATCGCCACCGAGCCGCTAGCCGGACAGCGGGTCCAAAGCGGTTTCACGGTCAAGGGGTGCTCACGCAGCTTCGAGGGCAGCGTGCAGTGGAAACTCATTGCCCGGGACGGTGCGCAACTGGCGAGCGGCAATACCCAAGGCGGTGGCGTTGACGGACCGGGCGCGTTTTCCTTCACCGTGCCGTACAGCGTGGATGCGCGGCAGATCGGCCATCTCGAAGTGTTCGAGGAGGATGTCTCGGACGGCGAGGGCTTTCCTCCCGGACGCACGGTCGTGCCGCTCGTGCTAAAGCCGTAACGTCGGACGTCACGGTTCGTGTCCGGCCTTGACGAGATGGTGAGTCTGGGGCCCTCGGCGCGTGCGCCGAACCCTTGCCGCCTGGATGGGTTTCTACCGAGAGCCCAATCGCAACCCAGCCCTTGAGGAGCCTCGAGATGAAACCGGTTCTCATCGTTCAGAACGACGCCAAGGAAGGCGCCGGACAACTCTCCACCCTGATCGCCGAACGGGGGCTGGGGCAGGAGACGGTGTTCGGCTACGACACAGACTATGACACGCTCAAGCCCGGCGACTATAGCGGGCTGGTCGTGCTCGGCGGGGCGCAGAGCGCTTACGAGACGGATGAGTATCCCTATCTCCAGCGGGAGATCGCGCTCTGTCAGGACTTCATGGCGGCGAAAAAGCCGATCGCCGGCTTCTGTCTCGGCGCGCAGATCCTGGCGCGCGCCCTTGGCGGTGAAGTCGCCCCTGGCGCCGAGAAGGAGATCGGCTGGTACGACCTCGTGTTGAGCGAGGCGGCGGCTGACGATGCGATCCTCGAGGACCATCCCAAGACGCTGCTCGCCTATCACTTCCACGGCGACCGCATCGAGAACGTGCCGGGCGCGGTCAATCTGGCCTCGTCTGAGCTCACCTCGTGCCAGCTGTTTCGCTATGGCGACAACGTCTACGGCTTCCAGTACCACGCCGAGGTGGACGCGCCCCTGGTCGATGTCATGTGCCGCAACAATGCCGACTACATGGCCTCCAACGGCTTCGACGCGGAGGCCGTGATCGCCGAAAGCCGCACGGCGTTGCCCGCCTTTGCACAAGCCTGCAAAGGCGTGCTCCGCCGCTGGCTGGATCTCGTTACCGGCCGGGAGGTAAAATAGCGTTCGCGCGGCCTAGCGGAGGGTTTTGCGCGCGATCAGCGGGGGCAGACCATCTTCCAGCGGCCAAAGACACCCTGTTTCCAAAAGCAGTTGGGCCGAACCGGCGGACCCCAAGCTTCTGCAAAGTCGGGCTCATCGACATCCCAACTGACCCAAACGCAGCGCTCCTCGCCGCAGAGCCACTCCGCTTTGGCAGGCGACCCTAAGAACAGAAGCGCGGTCGCGAGCGCTGAAGCCACCAATAGTGTTCTGATCATGCTTGAACTCCCCCCACTAGAACGCTGTTACGGAGGCCCGATCTAATCGGGGCGCGGAGCGAGAGTCCACCGCAAACGACCCGCGAGGCCAGCCGAGACTCATGCTAGAGTGAGCACGGAGATAACGGAGGGGGAAACAATGCTGACGGCAATTATCATCGCGCTTGTGGTCGGGGCCATCGCAGGGTGGCTCGCCGGCCTGGTGGTTCAAGGCACGGGCTTCGGGCTCATCGGCGATATCGTCGTGGGCATCCTCGGGGCGCTGCTCGCGGGCTTTCTATTTCCCGCGCTCGGGATCACGCTCACCCTTGGCGGCGGCCTCCTCGGCACGATTCTTCTCGCCTTTATCGGCGCCGTGATCCTGCTGGTGATCGTCAAGGTGATCAAAGGCCTCGCCGCCTAGGCGAGGGGCTTTCCGCCTCTCTCGCATGCCGTCTAGGCCTGCTCAGGCGCTTCGGCGTGGGGGGCAGCCTATGCCGTCGGGTCGTAGTAGAAGAGATGGTGGCCGATACGCCCGGCCAGCACCAGAACACGCGACCAGTGCGGGCTGACATAGTCGGCGTGATAGTGCGTGGCGAAGCGCACGAGCCGAGGGGAAGTCTCCTCCTTGTCGCTGGCGAGGAGCCACGCGGCATGCATTAAGATCGCTCCCCATTCGGCGCGCTCCTTAATGGTGTCGGGCTTGCCGTCGCAGGCGAAGGAGAACTGGCAGCGGTTGTGCTTCTCCTTGTTCTGATAGACGACTCCGCAGACGGTCTCCGGATAGGCCTTGCTCTTGACCCGGTTGAGGATCACGCGGCCTACGGCAAGCATGCCGCGAATGGACTCGCCGCGAGCCTCGAAATAGATGCCACGGGCGAGGCAATTCAACTCGCGGGCCCTCTCTGATTCCATCGAGCTGTTTTCTGGCGTCCCGTCAGTGATCTCCGCCTGAGCCGGCTGAATTAACGCAATAAGCCCCAAGACTAAAACGCAAGCACTGGCAAGCTTTCCCCCAAAACCCATCGATACACCTCACAGTATTATTGCTTAACACCGGTCGTCGCGGCGCCCGCGCTGCTAATGCTGGCCAAATCTGTCCTCAGCGGGGGCAACTTGTGGCGAAACTTTGGAGGTGTCTTCACAGGGTGTGTCATGATGTTGCACGCCCGAAAGGCGGCAGAAGAAATGGCGGGAAACGGGCAATTTTGACTGGCTGAAGCAAGGTTAAACGGAAGGGGCGGAGGATCCCTTGCAATTAACCGCATCGGCAATATCTCTATGGGATGATCCGCCAAGCCAATTGGACGGGGAGAGCAACGATGAAATGGCTGCTGATCGCCTTGATGCCGTTCGCGCTGGCCGGCTGCGTGACCGAGCAGGCGCCCGTGCTCCCCATGACGTTGGGCCCGAGCGAAGCCGCTCAAGCCTCCTGCCTGCAGCTTCCCGATGCGCCGGCCTTCGGCGACTGCAAAGCGCAAGGCACCGCCGCCCTCTCTCAAGAGTAGGCTGCGTCTCCGTCAGTCCGACGTCACATCCGGATTGTGCGACACGTCGAACACCGTGAGGTGTGCCGCGAGTCCCGTCGGTATGGAACCGCTGAGGCGGTTATGATCCAGCCGCAGGACTTGCAGCGCCGCCGCGTCCCCCAGGCTTTCCGGGATCCGCCCGGTCAGCTTGTTCCGATTGAGCCGCAAATCCGTGAGCTGCTGAAGCGTGCCGATGTCTTCCGGGATCGGTCCCGAGAGGCCGTTGTCGGCTAGTAGAAGAGAATGCAGGCTCGCGGCCTCGGTCAACGAGGACGGCAAGGGGCCGCTGAGCTTGTTGCTGTGCAGGAAAACCTGCTCGAGACTCGGCTGACGGAACAAGGTCTCGGGCAACGCCCCGGCGATCTTGTTGTCCTCCGCGCGGAGGATTTTGAGCTTTGGTGTATCCCACATGGCGGGTAGGGGACCCGAGAGCCGGTTAGCGTGCACATCGAGATATTCGAGCTCGGGCAGGACGGCGACTGAATCCGGAATCCGCCCTGTCAGCCTATTGCCCTTCAGCCAGAGATTCGTCAGCGCGCGGCAATCGCCAAGCGTATCGGGCAGCGCGCCGGAGATCTTATTGAAGGAGAGATGCAGCGTGTGCAGCCGCTCCAATCCGCAGATCGCCGGCGACAGCTTTCCGTCGAGATTATTGTCGTAGATCGTCAGCCGGACGACGCGGCCCTCGGCGTCGGTCTCGATACCGTGCCACTCCCCCACCGGTCGGTCGCTCCCCCAGAAATCCCGCTGAATCCAGTCCGGCCCGCCGAGCGACTCGTAAACGGCCATCAGCGCTTGCCGCTCGCGGGCGCGCACGATTGGGTCCGCGGGTTCGGGCAGAGATGCGGCAGGCGTGTCTCCGCCGTCGTCTGCGGTCCGCGCCGGCACGGTACTGAGGCACAGCACCGCCAGCATGGCCAGGAGGCCGGACAGCACGTATCGGGCCGTCATGCGCATCACGACGCGTCGTCAGCGTCATGCGCCGCCGGGGTGCCGCCCGAGGAGATATCCCACACGGCGATGAACATCGCGGCGATCAACGGTCCGATGACGAAGCCGTTCAGCCCAAAGATGGCGATGCCGCCGAGCGTGGAGATCAGCACGATGTAGTCCGGCATGCTGGTGTCCTTGCCGACGAGATACGGACGCAAGACGTTGTCCACGAGTCCGATGACGCCGGCGCCGAAGGCGATCAACACGACGCCTTGCCAGACCGACCCCGTGGCCAAGAGATAGAGCGCCACCGGCAGCCAGACCACAGCGGCGCCAACGGCGGGCAGCAGGGCAAGAAACGCCATCACGACGCCCCACAGCACCGCCGCATGGATGTCGAGCAGCCAGAAGATCAGCCCGCCAAGCGCGCCTTGGGCAATAGCCACGAGGATCGTGCCCTTGACCATGGCGCGAATGACGACCGCGAACTTCTCGAACAAGGCGCGCTTTTGCTCGGGCGCGAGCGGCACCGCGGCTTTGATGCGCCGGGACAGCGCGCCGCCGTCGCGCAGCAGGAAATAGAGCAGATAGAGCATGATGAAGAGGCTGATGATGAAGTTCGCCGTGCCCTGGCCGACCACGACCGCCTGAGTGGCGAAGAACTGGCTGCCTTCCTTGAAGAGCGCCGTCAGGCTTTTTTGGACGTCGCTCACATCGGTCACGCCGAGGCGGCGGAGAATGCTGGTGGCCCAGGCGGGGAGGGCATCCAGAATCTCCTGGAGGAATTTTCCGAAATTGAGCTGGCCCGACTGGACTTCCTCGTAGAGGTTGGTTGCCTCGTTGGCCAAGGATGCGGCCGTCAACGCCAAAGGCAACAACACGATGGTGACGATGATCAGCAGGGTCACGAAAGCCGCGAGGTTGCGCCGGTCGGGCGTGGCCGCCCGAATCCGCCGATGCACCGGTGCGAACACGGTCGCCAGAATAACCGCCCACAGGATCGCCCCATAGAATGGCCACAGGATCCAGGCGAAGGCCACGGAGACCGCGATAATCAGCACGAGAAGGGCTTTGTCCTGCGCGGTGCTTGCGCTGTCGTCGCTCATGCTTCTCTCGATCCTCTCGTTCGGCGCATGCGATCATAACGGCCGCGGGCCGCGGGCGATGGAGAAAGTTTTGTGGCACCGGCCGGGCCCATGATCCCACCCAACCCTGCCAAAGCCGCCATGTTGCGATTGTGACCGGTTCGGACGACACTCGGCTGATGAGCGATCAGCGACCGGCACTATGAGCGAGCCGGCCCATACCGTGCGCAACAGCCTCGCGGACAAGGTGCGAACCTTCACGCTTGGGCCGGATGCGCTGCACTGGACCGGCGACGCCGGGGAAGGGCAACTCGCGTACAAGGACGTGCGCGACCTGCGGCTGATCTCTTACACCTCGCCCATCGGCGAGACCTTCCAATGCACGTTGCGCGGCCGCGATGGCAAAAAGATCAAGCTCCGATCGGCCCACTACCAGAGCCTCAACAATTTCGAGGATCGGACCGCCTCCTATGCGCCTTTCATTCGCGCGCTCACGCCCCGCATCGCCGCCGCTGCGCCGGACGCCAAATTTAGCGCCGGGAGCACGGCCCTGTGGATCGTCTGGCTCATTCTGGGCGTGCTGTGCCTCGGCGTCGTCCTCCTGCTGATCTTGTCCTTGTTCGAAGGGCTGCCGCCGGTCGGGGCCTGGGTCATCGCCATCGTCGTGTGCATCGCCGCCGTGCCGATTGCCTGGCGCCGCATCCGGGAGGGCGGCGCGAAACAATTCGATCCCGCGGCACCCCCGCCCGAACTGACCGGTCGAGGCTGAGCGCCATGGCACGTCCCGTCATGTTCAGCGGCCGATTGGAGCGCCGCCGCAAGAACCGCCGCTGGGCGGTGGTGGTCGCCGCGACCCTGCTGGCCGTGGGCCTGGCCGTGATTGGGGTCGTGGCCAAGCAGGGCTTCGACATGCTCGGCGCCGCCGACGCCGATTGGATGCCGATGCTGCTCGGCGTGCTCGTCGCGCTCGCCGGTCTCCTCGCCCTGTGCCTCGTCGCCTATGTGGCGGTGCGCGCCTACGGCCGCGCAACGTCGGACTAGGGTCGACCGCGCCGGCGAAGACCCCGATTCTCGGGGGGCCGTTTCGCCATGGCACCCCGGTCCGTATGCGCTTATTATCTGGGCATTGGACAACCGAGGGGGGAAAGCCAAATGGACATCGCAAGTCTTCTCGTACAGCTCGTGTCGGCGCGATCGGCGGTAGCGCCGCGGGCGCCGCGGCCAAGAACTATTCGCTCGGCACCATCGGCAATGTTATCGCCGGCGCGGTCGGCGGCGGCATCACCGGTCAGCTCATCGGCACGTTCGCCGGGCAGATGATCGAGGGCTGGGTCGGCGATATCGCCGGCGGCGCCATCGGCGGCATCGTCCTCACGCTCATCGCCGGCGCTATCAAGAATATGACGGCGAAATAGCGCCCCGCCCCATCGGGCAAATGTTGCGATCCGCATCGTCCAAGAGGGGAACCGTCCCTCTTGGACAGACGTTCTTCCTTTGCTGCGCCTCCGAAGGAGACTTCACATGCCGTATCTCTCCGGCGTCCTCACCGGCATCGTTCTCACCATCCTCGTCGTGTTTCTCATCGACCATGTCGGGGACCATCCCGGCACGCAGGACATTGTGAACTGGAACGTGTTGGGCGCGAAGATCGGCGCCGGCGTGGAGACGGTGTCCGAAGGGGTGCGCGAGGAAGTGCATGAGGCGACCGCGCCCGAGCCCGGCAACACGCCTGAGCCCGGTGCCGCGCCCGACGGCATGCAAGCCGAGCCGGAACCCGCCCCGGCGCAATAGCCCGCTCCATCCCGCGAGCGGTGCATCCGCCCGTCGCATTATTCCGTTAAGAAATGTCATGCGAGGCTGCGGCGTCGAGGCCTGCCCACGGGCCTCGCCAGAACAGCTCGTATGTGCAGCGAACGACAACCACCCATGAGGACTCCCATGAATGGCAATCGCATCCGCGGCCTGGCATCGGCGGCCGCTCTCGCAACGCTCTGTATCGCGGTGCCGGCGCACGCGGCGCCCTATGACGGCGCCTGGAAGATGTCGCTGGTGACCACCGACGGCCATTGCGGCGTCATCAATGTCGGCCTCGCCATCAACGGCGGCAGAATCGCTTCGACCAGCGGTAAATTCGTCATGCGCCCGATCCACATCGCCGGCCTCGTCTCCGGCTCTGGCCGGGCCAAGATGAACGGCGTGGCCGGCCCGCGCGAGGCGAAAGGGATCGGCCAATTCTGGAAGGCCAAGGGCAAGGGCTCGTGGAACGGCACCGGCCCCTCCGGCGTCTGCTCGGGCTATTGGATCGCCGTCCGCGGCTAAGGCTGCGCCACCGCCCAACAAGCGAATGGCCGGGACGAAAGCCCGGCCATGAATCGCCCCCCGGTAGCTGGACGCGCACGAGTCATCGTCTCGCTCCGGGCGCCGCGCGTGGCGCCCATGTTGCCGTTTCCTTGCTTTCCTTCTCTTCGCCGGGGGGGCACGCAGCCACGCATGCAACTTGCGCGAGCATAGTCATTACGCTATAACCTATGCGCGCATGATGCAGCGAGCGCGAGACGAAACTGGGAGGTTCGAAGCAATGTTCAAATGTCAATTGAGGGAAGTGTATTGTTGGGAGAAGGGATCAAGCTTCGCTCCGTTCATCAACGAGACTGAGTCAATCGAATTTGGCGATCTGAACTCTTTGGCCAAAGGAGAGAACTGCAAATACATTCAGAATGGCCCGTACCGCATCAAAATATGTATCGACAGTCCGAATGGTGGAACGAAGGGCGCAACGTTACGTGCCGGCGAAAATACCGTTGATGTGGTGAGTTTCGATGGACATGGGGAAGTCTTCATGTTCATGCCGGTGGAACGCGTAAATGTAACCGATGGAAAGGTGCTTGGGTCGGCGGAAGGGTGTTTCAAGATAAGGTGGTAGGCGTAACCATCAGCGCCCCAACTATCCAATAGGCGGATCCCTCGGCAGCTTCGCTGGCAGCACGCGCTTTGCTGCCAGCGTTACGCCTACGCGGCCTCCGGCGCCTTCGGGGCCGAGATCGACGATATCGGCCGCCGTCTTGATCGCCTCGAGACTGTGCTCGGTGACCACAACGGCATTCCCCGGTTGAGCGCGCCCGTGCTTCATCGTCTCGCCGCGTCACCCGCGCGAGCGCGCTCCATTCTCCCTAATTCTCCCAAGTTCGTCTCGCGAAGCGAGCCCTCGAAGAGGGGGGACTGCGGGGCACCGAAGAGCCTGCGTCCGTTGCGCAAAGTGGGCAGCCTCTATAGGTGCCCCGCCGCGGCATCTTTTTAGAGCCTCGTATCGCCGCTTACCGCCAGTGGCATAGGCGCGCGCATGGAGATCCCGCGCCTTACCCGACGGCCCACGCGTTACAGCGCAGGCGGGCGAGGTAGAGACCCCCGAGGCTGGTCCGTTATCCTGACGCGGTGGTCCGGGCCTATCGGGAATGGTGCGTCCGAGATCAGCCCATCTTTACCGCGCCACCCCGGGCGCCGCGTCCCGCGCCCCGAGAGGCAGACGGTCTGCAGCTCGCGTCCTCATGGACGAGGGATGAGCGCAGTGTACGGCAGGTTTTCGGGGCGGGGATAAAGTGGGGATACGGGTCCACGCTCTCTGTGGGCGTCAGTCTAGGATCAGCGATGAGGAGAGATAAACTGCGGCAAGACTGAGTATTGTCAGTACGGTGCTATAAACAAGCACATATGGAAAGATGTCATCGGACTTCAAAATCTTTATCGCGGCTGTCATGGGGAAATCTCCTGCTAAAATGTTGTTGCGAGTCAAATAATGACAGCCCGCGTTTGAAATAAGGCCACAAAAAATATATATATTTTCATGCGTTATAGAAATACGAAGAATGGCGTGCTATATAGATTATGTAGTTTGAGTGATAATCATTCAAAGGACACTTTCCTCATATTTGGAGACAACAATAATGGAAAATTCAGCAGCGACAAAAACGTCGGAAAATACCCAGGATAACGCAGAGGGCCACAAGGCTCTTCTCAGCGACATCCGGGCCAAGTGGGACAAATTCTCCGAGCAGGATGTGTCGTCGCTCAAGGGCAAGGACGACCTGGTGAGCAAGGTTTCGGCCAAGTACGACATCAAGCCGGATCAGGCTCAGCGCGACGTGGACGCCGTGCTGAAGGGCCGCAAGATCGGCGCCAGCGCCTAACACGAAGATTGCCCGAGGCCGCCCCCGTGGTGGCCTCGGTTCCGTCCGTCATGGAAGGGGCAGGGCGGCGTCCCGCTCTAGGGCCGCCGCGAGATCCGCGGGCTCGATGGTCACCATCTCGACCGCCGATCCCGAAGGCGCCGATTCCGAAGGCGCCGGCACGAAGATCACCGTCGACACGCGATGGTAGGCCGGGAACGACAGCCCCTCGATGAGCTCTTCCTCCGTCACCACAAGATAGTCCCCGCGCGGCAGCGCGCGATCCACACCCTTCAGGCAGAAGGGATGCAGGAACGTGACCGTCTTGCGGGTCGAACGCAGGGTCATCGCGGGGAGAGGCTCCTTGACCGCGCGGCGGCGCGCCGTAGGCTGGGCTGAGCACAGCGAAACCGCTTCGCCCCAACCATTCTACGACCTCCAGGGAGAGATGCCATGACCGATGCCATCACCAGAGTGCATGACGAGGTGCTGGCGGCGAACGCGGCCTACGCAGCGGAGTTCGGCGACAAGGCCAAGCTCGCCATGCCGCCCGCGCGCCGCTTCGCCATCCTCACCTGCATGGACGCGCGGCTCGACCCCGCGAAGTTCGCCGGCCTCGCCGAGGGCGACGCCCATGTCATCCGCACGCCGCGGCCGCGCCAGCGACGACGCCATCCGCTCGCTGGTCATCTCCCACAAGCTGCTCGGCACCAGAGAATGGTTCGTGGTCCACCACACCGATTGCGGCATGGAGACCTTTACCAATGAGATCATGCGCGGGCTGTTGCGCCAGAGCCTCGACACCGCGGAGATCGGGCCCGGCGGCTGGAAGGATGTGGGCCAAGGGCCGGGCTCCACGGAAGGCGACTTCATCGATTGGCTGACCATCGCCGACCAGGCCGAGAGCGTCACCGCCGACGTGAAACGCATCCGCGCGCATAAGCTCGTGCCCAAGGGCGTGCTGATCTACGGCTACATCTACGACGTGAAGTCGGGGCGGCTGATCGAGGTGCCCGCGGCGACGGCGGCCGGGAGGGCCTGAGCTCAGGTCTGAAGCAGCACCCTTTGCCCGGCGGCTAAAGCGCCGCTACCGCCATTTGGTGCAGAGGGCGTGGACGCCGCCTTTGCAGTTGCCGCCGGGGCGCTCATTGGCCTCGCAATAGGCTTCCTTCGTGGCGCTCTGGCACTTGATCTTGACGTAGCCGCCCATCGTGCCCTTGGTTTCGCACGCGCAGACCGGCGCGCCCGTGCCCCCGCCTTCGCAACGGGCTTCGGCCTTCGTGCCGTTGCACGTGATCGTGCAGTAAAGATCGCCGCACGAAGCGCGGGCGGAGTCGGCGAGTGCCGGGGTCGCAAGGAAGCCAAGGCAAAGCGCGAATAAGACCAGCCCAATTGCTCTCATCGGAAGGAACCTCCCCTTGACGTAAGGTGAAACGCCCCACCACCTAACGAATTGAGGGAAGGGCGACCTTGACGTGCGTCAAGCCGGAGCGCCTCTGAAACGACGGGCCGCTTCGCCACGCTGGCGACAAGCACCCTAGAACTTGAACGTCGCCGAGAAGGTCGTGACGTTTCCCTCGAACCGGTTCACCGCCCCGAACTCCTGATAGTTGTGAAGATTGAGAACCGCCGGCCGCTGCATCAGCACCGTGTTGTAGATGAGCTGGGGACCGAGGCCGAACACGCGGCCCTTGAACGGACCGAGCCTGGCGCCCGCGCCCGTATCGCCCGTCAGCTGCTGATAGGCATAGCCGGCGACGCCGACCTGCAGCCCATTGGCGAATTTCTTGCCGACGGCCCCTTCCCACGTGAAGGCATCGCCGTTCTTGTAGTCCGTCGCCGGATTGGGCGTGCTGAAGGTCACGCCGACCGCGGAATCGATCTCGATCTGCGTGCCGGGATCGGTGTAGGTGACGCCCCAGCCGAGATTGACGCCGTAGCGGTTCTTCCCCGTGTTGGGCTCGAACCCGCGCTGGTAGCGCCCGGTCGGCAGCCAGCCCGTCAGATAGAGCGTGTTCGACCAGGCCCCGGAGGTCCAGCCGAGCTGCGCGCGCGGGATGGTGTCGCCCAAGCCCCATCCCGCCACCGTCTTTTCCTCGGTCACCAGCCCCGTGACCTCGCCATGAGCCCAGGCGTAGCTGTAGGAGGAGCGGAGCGACAGGCCGAGCCGGCCGCCAAGATCTTGGTCTCGGGCACCCAGAGAGTCGCGAAGGTGGTGGAGACCGGCCGCTTGACGACATTGAGCACGATCTTGCCGCCATCGATATAGACCTTGATGTCGCCGTCGTAATAGCCGACGCCCGTGCTCAGATAGAGGCCGGGGTCCGGCGTGACGCCGGCGCCGAAGCCGAAATTGCCCGGCACGTAGAGACCCGAAGCCCCTTCGTCGCGCGCGCCGGCGACAGGCTCGCGAGGGCGATGCTCATGGCCACGAGGAGAGGGGCGGCAAGTTTCGCAAAGCGCGCCATCGTCCCGTTTCTCCGCAAGGCCGCGCGGCGGCCAGCCGAATCCCTGGCCGGGAGATTAGCATCGCGGCGGCGGTTCCACTGTCATCGCCGCGCCACAGAGGCGCGCTTTGTCGGTGGCGATCAGAAATTGATGGTCTTGATCGTCGGCCAGCGGGAGAAGCCTTGCAGCGATGCGGCATTGGCATGCGCTGCTTGCCGCTCGGCCTGCGTAGGCGTTTGAATTGGCCCCAGGTGCAGCCGAGGATTTCGTATTTGCCGCAAGTGGGGCAGACGATCACGTGACCGTCGAAATACTCCGGGGTGAGGTCTTTCGCCTCGCCGGCACAGACCAAGCATTGCATGGGTTTCGCTTTCGAGGTTGGCGCCCGCCGGTCTTGAGGCAGCCGCGCGATCGTCGCGCTAGACGCGCTCGAGCTCGCTTTCCGCCATGATGCGGAAGAACGGCTCGCAGCCGCTCTTGATGCGATATTGGAATTGTCCGTTCCGCGCCGGAAGCTGCGCCACCACTTTGTAGGGACCCGGCGCGGCCTTGCGCGGCGGGTAGCGCCGGCTGAGCAGCACCTCGTGCCCGGTGTCGAAGCCATGTCCGGTTGTGAAGTCGTGTTCGGACTGCTCGTCTTCGGTCGTGGTGACGCGTCTACGGGGGAGAGATTTGGGCGAGGGCATGAAGGCGCTCCAAGTTGGCAGGCGGGAGCGCGACGTAAGCTCTCTCAGCCATCGGGGCCTGTGACGATTGCCCGATGATGCCCCGAGACATGCGCCTTAATGGCCAAAATAGCGAGTCTTATAGTCGGTTGGCCAAGTAGTCCGATGGCCAAGGCCATGAAGCTTGGAGGCGCCGCACCCCGTCCCGCCCCCGCAACGCCTCGCGAGAACGCCCTTGGAACGGACGAGGTGAGGGCATGATACGGCAGGTTTTGGGGGCGGGGATAAGGTTCGCTCGGGTCAGGAGCCATCTTTCAAAGACGGGATGTAGATGCGTTTCAGTGGCAGCAACGCTTGGTACCGTGGTTCAAAACGGTCGTAGTGATCGAAAATCATCTCAACAAGCTGTTCTCCCTCCACAAGTCGCAGCTTGGGATTTGATCTGCCGACCTCACGCGCGTCTTTGGTGTACGTACCAAGCGTTACAAATAGACCATGCTCACCATCTGCTACGTTGCCGAGCAGCTGCGTGACATCATTGCGGCCAATTGGATTTGTTACTTGTTTGCACTGTACCTTAATTACAGGTGGTTCGAAACCGAGCCGGTCGCGGTGTGCAATAATGTCTACTCCGCCATCGCCGGACTTCTGTGTGACGCGTGTATGAAAACCAAGGCACTCCAATAAGTGCGCTACGAAGTGTTCAAACTCGTAAGCGTCAATCCCCCGCTTTAATTGGCGGATTACGAAATCGTTTGTCGTTTCCTCCGCCTGTGCGGCCACAACTTGCGTAACCGTTTCGTCATCGCGGCGTTCTTGTGCTTCATCTGGAGCGGAGGTCTGAGGCCGTTCCTCCAGCGCCGCAATAAACTCGTCTGCGTAGTTGCGCACGGCAAATAGCGTGATGAACGAGCCGATTTCGTAAAGCGCATCTTGCGAGAACTCTTCGCGAGGCAAGTGCTTCAACCATGTGACTGGGCGAAGGTTTGGGTAAGCAGGATTTGCCTGAGTGTCATGACGGTAGGGACCGGCGATCATCCCAATGTTGACCATGCGATCTACCTTCGAGGGATAGATCACGACGTCGCCATCACTCACTTCATGCAGAAACCGGAAGAGAACACCAGCTTGCACCGGGATACTTCCGGCCTTGGCCGTGGGATATGCAGCCTGGATAGCCTCCTTGAAGGCATTGCGGTTGGCCGAGACTGAAGACAGGTCCCCCAGTTCAGGCCATCCAATAGCGACATAGCCATTATCGATAGGCTTGGTGCCGACACTGGCGTCCATGTGGACCCCCCAAACCTTCTCTGAAGAGCTTATCGCGGAATCCTTCTAGTACATGGCGGGGGTCTACTGAAAGGGTGCTCCTATCAGGCGGCTATTTCCGATGCAGCTCGTCGATAGAGTTGGAGCGACGCTGCGTTCTCGATGTCGGTCTTGAATTGACGCATTAGCGAAAGAACCTCGTCTGTAAGACTGCGCCATTCTTTGGCACTGAGGTCCAGATACTCCCCATGTGCGATCTTGTGGCGCCGTAGCACGAGGCTCTGATCTATAAGGTTATACTTTGACTCGTAGGCCGTACGAGAAATCGAGAGAGACACTGCGATGTTATCAAAGACCTTGGAGGTCAGATTTGATTCGGTGTCTATGGCAGAGGACAAGGATATCTTTGCGGGATTGGTCATTTGCTCCATAATAAAGTCGATGGCCTTTTCATTTGCCTCCGCTTTTCGCGACACTGTCAGCGTGTTCAAATAACCCTTGAGCCCAAACACAACGAAACAGCTTTTCAGCTCTTCGTATTTGATACCTTGGTTGGTGATGTAGTTGAGGTAAGCGGTGGAGCCGTTCTTTATGAACCCCTCCCAATGAGCATAGAGGAGGGCAATGCCAGCTCGCACGATGGTCGGTTCCGCAATGGACACTGCTCCTTTTACGCTCACCTTTAGGCTGGACAGCTCCTTGATGCGCCAGCCCATCTCGTTATCCAGGTTCTCCTGAAGTTGGCTCAGTGTCCTGATTTTGCTCATACCGCTGTGACCCTCTAGTGGGGTCTAAGAAAGTCTGTTGCCATTGGCAGTAAGTTCACAAGTCGCGTTGTTCCGCGCACACCTGCACCAGAATTCCTTTGGAATACGGGGTCATCCCAGAGCGCCTTGGCCTTCTGAGTAAGAAATTGGGAACGTTCTTCGGGATTCAATGCGGTAATCTCGTCTATGTTCTTAGACGTGCCAATGGCCATGACTTCAAAGACGGACATAAGAAATTTTCCGCCGAAAGATTCACCATCCCAGCGTTTGAATGCGCTGCTGCCCAGTGCATCACTTAAGACGGAGAAGGTCTGCTCAAAGACTCTCTCCTCGACATTCGCATCAAAAGGAGGCTCGGTGGCCAGCTTAGGTAGGGCTTGGTCGAGGTATTCATGAACGTCCAGTCCTTTGGTGTAGGGGACGTGGCGGAACGCCAAGAAGCGAAGCACCAACTCCACACCCGCCTGCGCTTGAATTGCCGGCTCGGTCTGGATCGTGGTTGTCACAAAAGCAGGTAGCTGGGAAGCCTTCACAAGCCACTCGTGAAAATCTTTGTTAAGCATGACCGCGACGCAATTCCGAACCTCCTGTTCGGTTAGGGCGGCGCCGCCAGTATTCAGTCGCTGGAAGAGTTCAAATTTGGCTTGGGGATCACTTTCTTTCTTTAGTATCTCAACCCGGAGCCGCGCGCGCTTGATCTCAAGTTGGTGAACTTCACCAATTCCGTCCTCCGCGTCATCGGCGGAAGGCTCCCAACGTTTGCCCGCGAGACTTGGAAGGAAATTGGTACCTTCCAGTGAGAGTGCCCCCAACTCCGCCGCCCGGGGCCCCTTCAGGATGTTGGTGAACTGGAAAATAGTGGATAGACGTTGCAGCCCGTCGATAAGCTCCCAAATCCCTTTGTCGTCCTGAAATACAAATATTGGCGGGATTGGGATGCCAAGTAGTAACGACTCAATGAACCGTGTCTTCCGAGTGTCATCCCACCGAAACAGACGTTGGAATTCAGGATCAATGCGAAGCTCATCGTCTCGATAGAGGTTCATCAACTCTCCGATAGACATTTCGTACCCGTCGGAAACAATCTCCTTGCGCGCGGCCTTGATTTCTTCATCGAGTGCCATGCTTGATGCCCCCAGTCGAACTCGCTCGCCTGAAGCTTACCGGCTTTGCGTCTCTACCTGAAGTAGAAACGCCTACTACTCCGCGGCTTCGACCTTGGCCGGACGGCGCTCGCGGCTTTGCCTTTTGAGCCCGCCCCACCGCGCCGGTCCAGAAGCTGTTTGAGGTACTGCCCGGTATAGCTTTCGGTCACCTGCGCCACCTCTTCCGGCGTGCCGGTGGCGATGACTTCGCCGCCGCCGTCGCCGCCTTCGGGGCCGAGGTCGACGATGTAATCCGCGGTCTTAATCACTTCGAGATTGTGCTCGATGACTACGACCGTGTTGCCCTGATCCACCAGCTCGTGCAGCACCTCTAACAGCTTGGCCACGTCGTGGAAGTGCAAGCCGGTGGTCGGCTCGTCGAGGATATAGAGCGTGCGGCCGGTGGCGCGCTTCGACAGCTCCTTGGACAGCTTGATGCGCTGCGCCTCGCCGCCCGACAGGGTCGTCGCCTGCTGGCCCACATGGATATAGCCGAGGCCGACGCGCTTCAGCGTCTCCAGCTTGTCGCGCACGCTTGGCACGGCCTTGAACAGCTCGGCGCCTTCCTCGACGGTCATGTCGAGCACGTCGGCGATCGACTTGCCCTTGAACTTGATTTCGAGGGTTTCGCGGTCGTAGCGCTTGCCCTTGCACACGTCGCAGGTGACGTAGATGTCCGGCAGGAAATGCATCTCGATCTTGATGACGCCGTCGCCCTGGCAGGCCTCGCAGCGCCCGCCCTTGACGTTGAACGAGAAGCGCCCGGGCTTGTAGCCGCGCGTCTTGGCCTCTGGCAGCTCGGCGAACCATTCGCGGATGGGGGTGAAGGCGCCGGTATAGGTCGCGGGGTTCGAGCGCGGCGTGCGGCCGATCGGCGATTGGTCGATGTCGATGACCTTGTCGAGATGCTCCAGCCCCTCGATCTTCTTGTGCTCGCCGGGGAGCTCGCGCGCATTGTTCAGCTTGCGCGCGACCGCGCGATAGAGCGTCTCGATGAGGAAGGTGGACTTTCCCCCGCCCGATACGCCGGTGACCGCGGTGAACAGCCCAATAGGGATATCGACATTGATGTCCTTGAGATTGTTGGCGCTAGCGCCCTTGACCGAAAGTCTACGGCTCTTTGTCGGTTTCCGCCGCTGCTTCGGCAGCGGGATCTGCTTGAAGCCGGTGAGATATTGCCCGGTGAGGCTGTCCGGATTGGCCATGACCTGCTCAGGGCTTCCTTCGGCCACGACCGCGCCGCCATGGACGCCGGCGCCGGGGCCCATGTCGACCACATAGTCCGCCTCGAGGATGGCTTCCTCGTCATGCTCGACCACGATCACCGAGTTGCCGAGATCGCGCAGGGCTTTCAGGGTCTCCAGCAGCCGCGCATTGTCGCGCTGATGCAGGCCGATGGAGGGCTCGTCCAGCACGTAGAGCACGCCGGTGAGGCCTGAGCCGATCTGCGAGGCGAGCCGGATGCGCTGGCTTTCGCCGCCCGACAAGGTGCCGGCGGCCCGCGCCAGCGTCAGATAGTCGAGACCCACATCGTTGAGGAAGGACAAGCGCTCGCGGATCTCTTTGAGGATGCGCTCGGCGATCTCGTTCTGTTTCTTGGTGAGCTTCGCGGGCAGCGCGCCGAACCATTCATGCGCCTCGCGGATCGACATGTCGGTGACCTCGCCGATATGGAGACCGGCGATCTTCACGGCCAGCGCTTGCGGCTTCAGGCGATAGCCGGTGCAGGCCTCGCAGGGCTGATCGGACTGGTAGCGCTCCAGCTCCTCGCGCACCCAGTTCGATTCGGTCTCGCGCCAGCGCCGCTCGATATTGGTGATGACCCCCTCGAACGGCTTCTCCGTCTGGTAGCGCCGCACGCCGTCGTCATAGGTGAAGGTGACGTCGTCCAAGGAGCCGTAGAGCACGATCTCGCGGAAGTCCTCCGGCAGATCCTTCCACGGCTTGGTCATGGGCTGCTTGTAATGCTTGGCCAGCGCTTCCAGCGTCTGCTGGTAATAGGGCGAGGTGGCCGACGTGCGCGTCCACGGCGCGATGGCCCCGCGCGCGAGAGACAGCGACTCGTCCGGCACCACCAGTTCCGGCTCGAAGAACAGCTCCGTGCCGAGCCCGTCGCATTCGGGACACGCGCCATAAGGGTTGTTGAAGGAGAACAGCCTGGGCTCGATCTCCTCGATGGTGAAGCCCGACACGGGACAGGCGAACTTGGCCGAGAAGATCAGCCGCTCGGGCTGACCCTTGGCCGGCTTGTCGGCGAACTCGGCGAAGGCGATGCCGTCGGAGAGCTGAAGCGCCGTCTCGAGCGAGTCCGCCAGCCGCGAGGCGATGTCGGCGCGCACCACGACCCGGTCCACCACCACGTCGATGTCGTGCTTGAACTTCTTGTCCAGCGCCGGGGCCTCGGCGATCTCGTGGAATTCGTTGTCGATCTTGACCCGCTGGAAGCCCTTCTTCTGGAGCTCGGCCAGCTCTTTGCGGTATTCGCCCTTGCGGCCACGGGCGATGGGGCTGAGCAGATAGAGCCGCGTGCCTTCCGGCTGAGCGAGCACGATGTCCACCATCTGGCTCACGGTCTGGCTCTCGATGGGGAGCCCCGTCGCCGGCGAGTAGGGCACGCCCACCCGCGCGAACAGGAGGCGCATATAGTCGTAGATCTCGGTGACCGTGCCGACCGTGGAGCGCGGGTTCTTCGAGGTGGTCTTCTGCTCGATGGAGATGGCCGGCGACAGGCCCTCGATATGGTCCACGTCCGGCTTCGACATCATGTCGAGGAACTGCCGGGCATAGGAGGACAGGCTCTCCACGTAGCGCCGCTGGCCCTCGGCATAGACCGTGTCGAAGGCGAGCGAGGACTTGCCGGAGCCCGACAGCCCGGTAATCACCACGAGCTGCTCGCGCGGCAAGTCGAGCGAGACATTCTTGAGGTTATGCTCCCGCGCGCCGCGGATGGAGATGTGCTTGGAGGTCATGCTGACAGCAATGTCGGGGGGAACGGGCCGCTTCGCAAGCCTTAGCCGCCAAAGGGTTCACCGGCAAGGGGCGCGGCAAGGGGCGCCAAAAGCGGCGCCAAAAGCGGCGCCAAGGGGAGGCGGCCCCTAGGAGATCAGAGCGAGCTTCTTGAGCCGCGACCTTATGGCGCCGGGCTTGCGCCCCAGCTCCGCGGCGATGGCGCCCACGCTCTCGCCCGCCTGGTGGCGCCGCCGCAAGTCCCGCTCCTCGTCCTCGGTCCACGGCGCATAGGCCTTGCCGTGGCTCTGGCGGAGCGCCGCCACGTCGTAGCTCTTGGCGCCCGCGGCCTCGGTCTGGGTCGCCCCGCACGCCTCCAGAAATGCCGCCTGCGACGGGCAAGCGCATTCGGCCCGAGATCGGCCAGCGCGTCGAGGGCGACGTCGGAGGCGTCGCGGAAGGCGACATCCTTCTCAATGGCCTGCGGGTGGACGTGGAGCGCCTTCTGGTTCAGCCCGAGGAGATGCAGGCCCGCCAGGCTGCGCAGGCGCGACAGGGCCACGTAGCCCTGGCCGTATTCGAACGCGCGGCTGAGATCGATCACCGCGGCGTCGAGCGACATGCCCTGGCTCTTATGCACGGTGATGGCCCAGGCGAGCCGCAGCGGCACTTGGGTGACGGAGGCGCGCTCCGTGCCGTTCTCCTCGATCTTCCAGGTCACCGGCTCGGCGACGATGCGCTTGCCGCCGCGCGTCCTACGACCGGGGAGTCGGTCTCCGCGTCGAACTCCTCCACGATGCCGAGCGTGCCGTTGACATAGCGCCCGGCCGGATCGTTCTTGGTGAACATCACCACGGCGTCCTCCGTGAGCACCAGGCGCTCCGGCGACAGACAGCCGCGCTTCAGCGCGTCGATGGAGAATTGCGGCCCCTTGCCGGTCATGTCGAACGCCCGCGTCCTGCCGCCGAGCTTGGCCAATTGCTGCTGGTTGATCTCGTCCACGGCGGCGTTGTGGGTGAACAGCCGCGTGCGGCTCGCGGGCAGCTGGTCGCGGTCGACCATGCGCGACATCAACAGGTCCCGGTGAAGGCCGACGCAGGCATTGGCGCGGATGGCGTCGAGCACGTCGAGAAAGGGCTGGTCGTCCTGCCGGTGCTGCTCCGACAGATAGCAGACCGTGGGATCGAGATCCCGCCAGGCGGCCGAGGCATGGGCGAACTCCGCGCCGAAATCGTCGTCGCCGTTCGCCAGGTCGAGCATGCCGTCATCGTCACGCGGGCGCCGGACCACGGGCGGCAGTTGAAAGAAGTCGCCAACGAGCACCACCTGCATGCCGCCGAAGGGCGCGTTGGTCGCCCGGATATGGCGGCAGACCATGTCCGCCAAGGTCAGAGACCGCGCCGGCAGCATCGAGATCTCGTCGATGATCAGGACGCTGGTCTTCTCGATGCGGGAGGCGAGCCGTCGATTGGCGGCCAAGACGTCGAGATCGCGCCGCGTCAGCGTATCGCGCACGCCGATGCCGCTCCAGGCATGGATGGTCGTGCCGTGGCCGTGCGTCGCGGCGATGCCGGTCGAGGCGGTATAGGCGACATCGACGCCCGACCGCGCCAGCTCCCGGAGATAGCGGTTGACCGTGTGGGTCTTGCCACTGCCGGGCTGGCCGGTGAGGAAGATGCTGGCGCCGGTCTTGAGCAGCGCCAGCGCCTCGTCTTGAGTCATGCCGTCTCCAATTCCGCGCGGATAAGGTCCGCCATCCAGCATAACCGATGGCGGCACCGCGAATCTCAGGCATAGAGTGGCACATGACCATGACCCGCACCCAGCTTGCCATCGTCGCCGGCATCATTTTGATCGCCGGCGCGCTGCTTTACGCCATGGGCCACCCGCTGATTTGCAAATGCGGATATGTGAAGCTCTGGCATTTCGACGTGGTGAGCGCCGAGAACTCCCAGCATCTGTTCGACTGGTACACGCCCTCGCACATCATCCACGGGTTTCTGTTCTACGCGGTGCTGTGGCTGGCCGCGCCGCGCCTGTCCTTCGGCCAGCGGCTGATCCTGGCGGTTCTGGTCGAGGCGGGCTGGGAGGTGATCGAGAACACCGACTTCGTCATCAACAAATACCGGGAGGCGACCGTCTCCCTCGACTATTACGGCGATAGCGTCATCAATTCGGTGAGCGACATTCTCTTCATGGTGCTCGGATTCTATCTCGCCGCCTGGTGGCCGGTCTGGCTCACCGTGATCGTCGCCATCGCGCTCGAGGTCTTCGTCGGCGTCATGATCCGCGACGGCCTCACACTCAACGTCATCATGTTGGTGTGGCCGCTCGACTCCATCCTGCAATGGCAGCAGGGCAGGTGAGGGTAGCTTAGAGCGGCACGCGGATGCCGAAGATCATCATCAGCATGAGCCAGGCGAAGGCGGCCACTGTCGGATAGAAGGTGAGGCCGAAGCCGAAGGCGCGCAGATACGGGTTCTTGTGATAGCCGACCCAGAACAGGATGCGGCCGATCACGAACAGCGCCGTGAGGATCGGCAGCGTGCGCGCTTCCGACAGCGGGCAATACATGGCGAGGCCCGCATTGGCGATAAAGAATGCGGTGAACTGCTCGAACGTGTTGAGAATGAACCGCGTGTTGATGTCGAGCGCCGAGTTCGGCTTGGCCACGCGCCCAACCCACATATTCGGGTCGAGCCGTTGCGCGGCCACGATGCAGATGCCGAGAACGCCGGGCACGAGGGCGAAGACGGCGTCCTTGATGACCAGCGCCAGGCGGTCGGCGATGCCCCAGGCTTCCGGGGTCCAGTCCCAAACGAGTTTGCCGATCGCGAAAAAGGCAGCGGCGAAGATCCAGTTCCCCACCAGCACGGCGATGAAGGGCCATTGCCGGGAGGTGAAGCCGAGATATTTGCTACGCGGGTCGCGCCGCTTGGGCTTCCGGCGCCCTGTTGTCTGCCGCTGCTCGACGGACCGCTGCATATTTTCCTTTATCCCGCTCTTTCAGGCGAACAGCCCGGCTTGTGCCGGACGCGCTGCCAAGACCAAACCCCATTCTGCTCTAGCCATAGGGCTCGTGCTCCGAAACCTCAAGAGGGCGTCATGGTAGACGCGGAAGAACAAAACAGGTACATAGCTGCGATGGGTCCTGACCTGTGGACAGGACCGGTGTCATCTGGATGCCGCCTGGATGCCATGGGCGTCCGGGGGCTAGAGTGCCCGCGAGGGCATACGTGCCGCACAACTGCGGGGAGGTCGAAATATGGCCGGATCGGTCAACAAAGTCATTCTCATCGGCAATCTCGGAGCCGATCCTGAAATCCGCCACACCCAAGATGGCCGGCCCATCGTCAATCTGCGGGTCGCCACCAGCGACAGCTGGCGCGACAAGGCGACGGGCGAGCGGCGCGAGCGCACGGAGTGGCATCGCGTCGTGATCTTCAACGAGGGCCTGGCCAAGATCGCCGAGCAATATCTGAAGAAGGGCTCGAAGGTTTATCTGGAAGGCCAACTGCAGACCCGCAAATGGGAGGACCAGCAGGGCCAGGAGCGCTACTCCACGGAGGTCGTGCTCCAAGGCTTCAATTCCTCTCTCACCATGCTCGACGGCCGCCGGGGACGGCGAGGGCGCGGGCAGCAGCGGCGGCGATTTTGGGCGGTCGAAGCCCCTTGCGAGCGGCGGGGGCGGCGGCAGCTACAACAAAGAGCTTCGACTACGAGATCCGTTCTAGCCAGGCATCGCCGGCAGCCACGCGAGAAGCCCGGCCGGCCGTCAGGCAGAACCGGGCGTCCCGTGCGCGTGGCACCGAGTTGGACACGTCAGCTTAGTACGTGTCGTGCTCGGACTTCTCCTTGACCGTTTCGTCCCCGGTCACCTCGCCGACCGTGAGCTCTTGCTCGCTGAGGCGCTGATAATCGGGGGCCGACGCCAGCATCTCGCTGGTCAGGTTGGCCATCACCTTGACGTTGCGGTCGTCGTCGCGGGCGAATTTGAGGCTGTCGAACGGAACGGCCACGTCCTTCTCGCCGAGGCCGAGAAAGCCGCCGACGCCGACCAGCACGGCGACAACCTTGCCGTTCTCGTCGGTGACGAGATCGTTGATGTCGCCGATCGGCTCATTCTTCGCGTTCAGCACCGCCTTGCCGATCAGATTGCTGGCGAGCCAATCGTCAGGCGCCTGACGCACCAGAAACCGGGTGCCGTCCGCATTGGCGGCCGTCATGCCATGCGGCGCGACCTCGGGCGCCTTGGCGGCATCGTGCGAGGGGACCGCATGATCGGGGGCAATCGACTGCGGGGCCTCCGTTGCCTTCATCGCCGGCGCGCCGTTAGACGGTGCGGCCTGCGGCGACATCTGCGACGACTGGTCCGGGATCGCCGTGCCCGGCTCGTCCACCTGGTCTGTCGGCACGGCCTCAGACGGCATGGCCGGTTGCTGCATGGCAGGCGTATCTTGCGTCTCGGCGGCCGGCATGTCGGTCTCGGCCAGAGCGGTCTGAGTCATGGCCGGGGTGAGGCCCAAGAACAGGCCGACGGCCGTACAGGTCAAAAGATGTTTCATGGTTTTCGCTCCTTGTGGTTGCGATCCAAATGGCGCGTCACACGCCGTAAATTTTGGGAGGCGGGTCTTTTCGCCGCCTTTCCGCACACAACGTCCCGGCCGACTCGATGTTCCGCGCGAAGCGCCCAAGAAGGCTTTCGCGGGAGCGTCAATCCGCCCATCTCGGCGCCCGTCACAATGCGGTATAAGTTGTTGATCTATTGAAGAAAAACAAACGGGACTAACCCCCCATGATTGGTTGCGAAAGGGGGGTAAAATCAGCTATAGAAAACCGACTCTACCAGCGCGTTCGATCTCACGTGGGAGGCCTTCCGTCCCTCTCGCGCTGAACCGTTTTTGCCGGGGTTTGACGACCTCTTACTAAGGCTTTCACCTTCATTGGCTGACGAAGATAATACCGAGGTCGAGGGCCCATCTCCCTCTGACATTAGACCGATCTCGCTCATCGACGAGATGAAGCGGTCCTATCTCGATTACGCCATGAGCGTGATCGTGTCCCGTGCGCTGCCGGATGTGCGCGACGGGCTGAAACCCGTGCATCGCCGCATCCTGTTTTCGATGCGCGAGAACAACTACACGCCGGATCGCCCGTACAACAAATCGGCGCGCGTTACCGGCGACACCATGGGTAAGTACCATCCGCACGGCAACCAGGCGATCTACGACGCGCTGGTGCGCTTGGCGCAGGACTTCTCGATGCGCCTGCCGCTCATCGACGGGCAGGGGAACTTCGGCTCCGTCGACGGCGATCCGCCGGCGGCCGAACGCTACACCGAGGTGCGTCTGGCCAAGCCCGCCATGGCGCTCCTCGACGATCTCGAGAACGACACGGTCGACTTCCAGCCGAACTATGACGGCCGCGAGAAAGAGCCGGTCGTGCTGCCGGCCAAGTTTCCCAATCTGCTCGTCAACGGCGCCGGCGGCATCGCCGTCGGCATGGCCACCAACATCCCGCCGCATAATCTCGGTGAGGTGGTCGACGCCTGCATCGCCTATCTCGACAATCCAGCCATCGACATCGCCGAGCTGAACGAGCTCATTCCCGGTCCCGACTTCCCGACCGGCGGTCTGATCCTCGGCCGCACGGGCATCCGCTCCGCCTATCACAAGGGCCGCGGCTCGGTGCTCATGCGCGGCCGCGTGCACAACGAGACCGTGCGCAAGGAGCGCGAGGCGCTCGTCATCACCGAAATTCCCTATCAGGTGAACAAGGCCTCGATGGTCGAGAAGATCGCCGAGCTGGTGCGCGAGAAGAAGATCGAGGGCATCGCCGACATTCGCGACGAGTCGGACCGCGAGGGCATGCGCGTGGTGATCGAGCTGAAGCGCGACGCCATGGCCGACGTGGTGCTGAACCAGCTTTACCGCTTCTCGCCGCTGCAGAGCACGTTCGGCTGCAACATGGTGGCGCTGAACGGCGGCCGGCCGGAGCTCATGAACCTCAAGGACATGATCCGCGCCTTCACCGATTTCCGCGAGGAGGTGGTCGGCCGCAGGCTGAAATTCCTTCTGCGCAAGGCCCGCGACCGCGCCCATGTCCTAGTCGGCCTGGCCATCGCCGTGGCCAATATCGACGAGGTGATCGCGCTGATCCGCAAAGCGCCCGACCCGGCCACGGCGCGCGAGCAATTGATGTCGCGCGACTGGCCGGCGCGCGACGTGGTCGCCTTGGTCGAGCTCATCGCCGACCCGCGCCACAAGGTATCGCCGCAAGGCACCTACCGTCTATCCGAGGAACAGGCGCGCGCCATTCTCGAATTGCGCCTGCAACGCCTGACCGCACTCGGCCGCGACGAGATCGGCGACGAGCTCAAGACCCTGGGCGACCAGATCGCCGAATATCTCGAGATCCTGCGCAGCCGCGCCCGCATCGTCGGCATCGTCACCGACGAGCTCACCGCGCTGAAGGCGGAATTCGGGACGCCGCGGCGCACCGAGATTCTGGAGATGGTGGGCGAGGTCGAGGACGAGGACCTCATCCAGCGCGAGGACATGGTCGTCACCGTGTCCCACAAGGGCTACATCAAGCGCGTGCCGTTGTCGGCCTATCGGGCGCAACGGCGCGGCGGCAAGGGCCGCGCCGGCATGGCGACGCGCGACGAGGATTTCGTCACCCGCATCTTCATCGCCAATACTCATACGCCCGTGCTGTTCTTCTCCTCGCGCGGCATGGCCTACAAGATGAAGGTGTGGCGCTTGCCGTTGGCCGCGCCGCAGGCCCGCGGCAAAGCCATGGTCAATCTCCTGCCGCTCGGCAAGGACGAAACCATCACCACAATTCTGCCGCTGCCCGAGGACGAGACGTCCTGGGGCAAGCTCGACGTGATGTTCGCCACCAATTACGGCAGCGTCCGGCGCAACAAGCTCTCGGACTTCGTCGAGGTGCGTCTGAACGGCAAGATCGCCATGAAGCTCGCCGAAGGCGACCGCATCATCGGCGTGCAGGTGTGCAACGAGCAGCATGACGTCTTGCTCACCTCGCGCGACGGCCAGGCGATCCGCTTCCCGGTCGAGGATGTGCGCGTGTTCAAGGGTCGCGAGTCGTCGGGCGTCCGCGGCATCAAGCTCGGCAAGGGCGACGAGGTCATCTCCATGGCCATCCTCACCCATGTGGAGGTGGAGGCCTCCGAGCGCGCGGCTTATGTGCGTCAGGCCAATATCGTGCGCCGGGGCGGCACCGACATCGAGCCCGATATCGAGCCGGAGACCGAAGGCGAAGAATCCGTCGTCCTCACCCCTGAGCGCTATGCCGAGCTCGGGGCCCATGAAGAATTCGTGCTCACGGTATCGGAGAACGGCTACGGCAAGCGCTCCTCCGCCTACGAGTATCGGGTGTCGGGACGCGGCGGCAAGGGCATCATCGGCATGGTGGTCAATCGGCGCAACGGCAAGCTGATTGCGTCCTTCCCCACCGACGACAGCGATCAGATCATGCTGGTCACCGACCGCGGCCAGCTCATCCGCATCCCCGTCGACGGCATCAGCATCGTCGGCCGCTCCACCCAAGGCGTGCGCGTGTTCGACACGGGCGAGGGCGAGCGCGTGGTCTCCGTCGAGCATATCCCGGACGAGAGCGGCAGCGGCGCCGAGGTGGAAGTCGACGAGACAGCTCCCGACGACGGTCCCGCTGATTACGATGACGGCGGAGCCGCACCGGAATAGTCCTCGAATGGGAAGGGTGCTAGGCGCGCCCGGGGGACGCGTTGCCTGAGGACGCGTTCCCGTAGAGTGCCATGAGCGACTGCGCGGCCGGCGTGAGCGCGGTCAGCGCTTCGAAATCGCGCACGAGAGCCCGATGCCGCTCGGGATGGCTGAGCAGGCCGGTCGCCCGCAAGCGCGACATGGTC
This sequence comes from Methyloceanibacter superfactus, assembly GCF_001723305.1. Classification (GTDB taxonomy): domain Bacteria; phylum Pseudomonadota; class Alphaproteobacteria; order Rhizobiales; family Methyloligellaceae; genus Methyloceanibacter; species Methyloceanibacter superfactus. The sequence continues at coordinate 43,980 of NZ_LPWF01000038.1, forward strand.
CGCGACAGGGTATCGGCATTCAGCCCGAGATAATCGGCCATATCGGTGCGCCTCAGCGGCATTTCGAACTCGACACCGCCGCATGGCGCCTTGATCCCGATGCGCAAGGCCAACTCCAGCAAGAAGGTGGCGACGCGCTGCCGGCAGTCGAAGCGGCCGACCGCCGCCATGTGGATCGCCTGGCGGGCCGTTTGCTTGGCCACCGCATCGTCGACATAGCGGGCGATTTCGGGATCCTCGGCCGCGAGCCCCGTGAAGGTGCTCCAGCGCACGCGCAGCACCTCGCCGGGGCTCACCGCCGAAAGATGGGCGGCGGCGTGCGGCGGCGCGAAGCCGGAACGCAGCACGTCGCGGGATAGAGAAGGCCGACAACCTGGCGCAGGTCGTCGGGCAGGGTGACATCGACCATGAGGACGCCCGAGCGCACGAAGTAAAGTGCCTCGCTGCCGTCGAGGGTCAGGGAGATGGTCTGCCCCCGGCGGGTGCGCACGGTGGCGGCCTGGGTGGTCACGGCAGCCGGAATCGCCGCCGGGACATGTGGGCCTCTGTCCGAGGGGGCCGCACCTGCCAAGCGGATTGGACCCCGAGTCTTCAAGCTGGATGTCATCGCCAAGGGCTTTCCCCCGCAGCGGACGAAAAGCCGCCATCGCAAAGACAAGCTGTCCGTCGGAGGGCCGATTCGCGCCTTGATTTCGATCAACCCGGGATTTCGATCAACCCGGGAATGGGCCGCGACACCGTGTCTTGGTCACCACGTCGCCGCCCAACGGTTTGACCCAGATCAATAAAAACCGTTGCGTTGACGCAACAGTCCTCCGCGGATGCACCTCAGCCTGATCTCGGTCAGCCTACCCAGTCGATCCGCGCTGGAGTGGTACGCCCCATCGGCACAACACTAGCGCAGAACAAATTTGCGCAAGGCCGCGACGGGCCGCGCTCGGCGATGGGGGACATCAGACATGAACAAATTTGCCACAGGGACGTTGGCGGCGCTTGCCTTGGCGGCAGGCATCGCGGGGGCGTCATTGCCCGCGGCGGCCGGTGACGATCATGGGAACTTCATGGTTCGGGCGCTCGTGACCGGGGTCAATCCCGACACCGACGCTTCGGTCTTTGCCGGCGGCACGCGCATTCCAGGCGCCAACGCCGACGTCAGCGACGAGATCATCCCGGCGCTGACCCTCAGCTACTTCTTCACCGACAACTGGGCGGTCGAGCTGTTCTGCTGCTTCGCCAAGCACGATATCGACGGTACGGGGTCCATCGCCGGCCTCGGCGAGATCGCCGACACCTGGATCTTCCCGCCGGCTCTGACGGCGCAATATCACTTCACCGGCATGGGCGCGTGGAAGCCCTATGTTGGCGCGGGCGTGCAGTACATCGCCTTCTTCGACGAGGGCACCGGCCAGAACCGGCTCGGCGCCTCGAGCGTCAGCATCGACGACGCCTTCGGCTTCACCCTGCAGGCGGGCCTCGACTACTCCCTCGGCAATGGCTGGTACGCCAACCTCGACGTGAAGAAGACCTGGCTCGACACGGAAATCTCATGGAACGGTACTGGCGTGCACGCCGATGCGGACCTCGATCCGTGGATCTTCTCCGCCGGTGTCGGCTACCGCTTCAATCTAAGCGACATCTTCGGACATGGCGCGAAAACCGCCTCAATACCGATGAAGTAATAAACTAAGTTGGGGTGGGAGAGGGCTCGGCTTTGCCGGGCCCTTTTTCTATGCGCCTGCGCCTGTGCCCTTGCCGATTGAGGCGCCGCGCGGCTAGAAGGGGCTCTACGCGCTAGGGCCCCGGATCCATCCTGGAGACGCAAATGGCCGGCGCATTGGGAGTGTGGCGGCATGCGCGTTGGCCTTTATCCCGGCAGCTTCGACCCCGTCACCCTCGGGCATGTGGATATCGTGCGCCGGGCGGCCCATCTCGTCGACCGCCTAGTCATCGCCGTGGGCGCGCACCACGACAAGCATCCGCTTTTCACGGTGCGGGAGCGCGTGAAACTCGCTCAAGAGGTGCTGGAGCCGGTCGCCAAAGAACTCGGACTTGCCCTCGAGGTTACCACCTATGACAGCCTGACCGTGGATGCGGCCAGGAGCGCCAAGGCCGCCGTCGTCATTCGCGGGCTCCGCGATGCCGGCGACTTCGATTACGAGATGCAGATGGCCGGAATGAACGGGGCTCTTGCGCCGGAGATCGAGACGGTGTTTCTGGCTTCGTCGCCGGGCACCCGTCACATCGCGGCGAGCCTCGTCCGTCAGATCGCCGCAATGGGTGGCGATGTTTCGACCTTCGTGCCGCCCCGCGTCGCGGCGGCTCTCAAGCAGAAATTCACCGCATAAGTATCCAAAACTCGAGGAAACCCCATGACCATCAGGGCTATCGTACTATTTAGTGCGGCTTTGCTGTTCGGCGCCGTGAGCGCGCAAGCTCCAGCGGCCGCGGCCAATCTCGGCGATCCGTCGTCGCTGAACGAGAAGGCGCCCGCCGTTTACAAGGCGAAGTTCGACACCTCCAAGGGCATCTTCGTCATCGAGGTGCATCGCGATTGGTCCCCCAACGGCGCCGACCGCTTCTACAATCTGGTGAAGAACGGCTATTACAACGATGTCCGCTTCTTCCGCGTCATCGACGGCTTCATGGTGCAGTTCGGCATCAGCGGCAATCCGGACCTCTCCGCCGTGTGGCGCGAGGCGCGCATTCCCGACGACAAGGTGAAAGAGAGCAATCAGCGCGGCTATGTGAGCTTCGCCACCGCCGGGCCTGGCACGCGCACCACGCAAGTCTTCATCAATTTCGGCGACAACGCCGGCCTCGACGGGCAGGGCTTCTCGCCCTTCGGCCAAGTGGTATCGGGCATGGACGTGGTCGATGCGCTCTATAACGGCTATGGCGAAGGCGCCCCGCGCGGCCGCGGGCCCGACCAGGGCCGCATGCAGATGGAAGGCAACGCCTATCTCATGACCGACTTTCCCAAGCTCGACTACGTCAAGAAGGCCACCATCGAGCAATAACCACCGGATAACGCGAAAAGGAGGCCATTTATGGCAACCCCCGAAGACACCCTCATTCTGGAGACGAGCAAGGGCAACGTCGTGGTCGAGCTGCGGCCCGACCTCGCGCCCAATCACGTGGCCCGCATCAAGGAGTTGGCGCGTCAGGGGTTCTACGACGGCGTGCCGTTCCATCGCGTGATTGAGGGCTTCATGGCCCAAACCGGCGACCCGACCGGCACGGGCACCGGCGGCTCGGGCCAGAAGCTCGCCGCCGAGTTCAATGCCGAGCCGCATACGCGCGGCGCCGTGTCCATGGCCCGGGCGCAGTCGCCGGATTCCGCCGACAGCCAGTTCTTCATCGTGTTCGACGACGCGAGCTTCCTCGACCGCAAATACACGGTGTGGGGCCGGGTGATCGAAGGTATGGAGAATGTCGATCAGATCAATCGCGGCGAGCCGCCGGCGAGCCCCGACAAGATCCTGTCGGCGAAGATCGCCGCCGACGCATAAGGCAGACGATGCAAAGGGGAACGCCCATGTGGTTGCCGGGACTTCTGTTCACGGTGGTTGCGCTTGTCGCCGGCGGCATGATCGCCTTGCAAGCCCCCATCAATGCCGAAGCCGCCTCACGCCTTGGGCATCCCATCTCCGCCGCCACCATGTCGTTCTGCGTGGGCACGATCGCCTTGATCGCGCTCACACTGCTGTTCGCCCGGGGCAGCACCAATCTCGGCGCGCTTCAGACCATGCCGCTCTACATGCTGCTTGGCGGCGGTCTGCTCGGGGTGGTCTATGTCACGGTCAACCTCATGCTGGCGCCCAAAATCGGCGTGGCGGCGATCATGGCGCTCGGCATCGCCGGTCAGCTGTTTACCGCGCTGTTGCTCGACCGGTTCGGCATGTTCGAGCTGATGGAGCGCGAGCTGAGCCTTGGCCGGCTGAGTGGTGCGGTGCTGGTGCTGGTCGGCGCGCTCATGGTGCGGCTGCTCTAGCCCCGATCTCCCATTGCGCACCGAGCTCTTCGATTTTGATCTGCCCGAGTCGCTGATCGCGCTGCGGCCTGCGAGCCCGCGCGATGCCGCGCGGCTCCTCGTGGTCGATCCCCATGGGACCGAACAACTGGCTGACAGGATGATGACCGATCTGCCGGGGCTGATCGCGCCGGGCGATGCGCTCGTGTTCAACGATACCCGGGTGATCCCGGCGGCGCTCAAGGGAACCCGCACGCGCGGCGACGCCATGGCGCAAGTGTCGGTCAATTTGACGGAGCGTCTGGATGACTCTCGCTGGCTCGCCTTGGCGCGGCCGGCCAAGCGGCTGGAGCCGGGCGACCGCATCCAGTTCGGCGATAGCCACAATGTCTGTGCGCTCGGGAGCCTCGATGCCACGGTGGCGGCGCGGGGGCCGGACGGGGAGGTGACGCTCGCCTTCGATCTCAGCGGCGCGGCGCTGCACGACGCCATCGAGACCATGGGCGCCATGCCGTTACCGCCTTACATTGCCGCACGGCGCGCGGCGGACGACCGAGACCGCAGCGACTACCAGACGACTTCGCGCGCGAGGAGGGCGCCGTGGCCGCGCCCACCGCGGGGCTGCCACTTCACCGCGTCCTTGATGCAGGCGCTCGAGGGCCGGGGCGTCACCTGTCACTTCGTGACACTGCATGTGGGCCCGGGCACGTTCCTACCGGTGCGTGCCGAAGACACCGAAGCGCACAAGATGCATGCGGAGCACGGCGTCGTCAGCACCCAAGTAGCGCTGGCTCTGAATGCCATCAAGGCCCGCGGCAACAGGATCGTCGCCGTCGGCACCACCTCGCTGCGCCTGCTGGAAAGCGCCGCCGATGAGTTCGGAACCCTGAAGCCCTTCTCGGGCGAGACGGACATCTTCATAACGCCCGGCTATCGCTTCCGCTTCGTCGATCGCTTGTTGACCAATTTCCATCTGCCGCGCTCTACCTTGTTCATGCTTGTCGCCGCCTTCTCGGGACTGGACACCATGAAGCGGGCTTATGCCCACGCCGTCGCGGAACGCTATCGCTTTTATTCCTATGGCGATGCCTGTCTGCTCGACCGCGCGAGGCACGCGGATGACTGAGCTATTTTCTTTCGAACTCAAAAGGCAGGACAAGGCGGCTCGCACCGGCGTCATCACCACGCCACGGGGGCAGATCCGGACGCCGGCCTTCATGCCGGTGGGCACCGGCGCCACGGTGAAGGCCATGTTCCCGGAGGATGTGGCCGCCACCGGCGCCGACATCATTCTCGGCAACACCTATCATTTGATGCTGCGTCCCGGGGCAGAGCGTGTCGCCAAGCTCGGCGGGCTGCACAGATTTATGCATTGGGAGAAGCCGATCCTCACCGATAGCGGCGGCTATCAGGTGATGTCGCTCGCCAAGCTGCGCCGTATCACCGAGGAAGGGGTCACCTTCCAGTCCCATATCGACGGCGCCACCATCCATCTCACGCCGGAACGCGCCATCGAAGTGCAATGCCTGCTCGGCGCCGACATCCAGATGGTGCTCGACGAATGCACGCCGTTTCCGGCCACGCGCGAGGAGGCGAAGCGCTCGCTCGATCTGTCCATGCGCTGGGCCGAGCGGTCCAAGGCGGCGTTCGCAAGGCTGGGTGCGCCAGGTCAGGCCTTGTTCGGCATCGTCCAGGGCAGCACCTATCCGGACTTACGCGAGCAATCCGCCCGCGCGCTGATGGAGATCGGCTTTCCCGGTTATGCCGTCGGCGGCCTTGCCGTGGGCGAGGGGCAGCAATCCATGCTCGACATGGTCGAGGTGACGACGGCGGTTCTGCCCGAGGACCGGCCGCGCTACCTCATGGGCGTCGGCACGCCGGAGGATCTCTTGGGCGCCATTGCCCGCGGCATCGACATGTTCGACTGCGTGATGCCGACCCGGTCGGGACGCCACTGTCAGGCCTTTACATGGTCCGGGCGCCTCAATCTCCGCAACGCGCGCCATGCCGAGGACACGCGCCCGCTCGACGCCGAGAGCCAATGCCCCGCCGCGCAATATAGCCGCGCCTATCTGCATCATCTGGTGAAGTCCGGCGAGACGCTCGGCGCCATGCTGCTGAGCTACGCCAATGTGCAGTTCTACCAGGAGCTCATGGCGCGCTCCCGCGAGGCGATCGCCCAAGGCCGCTTCGCCGCCTTCGCCGAGGATGTGCTGCGCCGCTACCAGAGCGGCGGCGAGGACTGACCGCCTATTGCGGGTCGACCTCGGACGCGGGGCCCCCTTTGACCGCCAATCGGCGCTCGCGTGCAAACAGATAGAGCCCGGCCAGGATCACGATGGCGCCGCCGGCCAGCGTCCACCATGTGGGGACGTCGCCGAACACCAAGAAGCCGGCAAACGACATCCAGATGAGCCCGAGATAGATATAGGGCGCCAGCACGGGCGCCGGCGCATGCCGGTGCGCGAGGATCAGCAGCCAATGGCCGAGCCCGCCCCAAAAGCCGAGCGAGGCGAACAACAACCACAGGAACCAGCTGTCCGGTGACTCCCAGGCGGCGAGGCCGAAGGGCGTCATCACCAGCACGCCGACGAGCGGCGTATAGGTCTGCGTCACCGACGCCGGATCGAAAGGGGCGAGGTAGCGGGTGGCGATGTTGTACAGCGCGTAGCCGAACGTCGCCCCGAGGGTCAGCAGCATGGCCCAATGGATCGTGCCGATCCCCGGATGCATGACCACCAGCACGCCGACAAAGCCGGCGATAATGGCCAGCACACGATGCCAGCCGACCCATTCGCCGAGCAGCGGTCCGGCCAAGGCCGCGACCAGGAGCGGCGTGAGGAAGAAGATGGTGATGTTCTGATCGAGCTGCAGATATTTGAGCGCGATGAAGTTGAGGCCCGTGGTCAGGATCATGAAGCAGGAGCGGACGATTTGGATGACCGGCTTTGCCGAGCGCAGCGATGGCCGCAGGGCCAACGGCCACAGCACCACCGCGCTGAAGACCACGTGGCCGGCAAAGCGGAGCCACACCACTTGCGCCACCGGCACCGCATGCGCGGTGGTCAGATATTTCGCCGTGGCGTCGAGGCCGGCGAAGCACACCGTGGCGAGCGCCATCAGGCCGATCGCCACGAGTCTCTGGCGCGCATCGAGGCGGCTGGCGTCGAGACGGTCGTCGGAGGCGGGGTGGGGAGTCATTCGCCTATGTGCACCAATGTTTGCCTCGGCGCCATCCGCCGATAAAAGGAAGAGCCGCAGTTAGAGGAGAACAGCGTGGCTGACATTCGCGCCATGTGCGCCATTGGCCTTAGCGGGCAACTCGGCTTGAACGGCCGGCTTCCCTGGGAAGGGAACAAGGAGCGCGAGTTTGTCGCCGACGTCGCCCGATTCTTCGAGGTGACACGCGGTCACGTCATCATCGCCGGGCCGGCCACCATCGGCTCCATTCCGGCCTTCGCCTACGAGGACCGCACCATTTGCGAGATCCGCTCGACCCATCACCCGGAGGAGGTGTTGGGCTGGTTTCCGGACCGGGTGGTCTATGTGGGCGGCGGTCCGCCGGTCTGGGACGTTTACGCCCCCTATATCCGCCACTGGGACATCAACCGGCTCCCTTATGACGGGGAGGCCGATCGCTGGTTTGATCCGGCCTGGCTCGTGGCCTCCGAGAACGGCGGCTAAGGCTCGCGTGCAAAAGCCTGCCCCTTGGCGGAAATACAAGGCGTGCGGGTAAACTTCACGCGAACAGTACCGGAATCGCCGCATTTCGCGTATATCGCACCTGCGAAAAGGTGTTTCGCCTTGAAACAGTGAAGGCTAACATTTGCGGAAAGCAGGGCCGGGGGCTGGGCACCGTCCGGATTGCCGCCGATAAAGCAAAATTTTCACTCAAACTTTTTAGAATGCCCTGTGCCGACGGCTCGTAAGGAGATCGCCATAGCTGCCGCCGAACAAGAGTTCACTGCGGAACAGGTCGGCTGGCGCTTTGCGCTTGGCACCGTGATCCTGGTCGGGGCCTATGCGCCTGGCCCCTCATTCCCTTCGTGGTGTCCGCCGATATCGATCCCGGCCTCAAGGCGGGGCTGTCGGGACTGTTGGGCGCGACGCCCTTTCTCTCGAAATTCATCGCCCTCGCCGTGATGGGGCGCCCTGCCTATTATTTCCTGAAGCGCACCGTCTACGACCGCATCCGCGGCAAGGTTCAGCGCGAAAGCGCCTGAGGCACGCACTCGCGGCCGTCTCTCTCTCGCAAATTGGGCGCGGGTGCCACCGTGCCGCCTTAGTTCGTCATTTGAGCCCTACTTCGGAACCTCCTCCGATCGCTCGCGTTTTTGAGCGTGAAAGGAGCAACTCAATGCTGAAATCTATTCTCGTTGCGGCAGGTCTTTCGCTCGCCGCTGTCTCCGTCGCCGGCGCGGTCACGCCGGTTGCCAAGCCTGGTGCAGCGACGTCGGACCTGGTGCAGGTCAAGAAGCACTGGAAGGACGACGACTGGCGCTGGAAAAGGAAGAAGCACTGGCGCGGCGACAACCATTACGGCCATCATTATCGCCATCATCCCCCGCGCGGCTGGAACCGCTACGACCGCAGGCCGTGGGGCTGGCAGAGGCGCGGCTGCGTCGTTGTCGGTCCGGTCTGGTACTGCCCGTAAGACGGGCGCCAGAGTGATCTGACTAAATAGGGCTGGCGCCTCGAGCGCCGGCCCTTGTCGTTTCGGGGACATTTCGCTTCAGGAAGCGGACAACGAAAAACCCCGGCCGGGTAAACCCGACCGGGGTTGGCATTTGCCGGAGAGATAGAACTTAAAGGGCTATCTCGTCGTCAATCTAGCCGAGCTTGAGCGGCTCCATAACGACGGCCTTCTCGTGGTGGCCGAAGCAGCCGCCAAGACCGATGGTTGCCGAGATAATGATGGCGCAAGCAATAAACAGACGCATTGGTTGGTCCCCCGTTTCTTTCTGTCGATTCTGTCAAAGACTATATCGGCCTTTGCGGAGAAAAGCTGTGACTTCTAGGCCACGGTTTGACCCAAAAAAGAACAGGGGCTGAAGCGCCGTGCCCCCTGCCGAATCCCTGTTTTTGGCGCTTGAGAGCCCGAAGCGAGGCCGCCATGCCGGCGGGGGCGACCGTCGCTTGAAGAACGCAAAGACGTTGAGTTTGAATGGTGAGCCCGTCGGGATTCGAACCCGAGACCCTCTGATTAAAAGTCAGATGCTCTACCGGCTGAGCTACAGGCTCTTGGGGCGACCATATGGGCCGCTACGGCGGCAGGTCAACAACACAAGGGCGCTCGTGCCCGACTGTCGCGGCCCAGGGCGGCAAATCCCCATCGCGATTCCCGACCGCTTTCAGTAAGGTCGCGCCCGATCCGGGGAACGGGACGGGGGGATCATCCATGGCCGGCAAAGACACGAAGCGGGGGCTGGTGCGCCATTGGCCGCGCTTTCTGCTCATCATTCCCTTCCTGCTCGTCGTTTGGGTGCCGTTCTACAATCGCATCCACCCGACGCTCGGCGACATTCCCTTCTTCTATTGGTACCAGCTCGCCGCGATTCTGATCGGCGCCGGCGTGGCGATCACCGTCTACCTGCTGGAAGAGTGGATCACGCCGACGACTGAGCAAGGTTCCTCGGACCCCGATGACGGAATCGATGCGTCGGGCACGCCGGGAGACATCCTTTGACCTTCAATCTCACGGCCGCCGGCGTCTTCGTGGCGCTGTTCGGTCTCGTTACCTGGCTCGGCTTCGTCGCCGCGCGCTGGCGGAAGGCCGACCTCAACCAACTCCACGAATGGGGCCTCGGCGGTCGCCGCTTCGGCACGGTGGTGACCTGGTTCTTGCTCGGCGGCGATCTCTACACGGCTTACACCTTCATCGCCGTACCGGCGCTGGTCTATGGGGCCGGCGCCATGGGCTTCTTCGCCGTGCCCTATACGATTCTGATCTATCCCATCCTGTTTCTGATCTTTCCGCGGCTGTGGAAGATCGCCCATGAGAAGGGCCATGTGACCGCCGCCGATTACGTGCGCGACCGGTTCGACAGCCGGTATCTCGCGCTCGCCGTGGCGCTGACCGGCATTCTGGCGACCATGCCGTATATCGCGCTCCAGCTCGTCGGCATGGAAGTGGTCATCGGCGCGCTCGGGTTCCCGGCCGGCGGCTTCACCGGGCATATCCCGCTCATCATCGCTTTCATTATCCTGGCTGCCTTCACCTACACGAGCGGCTTGCGGGCACCGGCGCTAATCGCCGTGGTGAAAGACATGCTCATCTTCGTCACCATCTTCGCCGCCATCGTCATCATTCCGGCGAAGCTCGGCGGCTACAGCGCGATCTTCGCCAGCGTGCCGCAGGAGAAGCTGCTCCTCGCGCCACCGTCTGGCGGGAGCCTCGGCAGTTACAGCGCTTATATTACGCTGGCGCTCGGCTCAGCCCTCGCGCTGTTCCTCTATCCGCACTCGATGACCGGCATCTTGAGCGCGTCCAGCGGCAAGGTGATCCGGCGCAATGCCGCGGCACTGTCGGCCTATTCCTTCGTGCTCGGGCTGATCGCGCTGCTCGGCTACATGGCCATCGCCGCCGGCGTCGATAAGAACCCGCTTTACGCGGCCGGCTTCGCCCAGCATGGCGCCAACTTCGCCGTGCCGGCGCTGTTCTTGGATTCGTTTTCCTCGTGGTTCGTGGGCGTGGCCTTCGCGGCGATCGCCATCGGCGCGCTGGTGCCGGCGGCGATCATGTCGATCGCCTGCGCCAATCTCTTCACGCGCAATCTTTACAAAGAATTTTGGAAGCCGGACTGCACCGACGCCGAAGAGGCGCGCATGGCGAAGATCGTGTCGCTCGTCGTCAAGGTCGGCGCGGTGGTGTTCATTCTCGCGATCCCGCAAGCTTACGCCATTCAGCTGCAATTGCTCGGCGGCATCTGGATCATCCAGCTCTTGCCGCCGATCCTGCTCGGCCTGTTCACGCGGTCCTTCAACGCCCATGCGCTGCTGTTGGGCTGGGCCGCAGGCACCGCCATCGGCACCTATATGGCGGCGTCACGCGGCTTCGTGTCCTCGGTCTATCCGCTCGAGATCTTCGGGGTCACGGTGCCGGGCTATGCCGCGCTTTATTCCGTTCTGGTGAACTTCCTGGTGGCTGCGGCGTTGAGCCCGGTGATCAACCGCCTATCGCGGCGCGGGGTGCCGCCGCTGCGCTAACCTGGGATCAGCCGACTTGCTTGATCATCTCGACCGCACGGCGATTCACCGATAAGTTGTTCATATCGCGCCGATCTCCACGCGCGAGAGGGAGGGACCCAACATGGCTAGTCATAACCAGGGAAGCCGGACATTTCTCGCCATTGTCCTTGGCGGCATTGTGATCGCTTTCGTGATCGCGGCCTACATTATGCACGGCGGCAGCGAAAGTGAGACGAGCGTCGAGATGGGCGAACCACCGGCCGCGACGCCGGCTGCCGAGCAGCCGGAAGCTGCGGCGCCAGAGGCCGAGGCGCCCGTACAGGCGGACGCGCCGCCCGAGGAGATGCCGACGCAAGACGTCACGCCGCCCGACGAGATGTCGGACGAACCCATGCCGGGAGACGCCATGATGGACGACACGGCGCCACCGGACGAGACGACCGACGAGGCGCCCGACGAGATCATGCCGGACGACAATCCGGAAGAGTCGGTGCCAGAGGAGCCGGCTCCCGCGCCGAACCCGTAGGCGCCAAGATTGAGACGGGGCGGCCCGGCCTCGACCGAGAACAGGGCCGCCTCGATTTGCCTTGGAGTGAAGAGAGAGCGGGCGCGCCGGCCGGTGAACCTGGCCAAACGGTAAGCATTGGCGGGTGCGTTTGGACAAAAAAGAAGAGCCCCGGCGCGGGGAGTGCCAGGGCTCGTACGCAATACACAGAACGCACTACCTACCCAGACCGAACATAACTGGGCATAGGAAGAATGCCTGGGGCCTATGGCAGTTCTGTGACGATTCCTTGTCAGTATCTTTAATAGCAACAAGGATTTGCGGGCCCGTTCTCACCCTCTTGGCGAAAAATGGCGGTGTAGCGGGACGGCGTCTTGCGGAAGGCCGCGGCGCGGATTGTCCTGGGGCTTGCCATGAGCCAGGAGCCTTGTGCGCCCGCGTGCCCCATGCACAATGCTCGAGAGTTTCGTACGGCGTGAGGATTTGAGATGCGGTGGCGCGGCCAAAGAGAAAGCCAGAATGTCGAGGACCGGCGCGGTCAGCGCCGGGGTTTCGGGTTCCCGTTCCCGGGCGGCGGAGGCGGCATGCGCTTTCCGAGCGGCGGCGGGTCCTCGGGCCGGGGTGGCGGTATCGGCATTGTCGGCCTGCTGATCATCCTCGGCCTCATGCTGTTCTTCGGTCTCGATCCCTCCGTGCTCATGCAAGGCGGTCAACCGAGCGGTGGCAGCGGTGGCGCTGGCTTCCCCGACATTCGCTTGCCGCAGCAACGGCCCGATACGACCAACGTTCCGCGCCCGTGCCGGACGGGCGGGGCGCCGACCTACAGCGGCCCGGCAACGGCGAGCGCTGACGAGCTCAAGAGCTTTGTCTCGGTCGTGCTCGCCACCACCGAGGACGCCTGGACACAAACTTTCCGGCGCTACGGTCAGCGCTATCGCGAGCCGACCCTCGTCTTGTTCGACGGCTATGTGCGCTCGGCTTGCGGCACGGGCATGTCGGCCATGGGGCCGTTCTACTGTCCCGGCGATGAGAAGGTCTATATCGACCTCGATTTCTATCGGGAGCTGAGAAATCGCTTCCGCGCGCCGGGCGACTTCGCGCAAGCCTATGTCGTGGCGCATGAGGTCGGCCATCACGTGCAGAAGCTGCTCGGCATCGCCGACAAGGTTGAAGCCCTGCGTCGCCAAGTGAGCACCAAGCAGGCCAACGCCATTCAGGTCCGCATGGAATTGCAGGCCGATTGCTTCGCCGGTGTGTGGGCGCATCAGATGCAGGCCGACAAGGGACTCATCGAGCCTGGCGATATCGACGAGGCGTTGGGTGCGGCGAGCGCCATCGGTGACGATCGCATCCAGAAGCAGACGCAAGGTTATGTGGTGCCGGACTCCTTCACCCACGGCTCCTCGACCCAGCGTGTCCGCTGGTTCCGCCGCGGCTACGAGGACGGCAATCTCCAGGCCTGCGACACCTTCAACACGGACAAACTCTGACATCCTCGACGCGGACAGACGGTTTGCAATTAATGCGCCGTCACCAATTCGCGCGTATCCTGTGTACACACGAGGATTCGAATGCGGCGGGGGCCTTACGTGTCGCCTCTTAAAGGGCTGTTGGCAGGACTCGGTTTAGTCCTGCCCTTGTTGAGCGCTGGATTCGCGCACGGCGCCGATGAGGCCATCACGCTGGGCGCCACCCTTTCGCTGACTGGAAAATTTGCGCTGAATGGCGCGCACACCAAGAATGGCTACGATCTCGCCGTGACCCGGATCAACAATCGGGGCGGCAAGATCGGCGGCAAGCCCTACCGGCTCCATATCCGCTATTACGACGATGAATCCTCGCCCGCGCGCGGGACCAAGCTCGTCGAGCGGCTGATCCAGCAAGACGGCGTGAAATTTCTTCTCGGGCCGTATAGCTCAGGCCTGACCCAAGCCATTCTGCCGATCATCGAGCGCCACAAGATCCCGATGATCGAAGCCAACGGCGCCGCGCGGGAGCTCTTCACCAAGGGCAACCGCTATCTCTTCGCCGTGCTGTCGACCTCTGATCAGTATCTGACACCGGTCATCGACCTCGTCGCCGAGAATGCCGGCAAGCTCGGCAAGAAACCACAAGAGCTCACGCTTGCCATTGCCACCGAGGACGATCCTTTCGCGCAGGATGTGCGCGCCGGCCTGCTTGCCGAGGCGGCGGACCGGGGCCTCAACTGCGTGCTCGACGACCGGTTGCCGTCTGCGCTCGACGACATGTCGGTGACTCTCGACAAGGTGAAGGCGCTCAAGCCCGACATTCTCTTCGTCTCCGGTCATGAGAAAGGCGCGCTCACCGCCGTCACTCAGATCGAGGCGTTACGTGTCGACGTCCCGGTGATCGCACTCACCCATTGCGACTCCGCGCAACTCGCCGAGAAGCGGCCCACGGAGTCTCAGCATGTCTTCTGCGCCCAACAATGGCACCGCTCGCTCAAGCACAAGGGCAAGCTGTTTGGCTCGGCGGAGGACTTCGCCACACTGTTCGAGCAGGTCTATAGCTATGAAGCGCCGTATCAGGCGGCCCAGTCCGCCGCCGCGGTCTATGTCTTTGCCGACGCCTTCGCCCGCGCGCAGACCCTGGATCCCGAGAAGGTCCGCGACGCCATCGCCGCAACGGATCTCGCGAGCTTTTACGGCCCGATCAAGTTCGACGCGACTGGCAAGAACGTCGCCAAGGCGATGGTGCTGACCCAGATTGTCGACGGCGCGTATGTGGTGGTCGCGCCCGACAAGGCGGCGACCGGCGAGGCGGTCATTCCCCGTCCGCACCATTGAGTCGTCGCCGGGGCTTGATGGCTAGAGCGCGTCACCCGCATAGACCGTCGCCGCGCAGGGCCGGTCCGCTTTTTTGAACAGGCTGCAGGCGCCTTCGGCGTCCTGGGCGTTGGCGAAGGGGCCGGCGATCAGCCGCCACTTCTTGTCCGGGGCTAGGATGCGGCGCGGCTGCAGCCCGGCCACGAGGGCGGCGTGATTGGTCAGGAACTCCCGCCACAACGGCCGCAGCTCATCGCGTTTGCCCACGGTGCCGATCTCGATGCCATAGCGGGTTGAGCCGTCATTGGCGGCGGGCGGCAGGGTCACGGATCGAAGCGGCGATCTCGACGTTCTCGGCCGGGGCAGGGGGCTCAGGCGCGGCATCGGCCGGCGCGCTGCTTGCGGGCTCCGGCTCGGGTTCCGGTTCCGGCGCATCG